>QHXX01000085.1 GCA_003223135.1 Acidobacteriota bacterium | reverse complement strand
GATTTGAGGAAGATGCCCTGCGGATCGAGCTCACGCCGGATGATCCGGATCTCCTCCGCGGTCGGAGGCGGGGTCTCCGTCAGGTCCTTCACGACCCGCACGTCCCAGCCGATGTTCTCCTTGACCGTCTGCAGCGTGACGCCGGGATGGATCGAGATCAGGACCATCTCCCGCGTTTTGGGGTCGAAACGGTACACGCCCATGTCGGTGATCACCAGCTCGGGCCCGCCCGAAAGCCCGAGCGACTCGCGCTCGCGCCCGCCGCGCAGATAGCCGGGGCTGGTGATGAAGTCGACCCGATCCGGCAGGGTGCGCTTCGAGTTGGCGATCGTGATCACGACCCTCTTCGCAAGGGTCGCGATCTCGCAGGCCCCGCCGCTCCCGGGCAGACGCACCTTCGGTCTCCGGTAGTCCCCGATGACGGTCGAGTTGATGTTCCCGTACCGGTCGACCTGCGCCCCGCCGAGGAAGCCGACGTCGATGAGCCCGCGCTGCAGGTAGAGGTTGAAGACGTCGAGCATCGGCACGACGGCCAGAGAGCCGGTCACGAGACACGGGTCGCCGATCGAGATCGGCAGCCGCTTCGGCACGCAACCGACGGCGCCCGACTCGTAGATCATGCAGATCCCGGGGGCGTGCATGCGGTAGGCGAGATTGACGGCGAGCGACGGGACGCCGATGCCGACGAAGACGACGTCGCCGTTCTTCAGCTCCTTGGCCGCGCGCGACACCATCAGCTCGGAGGTCGTGTAGTCCGCCATCGCCCCTTGTCTCCTCAGAAACCGTAGTTGACCGGCGCGCACAGCTGCCGGTCGGCCTGCAGCTCGGAGAACCGCGCCGCCATCTTCTCCCTGTAGGCGGCCCGGTCGGGAAGGCCGTACACCCACTCGTCGAGGTAGGTCTGGAATGTCGCCTCGTCGCGCGAGATCGTGTCCCACCTCATGTAGAAATCGTTGTCGCGATCGTACGCGCCCTGCACGAACGACGGGTGGGCGCCGAACGGCTCGCGCACCACGGCGCTGACGATCGTCCCCGGGATGAGCGTCCGGTTCGGGTCGGAGCGGATGACCGCAGGCTCGACGAGCTCCTCGACCGTCACGATGACCCGCTGGCTCGCGAAGGCCGCCTCCTTCTGCACACCGTACAGGCCCCACACCTGCGTGTTGCCGTCGGCGTCGGCGCGCTGCGCGTGCACGATCGTCACGTCCGGGTTGAGCGCCGGCACGCACCACAGATCCTCGTCGCTGTACGGCGAGCGCACCTTCTTGAAGCGGGGATTGACCTCGGTGAGATCGGTGCCGGGATAGTTGCGGGTCGGCAGGAACGGCAGGTTCGACGCCCCCGCCATGAAGCGCAGCACCATCCCGAAGTGCGTGTACTCCTCGATCTCCAGGGGACCTGGCTTCCCCTGCTCGACGGCGCGCCGGAAGGCGTGCAGCGGGCCGACGCCCGGGTTGCCGGCCCACGAGAAGATCATCTTGCGGACGCACCCCGCGAAGATCAGCTGGTCGTAGATGAGATCGGGGGTCAGCCGGGCGAGCGTCAGGTCGCGCCTGCGCTGGCGGATGATCTCGTGCCCCGCGGCGAACGGGATGAGATGCGTGAACCCTTCCATGACGACGAGGTCGCCGTCGCGCACGAAGCGCGCGATGGCGTCCTTCATGGTCATGAGCTTTCCCATGTTGATCGAGGCCTCCGGCGGCCGGCCGACCGGCGGCGTGGCGGGCTTGAAAGTCCCGTCCGGCGGGCGCTTTACGCCCCGTCCGCATCGTGCATCGGGGTTCCGCGCGGGGCCCGAATCATAGCACAGGTGCCGCGCGAGACGGGGCGGGGCGCGGGCGACGGGCGGGCAGGGGCGCGGCGGCGTCCGACTCTGGCATAATCTCCGCAGATTCCCTGGGGGGAGCGAAGATGAGGACGCGCGGCACGTTCCAACCGGTGGTTTTTTCGATGACCC
Organism: Acidobacteriota bacterium; assembly: GCA_003223135.1. Classification (GTDB taxonomy): domain Bacteria; phylum Acidobacteriota; class Polarisedimenticolia; order Gp22-AA2; family Gp22-AA2; genus Gp22-AA3. The sequence continues at coordinate 14,337 of QHXX01000085.1, read as the reverse complement.
TGGCGGCGGCGCTCCTGGCGTCGGTGGCCTGCGCCTCACACTCGGAGGAGGAACGAAAGGGAGCCACTTCGTCCGCCTCCCGGGAAGGGACACCCGCTCCGCAGGAGGGAAGGACGGCATCGCTCTCCCCGATCCCCGTCCACGCGCCCGCGATGTCCGGCGATGACGCGGCATCCGGCCAGGCGGCCATGCCCGGGGAAGCGACCGGGGGAGATTCCGGAGAGCTGACCTGGACCGTCCCCAAGGAGTGGCAGGAGGAGCCGGCGACGTCGGCGATGCGCAAGGCGCAGTACCGCCTGGCGGCGGCGCCGGGAGACAGGGAGGGCGGCGAGTGTGTCGTGTACTACTTCGGCGCGGGACAGGGGGGCGACGTCAAGTCGAATCTCGGCCGCTGGGCCAGCCAGTTCACCGGCTGGGGATCGAACGGGCCGAAATTCTCGGAGATGAAGGCGGGCGGCCTCACCGTCAGCCGCGCCGAGGTCCGGGGAACCTACACGCCCTCACCCATGGCCATGGGGAGCAGTTCCGAGCCGCAGCCGAAGCCGGATTACATGCTCCTGGGTGCGATCGTGCCGGGCGGTGACGCCAACTGGTTCTTCAAGTGCACCGGTCCCGCAAAAACGATGGAGGCGAACCGCGAGCGCTTCGACGCGCTTCTCGCCTCGGTGCACCCGGCGCGGTAGTTTCACCCGCGAGCGTGGAAACTCAGACGTTGCGCAGCGCCAGGACCTCGCGCGCCGGGGTCCGATCACCGGTGCAGGAGATCATGCGGGGGGCCTGGAGGAACAGAAGCTTGAACCCGGCGGTCTCGTACAGCCGCACGATCCGCTCCGTGGCCTGGTTTGACAGAACGATCGGCCCCTTGTGCGCGGAGAGCCAATCGACGAGCCGGACCTGGTCGCTCCAGCCGAAACCCTCCTTGGCGTACTGGGTGAACTGCACGTCGTAGGGCGGGTCGGCGTAAACGAAATCAGCTTTTCCGAGAGGTACTCTCTCGAAGTCCTGGCTCGTGAAGTCCCAGTCTGCGAAGACTTCACTGTACGGAGAGAAGTCGCGCGTGTAGGTGATTCGCTTGTAGCGGCCGAAGGGGACGTTGAACCCTCCCCGCCGATTGAAACGACACAGGCCGTTGTACCCTGTGCGGTTGAGATAGTAAAAGAGCGCCGCCGCCTCACGACCTTTACCTCTGCCGGCTGCCAGCAGCTCGTTGAAGCGACTCCTGTGGGAATAGAAAAGATTCTCGTCGTTTTTCATCGTCAAGGCGATCTTGAGTCCCCTCTTCAGCCAGCGGTAAAAGTCGATCACGTTCGGATTGATGTCATTGAGTAGCGCGCGATCGGGAGCCAGCCCCAGTGTGACCGCGAGGCCCCCGCAGAACGGCTCCACAAGGCGTCGCCGCGTGTGGGCCTGCCAGAGCGGCAGCAGGTGCCGCACCTGCCAGCGTTTGCCTCCCGCCCATTTCAGCGGAGGCCGCAGCGCGCGAATTTCCGCCGGAGGCCCGGTCCGGGGCCCGGGAGGGAGTTGGATGAGATGGTTGGATGGATTGCGCTTCGAGGAAGTCGCGGACGGTTTCATGATGACAGTTTTCCCTGATTGGCTGTCGCGACGAAGTCCTCCAGGCTCACGACGCTGATCTTGTCCGTGCTGGCGAGGTATTTCCTGAGCCCGTCTCCGACATAGAACTCACGAAGGCTCCAACCCGGACCCCCAAGCACGAGGTACGCCCTCTCGTAAAGTCCGGAGAGCACTGCGTCGGCGAGGCAGATGACCTCAAAAGGAACCTTCTGTTCAGCGGTGCCGGACACTTGCTGCCATTTCATCGAAATCAGCCACTTGAGGCCGTCCCGTTCGGCGACGGCATCCACGACGTGGCGTCCGCCTCCGAGGCGCTTACCGATGCAAACCTGCGTCTGGCACCGATAGCCGCCGCGCCGAAGGGCCGGTAGGACCATCTGCTCAAGAACTGAGCCAGTCGTCGTGTCGCGCGGCGACATACTGTCACACACTCTTCGATGCGACTAAATTATCACCGGTCGCTGCCGGCGGTCGTCCGGCGGTCGGCGGAGGCGATGGCCGGCTGGCCGCGCAGGAACGCCGCAACCGATGGCTGCTCGCGCTGACGCAGGCGGGCGCAGTCGCTCGCCTCGTCGGCGACCTTGGTGATTTCGGCATCGATGCCGGGCAGGTCGTGGCCGGGGGCGGAGAAGAAGGCGCGTGCGGGCTCGAGAAGATCGACGGAGCAGCCGCCCGCGTAGCGGACCAGGTTGACGCCGTAGTTGGCCGGGACGCGCTGGACGATGGTCTTGAAATTCTCCGTCACCCAGTTCCAGACGACGGGTCGGAACTCCGGCACCTGGGCGACGCGCCCCGGGATCGAAAGCACCTCCTGGGCGCGCAGCGGGCCGTCCAGAGAGTAGGCGAGGCCTGCCTCGACGACCTCCTTATCGCGGAACGAACCAAGGGCGGCGAGGTACCGGCTCCGCTCGGCCGGCACTTTCGCCTTCTCGAAGCGCCTGCGGTACTCCTTGAACAGGGCCATGTCGCCGCGGGAGGCCGACACACGGAGCGCCACGCCGGCGAGCGTCGGGTCGATCGAGGCCGGGTCGTCGACATAGGACCGGGCCAGAGTGTCGGCGTAGTCCAGGATCGCCTCATCCTGGCCCTCGAGGGCCAGCCACTCGAGAAGATCCGGGCGGAGGACCGAAACGGCTTCCTCTTCCCCCTCGACGCGCGCCTTGCCGAAGCGGCGCAGGGCGGGCGAGAGTGTTTTCTGAACGTAGGCGGCGAACGGTCCCTGGAGATCGCCGACGACGAAGGCCTTCTTGATTTTCTCGAGATGGTCGATGAGAGCGTCGATGATCTCGGGCCGGGCATCTTCGGCGAAGCGGCCGAGCAGGCGCAGGTCATCGTCGCCCCGAAGCGCCCCGGCATTGAGCAGGGACGCGAGGTTCCCGATGGTGCCGATCCGCTCGCGGGCGTCCAACGACTTCGGGGCGGCGTCGGCGAGCGCGGTCAGCATGTCCGGCGACACCTGCGAGCGGTAGTACCCGGTTTCGCCGGCGTTCGGGTGGATGAAGGTGACATGCCCGGCCCCCTCGAGCGTCACGGTGAGCGACGCATCCTTCAAGAGAAGGGTCCTGGTGCGCGCGACCTTGCCGTCCGAGTACTTAAGGATGACCGGGATCTGCCATCTCGCTGGCTTTGGCGCCACGACACCGTCATTGAGGAAGCGCTTCTGGCTCAACCGCAGCCTGCCGCCCGGAAGCATCTCGGCCTTTACCTGAGGCACACCGGCCTGGTCGAGGAAGGTCGCCATCGGTCCGCCGACGTCCTTGCCGGCCGCCTTCGAGAGCGAGGCCCACAGGTCCGAGGCGGTCGCGCTGCCCCAGCGGTGCGCCTTCAGGTAATCGACGACCCCCTTGCGGAAGGTCTCGGGTCCGAGCCAGCTCTCGAACATCGTCAGCACGGCCTGGCCCTTGTCGTAGGTCAGCTCGTCGGCGAGCTGATCGAGGTTTTCGATGTCCACGATCGGCTGGCGCATGGCGCGCGTCGAGAGCCGCGCGTCGGTGGTCATGGCCGTCTGCATCCCGTCGACCTGGGCGATCCCCAGCCCATAGCCGGGGAAGACCTGGTCGGCGATCTTGTCCCCCATCCATGAGGCGAACGACTCGTTCAGCCACAGGTCGTCCCACCACTTCATGGTGACGAGGTCGCCGAACCACATGTGCGCCAGCTCGTGGGCGTTCACCGCGACAAGCGTTCGCTTCTGCTCGATGCTGGCCGCGCGCGGATCGATGAGCAGGATGCGGTCGGCGAAGGCGATGGCGCCGGCGTTCTCCATGGCGCCCGGCCAGAACTCCGGAACCGCGATGAGGTCGAGCTTATGGTAGGGGTAAGGGATGCCGAAATATTTCTCCAGAGAGGCGACGAGAGGAGGCGTGACACGGGCCGCCTCGCGCGCCAGGCCGGACGCCCCCTTGACGGTGACGACGCGCCCCGGCACCGACATCCCCTCGATCGGAATGGTCTCGAGCGGCCCCGTGGCGATCGCCACGAGGTAGACCGGCAGCGGCGGTGTTGTCTCGAACACGACCTCCTTCTGCCCGCCCGAGACCTTCTCGCTCTCGATCGGCGTGTTGCCGATCGCCAGGTGCGCCTCGGGCACCACCAGGGTCACCCGGAACGGGATCTTGAATTCCGGCTCGTCCCAGCAGGGGAAGGCGCCCCTGGCGTCGGTGGCCTCGAACTGGGTGAAGGTGTACCAATCATCGTCCACCTTCAGGCGGTAGAGCCCGGCCGCCTGCGTGTTGAAGTCGGCCGAGAAGTCGACGTCCAGCGTATAGGCGCCCGGCTCGAGGAGGTGCTGCGTCGTCACTCTGACCTCGTCGTCTTTCGTCGCGTGCTCGACGGGGATCTCGCCGTCCTTCCCCTTCAGCGTCATCCTCTCGATCGCGATGTCACGGGCGTGGAATGCGAACGCGCCCGTCCGGTCGCGCCCGGCCAGATCGACGTGCACCGAGCCTTTGTAGGAAGGACTCGACGGGTCGATCACCAGTCGGATGGATTCGAACGTCGGGACGATCGCGCGCTCGAGGCGTGCGCCCGTGGCCGCCGCCGGCGGATGCGCGACGGTGCCCGCGAGGGCCATCGAGATGATCGAAATGATGAAGACCCGAGGATCGCTCGGGGGGCGGTTCGCGCGTGGGCGGCTCAAATTTCCTCCGGGGGACGCGGCATCTCGGCAGGAGAGGCGCCGGGAACGGGTCACGTTAGCGCGTGCCCCGGCTGCGGTCAAGGGCGGCTTGCCGGCCATGGCCCGGGACCTATATTGAAACCGGCGCAGGCCCATCTCACGCCGGGGGCTCATGGATTTCGACTCGCAGAAGGTGCGCCGGCTGGCGATCGCCATCGCCGTCGCTCTGGCGGCCGCCAGTGTCGTGGTCCCGAGCGGCCTGACCCGGGCTCGCCAGCACCTGATCTACGACCTCATCGCCTTCCTGGCGGGCGGGGGGCTCATCGTCTTCGGGTTCATCGTGCTGCGGCGCAAGAGACTCCTCGAAAACGTCCCGACGTCGCGCATCCGCTCGGTCGCGATGGGTTTCGCCGAGCTTGCGGGCCGGGCGAAGAACAGGACCCCCCTGGCCGCGCCGTTCTCGGACATTCCGTGCGTCTACTACCGGTTCCTGGTCGAAGAGGAAAGGCAGGGGAGACGCGGCCGGGAGTGGACGACGATCGACCAGGGCCAATCGTCCGATCCGTTCTACCTGCAGGACGAGACCGGCGCCCTCCTGGTCGACCCCTCCGCGGCCGAGACGGTCTTGGAGCGCAGTTTCCGGAGAGTCGAGCGCGGGGAGGGGTGGCTCGGCCGGCGCAAGCGCGTGAGCGAGTGGTGGATCGTCCCGGGGCAGAAGCTGTTCGTCGCCGGCACGGTCAGGCGTCTGCGGGACGCGGTCCTCGAGCGCAGGGTCGCGCTGGGCGACCGGCTGCGCGCGCTCAAGCACGACGCGGAGAAGATGAAAACGTTCGATGCCGACCACGACGGGCAGATTGGAACCGAGGAGTGGGGCAACGCCGTGCGCGCCGTCCAGGACGAGCTGGTGCGCGAGGAAGCCAAGGCACCGCAGGAGCCGCCCGAGGAGTCGATCGCGATCGGCAAGGGGACCGACGAGAAAACCTTCGTCATCGCCGAGCGCGGCGAGAGATCGCTCCTGATCCGGCTGGGCCTCACGGCGGCCGGCGCGCTTCTGGGCGGCACGGCGGCCGTGGTCGTCTTCCTGGTCTCGCTCCTGGCCCGCTCCGGCGTCATGGGGGGCGGCTGGGTCTTTCCCTGGTGAACGGCTATTTCGCCCCCGACGCCACCGTCGGCCGGGACGCGAACGTGAAGGTCTTGAGCGGAATCTCCGCCAGCGTCTGATCGCCCTCCCTGATCGTGTAGGCACTGTCCATCCCCACGTCCTTGAACGTCTGGACGGTCCCCGAGGTCGGCCAGGTGACCCGGATCTCGACGATGGAACGCGCGGCGCCGAGCCCGACCTCCTGCCGCAGCGGGTTGGCGCCGAAGGAGCCGCCGGTCGTGACGGACCTGTGGATCTCGCGCGGGCCGCCGGGGGTGTCGACCACGACCCGGATGCGCGCGCCGATGGCGGCGCGGTTCGTCCTGACGCCGACGAGCTTCAGCTTGACGAAATGGTTGCCGTGCCCCGGGTTCTCGTACAGGACGTTGCGGAAATTGTCCGCCTCGAACACGCCGCCCATCACCTCGTGGATGTCCTGGTCGCCGTCGTTGTCGAAGTCGGCGAACGACACGCCGTGCCCCTTCTGAAGGTGACCGAAGCCTCCAGAGGTCGTCACCTCCTGGAAGATGCGGCCGGACGCGTTGCGGAACATCCGATTGGGGACGAGCGTTCCGAGGTTCGGATCGCCGGTGCCGACGTAGAAGTCGAGCCAGCCGTCGTTGTCGAGATCGCCGTAATTCGACCCCATGGCGTGCAGAAGCTTGTAGAGGTGCGCCTCGCGCGTGACGTCCTTGAAGGTGCCGTCGCGCTCGTTGTGGTACAGGCGCGCCCGCTCCGCCTGGTGCGGCAGCCCCATGTAATCGGCCGTGAAGTCCTTGACGTTGTCGATGTTGTACCCGGCCACGAAGAGGTCCAGCCAGCCGTCGTTGTCGTAGTCGAAGAACCAGGTCGGGAAGCTGTGGATCGGCTCGGTGACTCCGGCCGAAGCCCCGACTTCGGTGAACACCCACTCGGTGGCGCCCGAGCCGCCCGGCTTCGGACCGTCGTTGCGGTACAGGAGGTTCGGCTCCTTGCGGCAGGAGACATAAAGGTCCGGACGGCCGTCGTTGTTGTAGTCGCCGGCCGTCACGCCCTTCACGAAGCGATCGATGGTCAGGCCGGACGAGGCGGCGCACTCGGTGAACGTGCCGTTCCGATTGTTGTGGTACAGCTCGCTCGGGTTGGGATCGCCATCCGTCGACTCGTTGCCGATGACCAGGTCGAGCCAGCCGTCGTTGTCGTAGTCGAACCAGGCGGCGGTCTGGGTCGGGTGGAACGACAGGAGACCGGCCTCCTCGGTGACGTCGTCGAACGTCCCGTCGCCGTTGTTGTGCAGGAGCGAGTTCGGAAGGTGCCCCGCCTTCGCCAGCCAGCCGCCGCGCAGCATCAGAACGTCGGGGCGGCCGTCGTTGTCGTAGTCGGTCTGCACGATGTTCAGCGACTCGACTTCGCCCGCGAGACCGGCCTCGACGGTCCGGTCCGTGAAGGTGCCGTCGGCATTGTTGTGGAAGTAGCGCAGCTGTCCGTGCACGGCGGTCGACGACGCCATGATGTCGAGGTACCCGTCGCCGTCGAAGTCCTCCGCGATCGATCCCCCCGCGAGATCGTCCACGTCCAGCCCGAGATCCGGCGCCCGATCGTGAAAGCGGTTGATGTCGTAGTCCGACTCGAACGCCTTCTCAGGGATGAGCCAGTCCTTCCGCACGCCGTCGGGATACTCGCCCAGGGTCATGGCGGCGATGTTCAACCACCAGTGGGCCGACAGGTCGCCGGGGTCCTCCTTCATCTGTTCCGTCAGGACGCGCATCGCCTCCCGCGAACCCTGCGGGCGCGCGTGGATTCCGCCCCCACGGATCGGCATCAGGCACGACTCGGTGTTGTGGTGCTGCTGGCAGTTCTCCTGCTCGCCGAGACGCAGGTACGAAATCGCCATTTGATGCCGCAGGAACCTCCGGTTCTCCGGTGTGAGCGCGTTCGTGCCGCCGCCCGTCGACGCGTGATCGAGGTCCTGCAACGCCTTGATCGCCTCATTCGTCCTGCCGGCCCTCAAGAGCTCGGCGGCGTACCTCCGCCGCCCCCCCGCGAGCAGGCCGGGACCAGGGCGACCGCTGCGAGGGCGCAGGCCAGGATGAGCCGGTGTTGCATGGGATTACTATGCCGCGTGGAGGGTCCTGCAGCAACCGGGGAATCGCAACGGCCGCCGGAGCGGCGTCCGCGGGTTGCGCCGGGGCCCGCCCTGCCTATATTTCGATCCCGTGACCGGCGGCCCGGGCACCCGCCCGATCCTCCGCGCCGGGGAGGCAGAGATGGGCATCGTGGTCCTGATCGTCCTGGTCCTTTTGGCCCTCGTCGTCATCGGCTACCTGGTCGGCATCTACAACCAGCTCATCGCCGTGCGCGTCAACGTCGACAAGTCGTGGTCGAACATCGAGGTGCTGGAAAAGCAGCGCTACGACGAGATCCCCAGGCTGGTGAAGGTGTGCGAAGGGTACATGCAGTACGAACGGGAGACGCTCGAGAAGGTCATCGCGGCGCGCACCCGCTACCTTTCCGCGCAGGGCCCCGCCGCCAAAGCCGAAGCCAGCGCCGACATGGCCGGAGCGCTCAAGAGCCTGTTCGCGGTCGTCGAGAACTATCCCGAGCTGAAGGCGAACCAGAACTTCCTGCAGCTGCAGCAGCGGATCACCGCGCTCGAGAACGAGATCGCCGACCGGCGCGAGTTCTACAACGACTCGGTGACCATCCTGAACACCCGCATCGAGCAGATCCCGTACGTCTTCTTCGCCCACATGCTGAACTGCGTCCCGCGCGAGATGTACAAGGTACCGGACGCCGAGCGCGTGGCGCCCGAGATCAAGTTCGCCTTCCCGCGTTAGCACGGCGGCGCGCGAGCCGCGCTTCCGCGCCCCACCCGTCCGGCTACTTGGGCTCGAAGATCAGCGGCAGACCGGTGCGCGGGCTGCCGATCATGATCACCTTGGAGTTCGGGCTCGTGGCCAGCTTCTCGGTCGCCTCGATCCCCTTCCATTCCAGGAGCTGCGCGCTGATCCCCTGCGCCACGATGCGCTGAAAGTCGGCGATCCCCTGGGCCTCGATCCGCTTGCGCTCGGCCTCCTGCTTCTCCTTTTGAAGGATAAATGTCATCCGCAGAGCGTCCTGCTCGGCCTGCTGCTTCGACTCGATCGACTGCTTGAGCATCGCCGGGAGCTGGATGTCGCGCAGGAGCACGCTCTCGATGACGATGCCGCGCGGCCCGAGCTTGTCCTCCAGCTCCTTCTGCACCTGCTTGGCGACCTCCTCGCGCGCCCCGGTGTACAGCGCATTGGCGTTGTGGGCCGCCGTCGCCGTGCGGATCGCCGAGCGCAGCGTCGGCTCGACGACCACGTCGACGTACCCTGGGCCGACCGTCCGGTAGATCTCGGCCGCCTTCTGCGGGTCGAGGCGGAACAGGAGCGATGTGTCGAGGGTGATGATGAGCCCCTCCTCCGACGGCACGCTGGCGGCCTCCTTCAGCTCCACCGTCCGGATCGCCATCCGGTTCACGGTCTTGAATGGAAAAATGAGGTGCGTCCCTTCCGGAAGCACCTGGCCCGTCACCCGGCCGAAGAGCGTCACGACCCCCACGTGACCCGCCGGCACGTAGGCGACGGACGTCAGGAGCGCCACCACGACGAGCCCGCCGACGACCAGCGTGGCGACGGCGCGCGGCAGCCAGCCGTTCTTCCGTGACATGTAGATCTCGCGTGGTTCGGCCATGGTCTCCTCCTCGTGTTGGGTTAATCGTGCCGGGCATTCTACTCGAGCGGCGGGAGGGCCGATCTAGAATGGCCGGCCGCGGCGCGGAGGAGGGCAATGGCGGGGTTCCTGTCGAGAGAGCGGATTGTCGCGAGGCCCGGCTTCAACCGCTGGCTGGTGCCGCCGGCCGCGCTGGCGATCCATCTGTGCATCGGTCAGGCGTACGCCATCAGCGTCTTCAACCTGCCGCTCGGCCGGGCGATCGGCATCACGACGCCTGCGCCCGCCGACTGGAAGCTGACCACGCTCGGCTGGATCTACACGCTGGCGATCGTCTTCCTCGGACTGTCGGCCGCGTTCGCCGGCACCTGGCTGGAACGCGCGGGGCCGCGCAAGGTGGGCGTCGTCGCGGCCTGCTTTTGGGGTGGCGGCTTTCTCCTCGCCGCGCTCGGTGTCTTCTGGCACCGGATCGGCATCATTTATATAGGGTATGGCGTCATCGGTGGCTGCGGGCTCGGCCTCGGGTATGTATCGCCCGTCTCGACGCTCATCAAGTGGTTCCCGGACCGGCGCGGCATGGCGACCGGCATGGCGATCATGGGATTCGGAGGGGGCGCCATGATCGCGGCGCCCCTGTCGGATTCGCTCATGAGCCGCTTCGCCTCCTCCTCGTCGGTCGGCGTCTGGCAGACCTTCGTGGTGATGGGTCTGCTCTATTTCATCGCCATGCTTCTGGGCGCGTTCGCCTTCCGTCTCCCGCCGCCGGGGTGGACGCCGCCCGGCTGGACGCCGCCCGAGGATCCGCATGCGCTCGTAGCACGCGGCCACGTGCACGTGAGCCGGGCGGTCAGGACCGTGCAGTTTCCCCTGCTCTGGGCGGTGCTTTGCCTGAACGTGACGGCCGGCATCGGGGTTCTCGGGCAGGCCTCACCGATGATCCAGGAGATCTTCAAAGGGGCAGTGTCGCCGTCCGCGGCGGCGGGCTTCGTCGGCCTTCTGAGCCTGTTCAACATCGCCGGCCGGATCTTCTGGGCGTCGCTGTCCGACGTCCTCGGTCGCAAGCGGACCTACGTCATCTTCTTCTCGCTCGGCGCCGTGCTTTACGCCTGCGTCCCGTTCACCGGGACGATTGGCAGCGTGCCGCTGTTCGTCGCCTGCGTCTCTGTCATCCTGACGATGTACGGCGGCGGCTTCGCCACAATTCCCGCCTACCTCGCCGACATGTTCGGCACGCAGTTCGTCGGTGCTATCCACGGCCGCCTGCTGACCGCCTGGTCGGTCGCCGGTGTCCTCGGCCCGGTGCTGGTCAACTACATCCGCCAGTTCCAGATCGATCGTGGTGTCGAGAAGGCCGGCGCCTACGACCTGACGATGTACGTCATGGCGGGCATCCTGGTCGCGGGGTTTCTTTGCAATCTCGCCATCGGGCGCGTCAAGGAGAGCCACTACATGACGACGGAGGAGATGGAGGTCGAGCAGCGCCGGCTGCGCGGGGCGGCGCCGCCGGCAGGAAGGTTCATTGGGGAGAAAGTCCCGTCCGTCCGCCGGGCCGCCGTCGTCGTGGCGTGGATGGCGGTGGGGGCGCCCCTGGCATGGGGCATCACCTCCACCCTGAAGAAGGCGCTCCTTCTGTTCGCCTGAACCCGGCTATTTCTTCTGCCGCTGTTGCAGCAGAACTTCGAAATCCTGCACCGGGTCGCTCGGATCGGCTCTCGGGTCGGAGAGGGACGCCGACTCGACGACGGTCGCCTTCCGCTTCTTGAAGGTCCGAACCATGTCGGCGGCCGGGTAGCCGCGGATGGCGTTGTCGACGACCTGGCCCATGACGCGGGAAGGCTTCCTGGTGATCTGGCGGAGGGACGTGGGCTCGAAGCCGGAGAAGAAACCCTCGACCGCACCGGTCCGGCCGTCGATCACCGCGAGGTCGAGGCGCGCATAGCTCGTCGGGCGGCTGGATCCGAAGATCGCCCGCATGGTCGCCTTCCCCTTGGACACGCCGACCGCCTGGATGCGCACCAGGACCAGGCCATCGACCTCGAGGAAGGAGCACAAGCGTATCGCCGCGTCGCCGACGCCGTACAGCCGCTCCGGAACCCTCCCCGGCCGGTACAGGATCTTCGCCCACTCCTCGCCGTAGCGGTCGTTGGCCTTCACGACCATTGTCCGTAAAGGGGCGCTCGTCTCGAGGTCGGCGGGTGCTATGACGCGCGTCGTGTACCCCTTGGCGTCGAACACGCTCTTGATGGCACCCGCGGCTTCGGTCTCGAGCGACATGCTTTCGGCCACCATCTGATCGTTGATGATCATCTTTTCCTTGATGAAGTCGGCGTGCGGCTGCAGGATGGCCACGCGCAGCGGCCGGGTCTTGCGCGACTCGAAGTCGTCGGTCGTGTAACCCCAGCGCTGCTTCTCGATCCCGGCCAGGCCGTATCCGGCGGCGATGAGGGAGGCCCCCGCGACGAACAGAATCGCCAGGACGCGCGCGCAACGCGTGCCGCGATTGAGGCTCATTCCCTCGTTCCCCCCTTCCTGATCTCGTTCGTGATCTGGCGGAGCTCGGCCTGGATGACGGCCTTGTCCGCGGCGTCGGGCCGCGCCTTGAGATAGGCGACGAACTCCGTGCCGGCGTCGATCGGACGGCCGAGGGCCCGGTTCAGGTATCCGAGGCCGCGATGCGCCTCGGCCATCCCCGGGTCGAGCTCCAGCACCTTGTCGTACGACTTGCGGGCCGCTTCCAGGTTGATCTTGAGGTTGTGCTGTCCTTCGGGAGTGTCGAGGAGTCTTTCCTGTCGTTCATCGCGCGTCAGCACGATGCGCGCCGCCAGGTTCCGCTTCTTTTCCTTGTTGGTGAGGTTCTGCTCGCCGGCGACGTCGGCGCGCGGGCCGAGGGCGCGGCGGGCGTCGGCCAGCGCCAGGCGACAGACCGGGTCGGCGGGATCCTCCGCCACCAGCCTGCGCGCCACCCGCAGGGCCGAGCGCGGGTAATCGGCGGCGATGAAATCCTCGACCGTGTCGAGTGTTGTGCGCCGGACCAGCCGGCGGTACCCGGAGGCATTGACGATGAGGTTGGCGGTGTCGGCCCCGACGAGAAGGCCCGGGACCATCTCCTTCGTGTAGGCGATACGCGCCTCGAGCGCAGGATGGTCGCTCCACTTCGCCTTGATGCGCGGCTGCTCTCCCTCGGGATCGTCCATCAGGATCTGGAACAGGCGCGGTATCTGTCGCGGGTCGTAACCGGCCAGAAGCGCCGCGCGCGCGCCCCTGCGGTCGGCCTCCTCTTCCAGATCGCGGCTGTAGCCCATGATGCTGTTCTCCAGGAAGTAGTCGCCGACCCCCAGGGTCAGGGGGCCGAGGATGAAGCCGCCGATCACCTTGTGGCGCTGCGAGCGGTACGACACGATGCCGTGGTGCCCCGCGGCGTGCTGCACCTCGTGCGCCAGCGTCGCAGCCAGCTGCGCCTCGTTGTCGAGGAGCGCCAGGAGGCCCGTGGTGATGTAAACCTGCCCGTCGGGCAGAGTGAAGGCGTTCGCGGCACAATCGCGCGTGATGAAGAAGCGGTAGCGGATGTAGTCATCGGTCGGCTTCGGGGCGAGCTTCGCGCCGGTGCGCGCGACCAGCGATTCGAGCTCGCGGTTCTCGTAGCGGTAGCCGCGCTGTCTGAAGAGGTCCTCCAGGGCCGCCGCGGTCTTCAACAGCTGCAGCTCGCGGTCGTGGAGCTCGAGAGGACCGTAGAACCCCTCACCGGCTGCGAGCGCCACCCTGAACGTGGCGAGACTGAGGGCGGCGAACAGGAGACACCTTGCGACGACTCTCGATGAGTCGGAGGCGACGCTTCGATCACGAAACCGAAATTCCAAGGGCCTCTCCGTGACCGCTCTTCATCATGATGATGCGAGTCCAATCTAGGTCGCATACGTGATGCGTCAAGCGCCGGCCACGCGCCGCGCGCGGGGAAGATCGCCGGGGCGGTGCTACAATCCCCGCGGCTCGAGATTCGCCCGTTCTGCGCAAGGAGCCTGCCCGTGAGAGCACCGGCCAGGCTCCTCGGCGCATGGAAGCGAGGATTTGGTGAAGAAGGCGAAGGCGGCGAGGGTCGAAGCGGTGAAGAAGGCGCCGAAGCCGCGGCGTCCGGGAGGAAAGGTCGTGCAGATGGACCTGTTCCGCGCCGGGGCGGAGCGTGACAAGAGAGCGCCGAAGAATGCCTCGAAGGAAAGGCCGGCGCGCAAGAGATCCGCGGAGCCGCCGGTGGAGGTCGCGGACGCCTCCGAGATCGCCGACCACGCCGCGGCGGGCGTCTCGGTCCCCGCTCCGGCGGCCCCAAAGACGGGCGCGGCCGCGAAACCGGGCGCGGCCTCGCCGTCCCGTAAGCGCGAGACGGCCGAAACGATCGGGCGCCGCCAGCGGGAGATCTCGGTCGCCGAGTTCTTCCAGAAGAATCGGCATCTCCTCGGCTTCGACAATCCGGCCAAGGCTCTTCTGACCGCCACCAAGGAGGCGGTCGACAACTCGCTCGACGCCTGCGAGGAGGCGGGCATCCTGCCGGAGATCTCGGTCGTCATCGAGGAGCAGGCGGAGGACCGGTTCCGCCTGTCGATCACGGACAACGGCCCCGGTATCGTGCGCAACCAGGTCGCGAAGGTGTTCGGGAAGCTCCTGTACGGATCAAAGTTCCACGTCCTGCGCCAGAGCCGCGGCCAGCAGGGGATCGGGATCTCGGCCGCCGGGATGTACGCGCAGCTCACGACCGGACAACCCGTGAAGATCACCTCGCGCACGGGCAAGAACAAGCCGCCGCACTTCTTCGAGATCCAGATCGACACGACGCGCA
>QHXX01000084.1 GCA_003223135.1 Acidobacteriota bacterium | reverse complement strand
AACAGCGCGCGGTGCGGCCGGGCGTACGGCAGAAGACGCCTGATCTCGGCCCAGGCTCCCCATTCTCCCGCCGGTGGTGGGGCGCCGGAGGTCGCTTCGGTCACGGCTCGCCTCAGGCGACCGATGCCGGCAGGAGCACCGCGTTCAGGGCGCCGTCCAGGATCATCTGGCCGTTGAGACACGGGACCCCGGTGGCCGCGCGCACCTCCTCCATCCCCAGGCGGCTGTTGGCCACCATGCCGGAAACCGCGCCCACTGTGTACCCCCGCTCGCGCAGCCAGCGCACGCCGCTCTCGCACGACGGGCTCTCGGGGGCGGCGTACAGGACGACATCGATCGTCTCCCTGAAGGCAGTGTCCTCGAGCAGAAGGCGCGTTTCTCTCTGGAAGATCCCGTCGGCGATCTCGTAGACGACGAACTCCGGCCGCTCCTCGCAGAGGAGAGCGCGCAGATCCGCCGCGAGGGCCAGAAGCTCGGGGATCGCCAGGTTCGCGGTGGACGCATGGCCCAGGTGCGTGAAGTCCAGGACCCGCAGCGCCCCGGCGTCTTCCATCATCCCCGGGTCCTTGCGACAGGCGGTCCCGGTGAGCTTGGCGGCGGCCACGCGCCGCCCCTGGCCGCTCAGGCTGCGGATCAGCTGCGCGGCGGTGGTCGTCTTGCCGGCGTTCATCGAGGCGCCGACCACGAGCACCGCGCGCGGCCGCGGCGCCGCGACGTGACGGGGCGGTCGCAGGGCGAAGCGGCGCAGGCGCAGCGGCTGGCCAGCGGCGTCGGCGAGCGTGCCGATCCACTCGAGTGTCGTCGGGTCGAGCATCTTTTCGTTCTTGCTCGCCACGTATCCGCACACCCCGCCGATGCTCAAAAGGTGGGCGGCCGGTCCCGACGAGATCGGCAGCCCCTCGTACTGGTCGGTGGCGTAACGGTAGGCCAGGGTTCCGGCGAGGACGTCCCCGGGGAACAGCATCAGCTTGCGGCCGTCGGTGCCTTCGACCTCCTTGTGCCTTCCAATCGCGACCACGCGCCCCAGAACGACCCGGCCCGGATCGGGATCCTCGCTCATCGGGACGAGCCCCTTAACCGCCGAGCGGTCCACCCGGTGCGTGGCGTAGGTCCACTTGATCCTGTTGTGTCCGAAATAGTCCATCGTCTCCTCGAATCCGGCCGGTCCGACGCGCAGCATCGGACGCAGACCGGAAGAAACACCGTTCGAGATCGGGAGAGGAAATCACCGGTGTGGCGGCCGGAAAGAACCTTCAGGCCGCGACACCCCGACCCGGCAGATCACGGAGGATCGTGCCTTCGCGGGGGCGAGGGATGGAATGACAGGGACCGGAGCCGAAGTGCTCCAGTATCCCGTCGGTGTCGGAGGGACGAGGACGCTCGTCGACGAGGTGAAGGCGAAGCATGGCCAGGAAATCGCCGCCGGGACGAATCTTCGGCGGCTCCTGGAGCGACCAGAAGAGGGTCTTGATCTTGGCAGGCCGCCGACCCTTCTTCATGCGGGAATCATCGTCCTGCGGGTCGGCTGCGGCCTGGCACGGCTGCAGGTTCGACTCGTCGAGTGTGTCCGCCAGCGGGGCCGCGTCATCGCGCGCCTGCTGGGCCTGGGCGCGCTCCTGATCGATCCGCGCCTGCTCCTCGAGCCGTCGCATCCTGCGCTCGGCGCGGCGCAGGATCTTCGCCCGCTCCTCCGGGTCGGGATGGTGACGTCTCAGATGGTGCTCGCAGGTGGCGTGCCGCTTGTGTGTCCGCTCGGGGTCGAGGATGCGCGGCGACGGCATCAGGAAGATGCCGAGAAGGCAGCCGCTCACGAACCATCGGACCAGGTTCATCGTGATTGCGCCCTTGTTGAATTGAAGATACCCCCGGTGATCCCGGCGGTCAACTCTCTTTCTCGCAACCGCGGGGCGGGCGGGCCAGCGAGACCGGCGCGGAAAGACCCGGCGGTTATTTTCGCCCCAGGCCGGCCGCCAGCTCGCGGGCGGCGGCGATCTTCTGCGTCGCGGCGTCGATCCGTTCGACGACGACCCGCATCGCCGACTGAAGCGCGTCGGCGTCCCGGTCCTTCAGCGCCTGCACGACGGCCGGAAACGGCCACGAGGCGTAGCCGGTCGTCAGGCCCGGCGCGTAAATCGTGTGCCTGAACCAGGCGCGACCCGGCAGACCGTTCTTGTCCAGGAAGGCGCGTTCGACCTGGACGAGCGCGTCGTTGATCCGTCCCAGGGCCGCAGGGTCCGGGGAGGCCGACGCGTTTTCCTGCGCCCGGTCGAGGAGCGCATCGAGCTCGTTGGCGGCGCCGCCGAAACGGTCGATCGCCTGCGTCACGGAAGAGAAGTCCGGCTGAAGCGCCGGCTTCTTGCGCGCCTCCACCGCCGCCTGCGTGCCCGGCTCGGCGGCGCGCGGCCCGGCCTTCGCCGCCTCCCAGATGCGCCGCTCGCGCACCGTCTCGCGGCGCAAAAGCTCCAGCTCGCGCGACAGCGCCCGGCCATAGGCCCCGTAGCGCAGGGGCACCATCTCGGCCGAACCCAGCCGCATCGCCAAAAGCCCGTACAGGCGCGACGCGACCGTGTGGTACAGGAACTCGGGGTCGCCGAAGTGCTCCATCCAGAAGAAGTCGTCGTAGACCGAGTGGTAGACGCCGTAGGGACCCTCGAAGGAGAAGTCGAGGCTGGCGACCCCGACGTGGTCGGCGAAAGCGGTGTAGTCGGAACCCGAGCCGAGCGGGTTGAGCATGAGGTCGAAGCGCGCTCCGTCGGGACCGCAGGCCGGCTCGCTCTTCGCCCACTCGCGCTGCTCGCGCGACTTCCAGGCGTCCAGGACGGTGCCGCCCCGGCGCGGGTCGTCGATGTCACCGGCCGCCTCCACGACCAGGTCCCGCAGCGACGGGATGCCGGAGACGGTCAGGTCGCCCCCGGTGACGGAGGAGTCGAGATTGACGTAGGCGACGGCGTTCTGCTTCAGGGCCTCGACGCGCTCCTCCACCCACTCGGTCGATCCCAGAAGGCCATACTCCTCGCCGTCCCAGGACGCCAGGAGGATCGTGCGCCGCGGCTTCCAGCCGCCGCGGAGGGCGGCGGCCAGGCCGCGCGCCGTCTCCAGGAACGAGGCGGTCCCCGAGTTCGGGTCGACGGCGCCGTAGGTCCAGGCATCGCGGTGGTTGCCGAGGACGACCAGCCGGTCGGGCTCGGCCGTGCCCGGGATGGTCGCGATCACGTCGTACAGCGGTCTGATGGCGTAGTCCATCTCGACCGACATCTCGACCTCGGCCGGGCCGGGTCCGAGGTGATAGGCGAACGGCAGACCGCCCTGCCACTCGTCCGGTACCCTCTCGCCCGCCAGCGCCTTGAGGATCTTCGACGCCTCGCCATACGACAGGGGCAGCGATGGGATCTTCGGGATGCCGGTCATCTGCTCGCGGCCGACGCGCTTCGCACCCTTGGTGGAGGCGTAACCGGGCGTCGACGGGTCGCCCGGGCCGGACGACAGGAACTGCACCGATCCCCTCTGGATGGCCGAAGGCGGTCGCATCGGGCCGTCCGGGTAGATGTCTCCCTTCATATAGCCGTCGTCCGCCGGGTCGCTGTAAATAATGACGCCCCGCGCCCCGCGCAGCTGGGCCTCTTTCACCTTGAGACCGCGAAACACCTTGCCGTAACGCACGATGGCGATCCGCCCTTCGACCGACAGCCCCAGCGACTCCAGCCTCTCGAAGTCCTCGTGCGTGCCGTGGTTCACGTACACAACCTGCCCGGCCGCCTTGCCGGACGCCCCGTAGCCGTGAAACGCCGGAAAGGCGTCCTCGCTGTAGGAATCCTTGTCGCGCGGGTAGCCTTCCTCGCGCAGCGACAGCGAGACCGCCTCGGGTTTCAGGAGCTTCAGGCCGACGGACACCGGGTGATTGAGCCAGATGTCATACGGCACCAGCTCGGCCTTGAGCCCGAACTCCGCGAGCCTGTCGCGGACGTACTCCGCGACCTTCTTCCCCTGCGGCGTCCCGGCCACGTGCGGCTCTTCGGTCAGGGCGCGCAGCCAGGCCCGCTCCTTCTCGGGCGTCGGTGTCGTGAGCATCTCCGTCTCCGCCTTGCGCTCCGCCTCGCGGCTGCCGGCGAAGAAGCCGAGCCGCGGCCGGGGCGCCTCGCCGCCCGCCGGATCGCCGGCGCCCGCCGGGGACACGCCGGCGGCCAGGAAGAGCGTGGTGAAAAGAAGCGCGCCGCGCGCGGTGCAGCCACGGATCTCCGCAGATCGCGTCATGCCGTTCCTCCGAATGAGTTTTTGTGGAGCGCCGAGCGGCCGGGAGGGTAGCACGAAAACGAGGGCGGTGTTAGGACTGCCCGAGGAACTTGCGCCACGGCGCCCAGTAGTACTTTTCCCAGCCCTCGGTCACGCCCTGGAAGTCGTGGTCGGCGACGCCGTACCCCCGATCGCCGGAGAACGCCAGGACGAGGATCGAGTCGGCGTCCTCCTTCGTCCAGTGGTGCGCGCGCCAGGTCTGGACGATCAGACGCTTCGGGATGACCGCGACGATCCGGCCGGACAGCCGGCCGTCGAAGGCGCGGAACTCGCCGCCGGGCCGCGCCGAGATCTGCGCCGGCTGGCCGGTCATGGCGGCGTGGCGCGCGGGGTCGAGGTACGAGTCGAACAGCTCTTCGGGCGGCGCGGGGAATCGCACGGTCTGCTGGATCGTCTTCGGCATGAGCCCTCCGCGAAGCCAGAGAACGATGGCGTCGAGACGCGCCTCAGCGCGTCCGGGCCGGACGGGTGATGTCCGCGATCTCGATGACGGCGGAGCCGCGCACGTCGCCGGCGCGCAGCGCCTGCAGCGCCTCGTTGGCGCGTTCCAGAGGAAAGGCCCGGACTTCGGTCCGCACCGGCACACGCGGTGCGATCTTCAGGAACTCCTCTCCGTCCCGGCGCGTCAGATTGGCGACCGATCGCACGACGCGCTCGCCCCACAGGAGGGAATAGGGGAAGGCCGGTATGTCGCTCATGTGGATTCCGGCGCAGACCACGGTGCCTCCCTTCGACACCGCGCGCAAAGCCACCGGCACCAGCGCCCCGATCGGGGCGAAAATGATGGCCGCATCGAGCGTCTCGGGCGGAGCCTGGTCGGATCCACCCGCCCAGTCGGCCCCGCAGTCGAGCGCGAACGTCCGGCCCTCGACGTCGCCGGCGCGCGTGAACGCGAACACCCTGCGTCCCTGGTACCTGGCGACCTGGGCGATGATGTGCGCCGCCGCGCCGAAGCCGTACAACCCCAGCCGCCCTGCGTCACCGGCCGCCGACAGCGACCGGTAACCGATGAGACCGGCGCACAGCAGAGGCGCCGCCTGGAGATCCGGGTAGCCCGCCGGAAGTGGGAAGCAGAACCTCTCGTCGGCCAGAGTGGACTCGGCGTAGCCGCCGTCGATCTGGTATCCGGTGAAGCGGGCGTCGTCGCACAGGTTCTCGCGCCCGGAGCGGCAGAAGTTGCAGGCGCCGCACGAGCCGCCCAGCCACGGCACGCCGACGCGGTCGCCCGTCCTCAGTGTCTCGACGTCCGGCCCGGCCTCGTCCACGCTGCCGACGATCTGGTGCCCCGGGATCAGCGGCAGTTTCGGATGCGGGAGATCGCCGTCCACGACGTGCAGGTCGGTCCGGCATACGGCGCAGGCGCGCACGCGCAGGCGCACCTGGCGAGCCCCCGGCCGCGGCGGCTCGATCTCCGCGGCGCGCAGCGGGCGCCCCGGCGCGTCCAGGAACATGGCGCGCATCACTTCGCCGGGGTGAACAGGGCCGCGCCGGCGCCGGCTCCCTCGCTCACGGAAGGGCCTTCTGGTAGACGTTCTGCGCCTTGGTGATGGCGTACCCCATTCCCTCGTAGAACGGCCGCGCCTCGATCCGCTTCATGTTGGAGCGGACCCGCATGGTGTCGTATCCGTGACGCTCGGCCCACTCTTCGGCGGCGGTCACCAGGGCCCTCCCTGCCCCCTTGCGGCGCCCCGCGGCGTCAACGACCAGCCCGCCCAGCTCGGCGTAGGGATCCAGCTCCAGGAAACACCGGCCGAGGACGTGCACCCAGCCTGCGATCCGGCCGCCCTCGCCCTCGGCCACGAAGACCGCCGAGTCGGTATCGACCGACAGCCTCTCGAACCGCCGCCTGATCTGCGCGACCGTGGATGGGTACCCGAGCTGCCCGGAGAGATCAGCCACCTCCGGCGCATCCCGCTCCGTCATGGGCCTCACGCGCATCGTCCCGGGTTCCTTCCGGCCTCCGTGACCTGGCCGGGTGTTGCGCGTTTGATGAAGCTCGCCTCCGATTCTATCCCGCGGTTACTCCTCGTCATCGATCAGCTCCTCCGGCACCTTCGGCAAGGCCTCGAGCATTGCGACGTACCTCTTGAGATCGAAGGAGCGCTCATCCTTCAAGACATCGAACAGCTCACACATCAAAACGACGGAGAGGAGCCGCCACGCCTCGCTCGCGGGGATGCCGGTTGCGACGAGGCGGTCCAACGTCTTCTTCGCCTCCGGTGGGTCTCCGGTGCGTATCTGGGCCTCCAGGACTTCCCGCAGGACGGCCCGGACGCGCTTCGCATCTGGATCCGGCATCGCTCCCCCCCCCGCGATGGTGATCGGGAATTGCCGGCCGGCTCAGGCCGGCTTCATCGCCACGTAGACGAATCGCGACAACCGGCGCTCGCGGGCGACACGCTCGGCGACGCGGAAAAATTCCTGCTGGCCCTCGAAGGTCACGACACCCTCGATCCGGCGCAGGTCCTCCGCGCGCGCCGCCCGCGCCGCGCCCCAGCGGCGGGCGACCTGGGCCATGTTCTCGGTCACATCCTCGCGTCGCAGGAGCTCCAGGCCGGCGGCGTCGATCAGACGCTCGTCCTCGCCGGGAGGAGCGAACAGGAAATAGCCGATCGAGCTGCGCACGGCGATCTCCTCATTGGAGAGAGGCCCGGTCACGACGATCGGATCGGTGAACAGGAGCCGGCCGCCGGATTTGAGCACCCTGGCCCATTCGGCCAGAACGTTGATCCGGTCCGGCAAGTGGTTGACCGCGTCGATGCAGATCAACGCGTCGAACGAACCCGCCTGGAAGGGAAGCGCCTGGCCGGCATCGACGCGATCGAACCAGGCGCGCTCGGCCAGCCCGTGCACCCGCGCCTGTTCCCGCGCGACGGCGATGGCCTTGTCCTCGATATCGACGCCGAGGATCTCGCAGCCGGTGAGACGCGCGATGCGCAGCGCCGGCCCTCCCGAGCCGCAGGCGATGTCGATGAGGCGCGCCCGCGGCGGGGGATCCAGCCAGCCGAGGAACGTCTCGAGCTCGTCGGACGTGAGCCAGGAGTTCTGACCCAGGTCCTCGCCGAAGGCGGCGCAGCGGATCTCGCCGTAGAGGGCGCTGGCGAAGTTGCCGTAGCTGGCCCCGTAATGATCGATCCGTTCACTCCGACGATCATCGGCGCCGTCGATCTTGCGCATGCCCCAGTATGTACCGGCCGCGCCCCCGACATCAACGCGGTCCTCTTCGGACGTTCGAGCGCACGACGCCGCTATCGGCCCCACCGCCACGCGACCCCCGCGTTGGCCGCGACCCCGTCGAACTTGGCGTCCCTGTCGAAGGACGCCAGGCTGATGTGGGTGTCCATCTTTCTCCACAGGGCCTCGACGAAGAACCGCGTGTTCCCGCTTCCGACATCCAGTCCCGCCTGGCCGTAGATGCCGGTCTTGCTGTCGATCGCCCCCTGATCGGTACTCAGGAAATAGTAGGTCACGCCGGCCCCGACATAGGGATTGACAGGCGCCGAGGGGAGGAGATTGACGCGGAGACCGCCGTCCACGGGCTTCGCCTTGACGTCGACGGCCAGTCCCGACACATCGGTCGTGAAGCTGGGATAGTAGGTGCCGTGGAATTCCAGCTCGAGGAACTTCACGAAGGTGAACCCGACCTTCCCGCCGCCGCCCAAGCTGCTGTCGGCCTGGTCGGAGTTCCAGTAGGAGCCGTAGACCCCGAAGCTGCCCGCGCGGGCGGGAGCCGAGACGAACAGGACTGTGGCGAGTCCCGTCACGATCTTCTTCCAGTTCATGAGCACCTCCCTCCAGAACCCTGCGCCCCACCCAGCCCGATTCATGACACGGTTCCACGCTACCGCAGGATCGAGGTCCGGACAAGCGGACGGCCGCCCGGACTCCGGCCCGACGGTTCCCGCGGGATCAGGCGCCCCAGGGAAGGGGGATGACGCGCACGCCGGTCGACACGCCGGCGTGCGCGCTGCTCCTGATGACGGCTGGCCCTCGTTCCGCTTCTGAGCCGGAACGAACGGGCCGGCCCATCAGAAGCGGACTCCGACTCCCAGCACCGCCTCGGAATCGTTGGCGACGATGACCTTCATCTGCCCGTAGGGTCGGACGTCGCCCGTCTTCGCGCCGAGGCCGAGCACCAGATTGACTCCCGTGTCGGTCCTGTCCTCGAACCCGGGTCTGCTCCTGTCCCGGAAGATCAGGGTCGGCCCGGCGCCGGCCCAGAACGTGTAAGGCTGCCCGCCGGGGAAGTCGTAGTGGAAGTCGAAGCTGACCGTCGTCAGGTCGCCGCTGTCGGCGAAGGCGTGCTCGAGGTTGGGGTTCCCGAACCAGCGCTTGGTGGTCCCGACTTCGAACAGCGCTTCGGCGCCGAGGAACGGCTCGTTGACGTCGCTGTAGGTACCGCCCCGGACGCCGAAATCGGTCCTGGCCTGCGTGGAGCCGGCCGACAGGGCGAGGGCGAGAACACTGGCGCTCGTGAACAGCAAGGCACGGACGAAAGTACTCGTGCGAGTCGTCTTCATACGGACCTCCTTGCGGCGGACAGACGGTGCACCGCTCGTAGAGTGAGGTTCCTCCCGTCACAACGGGAAGCTCGGTTGGATCAGCCGCGAACGATCAACTGGTTCACGACGTGCTTGACCCCGTCGGTGTCGCGGGCGATGCGCGCAGCGAGCTGGCGCTCGGCCTGCGAGTCGACCTCGCCCGTCAGGGTCACGGTGCCCCGATCGGTGTGCACGGCGATGCGGGAGGCCTTTACGCCGCGCTGGAAGGCCAGCGACAATTTGATGGTCGCGGTCGTCGTTGCGTCGCCCACGGCGTCACCGAAGCTCTTGTCCGCCTCGTCGGGACCGTCGCTGCCGCTGGGAGCGAGCCGCAGCTCGTTTTGGACCTCCCTGACCCCGTCGGCGTTCTTGGCGATCTCGGCGGCGAGGTCCCGGTGGACGTCGCTCGGGACGGTCCCGTGCAGCGTCACGACGCCGTCATGCGTATCGACGTTGATGCGGAAAGGATTGAGGTGCCCGTTGAACAGGTACGTCGTCTTGATACGCATCGTGATCGACGCATCGTGGATCGCGTCACCGGCGGTGCGCTCGGCGTTCTCCCGCGAGTCGGCCCGCGAGCAGCCGAGAGAAAGTATGGCGATGACCGCCAGCGCGATGAGCGGCTGATGGATGTGGCGATTCATCGTTCCCTCCTTTCGTGGCCGGCGAAGGGTGGCACCGCGAGCGCGAAGATCCCGGCGCGCCCGGTTGGGTCAGCGACCCGCGCTGTACTTGAAGGACACCTTCACCTTGGCGCGGTAGGCCCGGATCTTGCCGTTCTCGAGCTGGATGTCGAGCGTTGTGATCTCCGCGATGCGGAGGTCTCGCAGGCTCTTCGAAGCCGTGTTGACGGCGGCCGCGGCGGCCTTCTCCCACGACTCGGTGCTTGTCCCGACGAGCTCGATGATCTTGTAGACGCTTTCGGCCATGGCACTCTCCTTTGGGTGCAACGCATGTTCCCGGCGGGCGCCTTCACCGTACATCATACCTGGATGGGCCCGCGTCGAGTCAGTCGTCGAAGGACGCCGAGAACATGCCCTGCGAGAAAAAGTGCGTGAGCACGGCCGCGAACGCGGTGCCTAGCGCCAAAAGGAGCCACCGCCAGCGGAGCCATGCCGCGCGTAGGCCGGAGAGCTGGCGTTCCGGTCCCGTCTGTGAAACCATGTTCGCCCGCGTCGTTGATGGGCTCGCCAGTCATCGAGGGGGAGCGCACGTCTGTCATGGCGCCCTCCTTGCAGGCGTGGTGCCGTTTCCGTTGGAGCGCTCCGCGAGGTAATGCTGCCACATCATCCTGGCCGCCACCGACCGGAACGGTCGCCAGGAAGCGGCGATCCTCTCGACGCGCCCCGTCGACGCGCGCTTGCGAAGTCCCTTCACCCGCCGCACCGCCTGGACCAGCGCGATGTCACCCGACGGCCAGACGTCGGGCCGGCGCAGCGCCATCAGGAGGTAGATCTGGGCCGTCCACGGCCCCACGCCCTTGAGCTGCGTCAGCGTAGACCCGGCCGCCACGTCGTCCATCCTGGCGACGGCCTCGAGATCGAGATGCTCACCCTCGATGGCCTCGGCGACATGAATGCAGTACGCGGCCTTCTGCCGGGTCAGCCCCAGCGAGCGCAGTCGGGCGACCCCCAGCGCCACGAATCGTCCGGGCGTGAAAGGGACGACGCCGCGCTCGAGCCGGCGGAAGACGGCCCTGGCCGAAGCCAGCGAGACCTGCTGCTCCAGGATGATCTGGATCAGGGTCCGGAACCCCGGCTTGCGCGCCCACAGCGGCGGCGGGCCATGGAGCTTCAGAATGCGCCGAAGGTCCCTATCCCGGGACGCCAGGTGCCGCGCGGCTTCCAGGAGCCTGCTGCGGGTCATCGAGGCGATGTGACTACTTCGCGTCTTCGTATTCGATCCCCTCCGGCCGCTGGAACAGCTTCCCTTGAGGCTCGAGGTCGTTCGCGTACTCGAGATATCGCATGTCGTAGTGCGGCTTGTCGCTCTCATAGACAGAAAAACCGACCGGCCTGGCGCTCTTGGGCGACACCGACAGAACGATACGGTACGTGTCGATCGTGACGACATACTGATCGACCTCCCTGCCATCGAGCGTTCCTTTCCTTGCCGGACCGGCCCCGTGCGCCTTCATGAAGTCCATCTCGCACCCGAATTCCAGCTCCTTGATGGCTTCCGGATCATCCGGTCCGCCGACGATGGGTGCGTGAAAGTGGTACGGCTCACCGGTGTCGATGATGTGCTGGCCGGTTCTGGTCACGAGGTTGATCATCCAGACGTCGGGCTCGTCGACGACGATGAGACCGTGGATCTTCAGCGCGGAGTCCAGAGCCTCCTCCGTCCGGCCGTATTTCGAGCCCAACCGGTAAAGAGTCTTGGGCTTCGCCGCGAACGACCCGCGATCGATTCCCGGGGTCACCTCCCGGAAGACCACCTTGACCATCTTCTCGGGGACGCAGTCGGCCCGGCACGGGGACACGATCGCGATCGTCAGTAGGAGTGTCAGAGGCAGCCGCATGCACGCTCCGAGTCAACGTGCCTCCTGCGTTACTGGAGGCTTTCGCAGGGCCACTATGCCACATCCGGACGGGCCCCTAGCCCGGATTCCTCGCCTTTGCGCACTCTGCCGACCCGTGACCAGGGATGGGTGGCGCCTCGGCCGAACATGCCGCGGCGCACCAGACCCTCCTCGGAGAACTCGACGGCGACCGCGAAAGTATCGTAGGCGGTATGGACCGCCATCAGCCACATG
>QHXX01000034.1 GCA_003223135.1 Acidobacteriota bacterium | reverse complement strand
CGCGAGCGCCGATCCGGCGTTGAAGCCGAACCATCCGAACCAGAGCATCCCGGTGCCGAGGATCACATAGGGAATGTTGGACGGTGGGGGGGATCCCTGGCGCGAGTGGGTCATACGCGGTCCCAGGTAGATCGCCCCGGCCAGCGCGGCGAACCCGGCCGACATGTGGACGACGGTCCCGCCGGCAAAGTCGAGGACCCCCCACCGGCGAAGGAATCCCTCGGGGTGCCAGGTCCAGTGGGCCAGCGGGGCGTAGACGAAGATGCTGAACAGGCACATGAACACGAGATAGGCCGAGAAGCGCACCCGCTCGGCGAATGAACCGCTCACCAGCGCGGGGGTGATCACGGCGAATTTCAACTGGAACATCGCGAAGAGCAGGAGAGGTATGGTCGGCGCGAGATCGGGATGGGTGGCGTTGCCGACCCCGCGGAACATCATGAACGTGAAGGGATTTCCGATCACTCCGTGCACGTCCTCCCCGAACGCCAGACTGAAGCCGAAGGCGACCCAGACCAGACTGATCACTCCGAGGGCGACGAAGCTCTGCAGCATCGTCGAGATGACGTTCCGGGTACCCACCATGCCGCCATAGAAGAACGACAGCCCCGGCGTCATGAGCAGCACGAGGCCCGTGGCGGTCAGGAGCCAGGCGACGTCCCCGGGCTGGATCGGGCCGCCCGTCTTCACCTGGGCGCCCTCCACGGTGAACAAGGAGAGCACCACGAGCCCGAGAAGCATGGCGAACGGAACGCTCCAGCGATAGTTCATCGTCATCCCCGTTCGGTCCGGCACCTGCGCGGATCGGGACGCATGTCAATGTAGTGCCCGCGCCCGCCGTGGGCCAGCCCCACGGGGGCCGTTCTCCCCCCGATCGCGATTTCGAACCCATGAAGGGGACCCGCACAGCCGCTTACGGACGGACGAGACCCTCCCCGGCCTGCCGGGAAGCAGGCGGCCGGGGAGGACGAGGGCGAGGCCTTACCTAAGGGGCGTACAGCGATGGCAAGAAGGTCGGGGAATGGAAGGTGCTGAGGCGACCCGCCGAAGTCTCCTGACGAGATGCTTAAGCGCTCGGCGGCGCTGCGCCCCGCTGCGCCGGCATCCGACGCAGGCGCAGGACCTTCAGAGTTGCGCCGATGAGGAATATCAGAACGACAGCGCGACGCCCAGCACGATCAGCGTGACGATCGACAGGCATATCGGTCACCCCCTCTCATCGCGTTGGAGCAGCACGACCGAGCCCTGGCCTCCGTCGGCACAGATGCTGACGATGGCCCGGCTTCCGGGCGGTCTCGTCGAGAGCTCTTTGACGCTCTGACTCAGGATCCGGGCGCCGGTGGCGCCGAAGGGATGCCCCAGCGCGACGCTGCCGCCGTTCGGATTCATGCGATCACGCGGGAATGGTCCGAACGCCGGCTCGACGCCGGCCTTGCTCCGCAGGAAGTCCGGATTCTCCAGGGCCTCGAAGTGCGCCAGCACCTGGGCAGCGAACGCCTCGTGGATCTCCCAGAGATCGATGTCGGCGTAGGTCAGACGGTGGCGCGCGAGCAATCGGGGGATCGCGAACGCGGGCGCCATGAGCAGGCCCTCTTTCCGGAAATCGATCGAGGCGATTTCCCAGTCGATCAGCCTGGCACTGGGAACGGTCGCCGGCAGTCTTGCAAGCCCTGCTTCCGAGGCGACCCAGACCGAGGCGGCGCCGTCGGTCAGCGGCGACGAATTTCCGGCGGTCAGCGTGCCGTGTCCGCTGCGGCGATCGAAGGCCGGCGGCAGACGCGACAGTTGCTCGAGGGAGGTGTCCCTGCGCGGAATCGTGTCGCGGCGCACGTCCCCCATCGGAATGACCAGGTCGTCGAAGAAGCCTCGATCCCAGCCGGCGACAGCGCGGCGATGGCTGTCGAGGGCGACCCGGTCCTGATCCGAGCGCGACACGTTCCACTCCCTGGCGGTGATCTCCATGTGCTCTCCCATGCTCTTGCCGGTAGTGCGGTTGACAATGCCCGGGATGGAGAGCCGGATGTCGCCCGGCTTCAAATCCGTGAGGTGGGAGACCTTCTGTCCGAGCGAACGCGCCTGCTGGAATCTGCGGACCCAGATTGAAAGGGGCTCGCCCAACCCGACTTGAATCCGGGTCAGGCTGTCGACACCGCCGACCAGCGCGAGGTTGCGGCTCGTTCCGTCGATCATTCCGGCGGCTTCGATCGCCCCCATCATGCTGGTCGAGCAGGCCATGACGGTGGAGAAGGCGGGAATGGCGGGATCGGCTCCGGCGTCCAGCAGAATTTCCCGCGCGATGTTGCTCCAGGTGAGATTCGGGACGACCGCGCCCCAGACGGCGAAGTCCGGCCGGGCGTCCGCGAGCAGCCCGATCATGTGACGAGCGACCGGAACCGACAGGCCGATCGCGTCGAACCGGCCGAGCGGACCGTCGACCTTCGCAAACGGCGTCCGGACGCCGGCGGCCAGCCAGATCGCCGGGCTGGATTCGTTACGCATCGAACGGGCGGGCGTCGTCAACGATCACCTGGTCGCGGGCATTGGCGCGTCGAGAAACGCCTCGATCATCGAGACCTGCCAACCGGCGCGCTTCACGATCGTCATGTGATCGGTGCCGGGGAGCACGGCGAGCTGACCGTGGGGAAGCAGCCGGAACATCTCCACCGCGTGCTCGGGGCGGATGATGTCCGCGTCCCCGATCATGACCAGGGTGGGCGCGCCGATCGATTGAATGTCCTCCGGCCGCCAGTCCTTGAACTCCAGCATCCTGTCCCTGCACTTGTCGTGGAACGCGGGCAACGCCTCCGGATGCGGCGCCACCTTAGAGGTAGGCATCGCGCAATTCACCCGGCATGCTTTGAAGAGTCGCATGCTGCATCGAGTCCCAGAACCCGGGGACGAGGCCGTCCCTCTTGAACATGGCCGATTCGACGATCAATTTGCGCACCATGTCCGGATGCCGGATTCCCATGAGCAGGGCGATGTTCCCCCCGTTGCTGTACCCGAAGAAATCTGCCCGGTCGACATGGAGATATTTCAGGAGAGCGGCGGTGTCTTCGGCAGACTGCTCGATGCTGAAGGGACGATCGACATCCGCGGTGTGACCGTGTCCCTGTTGCTCGAAGGCGATGACCCGCCTGGTCTTGGCAAAGGCCGGCAGGACCTTTCCGAACGAGGTGTCGATCGTCGAGCCTCCGCCGTGAAGCAGGACAAGTGGCGGTTGCCCGCTGCTCGCGGCACCGTGGATCTCGTAATACATGCGAAGACCGTTCACGGGGGCGTACCGGCCCGGACCCGGCGCCAGGGACCCGCCCGCCGTCGCTGCAAGCACCATCGCTAGGATGAGCGATATTCCGCGCCCGGTCGGGACGATCTTCGGATTCCTCTCCATCCCCCCTCGCATATTCTTCGCCGGCGCTTCGACGACCGCCATCATGTTGGCAGGAGCCAACTCGGCTGGTCAGACGGCCCCTCGATCGCGAGTCATCCTACACCTCCTCCCTCTTCCCCACGATTGGGGCGCGGCTCCCATGAGGTCGAGGAGATCCCTATCACCGGGTCCTCCCGGTGCGCGCCGGGCCTGGCTCAGAGCTGGATCATGCCGCCGTCGACCACGAGCTCCGTCCCGACGACGAACGCGGACTCGCTCGAGGAAAGATATAGGACTGCCGCCGCGATCTCGTCGGGGTGGCCGAATCGCTTGAGCGGGACCTGCTCGGTGATCCGCTCCTTGATCTGCCGGGTCTGCTCTTCCGGCAGGCCCATGCGGTCGAGGATGGGAGTCGTCACGGGTCCCGGGCTGACGACGTTCACGCGCACGCCCCGCTGCAGGAGGTCGGCCGACACGGTCTTCGCCAGGTTGACGACCGCGGCCTTGGAGGCCCCGTAGACGCTCGAGCCGGGCATGCCCATGTGCGCGTTGATCGATGCGTTCAGGACCACCGCGGCGCCGCGCGAGAGGAGGGGGACGGCCTTCTGGATCGTGAAGAAGGCGCCCCTGAGATTGGTCGCCATCGTCTCGTCGTAGAACTCCTCGGTCACCTCCTCGAACGGGACGAACCGCCCGATGCCGGCGTTGACGAACAGAGCGTCGATCCGACCGAATCTGTCCTTGATCCGGGCCATCGCGGCCGCGATCTCGGGTACTCGCGACATGTCCGCCTTGATCACCAGGACGTCGGGCCCCAGCTCCTTCTGCGCCGCCTTCAGGGTGGTGTCGCTGCGCCCGGTGATCGCCACCTTCGCCCCCTCGCGGACAAACGCTTTCGCCGCAGCGAGACCGATGCCGCTGTTGCCGCCCGTCACCACCGCCACCTTGTCCTTGAATCTCTGGCTCATCGTGGGCTCCTGCATGTCGTCAGTTCAGTGCGGTATGTCGTGACCTTCGCATTCCAGAGTGCCTGTAGTTCAAGTCGCGTGCCAGACCCCTGGGCAAGGAGAACCGAACGTGGATCACGTTGACACAGCATCGGTTCCTTCACTACGCCAGACGTCTCAGGGGGACGGCCCGGCTGTTCGATATCGGACAACTGCGCGAAAACAGTCAGCGGCCGACCGGCGGGAGCCGCGTGGCGCGGATGGTGATTTCGACGCGCGATCGGATGGGAGTCTGGCTGAGGGTCATCGGCCGAGCGCCGATCGCTAGCGGATCAGACTCCCCTGGACTGCCTTGCGCACCGCTTCGGTCCTGCTGCGTGCGCCGAGCTTCGAGATAATACTGCTCACGTGCGTTTCGACGGTACGAGGGGAGATATCCAGGCGGGAGGCGATGTCGGCGTTACGCAGGCCTTCGTGAAGACACTCCAGGACTTCGATTTCCCGGACGGTCAGGTCCCATCTCGGGTTTCGACTTTCGTTCACCGAATCCGAAGCGTAGCTGCGCATGATCTTCGACGCGATGCGTGGTGGAAGGACGACACCGCCCCGGGCGATTTCGTCGAGGGCTTCGATGAGGTCTTCCTGGGGGCAGTCCTTCAGGAGATATCCATGGATGCCGATGCGGGCGAGGGCGCGGACATACTGGTCGAAGTCATAGCCGCTGAGGACGAGGATCCTGACTTCCGGCCAGTCGCGGCGCAGGCGCCGGGCCAGGTCGATGCCGGAGGGTCCCTGCATCCGGATGTCAAGGATCACGATTGCGGGAGCGGCCTGCTCCATGATCTTGATCGCCTCCTCGGCGCTGGCGGCTTCCCCTATGACTTTGAACCGGCTGTACCGGGCCAGCCGGCTCCGGATTCCCTCGCGGAACATGCGGTGGTCATCGACGATGAGGATTTTGATCGGTGAATTCATTGCTCGCCGTGAACGACGTACGGGATGCGGGCCGAAACCATGGTCCCCGTTCTTCTGTCCGACGCAATGGAGACGCTCCCTCCAACCTGGCGAAGGCGCTCGCGCATTCCCGGAATGCCGAGCCCGCGCATCGGATCGCCGGCCATCGCGGAACCGTTGCCGTCGTCGGTCACGGAGAGCTCGACACCGTTGATCGTCCTGGTCAACGACACGTGGATCGACCTGGCGTGACCGTGCTTGAGCGCGTTGCTCACGGCCTCCTGGGTGACGCGGAAGAGGGCCAGCTCGGTGCCGGGTGCCAGGCGGTCGTCTTCCGTCATGCCGCGGAGCGTCAGGCGTGGCGTCACCGTGAACCCCTGGGCGGTCTGCTCCAAAAGCCACTCGAGGGCCGGGACGAGCCCCAGGTCGTCGAGGATGGCCGGCCGGAGCCGGGCACAGAGCTCGCGCAGCTCGGCGACGAGCTCGCGCGCCACGCCCTTCCTGTCCCGGAGCATCCCATCGGCGGCGCCGCCGCCCAGAAGGATCGCCTTCTGAAGCGGCCCGTCATGCAGGTCACGGGCGATTCGCCCGCGCTCGGCTTCCTCCGCGTCCGTCAGGCGCTCGCTCACCTCGCGCAGCTCCGACAGGAGGCTCGTTTCGCGGATCGCCAGCGCGAGGATCGGGGTGACGGTCTCGACCAGGCGCCGCTCCTCGCGCAGGAAGATCTCGCCTCTCTCTTTCGGCCCGAGCGCCAGAAATCCAAGGGCACGGCTCCCCGTCTCCAGCCGGGCGATCAGCAGCACGTCGGAGTTCCAGCGCATCTCGGACAACCCGTTCGCACCGAAGTCCGTCTCGAGGAGCCGCGGTCGCACGAAGGTGATCGTCTCGTCGGCGCGCGATCCCGCGGACGCCGTCACTCGCAGGGTCTCGGCGTTCGTTCCCAGGAACAGAATGACGGCCTCGAGTCGCAGCGAGTCCCGCAGCCTCGTCACCATCGAAGCGACCACTTCCCCGACCTGCGCGCTGCCGACGAGATCATCGCGCATCGCCGCCAGCAGGGTCCCCGAGTCGACCCCGCCGGGATAGAAGAATCGATCGACCAGGCTTCGCACTCCGCGGGACAGGACGTGGAAGAGAAGAGCCCCAAGCGCCAGGAGAGCCGCAGTGACCCATGCCGCGTTCGTGGCGCGAAGGATCCCATCGACCCGGGAGTCGACCGCGACGACGAGAAGACACATGACGGCAAGCGTGACAACCGTCGTGATGCCATGCACCATGCCGCGGTGCACCAGACGGCGGATTCCGAGAACCTGGTGGCGGAGGATCGCATAGGCGAAGGTCAGGGGGATGACGCCCCACAGCACCGCGGTGAGGCGTGCCGGCACCAAGTCTTTGTGCACGGCGTAGAGCGGGATCAGACTGAGACCCACGAACGGCAGCGTGCCGCAGGCGATGCCGGACAGCGCAAGGCGGGCGTCGCGGGCGGAGTGCCTCGAGCCCCGGGCCAGGGCCTTCCGCGCCAGCACGACCAGAGCCGAGAAGATTCCGCCCACGAAGAAAACAACGAATCCGATTCGCACCACGCTGTAGAAGGAGGGACGGATGAAAGCGGAGGTCAGATAGCCGATCGAGAGGAGGCCGCCGGCCAGCCAGAAGTAACGGAGGGCCGTGCGGGATCCCCTCGAATCTCCCACGAATGCGGCGGCGAACGCAGGCAGTGAAGCCGCCAGGCCCAGCAGACTCAGGTACTGCACGACCAGCGACCAGGCGGCGTGGGGGCCGCCGGCCGCGGGCGAGACCGCGAGCGCGACCGAAGTGAACCCGGTGAACATGCCGAACAGGCGGGCGACCGGTGCATCCGGGCGCCGGACCAGGACCACCGCACCGAGAAGAGCGAACAGCGCCCCGGTCAGCCAGAGGCAGTTCCTGGCCCAGGGTAAGGCAATCGCCCCGACCGTCACATTCGCCCGCAGGCTCCGGCCGCTCGGCGAAAGCAGCTCGGCCTCCCTCAAAGGCTGGATGCCGACGGCGGCTCGCGCGTCTTCGCCGTTCAGAGAGAGGATGCGCATTCCCGGGCGGGCGCCGTCGTACCATGCCTGGCCGGACGGCATGACCCAGGCGACGCAGACGTCACTCCCGCATGCCCCGGCTTTGAGACCCAGATCCCCGGGAACCTGGATCGCGCGGCCCGCCAGCACGACGACCAGAGAATAGGTGAGGAGGATTGCGGACGCTCCCAGCCGTGGTCCGTTAAGCGACCAGACCGCTCCGTGCGGCGCTGAGGGTTTCCCCAGCGTCCGAGTCCACGCTCTCGAAAAACCGGACGAGCCCCCCGACCGCATATCCGTGCCGCGCCAGCAATGTCAGATCCTCATCGGCCCGCCTTATGTACGCCTGGGCAAGAATCGCCACGTACAGCGGAGCGACCGAGGACTCGTAACTATTGCAAATGTCTCTGGATAGAATACCATCGACAGGCGCCGGAGAGTCAAACTCTTGACCGTAGAAAACCACGGGCAGGGTGGCCTTCCGCTGCGCCAGGTCGGAGTCCCGGCCCGGAGCGCATGCGTCGCGCAGGTCGTCGACGAGCTGCGCGAGAGTGAAGGTGTGATCGCCAAACCGCTCGAAAAGGGCGACACCCTCTTTATCGGCCCCCGCGATGCGGGCCGCAAAGCCGGTGGCGAACTTCCCGAGCGCGCCCGACTTCAGGCGCGTCATCCGGAGCGCTTCCTCGAGGGTGGTTTCCCCGCGTCCCTGGAGCGCCGCGTCGAGAAACTGGCCCGCGCAGGCTTCGCTGTATGCCCTGCAGAAGTGATCCAGCGCGGCGGCTCGGCCGGGAGAGTCGGCCGCCGCCTCCTCGGCGGCCGCGGCTCCCGCCGTGAGGAGAGCGATCGCGAGGCCGAGGTCCTCGCCGCGCGTCCCACCGGGAGCCGCGTCGGCCACATCGTCGAACACGAAGGCGGCTTCCATCTGGATCTCCACCGCGGCAGCGGCGAGAAGCGCGGTTCTTCCCATGGACTGCCGGCTGACCGCGTCATGTACGTGGAGCGCAAGCACGCCGGCCCGGCACAATCCGTCCGGGTGGAGAGCGTATCCCGGCCGGCGGAGCAGCTTCACGAGATCCCGGCGGATGGGCGCCGCCATACGCGTCGCGATGACCTCCTGGATTTGCTCACGCAGGGGCTCTAACACTGCGTCAGCTGATCCAGGGGTGGTCAGCCACCGGCCCGTTCTGCCTCTTGACTTTCACGCGTTGGGCCAGTGAAGCAACGGCGCGAGCGAACTCCTCGAGTCCGGCGCGGGAAAGCCGGACCTTTAGATCTTGGAGAGAAATGGCGCCATCGTCACGTCGTGAGCCCATGACCGCTTCGGCGAGTGCTGTGACTTGCATTGGGTTGCCTCCATGTGTTGTCAACGACTATTGTGCCCGCCCGTGACCGCGAAGGCATCGGGGACGCTCCGCGACCGCCGTCCGTGGTTGCACGGATACCTCGTCCCGTGAAGGGACTACGTACGTAGATCGCCCGGATCTACGGATGACTTCTCCGGGGCCCGCAGATTAAAACTATCTCGAGCCTGACGGTGAGGGAAAGCGTGTGCGGTAAGGACACGGGCGACAGCGGGGTCGGCGGACGCACGATGAGGCAGGAGCGTTTTCGACGTCCTGGGGCAAGAGGACCGCAGGGGTGACGAGCCCGCGGGACCGAGTGTCTGGCCACGGCCAGCATTTTCCGCGCAACGGCCCCGAGGTCGCCACCACAGACGGCCTCTGTCCCTTGGCGGGCGCCGCTTCTAGTCGGCGCACGTGCCCGATGGTCATGACCGCGGGGTGACGGTCATGACCAAGCGGCGCTCGCCCAAACGCCGAGCACGCGCCGGCCCAAGCCCGTCGACGGGAATGACGCGCGCAGAGCAGGTCCGGCTGGCTCAGCGGATGGAGACGATCGGCAGGCTTTCGAGCGGCCTGGCGCACGATTTCAACAACCTCCTCACGGCGATCCTCGGTCAATGCGATCTCCTGCTCAGGCGTCTTCCCGAGGGAGAACCCGCCAGGAAAGGCATCGAGGAGATCCGCACCGCCGGGGAGCGGGCGGCGGGCCTCACCCGGCAGCTCCTCGCCTATAGCCGCCGGCAAGTCCTGAAGCCTCGAGTGATCGACCTGAACGCGAGCGTGACCTCGATGGTTCCCATGCTACGACGGCTGATCGGTGAGACCATCGATCTGAACCCGACGCTCCAGACGGATTTGGGACGCGTCGAGGCGGACCCGAGCCAGGTCGAGCAGATCATCATGAACCTGGTCGTGAACGCGCGTGACTCGATGCCGCACGGCGGACGTGTCGTCGTCGAGACGTCGAACGCCGACCTCGATGAAACCTTCGCCAAGAGGCACGTCCCCACCCGGCCGGGAAGCTACGTCATGCTCGCCGTCAGCGATACCGGCACCGGCATGAACAAGGCGACCCTGGCGCGTATCTTCGAGCCGTTCTTCACGACCAAGCAGCTCGGCAAGGGGACAGGGCTCGGCCTGGCCACCGTCTACGGGATCGTCAAACAGAGCGACGGTTACATCTGGGTCTACAGCGAACCCGGGATGGGCTCCACGTTCAAGATCTACCTGCCACGCGTGGATGCGGAGGTTTCTCTGGAAGACGCACGAGAGACACCTCCGCCGCTTCCGAGCGGTTCAGAAACGGTGCTCCTCGTCGAAGACGATCGCACGGTGCGGATGCTGGCCGGTGAAATGCTGCGGATGAACGGCTACACGGTTCTCCAGGCGCGTGACGGCCGGGAGGCTCTCGATCTCGTTCGCCGGCACGGTCAACCCATCCATCTCCTGCTCACGGACGTTGTCATGCCCGAGATGAGCGGACGTCAGCTCGCCACGGGGGTCGCCGACATCCAGCCCGGGATCCGCGTGCTCTACATGTCGGGATACACCGATGGCGTGATCGCCCACCACGGCGTGCTCGACGCCGGAGTCGCCTATCTTCAGAAACCCTTCACCGCAGACTTTCTAGCGCGGAAGGTGCGCGAGGTGCTCGACGCCCGCGCGGGTTGCAGGCCGGCCGGGCCAGCGAAGGAGGGGTGACCATCCTCACTCGCGCAACCGCGGCGACTGCCGTATTTAGCTTCGAGGACGCGGGACGGGGCGATCGGCGAATGGCGGAGCCTGGAGACGCTGACCCTTGTAGGCTTTGACGACACCAAAGCGGCGTCCGGCCTCCCAGTCCTCGCGCGCGGCCACGATCTCTTCAGTGGTCCGCGCCACGAAGTTCCACCACATTAGAATCGTCTCGCCAAATGGCGTGCCTCCAAGGAGCAGTGCCCGCCCCGGATCGCGATCGCAGGAGAGCAGCAGCTCCCGGCGTCCGCAGCCCAGGTAGTAGAGGGTGTCGATCGAGAGCGGCTGGCCGTCGAGCCGGCACGTTCCCACAAGCGGCACGAGGGCGTGTTCGTACTCGGGGTTCAGCGGGAGGGTGAGCCGGCTATAAGCCACTCCTGACACATCCGCGGCGAGAAGGGGCGAGAAGGTACGCGCGGGCGAACGCACGCCGTCCAATTGGCCCATGATGAGCGTCGCGCCGCCACCCTCCAACTCGACGACCGGTAGCGAACGATGCTGCTCGAACGCTGGCGCGGTCTCTCGCGTCTCGTTGGGAAGGGCCACCCAAAGCTGAACGCCTCTGAGGTGTCCGCCATTCTCGGTCGATGTCTCCTCCGCGTGCGCGATCCCCCGCCCCGCGGTCATTAAGTTAAGCACCCCAGGGCCGGCCGGCCCCTCGAGCCCGAGACTGTCGTGGTGGAGAAGATTGCCTTCGAGCAGCCAGGAGACGGTCTGGAGTCCGATATGGGGATGAGGAGGGACGTCCATCGGCTTTCCGGAGGAGAAGTTGACGGGGCCGTAGGAATCCAGGAAGCACCAGGGTCCGACCGTCCGTCGCTGACTCCGGGGAAGGATCCGTCGGATCGGGAGACCGCCGAGGTCGGTCAAGCGTCCGGGGAGGACCTGGAGGGTCGGCTTGGCGGCAGGTTCGCTGACGCACAATTCGAATTCGGCCGTAGAAGAAAGATTGCTCATCGCGGCACCTCGATGGACATGATGTTACACCCACCTGCCAGCCCGGGTGGACTCGGGGCGGGAACGTCGCACTGACCTCCCCAGGCTCGAGGAGAGTCCCGGCGACCACCGTTCCCGGCTGATTGCTGATCGTTTTCCCGCAATTGTTCAATTCCAGACAACTGAAGCTCTCGACCGGACGGCAGGACCATCGCTCATAACTGATGCTTGGTCAGCGCCTTGTTCAGCGGAATTCGACGTGGCGCCGTTGGCACGCGGTGTGAAGAGAGTGGAACGTGTGAGGGGGTCATCGTGCGAACAGGGTCGACCATTCTGATCGCTCTCGCGCTCTCCGTTGCAGGAGCCCCGGTTCAAGCCCGGGACACGCAGTCCCAACATGCCGGCTCGTTCAGCATAGGCGTGGGCACGTTCAACATGGGCCACTCGCATTCTTCCGGCGGGTTCGGGCTCGAATATCGCCTCGAGTCGCGGTCCTGGAGACCACGCGAGTCTGGACGGTTTTGCCTCATTCCGACATTCGGAATCACCGGCACCTCCAAGGAGGCCTTCTTCGCCTATGCGGGCTTCCGGACCGATTTGGACCTCACACGGAGATGGCGGCTCACTCCCGGATTCGCGGTAGGGGCCTATGACCGGAATGGAGACATCGACCTCGGCGGTCCGATCGAGTTCCGCTCCAGCCTGGACGTGTCGAGTGCCCTCAGAAACGGGATGCGCATCGGTGTCACGCTCTATCACGTCTCCAACGCGAGACTCTACGATCGGAACCCGGGGATCAATGCCCTCGCGTTCATCCAGACGTTTTAGTCACCGGTCATCGTTCGTTCATTGCGCGCGGGAACGACGCGTTTCTGCGACAATGAATGAAGGATGCGCATTCGAGGAGCCCATCCACTCCTGAGAAGGACCGTAGCGGCGGGCGCGCTGGGCGCGGCGCTGCTCGCTTATTGGGCCGGATTTTCGGGCGGCCCTGTCATGGCGAAGGAAGAGCCGGGCGGCAAGCCGCCCGCGACGCTTGAATCAGCGGCCCCCGCCGCCGCAGCGCCCGCGTTCGTAGCACCGCCCGGCCCGGCGAGGGCCCGGTTCGGGCTGGCGCTGAGCGGAGGCGGCGCGCGGGGCCTGGCGCACATCGGCGTCCTCAAGGTCCTGGAGGAGCTGCGGGTCCCGATCGACGTCATCGCCGGCACCAGCATCGGGGCGGTCGTCGGGGGCCTCTACGCCTCCGGGATGTCCCCCGACGAGATCGCGCGGGAGATGGAGCGGGTCGACTGGATCTCTCTCTTCGACGACCGTCCGCCGCGCCCCGACCTGCCCTACCGACGGAAACAGGACGACAGCAGCGCCTTCCTCGACCTCGAGCTCGGCCTCAAGAGCGGCAGGATCCTCCTTCCCCGGGGGCTCATCGCCGGGCAGAAGATCGGGTTCCTGTTCAAGTCGCTGACCGCCCGTGCGGCCTCCATCGACGACTTCGACCGCCTGCCGATCCCGTTCCGGGCGGTGGCGACCGATCTCGCCGACGGCTCGATGGTGGTGCTCTCCAGGGGCGACCTCGCCGAGGCTCTGCGCGCCAGCATGAGTCTCCCGGGCACCCTCGCGCCCGCGGACATCGACGGCCGCCATCTCGTCGACGGCGGGCTGGTCCGCAACCTCCCGGTGGACGTCGCGTGGAACATGGGCGCCGACGTCGTCATCGCGGTCGACGTGACCACCCCGTTCGATCCGGTGGAGTCGCTGAAGACTGTGGCGGACGTGACGCGGCAGGTCGCCGATATGCTGACGCAGGACAACGTGACGGAGCAGACCCTGCGCGCCGACCTTCTGATCCGGCCCGACCTGGGGGCCGTCTCGGCGTCCAATTTCGCGGCCGGCGCCGAGGCGCTCCGGCGCGGCGAGGAAGCGACTCGCGCCCAGGCGGGCGTCCTGAGCCGCTACTCCCTGCCGCCCGACGAGTACGAGGCCCGCCTCAGGGAGGTGCGTGGCGCGCCCGCCGCCGTCCCGACGCGGATCGACTCGGTCCGGATCGAGGGAGCGAGCCGCGTCGACCGGCGGATCCTCGAAGGGAGGATCAGGACCCGGCCCGGCGCGACCCTCGACCTCGAGCTCCTGCAAGCCGATCTGTCCCGCCTCTATGGTCTCGGCGACTTCGAAAAGGTCGATTACCGCCTGTCCAGGACGGACGGCACCGATCTCCTGATCCACGCCGAGGAGAAACCCTGGGGCCCGAACTACCTCCGCTTCGGCCTGACGTTCGTGAACGATCTCGAGGGCGACAGCGACTACGGCGTCAGGGCCCGATACACCCGGACACGGATGGACGCGCTCGGGGCCGAGTGGCGCAGCGACATCAAGATCGGCCGCAATCGCAGCCTGTTCTCGGAGTTCCACCAGCCGCTCGATTTTTCGGGGGCCTTCTTCGT
The DNA here is from genome assembly GCA_003223135.1 of Acidobacteriota bacterium. Taxonomy (GTDB): domain Bacteria; phylum Acidobacteriota; class Polarisedimenticolia; order Gp22-AA2; family Gp22-AA2; genus Gp22-AA3. The sequence continues at coordinate 15,739 of QHXX01000034.1, read as the reverse complement.
CGCACCGAGCGTCTCCCTGTTCGGTCAGTTCGTCAACCTCTACGACGGCGACCAGCGGATCGCCGAGTACGAGCCGCAGGGGACGACGGTGGCGCTCGACGCGGGGGCCGAGCTCGACCGGTACGGTGAGGTGCGGGTCGGCGTCGTCCGCGGGCGCGTGAAGGCGGCCGCCGCGGTCGGGACCAGCAGCCTCCCCGAGTTCGACATCGCGACCGGCGGCCTGACCGGGCGGGTGGTGATCGACCGATTGGACAACCCCTACTTCCCGGCGCAGGGCCGGTACGGTCTCGTGGACCTGTTCCTGTCGCGCCGATCCCTCGGCGCCGATGTCTCGTACGACAAGATGGCGGGATCGTTCTCGCAGGTGTTCCACCGGGGGCGGCATCGGGTCTATGTGGCGCTCGATGGCGGCACCAACCTCGGCACCGAGGTCCCCTTCTACGACGACTTCCTGGTGGGAGGGTTCGGCTCTCTGTCGGGATTCAAGGAGGGCCAGCTCCGGGGGCCTCTCTTCGGCGTGGCGCGCCTGGGCTACTACGCCAGGTCGGGAGGACTGTCCGGGCGATTCGGCCGCGGCGTCTACCTGGGTGGCTGGGTCGAAGCGGGGAACGCCTGGGCCACCCGCTCCGAGGCGCGTCTCGACAACCTCATCTACAGCGGGACCGTGGGCGCCGGCGTCGACACCTTCCTGGGTCCGGCCTACCTGGTCTACGGCCGTTCCGACGACGGCCATGATGCGTTTTACCTGAGCCTCGGCCGCACCTCCTTCACCGGCACGAACGCCTCCGTCTTCAGGAGCTACTAGCGATCACCCATCTCGTCGGCCTGGCCGATTCCCCTGCGGATCTCCTCGCCGGGAACGCGTCCCCGCTCCGTGCAGCAGCGACCCGCCCGTCGCTCCGCTATTTCGTTCCCGTCCTCGTCGGCCTCCTGCCGCAGGCCCACCTGCATGAGATCGAAGGCGGGCAGATGCGCGATGAGACGCTCGGGATAGGTGTCGCCGCGCACCGAAAACCAGATGATACGGTTGAGCGCATCCGCATCCGCCTGGTCGGGTCTCTGGAAATTCTGCTCTCGAGTGCGTTTCATCCAGAAGGCGGTCCGCGCCTCGGGGGCCTTTGGCACCATCAGGTTGTCGAGCGCGACCTCCGGCATGACCGCCTCATACGGCCGCGCGTCGGCCTGGTCACGAAAGATGTCGATCGGCGGGGCCGCGGCATCCAGTTGATTCATGGGCGGCAGACCGAGAAGGATTTCCAGGGTGCGTACCAGGCTGACGGTCGTGTGGAATTCGTGGATCAGGGCGCCGGGCCGGTTGTAGGCGCTGATGACGAACGCGGGCGAGCGATGCATGTCCACGTGGTCGGGACCGTTCTGCGAATCATCTTCGAGGATGAAGATCGCCGTGTCCTTCCAGTAGCGGCTGCGCGACACCGCCTCGACCAGCTTGCCGATGGCGTAGTCGTTTTCGGCGACGAAAAACTGCGGCGTCGGTTCGCCGGGGCTCAGACCATGGGTGTGATCGCTCGGAAGGCGCATGATCGTCAGGTGCGGCATGCGGTCGGGCCCGCCGGCCTCGAGGTCGGTCACGTAGCCGGCGAACTCGGCCAGCCAATCGCCCACGCGGGAATAGCCGCGGAAGCGCGCCTCCGGGTTGCCGGCTGCAACGACGGGGTCGACGCGGCCCCCCGATTCCTTGAACGCCCGGTACGAATCGGTCGTCATGGAATCGGGCGTCTTGAGATCGAAATTGCGGAAGGTCTGGCTGTAGTGGCCTTCGAGCGAGCGTTTGGTGGCAAAGGCCCTGACCGTGGGCGTCAGATCGGGGTACGGCTTCGGGCGGTTCGCGTTGATCGCCTCGAGATCGGCTTGCGACAGCGTCGGCACGAATTCGCCGTAGCACCGGTAGCGCAGCCCCGCCTTCCTGGCCGCGTCCCACAAGTACAGCGTCTCCGGCTCGGCCACGTCGGGCGCATGGTTGATGTCCGGCGCGTACCGCTTCTGGAACGCCATCACCTCGTCGGCCGTCACCGGCCTGGCGAACAACGACGGCTGCCCTTCGATGGGATCGAGAGTGGGCAGGCGATTGAAGCCTTCGTAATCGTAAGTGCGCCCCCGGCCTGAATAATTCCAGCGATACGACTTGTCCACGAAATCGGTCGAGAAGGCCGCGGTCGCCCAGTTGTGTCCATCGGCGCTTGCTTCCGAGTTGACGAAGAATCGGTCCAGCAGGCCGAAGCGGAGCGCCAGCGCCCGATGATTCGGCGTGATGTCCTGTCGCGATCCGTTGTGCGAGCGCGCGGCCTGTCCCGCGCCGAAGATCGCCAGGTCCGGGTCGCCATCCGCCCTCGAACCGTCGCCCGCGTGCTCCAGATCGCCGAAGACCTGGTCGTAGGTGCGATTCTCCTTGATGACGTAGATCACGTGCCTGATAGGATTGGCGCCGGTGAAAAGGGTCGATTTCACCTTGCCGATCAGTCCGTTGTTGCGCAATACCTGTTGGCTGAAGCCGAGCAGCCGCGGTTCGTCCGGGATGTCAATCAGACTCAGGTTGCCGGAGATGAGCGAGCCGCTGTACTGCCCTCCCTGCCCGCCCTTCGCCGGGAATCGTCCGTTGGGAGCGTTGGGCGCGCGGCCCGAGTCGTTGACGACCATCGAGGAGTTCTCGACCCCCGTCCCCTTCCCGTTTCCGACAATCAGTCGCGGCCCGAAGGCGGCGATCGCCGCCGGATACTGTCCCGTCGGGATGAACCCGGCCAGCCTGGATTTCTTCTGACCCGCGTGCGCGAGGGCGACGACGGCGACCGCGTTGCTGTGGGCGTTGGCGACGAAGAGCGTGGTCCCGTCGGAGCTCAGGGCCAGGCCCTCCGGACTGCTCCCGGGGCGGGCCGTCTCGGTCAGCCGCACGCTGATGCGCTCGATTTCCCTGTCCAGGCGCGTATCGATCACCGAGACGGAGTCGGCATCTGAATTGACCACGTACAGACGCTTCTTCGGCACGTCGAGGGTCATGGCCGTGGGATGGCGATCCACGGCGATGCGTCGGATCGGCCCGTGCGGATGAATCGGATCGACCACGGCCAGGGCAGCGTCGTTCCAGCAGGAGATATAGACCTTGGCGACTTTGCCGTCTCTCGTGGGCAGGACCGCGACGCCGTAGGGATAGATGGTCCGCAACGGGTCGTCGCGCCGCAGGTCGACGCGCACCAGGTCGCGCGCACCGCGCAGGTGAGAGATGATCCCGAGCGAGTCTCCCAGGTTGTTGGCGACGAAGAGCGTCTCGTCATCCGGGCTCAGGGCGAGACCGGCGGGATAGACGGGCGCGAAGTTGTCGTTGTAACGCGGCGTCGGGGCCTGGGCCGCGAACCCGTTCACGTCGATGAACGCCGCCTCGACCCGAGTGCCCGGTCCGGGCGACGCGGGAGTGATCGGCGTGTCGGTGCCGGGTGTGAACCGGAACGTCCAGATCTTGTTCTCGACGCCGCCCGAAACGTACAGCCACCGGCTGCCGTCCCGTTCGATGCGCGCCGACAGGGCGACGCCGACGTTGGCGCTCTGCGGGGTGGGGAAATAGACGTTCTGAATCACGATGGGCTCAGGTCGCGCGCTCAAATCGATGACCGACAGCGACTGCTGGCCGCGATTGGTCTTGGCACTGAACTGCAGCCCGAAGCCGCTGTTGATGGCAATGAGGTAGCGGCCGCGGCCGTCCGGCCCGTCCTTGTCGGTCGAGCGCACAAAATCGACCGTCAGCGGAACGACGGCTGGCCGCCGGGTGGAAGCGTCCATCACCCACGCGCCCGCGGGCGTGATGGGCCGGCCCTCGGATCCCGGCTCGCTCGTTCCGTCGCCCGGCGCCGCGGGCGCGGAATGGAGCCACAGACGCTCCGACACGACCAGAGCGACCACGCACAACAGACCCGCCAACAAGCGGGACGGAGCCGGATTGAACTGAATCTCCTGCATATCGCCTCGTCTGATGGGCCGCGAAGCGACCGATGGGACTCTCGCCGGTGCAAGCTCGGGACGCAGTGTAGCAGCCTTCGGCGATCCTCAGATCACGCCAGCGCGGTGCCCCCCCTTGCTTACCTAGGGGAGTATCTTGTATACTCCCCTAGGAAACCGATATGAGTAAACCGATCGACCTCGTCCAGGGCACCCTCGATCTTCTCCTCTTGAAGATCCTGGCGCTGGAGCCCTTGCACGGGTGGGCCATCAGTCTTCGCCTGAAATCCATCTCTGGAGATGTCCTTCAAGTGAGTGAAGGATCCCTCTACCCTGCTTTGCACAAGCTGGAACAGGAAGGCTGGATCACGGCCGAGTGGAAGCAGACGGACAATAACCGGCGGGCGAAGTTTTATTCGCTCACCCGCCTGGGCAGGAAGAAGCTCGAGTCGGAAGCGGCGAACTGGCAGCGGCTGTCGTCTGCCATTTCGCACGTCATCAAGCTTTCAGAGACATAGGAAGAGTCATGCGGATGGAGCACTGGTGGTTCACGGCGCCCTTGCGGCTGAGGTCCATTCTGCGCGGCCGCCGGGTGGAGCGGGAGCTCGATGAGGAGCTCCAGTTCCATCTGGAGCACAAGATCGAGGAAGGCATCGCCCAGGGTCTTTCCCCGGATGAGGCGCGCTACGCGGCGCTGCGCGCGATGGATGGGCTGGAACAACGGAAAGAGGAGATGCGAAGAATGCGACGCATTCACTGGTTGACGGATTTCGTCGCCGATGTGCAGTACGCGATCCGGAGCCTGCGCCGGACGCCCGGACTGACCGCGTTCGTCGTGATCACGATCGCGCTGGGGATCGGGATGACCGCGACGCCCTTCAGTATGCTCGATGCGCTGATTTTCAGGCCGTACCCCGTCCCGCATCCGAGCGACGTGGTCACCCTGGTGAGCACGTCACGCGACAACAGCTTCGACTCCTTCTCCTATCGCGAATACCTGGACATCCGGGACAACACCAAGAGCTACGACGGCGTCATCGCCAACGCGCCCCTGGGACTCGTCGGCTTCAGCGCCGAGCCCGGAGCCACGCCACGGGTCAGGGGCGGAATGATGGTCTCCGGCAACTACTTCCGCGTGCTCGGGGTGGAGCCCCGTCTGGGGCGCGCTTTTCGGGAGAACGAGGACGAAGTGCCCGGTCGCGATGCCGTGATGGTGCTCGGGCCGGGCTTCTGGAAGAACGAGTTCGCGAGCGATCCTTCAGTCGTCGGCAGGATCGTTCGTCTGAACGGCACGGATTTCACCGTGATTGGCGTCGCGCAGGAGTCGTTCCCGGGGATGCAGGTATTCATGCGTCCCGACTTCTACACGCCGCTGGCGATGGCGCGGGTTTTTTCGACCAACCCGCAGAAGAATTTCTTCGAGGACCGCGATGATCGCGAGTTGAGCGTGAAGGCGCGCCTGAAGCCGGGCACGACGCAGCAGCAGGCGCACAACGAGCTCGCGGTGCTCGCCCAGGACTTCGAACGCGAACATCCGGACGTCAGCCGCGACCGCGGCGCCGCGGTACGCACCCAGTTTGAAATGCGAACGCGGGATGATGACGTCAACTGGAAGTTCGGCGTGATCTTTACGGGCCTTGCGCTGGCGGTGCTGCTGGTGGCATGCACCAACGTTGCGGGACTTCTCCTGTGCCGTGCCCGCACGCGGGCACGCGAGATCGCCGTACGGTTGGCGCTGGGCGCCGGGCGTTTCCGTCTGATCCGCCTGCTCTTGACCGAAAGCCTGGTGCTCGCGTGCCTGGGTGGATTGGGCGGGATCGCCGTCGGGTACGGCGGCATAGAGTTCCTCAGCACGTTCACGATTCCCACCGAGCTGCCGATCAAGGTCCCGTTCCGGATGGACACCCGCGTGCTGCTGGCAAGCCTCGCGTTGTCCGTCTTGAGCGCCGTTTTTTGCGGCCTGGCGCCGTCCCTGCAGAGCACGCGCCTGGACCTGGTGAAAGGACTCAAGTCGGCCGACGTCGACCTGCCCGGACGCAGACGCCTGTGGGGCCGGAACGTGCTGGTCGTCGCGCAGGTCTCCATGTCCCTGATGCTGCTCGCGGCGGCTTTCCTGATGTTCCGGGGTTTCCACCAGAGCCTGCGCGAGGGAACCGGATTCGCGAAGAATCAGGTGCTGATGGCGAGTTTCGATCCGCGGCTGGTGCAGTACGATGCGGCTCAAACGCGGCAGTTCTACAAGCTCCTGACCGAGCGCGTGCGGGAAGTGCCCGGAGTTCAGAGCGCGGCTCTCACGCAGAACCCGCCGCTCGGACTGGACGACTTCGGCGTCGTCGCCTTCGTGCCGGACGGTTTTCAGATGCCGCGCGATCGCGAGACCTTCACGTCGCCCATAGACACGATCGATGAAGGGTACTTCGAGACGCTGGGGATACCGATCCTGCGTGGCCGCGGCTTCCTGGCGTCCGATACCGAGGATGCGCCGCGGGTCGCCGTCGTGAACGAGCAGTTCGCGAAACACTATTGGCCGGGCGCCGACGCGGTAGGAAAACACTTCCGGCTCGATGGCGCCACCGGCACGCCGGTCGAGATCGTCGGCGTCGCCCAGACCGTCAAGTATCGGGAGACCATCGAAAGACCGACGGATTTCGTGTATATGCCTCTGGCCCAGGATCCGAAAGCGCGAATGGCCCTGCTGTTGCGGTCGAGCGGCGATCCCCTGCAATTGGTCAAGCCCCTGAAGGAGGTCGTCCGGGCGCTCGATTCGAACCTGCCAATGCTGGGGATGAGGACTTATGAGGACTTGTACCGGTACCATGCGGTGGAAGGGCCGCGAGTTGCGGTGGAGCTGGTCGGTACCCTGGGCGCGGTGGGCCTCCTGCTCGCCATCGCCGGCTTGTACGGAGTCGTGGCGTACAACGTGAGCCGCAGAACCCGCGAGATCGGCATTCGCGTGGCCATCGGCGCGCGGCCGTCCGACATCCTGCGCCTCGTCATGAGCAAGGGTCTTATGCTGGTGGGAACGGGAACGGCGATCGGGCTGGCGATGGGTTTCGCCGTCGAGCAGGTCATGAATTCCATGCTGTTCAATGCCGGCGGAGTCGACATTGCGGTTTATCTCCTCGTCGTGCCGGCGATGATTCTTGTGACTATGCTGGCGGCCTACGTCCCCGCGCGACGCGCATCCAGGATTGAGCCGACACAGGCGCTGCGATACGAGTAGTGCAGTCACGCCTGGCGTTGCAGTTGACTCCACGACTGCACGTTCCCTAAAATGCAGCCACTTGGCGGCAGGTCGCATCGACAACGGGGGCTGCCCTGACCGACATCCAACCCACGCGCGGGCCTCACCCCACCCGGGATGTGTACATCACGGCCGCCGGCGCCTACCTGCCGGGTGAGCCCATCGACAATGACCGCATCGAGAATATCCTGGGGCTCATCGACGGCAAGCCAAGTCGTCTGAAGGAACGCATTCTCAAATCGAACGGCATCAAGACGCGCCACTATGCGCTCGACGAGGCTGGACACACCACCGAGCTGAACGAGGAGCTCGCCGTCAAGGCCGTGCAGGCCGCCCTCGCCCACAGCGACCTCACCCTCGATGACGTCGAAATGCTGGCTGCGGGAACCACGCAAGGTGATGTCCCGATCCCTGGTTTTGCATCGATGGTTCACGGCCGGCTCGGCGGACGCCCGATGGAAATCTTGAGTGCAGGCGGCGTCTGCTGTTCTTCGATGGCAGCGCTGGCGAGCGCGTACCGCGCCGTGGCCACACAGCACAGAAAGAACGCGGTGGTCGTAGGCTCTGAGCTCGTGAGTCGCAGCCTCAAGGGAACGAAGTTCAGGCGCGAAAGCAACGGCCCTCTCGAAGATCGCCACCTCGATGGAATGCGTGCTTCCTATCGCGCTTTCGACGCCGACTTTCTGCGCTGGATGCTATCCGATGGCGCCGGCAGTCTTGTCCTCGAAGGTAAGCCCCACACCGAAAAACCGTCCTTGCGCATCGATTGGATCGAGCTGAAGTCCTATGCCAACGAATACGAAACCTGCATGTACACGGGTATCGCCCACAAGAATTCTCCCCGCGTCGGCAACACGTGGCTCGACCTGGCAACGATTTCCGAAGCCGACAAGGCCGAGCTCATGCGCATCCGGCAAGATACCGAGCTCCTTCCGCAGATCGTCAAGCTGAGCGTCGAAGAGTACCTCAGGCTCATCAAGCGCGGACGCATCGTTCCGGAGGAGCTCGATCACATTCTCTGTCACTACAGCTCGCACTTCTTCAAGGGCGAAATTGTCAAGCTCCTCGACGAAGCACATCTCAGCATTCCTGAAGAGAAGTGGTTTACGAATCTATACACCAAGGGGAACACCGGAGCCGCCAGCATCTTCATCATGCTTGAAGAGGCGTTGAATAGCGGCCGGTTCAAGCCGGGCGAAAAGATACTGCTCATGGTTCCCGAGTCCGGACGATTTACCGTGTCCTTTGCCCTGCTCACGTGTGTTGGCCCTGACGCAAAGCCCGAAGCAAAGGCACCGACGGACGGAGGTACAGACGCAGGCAGGCTCTCGACGCCCTGGCGACCCGGCGAGATCAGCAGTTTGCCGCCTCTTGCGCGCACCGGCGCCGAAATTGCCGAGGCCGCAGCCAATTCGCCTCTGGGAGGGGGCTTTGACCCCGGCGACGACCCCATGGTGCGCCGGCTCTTCCTGGACCTGGGCATCGTCTGGGCGGACTTCGAGCGAATGCTGCGCGCCACCCCCATAATTCGCCGCATCGAGGCGGGGCAGGTCACCATCAAGGACTACAAGATGCTGCTGCGTAACTTGCGTCAGCAAGTCATGGAAGGGGCCCGCTGGATCGCGCGCGCCGCGTCCAACATCTCCATCGAGTTGTTCCCCCTTCGCTCGATGTTCATTTCCCACGCCGGCGATGAACACCGCGACTTCCAGATGCTCGAGCGGGACTATTGTGCCGTGGGGGGATCTCTCGAGGAGATCGTCAACACGCCCAAGAATATCGGTTCCGAGGCCCTCTCAGCATTCATGTTCCATCGTGCCAGCCAGCCCGACCCCCTCGACCTCTTGGGCGCCATGTTCGTCATCGAGGGATTGGGCAAGCACAAGGCCGGTCGGTGGGCCGAAGCGCTGAAACAGCAGCTCAACCTCACGAACAAGGAGGTCAGTTTTCTCTCCTATCACGGGCGGAATGACGACAATCACTTCGACCGACTGCGTGATGTCCTGACCTCGGGTGTCGTCGACGACGATGTCGCAAAGCGTATCGTCAAGACGGCAAAGGTCGTGGCACGCCTGTATGCCCTGCAACTGGAAGAGATGGACAATATCTAAGTGCCTCCGCGCGAGCTCCCGCTACATTTTCACGCCCTGCGCGTGGATCCTGCGACGCCCCTATCGGAACGTGCGGCCGAGTTGCTCCACAGAGATCTGCAGCGTTGGACCCGGCGCTACATACGGCCTGTTGCGCGCCTGATTTCGTCGACGGCGGTTGGGGTGATCGTCGCCATCAAGCGCTTGCTGCCCTTTCAGTTCTCCTGGCACAGCATGCTCGATCGGCTTGGTGTCTTGTTTCTGCGTCGCTGCGTTTCGCGCGAAGGCGGCGAATTGCTCTTGCGCCACTTCATCGTCGAAACATTACTGATTCGGTTCGTTGCCCGTAACAGCGGCTTGGAAGGTATGCGAGAGCCCGATCTGATGCCTACCACATTCAAGGGACTCATGGGGCATGCCGTCATTCAGCACGATATCAATATGTATCGATTGATCATTGACACAGGTGAAAAGCTGCGTGCGTCGGCACGATTCAAGTGCGACAAACGGACGAGTCTCGATTTCTCGATGTTGGATGTTCCGGACATCACGCCCGATGACGAGTGCTTTCGTTTCATCAATCTCGACCTCGGCACCGCGCTCTATTTCATGAACATCCCCTTCGCGCTTTTGACGTCCGAGGATGTTTATGAGCAGGCTGTGAATTCATTTCAGCTCGATGAACCGTTGATGGCCCGCCTTGCCGACATTACCGGCGACAGCTTGTTTCGCGCATGGGGCACGCAACAATCCCTGGGCTGGCTGGAAATCAATCGTGATGTGCCGCGCGCGCTGTACATGCATGCCATGGTGCACGAGTACGCCCACACGCACCTGCGCCGTCTGGCCGGGCAATCCCATCGAAGCGCCGGGAGTCCAGCATGAAACAACGCTTGCAGAACGTCGCTGAAACGGTGCAGCTACATGCTCATTGGCTCTTGCCGTGCTTCGTCGCCTCCCTCGTCGTTTTGAATTGGGGACGCCGGTCGGGCTGGGGCATCGATGGTTTTGCGCTCTACGTAACGCAACCCATCATGCAAACGACGCTCTACGATTTTGCCTGGGTCTTGGGGATCCTGACCGTGTTCATTCATCAGGACGCAAAGAAGCATCATCTACGCTACTGGTACATCTTCCCGACCTTCCCGGTGATGCCTACCGTTGGTCTCCTGCTCTATATCTGGTTGCGCCACCGCAAACTGTCGAGCCTGGGCAAAGTTCCACCGCTGGGCTCCTGAAATCACCTTCCTGGGCCTGAAATCTCAGTTTGAACTTGCGATGCGCAAAACACTGGCGCCGGAGGCCCGGCACACCGTACTAAAGATGATAGCGTCCAGAAATCAGGACGGGCTCGACCCGAAGGAAGTGCCTGAGGGTGGACACTCCCCTTTTTGGGCGTGTGGGCCCTATATTGACGCGGATGACGAACGTCATCGGTTCGTTCGTCAGAACCGCGAAGCAACGGGGCAATCGACATGACGTCACTGATAGCCTTCGTCAAGAACCATCCCGTGATCGGCGGCGTTGCGTTCGCCGTCTTCGGAGTCTTCATGGTCTTCGTGAGCATCGACGGCGCGAAGCGCTTTCGCCTCTACGAGAACGCCAGGGAGATCACCGGGCAGGTCCTGTCCATCACGGAAGCCAGCCGCGTCCCAGCTCGCTTCGATATCGCGGTATCCTGGTCTGACGGTTCGACAGCCGAGAGAAGCCTCATCCGGACCGGACCGAAAGCGGTGGATGACTTAAAGGAAGGCGATTCGGTGCCGATCCTCGTGAGCAAGGTCAATGGAGCCGTCATCCTTGCGTCCCAACGCCCCGAAGACAGCCCGCTGCATTTTGCCGGATTCGAAGCGACCCCGATCATCTTCTTCGGGATTGGCGCCTCGTTGTTCGGAATCTTATTGGCGCTCTACGGAAAGCGGTGGATGCAAGGGATCTAGGCTGCGGCATCCTGCCGAATACCGCCCCGCTCGTGGCCATGTGGCCACCTGATTCGGAGTGCTGCGTCGGCGCCGGACCCGCTCGCTTTCGTCACTCCCTCCCGCGTCAACGATCAGAGTGCCCGGCCGTGGACGGGGATCACGATTTCGGGGATCTGCCGATCATCCGTTGCGATCCAGATCGAACCCGCGAGGGTGCCCCGCGCGAGCCGCTCCGGCGAGAGTGCAACCTCGATGCGGAAGGTGGAGCTCGAGCCCAGGGGCGCCTTCGTGAGCAGGAGGGCCGGGACGTCCGTTCGAACCGACGCGATTCGGAATTCACCGGCGCGCTTCTTGACGAGGATCGTCTGTCGGAGCAGATCCAGGACGCCTGGAGCCTGGGCAGAGTGGTCGACCTGGATGTCTCCGAAGTCGACCACATCGGGGCTCGCGTATAGATCCGCCCTGACCAGGAGGTGCACCGGAACTTCCAGGCGCACCGCCTCGGGCCCGTCGACATCAATCATCAACGATTCGTCGTAACGACCGGGGGTGACCCCTGGCGCGACCCCGACCACGAGCTCGAAGAGGTCCCCCGCTTTCATCGGGCGAAGTTGTGAAGTGAAGTGCGCGCCCCCCGGCCTGAGCTGCCGAGCGTCGATGGGGTGCTTCTGATGATTCACGAGGGTCAACGCTCTCGAGGCGATCTCTCCCTGGAACGCGCTGAGGAAGACCTCGGGCAGCGGTCTCAACTCGACCGGTCCCTCGACGACTCCGGTCAGGACGAGACGTCCTTCGGGTCGAGTCGGGTCATTCATCCGCACGACGGCCTCGGCTTCGACCCTGCCCTGCAGGTGCGACGTCGACCACTCGATCTGAATCTGGCCGTCTCCTCCGGGTGCAACCTCGCGCGGAAGACGGCAGGTCATCCCGGGGAGCGAGAGGCTCGCCCCCTGGAACTGGAGTGCCGTCTTGCCGGCGTTGTGGACGAAAAACGCGTGAACGACGTTCTCGCCCTGCCGGACGAGGCCCAAGTCGCACCTCTCCTCGCGGAAGACGGCACGCGGCGCCCCGGGAGAGCAGGCCCCGGCAGAGAGGAGAAGGAGGCCGATTCCGGCCGTGCCGACTCGAAAGCGCTTCATCGTCAAGAAAAGAGGGCGGAGCCAATCGCGTGGCCCCGCCCTCGAGCCCTCCCGACAGCCGGCTAGGGATTCAGATAGAGGCGGAGCTGGGCAAGTTTCAGCCCGTTGTTGTCATACTGCCAGAAGAAGTCCTTCAGCCCGCCCGAGAAGAGCGGCACGGTCTGGCAGATGGTGGTCCCGTTCTGGAGGTAGCAGGCGGAGAGCGTCGTCAGCTCCTTGGTCACGTTCGTGAAGGACACTTTCCCTGGATTCCGTATCAGGACATTCATGGTGTTGTCGGTCGAGCAGATGACCGCACCCGTCTCGTCCGTTGCGCAGGTCGTGATGATCGCCGATCCACCCGGTTTACCCAGCGCGCGCGCCCAGATCGTGTAGGAGGCCGAGACGGTCCCCATGGCGCACGTGATGTCGGATGGTGCCGCGGTGTTACAGGGAAGCTGGAAGACCGCCCCCTGTGCCTGGATTTGAGCCCCGAGGCAGTCGAAGGCCGGGTCGAAGGCGTTCCCATCGCAGACCGCGAAATCCCCCGGCATCAGGTAAATCTTGCTTGTGATCTTCGTGTCGCTCGAACCGAGTCCGACGAAGATCGTGTGACGGCTCGAATCCGTCATGGGCGACGTCTTAGGATTATCGACGCCGATGATGTGCAGATTGTAGTGAGACCCGCTCGGCGCGTTGTTGCCTCCACCGGCGATCACCGGTGTGGCGAGGACGGCGATCAGGAACGCCGCCAGACAGCACTTAGCTCTCAGCATGCTTGCCCTCCTTCTTCGATCCCCACACTGCAGAGGAAGCCACTTCGTGATGGGGACCCGATAGGATCGTGAGCAATATTGGCGCCACCGACACGCCCGGCGAGCGGGGACGATAACCTGTTGTGACTCAGGCGCTCGAGCGGCGTGTCTCGAATGCGTACCTCACACCAGAGGCTCGCGAATGTAATCCTTCTTACCAGCTTGCGCGTATCGAGGTCGGGACTGGACCTCTATACGTCCCGTCCATCCGCGTCCATGCGCGGCGGACGTTGTCCTGAGCCGCGCGCCGCGCGCTGGCCTACCTGGCGAGATTTCGAGATGTCTTGGAGGAAGGCAGCCCGGAGCAGCGGAAGGAGTTTTCAGCGGCCTACGACCATCTCCGCCCGGCTCGTCTCGGTGTACGCCGCCGCGAAGCTATCGATGCCGATCTGCATCTTCTTGACGGGGAAGCCGTGCGGCCGCTCAAGGGGCGTGGTACTTCTTTTCGCCGGCCTCAATGCGCGCCGCCAGGCGGTTCTGCGGCGGCGGCAGCGGGCAGGTGGCGAACGGCGTGAAGGCGCAGGGGGGGCTATAGGCCTTATTGAAGTCGAGGACCATGGTGCCGTCCCGCGGCGGCGACGCATAGAAAAACCGGCCGGAAGGGTAGGTCTCGGATCCATTGGTTTGGTCGGCGAAGATGAAAAACAGCTCCTGGTCGCCCGGCTGCTCGATCACCGGCTCCAACCGGAATTCCTTTCCCTCGAGCGTGAAGCGGGCGTACCCGGGGCAGGGGAGCTCCTCGGATGTCCCGAGAATGTTCGGGATGGCGATCGCGCGGGGCGGGTCGTACGACACCCATTCGGCCACCACCCGGTACTCCTTCCGGATCGGGAAATAGTCCAGTCCCTTGAATTCCCGGCGCTCGCGTCGATTCTTGTCGCGCAGACGGACGGCGAGCCGATCCCCGCGCTTGATGATGAACATCGTCAGGTCGTTCAAAGCGATCGTGTCGGCCGTCCCCGTCGTGTCGTCCTTCATTTGCATCGTCGTCACCGGCCGACCGCCGGACGTGACGACAGCCGAAGGATCGGCGATGAAGGTCACGCCGCCCTCCATGCGGCGGAACACACCGACGCGCGGCGGCGCGCTTCCGGGCGGCAGCAGGACAGGCGAGCCGGCCTCGGTCCCTGCGCGATTGTCCCCCTCGTCCAGCCAGTATAAACCGGCGACCGTGAGCCACCCCTCGTCCGAGGTCAATCGCTGCAGGCGCTCCCGGCGCCAATCCTCGACCGAGGCGGCGTAGTCGGACCGCCCCGACGTGCGACACAGAAGCAGCGTCCCGGCCAGGGCCGCCAGGACACCTGCCAGCGTGTACCGTTTCAGTTTCGCCACCTGCGGACGCCTCCGCCGTTTTGGGATCATCTCGGCCCGCACGCCGGGACCGCGGGCCCGTTCCGGATCATAGCCCATCGGCCGCCGGCGACCCTGCGCGGAGGACCACATATTCACGTTCCGAACCGACACGTAGGCGTTCCCTTCCGCTTCGACAAGATCAGAATGATGTCCGCGCCCATCCGTCGGCAACGGTGCGGTGAGGCGGGGCGCGACACCAAATGGGATCCTGCTCGCCGGGAAGTTGACGCGAGAGACGCGACGGCCACGCGCGCTTGCGCCTCGCGCACGCCGTTCCTAGATTCTTCATGTCGTCCCGTCGCGGGATCGGCCCGCGTCGCGCCTCGACGGCAAGGAGGATTCGATGATGCTCAACCACCCGAAGTCTGCACGACGGACCCGCCGCACGGCGTACGTCCCCGTCCTGGCGCTCCTCGCGGCCGGCGCGGTGGCGATCACCGGATGCGTCTCGAGCGGCAGTCTCATGGAAGCCGAACAGGAGCGTGACCTGCTGGCGGCGCGCAATGAGAAGCTCCAGGGCGAGGTTGAAAATGCCAATCAAGGTGTCGAAGCACTGGCGCAGGAGAAGGTGATGTTGGCCCAGGAGAAGAGCGCGCTCGCAACCGAGAAGACGGCCCTCGAGGAAAAGCTGGCTGACCTTCAGTCGCAGGAGAATGCGCTCGGCTCGAAGCTCCGCGACCGTGAAGAAGAGGCCCGCCGGCTGCAGTCGACCTATGACGGGCTCGTCGGCAACCTCAAGAAAGAGCTGAAGGCCGGGCAGGTCCAGGTCCAGCAGCTGCGCGACGGCCTGCGCGTGAGCGTCGCCCAGGACATCCTGTTCGACTCCGGCTCTGCCGAGGTGGACAAGAGCGGCACCGAAATCCTGGGCCGGGTCGCGGTCCAACTCAAGAAATCGTCACACCAGATCCTGGTCATCGGTCACACCGACAACAAGCCGATCGGCTCGGCGCTCGTCAAGCGCTACCCGACGAATTGGGAGCTGGCGGGGGCCCGCGCGGCAAGCGTCGTTCGTCTATTCGCCCATTCCGGGCTCCCGACCAAGCGCCTGTACGCAGTCTCGGTGGCCGACGTCCAGCCGGTCGCGTCCAACGCCACCCCGGAAGGACGGGCCCGCAACCGTCGCATCGAGATCCGACTGAGGCCGGTCACGGTCGAAGAGTAGTGTCCCGTCGGAATGCGGGGCATTGATGGGGCTCGAAGGCGAGGAGGATTCAAGGCATCAGGAAAGCGCCGGCGAACACGGCAGCTGGCC
>QHXX01000083.1 GCA_003223135.1 Acidobacteriota bacterium | reverse complement strand
TCTTGATGCGGCCCCGACGATACCCCTGGTCCGGGTCCGGCCGCTTCCACACGTCCACGTCCAGCCCGGTGGAGGTCGCGGCTTCCCGCAAAGCGTTCACGAAAGCCGGGAGCTCGCCGAATTGCCGAAGCGTTCGACCATTGAACCCGGCTATCAGATTGCAGACATCAAATCCCGCCCTCGCCGCGGGACCGCCGGAGGTCATGTCCATGATGAACGCCCCGGGTACGGTCCTGATCCCGAGGAGCTCTTCGAGCCGGCTCACGGGTTCGGCGTCCTTTCCGGAGTCCTTCGTCAAAGATTGCAGCACAGAAATGGAGAGCCATGCGCACAGGACGACCGCCAGCGGACCGACGTATCGCTTCATGAGTCCCCCCGTCGAGGCATCCTGAGCGGGGATTGTACGCCGACTCCGCTCTCAAGGGGGAGCGGGCCGCCGGTTCGTCCGCGCGGCCGTGCGAGACCGCGCGCCGGGGCCCCGACGCGCGCGGTTCGCGCGGTGGGCGGCGCGAGGCGAAGCGAGGGGAGGCTCGCGCAGCGAGCCGGACCCGTGCCGCGCGGGCGCAGGCCGCCCCGCTCCCGGCGTTGACAGCGAGCAACAGGTGCCCTAAGATCGCAGGTCACCACGAAGCACGCGCGATCCGCGGGAAAGGCCCCAGCAGCGGCATGTCCGTCGACTCCATCGTCATCAAGGGCGCGGCCGAGCACAACCTCAAGCACATCGACCTGGTGCTGCCGCGCAACCGGCTCATCGTCTTCACCGGCCTGTCAGGGTCGGGCAAATCGTCCCTCGCCTTCGACACGATCTACGCCGAGGGGCAGCGGCGCTACGTCGAGTCGCTCTCCGCCTACGCCCGGCAGTTCCTGGAGATGATGGAGAAGCCGGAGGTCGAGTCGATCGAGGGGCTCTCCCCCGCCATCTCGATCGAGCAGAAGACGACGTCGCGCAACCCGCGCTCGACGGTCGGCACGGTCACCGAGATCTACGACTACCTGCGCCTGCTGTTCGCGCGCGTCGGCGTCCCCTACTGCCACAAGTGCGACAGGCCGATCACCCGCCAGACGGTGCAGCAGATCGTCGACAAGATCCTCGAGTTGCCGGAGGGCAGCCGCATCCAGGTGCTGGCGCCGATCGTGCGCGGCCGCAAGGGCGAATACCGCAAGCAGCTTCTGGAGGCGATGAAGAAGGGGTTCGTGCGGGCGCGCGTGGACGGGCACGTCATGGAGATCGCCGACGGCATCCCGATGGACAAGAAAAAGAAGCATAGCGTCGATATCGTCGTCGATCGTCTGGTCCTGAAGCCGGACGTGAAGAACCGCCTCACCGACTCGATCGAGACGTCGCTCAAGATCGCCGAGGGTCTCGTGACGATCAACGTCCTGGGCGAAAAGGGCGGCCGGGATCTCCTGTTCTCCGACCAGATGGCCTGCATCAACTGCGGCTTCTCCCTCCCCGAGCTGGCGCCCCGGATGTTCTCCTTCAACTCCCCCTACGGCGCCTGCCCGTCGTGCGACGGCCTCGGCGCCCACCTGGAGATCGACCCGGCCAAGATCGTCACCAACCCGACCGCTTCCGTGAAGGAAGGAGCGATCGAGGGGACCTGGGGCTACGGCAAGTCGATGCTGCACATGGCCGTGGACGCCCTCGCGAAGCGGATGCGCTTCGACGCCGCGCTGCCGTTCGGCAAGCTGCCGAAGGAGGCGCAGCGCATCCTGCTCTACGGTAGCGGCGAGCAGGAGTTCGACTTCGAGTATATCGAGGGGCGCAACCGCTATTACTTCCGCAAGGCCTACGAAGGGGTTATTCCCTCGATGATGCGGCGTTACAAGAGCAGCGAGTCGCCGAGACTGCGCGAGGAGATCGAGCGCTACATGTCGCTCGAGCCGTGCGGCGCCTGCGAGGGGGCGCGTCTCAAGCCGGAGTCGCTGGCGGTCAGGGTCTCGGGCAGGAACATCGCCCACTACACGGGCCTGACGATCAAGCACGCGGTCGTGGCCTTCGACGATCTCGATCTTTCGGACAAGGACAGGCAGATCGCCCACCAGGTGCTGAAGGAGATCCGCGAGCGGCTCGGCTTCCTCTTGAACGTGGGGCTGGGCTACCTGACGCTGTCGCGCACCGCCGCGACGCTGTCGGGCGGCGAGGGGCAGCGGATCCGCCTGGCGACGCAGATCGGCAGCCGTCTCACCGGTGTCCTCTACGTCCTCGACGAGCCGTCGATCGGTCTCCACCAGCGCGACAACCGGAAGCTGCTCGACACGCTCTGCGCCATGCGCGACCTCGGCAATACCGTGATCGTGGTCGAACACGACGAGGAAACGATCCGTTCCGCCGATCACGTCGTCGATCTCGGCCCCGGCGCGGGCGAGGACGGCGGACATGTCGTCGCGCAGGGAACGCCGGAGGAGATCGCACGGCACCCGGCCTCCCTGACGGGACAATTCCTGTCGGCCCGGCGCTTCATCCCCCTTCCCGAACAGCGGAGGGCGCCGCGCAACGTCAAGGGGGATCGGGGCTGGCTGACCGTGCTCGGGGCGCAGGAGAACAATCTGAAGAGCATCGACGCCCGCTTCCCGCTCGGCCTTTTCACCTGCGTGTGCGGCGTGTCCGGATCGGGCAAGAGCACCCTGGTCAACGAGACGCTCTACAAGGCGCTGGCGCGCTCGCTGTACCGCACGCCGATCCGCCCCGGCATGCACAAGGGCCTCGCGGGCGTGAAGGAGATCGACAAGGTCATCGACATCGACCAGTCGCCCATCGGCCGCACGCCGCGCAGCAACCCGGCGACCTACACCGGCCTGTTCACTCCGATTCGCGACCTGTTCTCCTCGGTCCCCGAGTCGCGCATGCGCGGCTACCGCCCCGGCCGCTTCTCGTTCAACGTCAAGGGGGGACGCTGCGAGGCGTGCGAGGGGGACGGCATCATCAAGATCGAGATGCACTTCCTGCCCGACGTGTACGTCACCTGCGAGGCGTGCAAGGGGCGGCGCTACAACCGCGAGACGCTCGAGGTCCTGTACAAGGGGAAGAGCATCGCGGACGTCCTCGAGATGTCGGTGAAGGAGGCCCTGAAGTTCTTCGAGAATCTCCCGGTCATCCACCGCAAGCTCGAGACCCTCGACGCCGTCGGGCTGTCGTACATCAAGCTCGGGCAGTCCGCGACGACGCTGTCGGGCGGAGAGGCGCAGCGCATCAAGCTGTCGAAGGAACTGAGCCGCCGCTCCACGGGCAAGACGGTCTACATCCTCGACGAGCCGACGACCGGCCTGCACTTCGAGGACATCCGCCGCCTCCTCGAGGTCCTCAACCAGCTCGTCGACCAGGGAAACACCGTCATCGTCATCGAGCACAACCTCGACGTCATCAAGACCGCCGACTGGATCCTCGACCTCGGCCCGGAGGGGGGCGACGAGGGCGGGCTCATCATCGCCGAGGGCCCGCCGGAGGAGGTGGCGGCCCACCCGAAATCGCACACCGGCGCGTTCTTGAAGCGCATCTTCGCCCGCGCGCAGCGTTCCCAGCCCTCCCCCGCCACGGCGCGCGGCGAGACCGCCGCGGCCAGGGCATGAAGCGGCGCGTCACCGCGGCGCCCAGACCGTCCGTCCGCGGGTCGAAGAGCCCGCCGGCGCGGCTGGCCTTCCGTCCCCTCACCCCCCCGCGCTGGGCCGATCTCCTGCGGCTGTTCGGCCCGCGCGGAGCGTGCGCCGGCTGCTGGTGCATGTACTGGAGGCGGAAGCGATCCGAGTACGAGCGGGCCAAGGGGGCGGGCAACCGGGGCGCCTTCCGCAAGATCGTTCTGTCGGGAGCGACGACCGGTATTATGGCCTACCGGGGCCGCGAGCCGATCGCCTGGTGTGCCATGGCACCCCGCGCGGAGTACCCCGTCCTGGCCAACTCGCGTATCTTGAAACCCGTGGACGACACGCCGGTCTGGTCGGTCACCTGCCTGTTCGTCCGCAGGGAACACCGTCGCGGCGGCGTGACCGTGCCGCTCCTGCGTGCCGCGGTCGACCTGGCGGGCCGCAAGGGCGGGCGCATCGTCGAAGGGTATCCGATCGAGCCGGCACAGGGCGACATCCCGGCCGCCTTCGCGTGGACGGGACTGGCGTCGGCCTTCCGCAAGGCCGGGTTCAAGGAGGTCGCGCGCCGCAGCGCGACGCGGCCGATCATGCGGGCCAGCATCCCGTGAGGTCCCCGCGCCGAATCGGGTAAAGTAATTACGTCATGGAACCAATCTTCGATCCGGCCGCGGAGTCCGACCTGGACCTCATCCTGAATTTCATGCGGCGCCTGTACGCCCAGGACGGCATACCGTTCGACGAGTCGAGCGCGCGCGCGACGCTGGCCGGAATCGTGCGCGACCGGTCGCTGGGGCGCGTCTGGATGATCCGCGAAGGGCCCGAGCCGATCGGGTACATGATCCTGACGCTCGGCTACAGCCTGGAGTATCGGGGGCGGGACGCGTTCGTGGACGAGCTCTTCGTCGACGAAAACCGGAGGCGACAGGGGATCGGGCGGAAGGCGATGCAGTTCCTCGAGCGGGCCTGCCGCGATCTGGAGGTGCGGGCGCTCCATCTCGAGGTCGAGCGGCCCAACTTCGGGGCGCAGGTGCTGTACCGGAAATTCGGGTTCGTCGATCACGATCGTTACCTGATGACGAAGCACATCGAGCCCTGATGCCCGGCGACGTCATCCGTTTGAGGCCGACGACGCCGGCCGATCTCGACTGGGTCCTGGCGGCGGAGGGCCACCCGGTCGGGTACGTCATCCTCGCCGGTCTCGCGCGCCCTCGCGACGGCGTCGAGCTGCGGCGCATCGTCGTCACCGAGAAGGGGAAAGGCTTCGGCCGCGCGACACTCCGGCGCGTCAAGATGATGGCCCTGAATGAGCTGCGCACGGACCGCCTGTGGCTCGACGTCCGGGCGAACAACCCCCGGGCGAAGCGGCTGTACGAAGCGGAGGGGTTCGCCGTGGAGGGGACGGGCGCCGACGGCCTCATCATCCTGTCCATTCGAAGAGGGGACGAAGCATGACGCACACGAGCAGGCCGGCCGTGGGGTTCATCGGTCTCGGCATCATGGGCCGGCCGATGGCGGGCCACATCCTGAAGGGCGGCCACCCCCTCACGGTCTACAACCGGACCCGGTCGAAGACCGCCGAGCTTCAGGCGCTGGGAGCGGCCGTCGCCGATTCGCCGGCCGGAGTCGCGGCGCGCTCCGAGATCCTCATCATCATGGTCTCCGACACGCAAGACGTCGAGCAGGTCGTGGCCGGGCCGCAGGGAGTCCTCGAGGGGATCCGCCCCGGGTCCGTGGTCGTCGACATGAGCACGATAGCACCTGGGACGGAGCGCGCGCTCGACGAGGCCTTGCGCGCGCGGGGGGCCTTCCTCATCGACGCGCCGGTGTCGGGTGGAGACGTCGGGGCGCGCGACGCCTCACTCGCCATCATGGCCGGCGGCGACCGGAAGGCGTTCGAGCTCGTCCGGCCGGTCCTCGCGCTCCTGGGGAGGACGATCACCTACTGCGGTCCGTCCGGCAGCGGGCAGCTCGCGAAGCTCTGCAACCAGATCCTGGTGTCGGTGACGCTCCTCGGCGTGAGCGAGGCGCTGGTGTTCGCGCGCAAGTGCGGGCTCGACCCGTCCGTCATGATCGAGGCGGTCTCGGGAGGGGCCGCGCAGTCGTGGCAATTGACAAATCTCGGCCCGCGTATTATCAAGCGGGACTTCGCTCCGGGCTTCATGGTCGACCTGGTGCAGAAGGATCTCCGGCTGGTCCTCGAGTCCTGCGCCTCGGCCGACGTTTCACTGCCCGCCACAGGGCTGGTGCACCAGTTGTTCGGCTCGGCCCGGGCGCACGGCTCGGGCCGGGAGGGGACGCCGAGCCTGGCGAAGGTTTTGGAGCGGTTGTCGGGACTCGAGTGAGGCAGGTGCCTGATCGGTCGCGCGGCGGCGCGCGGGGGCGATTCAACTTTCTTCGGGGTCACTCATGAGACGGGTCGGGCATCTCGTCGTGTGCGGGGCGGTCATCCTGTTTCTCGGCGCGGGCGCGGACATCCGGTCCGCCGAGAAGCGGCTGTTGAAGGTGGACGACCTGTTCGAGATCAAGGACGTCAATGATCCGCAGGTCTCGCCCGAGGGTGACTGGGTCGCCTACACCGTCCGCAAGGCGGATTCCAAGACGGACAAGAACGATACCGACATCTACATGACACGCTGGGACGGGTCGCAGACCCTGCGCGTCACGACCAGCAAGGTCGCCGAGACGACGCCGCGCTTCAGCTCCGATGGCCGCTGGCTCGCCTTCCTGTCCAGCCGCGATTATGACGAGGACACCGACCAGGTGTGGCTCATGAGCCGATCCGGCGGCGAGGCGGAGCGGATCACCGATTTCAAGGGGGGCGTGTCGGACTTCGCCTGGTCCCCCGACAGCAAGAGACTGGCGCTCGTCGTCCTGGATCCCGACCCCGATGCCTGCGATGCCGAGAAGGAGGGGAAGGAGGCGTGCGAAGAGAAGACGCCCAAGCCCATCGTCATCGACCGCTTCAAGTTCAAGGAAGACGAAACCGGGTACCTCGGGAAGCGCCACGAGCACCTTGTCCTCTTCGACGTCGCCGCCCGCAAGGGCGAGGCGATCACCTCGGGACTCCACGATGACTTGCTTCCCGCCTGGTCGCCGGACGGGCGATCGATCGCGTTCGTCAGCAAGCGGGCCGACAAGGATCCCGACCGCGGCGACAACTGGGACGTGTACGTCATCGAAGCCAAGACGGGGGCCGCCCCCCGCCAGCTGACGACGTTCGACGGCGCCGACTCATCGCCGGAGTGGAGCACGCCGCCCGCCTGGAGCCCCGATGGCCAGCAGATCGCCTACCTGCAGGGCGGCCCGCCCAAATTCATCTACTACGTCCTGCCCAGGCTGGCGATCGTTCCGGTCGCGGGCGGAGCCCCGCGGATCGTCACGGCCACCCTCGACCGCGGCGTGGGTCTGCTTCACTGGAGCTCGGACGGTCGGTCGATCTACTGCATCCTGGAGGACGACGGTTCGGTGCATCTGGCGAAGGTCCATGTCGCAACAGGCACGATCGATCGGATCCTCGCAGGACCGCGGACCATCGGCGCCTTCGACGTCGGCAAGGGCGACCGCATCGCCGTGCTGAACAGCACGCCGGACGAGCCGCCCGAGGTCTTCGCCCTGGAGGGCACGACGCTGCGCCCGCTGTCGCGCCAGAACCAGGAGTTCCTGTCGCACGTCAAGCTGGGCAAGACCGAGAAGGTCAGCGTCAAGAGCAAGGACGGCACCGCCGTCACCAGCTTCGTCGTCAAGCCGCCCGACTTCGTGGCCGGCAGGAAGTACCCGGCCGTCCTGCGCATCCACGGCGGCCCCGTCGGCCAGTTCCAGAACGAGTTCGATTTCGACTGGCAGCTCTTCGCCGCGAACGGCTACGTGGTCCTGGCCGCCAATCCGCGCGGCTCGTCCGGGCGCGGCGAGGAGTTCTGCCGGGCGATCTACGCCGACTGGGGGAACAAGGACGCGCAGGACGTCATCGCGGCGGTCGATGACGCCGTGACCAGGGGGATCGCCGACCCGCAGCGCCTCGGCGTCGGCGGCTGGAGCTACGGCGGCATGCTGACCAACTACGTCATCGCCCAGGACACGCGATTCAAGGCGGCGTGCAGCGGCGCCAGCATCTCCAACATCCTGGCCGGCTATGGCACCGATCAGTACATCGTCGAGTACGAGGCCGAGCTGGGGCAGCCCTGGAAGGCGTTCGACACGTATGTCCACAACTCCTTCCCGTACCTGCACGCCGATCGGATCAAGACACCGACGTTGTTCCTGTGCGGCGACAAGGATTTCAACGTGCCGCTCCTGAACTCCGAGCAGATGTATCAGGCCCTGCGCAGCCAGGGGATCGACACGCAGCTCGTCATCTACCCCGGGCAGTACCACGGGATCAGGACGCCGGGCTACGTCAAGGACCGGCTCGAGCGCTATCTCGCCTGGTACGGAAAGTACCTGAAGCCCTAGGCGGCCAGGCTACTCCGCCGACGAGTGGTCGTGAACGATGCGCCAACCCTCCGGCAGGCGCTTCAGGATCACCGTGGTGAGCCCGCTCATCTCCTTGCCGCCCGACAGCGCGAGGCGCCAGCGGCCGCGCACGAGCGCGGCGTCCGGGCCGAGGAGATCGATCGCCTCCTCGGGAAAGTCGAGCCTCCCCATCTCCTTCCCTTCCGACTGATAGCGTTTGCGGTAGCGTGCGAGCGTCGCCTCCCAGCCGCTGGTGATCGTCCCGCCGGAATAAAAGGTGAGGTCCGGCGACTTCCGGTAGCCCTGCATGTACCCCTCGAGGTCTCCCTTGTTCCAGGCCTCCGTCTGGCGGTCGAGCACCTTTCGGATGGCGCGCTCGTCCTGCTCGCGGCCCGTGCCGGCGGCCCACGATGCGATCAAACCCAAAAG
This sequence comes from Acidobacteriota bacterium, assembly GCA_003223135.1. Taxonomy (GTDB): domain Bacteria; phylum Acidobacteriota; class Polarisedimenticolia; order Gp22-AA2; family Gp22-AA2; genus Gp22-AA3. The sequence goes on along the minus strand of QHXX01000083.1, from coordinate 4,383 downwards.
GCACACTCCGGAAAGGACCCGTCTCACGCTCATCGCCACCTCCTTGCGCCCCCCGCATTCTAGACGACCGCCCAGAGGCGCGCGCCGTGACTGCGGCTAGAATGGCGGACTGTGAGCCGAGGAAGCGCACTCCCACCCGAACTCGCCCGTTTCGCCGAGCTCGACCGGCGCCTGGTCGACGCGGCCAAGTCGATCAAGATCCTCAGCAACCTGGACTGGCCGGCGCGCACCTACGACGAATTCCTGCGCGGTTACGAGGCGGGGCGGCCCGAGCTGCCGCGCGTCGAATATCCCCGATTCGACTTCGCGGACAACGTCCGGGAGCTGGAGGCGGTGACCGCGGCGTGCGATCGGTCGCATCCGGTCGGCGACTACATCGCCAGCACCGCCGAGAGCTACATCACCGCCGCCCGGATGCTCGAGAGCCTCGGGACCGAGGCGTTCACCGAGCTGTCGGTCCGGCTCTACGGACGGCCGGAGGGCGGCTTCGGCGTGCCCGGGCTCACGAACCTGGACGCTGCCGAACAGTTCATCCGCTCCTCGGAGGAGCTTTTGGCGTCCTGCCTGAGAACCGACGAGGATTTCTGCATCCTGCCGCAGACGGTTGCCGACACGCTCCGCAAGGAGATTGCCCCGTTCTTCAAGGACCGACCGTTCGAGGTCGTGGTGGATCAGGACATGGCGTCGCGCGCCGCCGCCGGGGCGCGGCGCCTGCGCATCCGGGGCTCGACCTGCTTCCACCCGGCCGATCTCCCGCAGCTGCTGCAGCACGAGGCCTACGTGCACTCGGGGACGATGCGGAACGGCCGGGAGCAGCCGAACCTGACGAGCCTGGGGCTGGGCGCGCCGCGCACGACGGCGACGCAGGAAGGGCTGGCGACCTTCGCGGAGCTGATCACCACCGCGATCGACCTGAGCCGGATGCGGCGCATCGGCCTGCGCATCCAGGCCATCCATCGGGCGCTCGGGGGGGCCGATTTCCTCGAGGTGTTCCGCTTCTTCCTCGAGGCGGGGCAGTCGCTTCAGGACAGCTTTCAGTCGGCGCGCCGGGTGTTTCGCGGCGGCGACATGCGCGGGCGCATCGTGTTCACGCGCGACGCGATCTACGTGCAGGGGCTGGTATTCACGCACACTTTCCTGCGCAAGGCGATCCAGGCCTGCAAGCTGGACTACCCGACCTGGCTGTTCGCCGGCCGTCTGACCTGGGGCGACGTCATCGCGCTCGAGCCGTTCTTCCTGTCGGGCTTCATCGCCCCGCCGCTGCATCTGCCGGAATGGGCCGCGAACCGCCTGTCCCTGGCGGCCTATCTGACCTGGTCTTTGGTCGCCAACCGGATCCATCTCGGCGGCATCCGCCTGGAGGACTTCCTCCATCTCCGGCCGTAGTAGAATGCCCGCATGAGCGAGGTTTTCGACGACATCACGAAGGCCATCGGCCGCACCCCGCTCGTGCGGCTCAACCGCATCGGCAACGACACCGGCGCCACCCTCTACGCCAAGCTGGAGTACACCAACCCCGGTCATTCGGTCAAGGACCGGATCGCCGTGCAAATCGTGGACGACGCCGAGCGCAAGGGGACGCTCAAGCCCGGCGGGACGATCATCGAGTGCACCAGCGGCAACACCGGCATGGGCCTGGCGATGGTCGGCGCGGCGCGCGGCTACCGCATGATCTTCGTGATGCCGGACAAGGTCAGCAACGAGAAGATCAAGGCGCTGCGCGCCTTCGGGGCGAAGGTGGTGACGACACCCACCGCCGTGTCGCCGGACGACCCGCGCTCGTACTACTCGGTGGCGAAGCGGATCGCAGCACAGACGCCGAACTCGTTCTTCGCCAACCAGTACCACAACCCGAGCAATCCCGAGGCGCACTACCGGACGACCGGGCCGGAGATCTGGGTGCAGACCGAGGGCAAGCTCGACGCGGTGGTCGTCGCCACCGGCACAGGGGGCACTCTCAGCGGCATCGGCCGCTACATCAAGGAGCGCAAGCCGTCCGTGAAGTTCGTGCTGATCGATCCCGTCGGCTCCATCCTGTACGACTACTTCAAGACGAAAAAGATCACCAGCAGCTTCAAGACGTACAAGGTGGAGGGTTTCGGCGAGGACTTCCTGCCGTCAACACTCGACTTCTCCTACGTCGACGAGTGCTACCAGGTCACCGACAAGGAGTGCTTCATGACCGCGCGCGAGCTGACGCGCAAGGAGGGGTTGTTCTCGGGCGGCTCCGCCGGCGGCGCCGTGTGCGGGGCGATCAAGTTCGCGAAGGAATACCCCCAGTGCAAGACCATCGTCGTCCTGCTGCCCGACTCGGGGTCGCGCTACCTGAGCAAGGTGTACGACGACGACTGGCTGCGCGAGAACTCGTTTCTGGATGACGAGGAGTCGTACGGCAGGCTGAAGGACCTGGTCGAGCGGCAGCGCCACCCGGTGATCACCGCCGAGGCGTCCGACGGTGTCGCGGACGTCATCCGACTGATGAAGAAGCACGGCATCTCGCAGCTGCCGATCATGGACGGGACCCGGCTGGTCGGGATGATTTCCGAGGTGGACCTCTTGAACGCGCTCTTGAAGGACCCCGACAGCGTCGACCGCCCGGTCGGCGACCTGGTGGACCAGAACTACGTCATCATCCCGCCCGACCTTCCCGTCAGCCGCCTGGCCGCGATCTTCACCGAGGGCAAGGTGGCCCTCGTCCAGGAGAATGGAACGATCACCGCCGTGGTCACGAAGATCGACCTCATCGACCACGTCGCGGCGGTGATGCGCTAGGAACGCTCCCCACGTCCGTGCAGAACGTGACTGACCTCACCAGGCCCCCGGTGGGCGGATCGCTCTACTACCTCGTGCGGGCGCAGGCGCCTTTCGTGGGGTCGTGAGGGCAGGACTCGTCGGGAAGGGAGATCACCGGGATCTGCGGTCTGTAGAGACTACCGCACGACGACGCGGATCGGCAGGTCCGAGATCGGCATGACGACCGCCTGGCCGGCGGTCGCGGGGGCGGCCGGCGCGGCATCGGGTCCGGGCTGTTCCTTTCGGCACTCGATCAGGAGCGCGTCGGCGGTATTTTTCACCGCCGCAACGACGAGCCGGGTTCGAGGATCGTCCGCGACGCCGGAGCGCAGCAGCACCGCCATCTCGCTGTCGAACGTGATCGCCGGCGGCGGTGCGCCCGTCCCCTCGAACATCGTGGTCCATTCCTGCGCCGTCCGGATCACCTGAAAGTCGCGACCCGCCTCGGGCACCCTTCCCACGCGAATGATTCGCCAGGAGACGGCCGGCTCCTGATGCGGTGTCTCGGCGGCAGGGGGCGCGGGCGTGCCCGCGCTTTCGGGAGTTGGCAACGCCGTCGGCGCTGGAGCGGGCGGAGCCGCGGCTTCCGGGGCTGCGGAGGGCACCGGGACTGGAGCGCCGGACGGGGATGGTCTTGCGGAAGGTGGCGGGGTCGCGCTCGGGGGCGCGGCCGGCGGCGACACGCCACGCGTAGCCGCGCGGCCGCTCGCGCCCGCGGGCGCCGGTGATTTCTTCGGTGCGGTGGATGGCTTCGGCGCGCCGGGCGTGGGCCTCGCCGCAGGTTTCGCCGTTCCGGCGGGTGTCGCGGCCGCCTTCGCCCTGCCGGTCGGCGTTTTTCCCGGCTTGCCCACCGCCTTCCTCGGCTGCTCTTTCGCGGGCGCGAGGTAGCCGAGGGAGCGGAGCGCCTCGATCGTCGCCTCGTCCGGTGTCGTGCGCGGTCGGGCGGAAGTCCCCGCTTGACCGGGCTCCGCTCCGGGAGCGGGCCCCGACAGCCGGCGCCTCGCCGCCCAGCTGCCCAGGGCCACGCCGATGACCAGCACCCCCATGGCGCCTGCGAGGATCGCGACCCAGCGTGACAGACGATGTCCTTCCGGGGAGGGAGCGGCGGAACGCGCCGGCTGAGCCGGGGGCTCCCACCCCGCCGCCTGCGCCGCCTGGTCCACGAGCGCCAGCGTCTCCTGGGCCAGGTCCAGGCGCACACGGAGCTTGCCCGCGAATTCGCGTGGCAGGGGCGGCGCTTCCTCATGAAGCTCGAGGGTGAGTCCGCGGTGGAACTCAACCCGCTCCCGCAGGGCGGCGTCGGTCCTCATCCGCATTTCGAAGGCGCCCCGCTGGTCGCCTGGAAGGCGGCCGTCGAGGAAGAGATTCATGGTCTCGAACAACGACGCCTCGAGGGCACCGTCGCCCTCACGCAGGCCGGCCCGCGCCTGGAGCAGGCGCGCGTACACGACGTCAGGCGCCATGTCGAGCACCTTGCCGATGGTCTCGTACTCGAGCCCCCCGGCCGCCCGAAGCACCAGGACGGCGCGCGACACCGGGTCGAGCCGCGACAGCGCCCGCCACAGGGCGGCATGCTCCCTCGGCGCGCGG
>QHXX01000033.1 GCA_003223135.1 Acidobacteriota bacterium | reverse complement strand
CTCAGCACGATCGACAGAAGGTTGAAGAATCCATAATTCGACGTCAGCCCGATCGAGACCTGAAAGGGCAGGTGGACCGCGAAGAAGGCCAGGCGAAAGCGGCGCGGGAGGAAGATGAGAATCGCCAGAGGCAGCTCGACGAAGAACGTGAACAGGACCGAGAACTGGTGGAACCAGACCGGGAACTGCTGCACCAGCCAGCCGCCCCAGGAGGGGAGGGGGGCGGTCTCGTAGTAGTAGGTCATCGCGCTGAGATTCAGCCAGGTGTCCTTCCCCGCGACGATTTTCGCCAGGCCCGACTCGAACAGCAGGCGGAACAGGATCCATTTCATGAGGAACACCATCGTCGAGGGCGGCTCCGGCACCGGCCGGCCCCGGATGAGATCGAAAAGCGAGCCGCGCCCCGGCAGAAAGATCGCCAGGAACGAGGACTCCAGGAGAAGGTTGTCCCACTGGTAATAGAAAAAGTCGCGTGCCGCGGTGACGCACGAGAGATAGAGGAACCAGAGCAAGAAAGCTGCGATGCGCCCGCCGATCCCCAGGACCATCAGGATGGAGATCGCGGCCCCCAGGAGCGGCACGATCGTCAGGGCCGCGTCGCCGCGGATCCACAAGAACAGGGTCGGAAAGGAAAGAAAGCGTCCTGGCCCGCCAGTGCCGCCCTGATGAAGCCGCGCAAGGAAATCGGCCCACGGCAGGAGTCCCCGCGATCCCGCCAGGTCCCGAAGCTGCGCCGCGAGCGACAAGAACGCCGCCAGGAAGACCAGGCCCAGTCCGGATCGGAACAGGACGAAGACCCTGCCGCGCGCGTTCATGGGCACCGGCCGGTCCGTGAGCACACTTTCGTGATCCCCTTTTCGTCGGCAGCGCCCCGGGGCCCGTGCCGCGGCGGGCCGTGGCGCGACGGTGCTTGACAGCGGCCCGCGCGCGCCTATTTTCGCCTGTGAGCCCCTCCATTCCTAACCGCACGGCCCCGAACGCGGGGGAGGGCTCTAGGGCGCCCCGGTGGCGCCCCGGACGGCGCGGGGGCGGGAGGATGTGGCGATGCAGGGCGCGCGTGTCCTCGTGGTGGACGACCAGGAGGCGAACCGTCTGATGGTCCGCGAGGTCCTCGAACCGCTCGGGTACGCAATCACGGAGGCGCCCGATGGTGCTGCGGCCCTCGAAGCCATAAAACGGCAGGTCCCGGACATCATCCTGTGCGACGTCGTGATGCCGAACTGCGACGGATACGCCGTCTGCCGGGCCCTCAAGAGCGATCCCAACACCCGTCTCGTGCCGATCATCATGCTGACGTCGCTGGACCAGCTCCCGGACAAGCTCCAGGCCCTCGAGCTGGGCGCGGACGATTACCTCACCAAGCCGTTCAACGTCGTCGAGCTGACCACCCGGGTGCGCTCGCTCCTGTCGCTGAAACATTTCACGGACGAATTCGAGCACGCGTCGCGCGTTCTGGAGAGCATCGCGCTGGTGGTCGAGAGCCGGGATCGCTACACCGGCGACCATTGCAAGCGGCTCGGTCGCTACGGCACGCGGGTGGGCCAGGCGATGGGCCTGAACGATGTGGATCTCAGGTCGCTGTGGCTGGCCGGCATCTTCCACGATCTGGGCAAGATCGCCGTCTCCGACACCGTCCTGAACAAGCCGGGCAAGCTGACCCCGGACGAGCTCGTCCTCATGCGCAAGCACCCGGTCGTCGGCGCCGATCTGTGCGGGAAGATGCGCACGATGGACGCCATCGTGCCGCTCATCCGCCACCACCACGAGAAGCTCGACGGATCCGGCTACCCGGACGGCTTGAAGGGGGGAGAGATCCCCCGTGTGGTGCGCATCCTCACCGTGGTCGACGTGTACGACGCCCTGGCGACGCGAAGACCTTACAGGGAGGCGCTGCCTCACACGAAGTGCATGGAGATCATGCGCGAGGAGGTCCGGAGGGGCTGGTGGGACGGCGACGTCCTCGAGGTCCTCGACCGGTGCCTGAGGTCGTCCTGAGACGACCCGCCCGAACCGAGCCGCGGGAACGCCGTCAGCGCGCCGGCGTCAGCTCGTCGTAAACGACCGCGATTTCGTTCCCAAGCGTCCGGAACGTCGGCTTGATCTCCGGATATTGATCCATCGATATCGAACGAACCGCCTCCGGCTTCGACCGGCCGGCCTTGGCGGCCTTCTCCACCGCCGCGATCAGATCGGACATGAACGAACGGAACCTGCGCAACGTCGCGACGTCGGTCGTCGGGCCGTGGCCCGGGATCACCTTCGTGTCCGGAGGGACCAGCGACAGGATCTGATCGATGTTGGTCACATAGCCGCGCGCCGATCCGCCCGCCCAGACATCGATGAACGGGTACATACCGTTGAAGAACAGGTCGCCCATGTGCAGGACCTTCTCCTTCGCGAAGTACACCATTGAATCGCCGTCCGTGTGCCCCGGCGCCACGTGCAGCACGTCCACCTCCTGGCCGCCCAGCCAGAGGCGCATCCGGCCGTCATAGGTCAGGCCGGGCGGCGCGGCCGTCGCGGGGTTGAACGAGAGGGCGTCCTTCAAGAGGAAGTCGAGCAGACCCAGGTCCTTCTCGAGGGCGACGCGATAGGGATCGGTGGCGTCCCCGATCGCGTCGATCTCCTCCTGAAGGCGACGCTTCCTGTCCGGAAAGGCTTTCTTGACCGCCTCGGGATACTCGAGCAGCCGCGGTCGCACCGCATCATGCGCGACAATCTCCGCCATCTTGATGAACACCGGGTTGCCCCCGGTATGATCGCCATGATAGTGGGTATTCACGAGGAAACGGATGGGCCGGTCGGTGACGGTTCGGATCTGATCGACGATCCCCTGCGCCACCTCCTCGTACTGGTCGTCCACGACGACGACGCCGGCGTCGGTCACCAGGAAGCCGACGTTGCCGCCCCGTCCGTATAGACAGTAGGCGTTTGCGGTCAGCTTCTCCAGCTTGAACCCGACCGGCTTCGCCTGCCGCGGGGTGGGCGAGGGGGCGGGCGGGGCCGGGACGGCGCCCGAGTGCGCGAGCACGGGTCCGGTTGTGAGGATCAGGATCGTCGTCAGGACGAGACATCGCATCGGTCCCCCCGTGTCGTCAATGTTCCGAGAGCGCGGACACTTTACCATCGGCGGGGTATCATCCGGGCCATGACGAAAAGACCACACCGCGGGCCCGCGGCTGCGCGCGCCCTCGCCAGGGCCGACCCGCTCCTCGGACGCCTGATCAGGAGGGTGGGCCCGTGCCGCCTGGAGCTGGACGCGATAAAGAGCCCTTTCGCCGCACTCGCGGAGGCGATCGTCTACCAGCAGCTCACCGGCCGGGCCGCGGCGACGATCCACGGACGATTTCTGGCCCTGTTCCGACCGCGACGCTCCCCGTCGCCCGACGCAGTCCTGGCGGCGCCGCACGAGGCGCTGCGGGCGGCTGGACTGTCGCGTGCCAAGATCGCGGCGCTCAAGGACCTGGCGGCCAAGACGAGAGACGGCACCATCCCGCCCCTGCGTGATCTCAGAAAGATGGGCGAGGAGGAGATCGTGGAGCGTCTGACACGGGTCCGCGGCGTCGGACGCTGGACCGTCGAGATGCTCCTGATCTTCCGGCTGGGTCGGCCGGACGTCCTTCCCGCCGGCGACTACGGCATCCGCAAAGGATTCGCCCGCGCCTTCCACACCCGCGTCCTCCCGACGCCGCGGCAGGTCCTGCGTCGCGGCGAGCGCTGGCGCCCCTACCGCACGGTGGCCTCCTGGTATCTGTGGCGGGCGCTCGATTCGGGCGTTTTCCAGGACGGCCCCGTGCCGTGACCCCGGGCGTGGGGAGGCCGAGGGCCTGGCGGCGCCGGGCATCCTTCGGGATTCTCGCGACCGGCGCCCTGTGCGTGGCCTACGGGTACTTCGTGGAGCCCTACTGGCCGGAGGTCACCCATGTCCGGATCGTGTCCTCCCGGCTCGGCCCCGGGGCGCGGCCCATCCGGGTCGTGCTTCTCTCGGACCTGCACAGTGATCCGAAGCCGCGCCTGGAGGATCGGCTGCCCGCGCTCGTCATGGCGCAGCGCCCCGATCTCGTGGTGTACACGGGCGACTCGATCAACTCGCTCGACGCCCTGCCGGTCTTCCGGCGCTGCATGACGCGTCTCGCCGCGATCGCGCCGACCTTCGCCGTGCGCGGCAACTGGGATTCCTGGTACTGGGGCGATGTCGATCTCTTCGGAGGGACCGGCGTGCGCGAGCTGGACGGCCACGCCGAGCGCGTCGATGTCGGGGGGGCGTCCGTCTGGATCGGCGGCGTCGCCGTGGGGCACGAACAACTTGTGCAGCGCGCTCTGGAGGAGATTCCCGGAGGCGGCCCCGCCCTGTTCCTTTATCACTATCCTTATCCGGACGTCCTGCCCGAGGGGGCGCGGGGCAAGGTCGATCTCTACTGCACGGGCCACACGCACGGAGGACAGGTGGCCTTGCCGCTGTACGGGGCGATCATCACGCTGACCAAATACGGCAAGCGGTACGAGGCGGGGCTGTATCGGGTGGGCGCCCTCTGGATGTACGTCAATCGGGGTATCGGTCTGGAAGGGGGCAGAGCACCGCGGGTTCGCTTCTTCGCCCGGCCGGAGATCACGGTCGTCGAGATCGAACCGGAGGCGCGGTCCTGATGACGCTGTGAGCCGGGCGGTCCGGCGCGCGGGCCGCCCGGCTCGTTAGTTCTTCTTCGCCGCCATCTTCTGGGCCAGGCCGGCGGCGTACTTTTCGTACAGCTCGCTGTCGAGCTGGAACGTGCCGAACATGTAGTTGGAGTTCTCGAAGTTCCAGCTCTTCCCGGCATCGTTGAAATTGATCAGCGTCGTGGTCCCCTGATCGTATTCCTTGTGAAGCGGGTCGGCGCCCGGGGGGTTGACGATTTTCGCCGCCCCGCCCAGACCCCCCTCGACCAGGTGTCCGGAGAACTTGCCGTACTGGCCGAGAGAGATGGCGTGTTCCTTCCCGCTGATCGTGCGTTGGATGGCGACGTAACGGATCTCCTTCTTGGGGGAGGAATCGATCGGGAGCACTCTGGTGGCGATCGCAAGCAGGGCTTCGCGCTGCTGCAGGTTCGCCTTTTCGTCGACATAGACGTTGCTGAATTTCCAGTTGCCGTAAGACTCCATCATGCTCTTGCCTTCGGGGCTCTCGACCATGTTGCCGACCGCCAGACCGTCCAGAGACACGTTGCCGTACGTCCCCTTCTCGATGAAGATGAACTGACCGCCGCCGCAGGTCATGTGCGTCGGCTTGGAGCCGAACCAGCAGGGGCAGGCGGCGTTGCAGGAACACGCCTCCTCCAGCTGGCCGACAATCTTCCAGGGGGTCTTGGCGGGCGCCGGCTTCGTGGCCTCGGCCGCCTGAACGATGAGGGCGGCGCCGGCGAAGGCGACCGCGACGATCGCCTGGAACACGGACTTTCGAATCATGGGCGGGGCCTCCTTGGAGGACGAACAGCCGGTCATCCCGGCTGGATCGAATCCTTCGGCCGCATGTCATACCACGAAATGACGCGCTTGGGGCTGCCGCCGGAGGGAAACTTCGGCGGCTCGGCGCAGAATCACTCCAGGATGGCCTCGTCATCGACGAGCAGGTAGGGCTCGCCGAACGGCGGACGGCCGTCGCGCGGCACAAGACGAAGCCCCCAGTCTCCTCCGTAGAGGAGCGTCGCCACGCCGGCGCCGGAGTCCTCGACGCGCACGGAAAAGGCGGGGCAGGACGCTCCGCCGCCCGCACTCGACCATCCCACGATCTCGCACTCGAGGGTCGTGCCGTCTCCCGGTGAGTAGCGGATGCGCCGGACCGACCGCGGCTCGGAGGTCGCCTGGAATCGCTGGCTGCACCCCTCCGGGCAGTTCGGGTTCGGATCGATGAACAGGTTGACGAAGCGGCGCGCCACCATGATGGAGCATTATCCATCAGGCTCGCCGGGCAGGGTCACGCGGCTGGCGGGGGACGCTTTCCGGCGCCGTCGAGCGGGGCTGCCTAGGGATGCGCACCCAGCGGCTCGGGTCCCACGCCCGGCGGGTGGGCGACGGTGAGCTTCGCCTTCGTCTTATTCTTCCCGACGCTGAGCGTGAGGTCGTACTCGCCGGCGGCGACGAACGGGATCTGCCCGGGGTTCTCCGCCTCGGGCGGATCGATGCGCTGCTGCTTGTCGCGCGTCAGGTCCCAGGCGATCCGGTTCAGCCCTGCCTCGGCGGGTCCATTGAGCTCGCGCACCGTGAGGCCCTTCGCGTCGGCGACGGTCAGCTTCGCCCCGTCGGCCGATCGCTCCTTGACCCAGTAGTTGAGGGTGGCGTAGGGAGGGTTCTTGGCGCCGAAGCGATCGTTGCCCCAGAAGGCGCTCCTCTCCGCGAGATAGAAGCCGCCGGCCGGCCGAGGGTTGAAGAGGACGAGAGGTTTCGCCATGTTCTCCGCGGTCATCTGCTCCAGCCCCGTGATGTCGTCCAGGATGAAGATCGATCGCCCGTGCGTCCCGGCGACGAGGTCCCGATCGCGCGGATGAATCTGAAGATCGTGCACCTGCACGGCCGGCAGCGACTCGCCGCGCAGCGAGATCCAAAGGCGGCCGCGGTCGAAGCTGACGAACAGGCCGAACTCGGTCCCCGCGAACAGCAGATTTTCGTTCGAGGGGTCCTCGCGTACGACGCGGACCGGCCCGCCGTCGGGAAGATCGCCGGTGATCGCCTTCCAGGTGGCGCCGAAGTCGCGCGTCTCGAGGACGTACGGCCGGTTGTCGCCGGTCCGGTGACCGTCGAAGGTGGCGAGGGCCGTCCCCGGTTCGAAGTGGGACGCCTCAAGACGCGACACGTACGTGCCCTTCGGGACCGCGGAGAGCTTCGACGTCAGGTTTTGCCAGGTCTTGCCGTCGTCGCGCGTGACATGGACGTTGCCGTCGTCCGTCCCGGCCCAGAGGAGGCCGGCCTTGAGGGGCGACTCGGAGAGCGCCACGACCGTCCCATGCGTCTCGGCCCCCGATCCGGTCGTGACGATCTTCTCGACGTCGCGGCTCGACAGGTCCGGCGAGATGATCTCCCAGGCCTCTCCCTTCCGCGTCAGGCGGAAGACGTGGTTGCCGCCCAGGTACAGGACGTCCGGATCGTGCCTCGACAGCAAGAGCGGACTGTTCCAGTTGAAGCGGAAGGCCGGCATCCCTTCCTTCGGAAAGGGGCGCATGTACTTGATGCGGTTGGTCGAGAGATTGATCCGTCCGGCGTACGCCTGCTGCGACTCGGCGTAGATCAGCTTCGGGTCGCGCGGATCGATCTGGACGTAGTAGCCATCGCCGCCCCACACCGAAAACCAGTCGCGGTTCGAGATATTCATGCGCTTCTCGTCGTTTTCACCGAACAGATCGGTTCCGCGCGACGGGCCGCACCAGGAGCCGTTGTCCTGGAGCCCTCCGCAGACGGTGTAAGGAAAGTCCATCCCCAGCCCGATCTCGTAGAACTCGCCCAGCGGCACGTTGTCGATGTAGCGCCAGGTCTTGGCGCGGTCGCGGCTCTGGTAGATCCCGCCGTCCGACCCGGCCAGCAGCCAGCTGGTGTCTTCGGGATCGACGACCAGCGTGTGCCAGTCGACGTGCGGCAGGACGGCGCCGTCGGCGCGGAACGTCTGGCCGCCGTCGTCCGAAACGGCCATGTTGAATCCCAGAACGTACAGACGGCTCTCGTCCTTCGGGTCGACGACGATCTTGCTGAAGTAGAACGGCCGCGGCGTCAACGGGCTCAGGCGCGCCCAGTGCTCGCCGGAGTCGGCGCTCCTGAACACGCCGCCGGCGCGGCTGAGGTTTTCGTCGATCGAGGCGGTACCGGCGTCGTCGGCTTCGATCACGGCATAGACATGCTTCGAATCAGAAGCGAACAGGGCGAGGCCGATCCGGCCGGTCTTCTTCGGGAGTCCCTCGGTCAGGCGGCGGAACGATCGTCCTCCGTCGGCCGACTTGTAGATGCCGCCCTTGTCGCCGAAGCCGCCGCTGGTGAAGGACCAGGGGGACCGCCTCCGGGCGTAGAGGGCGGCGTACACGACGTCCGGGTTCGACGGATCGAGGACGACGTCGATGCACCCGTGGTTCTCGTCGACTTGCAAGATCGCCTGCCAGGTCTTGCCGCCGTCAACCGTCCGATAGAGCCCGCGCTCCTTGTTCGCGTCCCACAGGTGGCCCATGACCGCGGCGTATACGATGTCGGGGTTCTTCGGATGGATGGCCAGGCGGGGGATGTCGCGCGAGTCGTCCAGGCCCAGGTGGGTGAAGCTCTCGCCGGCGTCGGTCGACTTGTAGATCCCGTTTCCCCAGCTGGACGAGTTGCGCCCGTTCCCCTCGCCGCTGCCGACGTAGACGATGACCGGGTCCGAGGGCGCCACCGCGACACTGCCGATCGACAGGGTCGGCTGATCGTCGAAGATCGGCTGGAAGGTCGTGCCGCCGTTCTGCGTCTTGAACAGCCCCCCGGTCCCGGTGGCGACGAAGAACTGCGCCGGCTTCCCGGGGACGAGAGCGATCTCGCTCACCCGCCCCCCCATGTTGGCGGGGCCTATCGATCGCCAGGAGAGCGAGCGGATCAACTCGGGGGTGACCGGGCCGGTCTCGCCCGGCGCGGACTTCGCGGTCTTCTCGGGGGACGCTGGTTTCTTCTTCGGGGCCGCGCCGGCCGCCGTGAAGAGCGCCGGGAGGCCTATCGAAAACGCGAGAAGGGAGAACGCGACCAGCGGGACAACGCGGGCGGAACGGCGCTCGGACGGCGGCATCGGTATCCTCCAGGGGCCTCGAAGATGCAGGGAGCGGGTGGAGGATAGGGCGGAGCGCCGTCGGCCGTCAACGGGGTGTGGCGTCGCGCAACGCCGCCCCGAGCCCTTGACGCCACGTTCGGCCTGGCGTACTGTCCGCCCAGGTCCGACTCATGAAAAAAACGCAGTTTCTCGCGGCCCTCCTGGCGACAGTCGCGGCCTGTACCGACCCCGACATCGAGCTTCAGGGCAGGTGGAGCGGCCAATGGACGAGCGGCCCGACCACCGGCAACCTGGAAGTCACCTTCAGCGAGAAAGGTCACGCTGACCCTCGCCCTCGCCAACGGAGTCCTCAATTTCCATCCGCGCAGAGGCGTCGTGCCGTACGTCCTGGCGGGCATAGGTCTGGCAAAGACGAAACTGGAAGCGGTCGGCCTGTCCTCCAGCGACACCTGGGCAGGCTACCAGCTCGCGGGCGGGTGTCGGTTCTTTTTCGGAGAGCGGAGCGCCGCGGCCCTGCGGATCGAACTGTCGATCCTGGGCAACGACGCGTTCGAGCACTCTTACTTCCACCCCTCGATCGCGGCCGGCCTGACCTTTCGGTTGGGGCGCGAGCCGGGCTGAGCGGTCCCTCACGAGTTCCGGACAGGCTCCCCGCTCGATGACTCGACGCGCCTAGAGGTACAACAGGAACAGTCGGGGAAACCCCCGCTTTTGGAACACCAGCGGCGCGTCCATCCACATGCGGGGCTCTCTGTAGGAGGGGTGATCGCACAGGCACCGCGCGCAGCGGGGACATTGCTTCGACTGCGTGCCCACCGGCCAGTGCGAGCACCACGAGGCACTGAAGAGGTCGAATACCCCTCCGCAGTACGGGCAGTTCACGTCGTGTCGAACCACCTCTGAAGTCTCGGCGGCCATTGACGCCTCCATTTTCGACTCTCTGGCCTGGCGGGCGCCCGTCAGTCCTGTTTCGGATGCCTGCCCCATGCGGCGATCTGCACGATCCTGCCACGCGGGCTTCGGGGGCTCCCACAGGGCACGATCGCCTCCTGGCGGGGGAGACGGGCCACCACGCTGTGATCGCACCGCCCGCGCTGCCCCGACAACACATTCGCCTCAGGCCGGAGGCCGGCCGTCTCGCGCCCGCACGAGGCGCACACGACGGCCTCGTGCGGCTTCAGCGTGACCGTCCATTCCCCGGGATTGAAGTCCAGGCGCAGGTAACAGCGCCGCCTCAGCGAATCTTCCGTGGAGTCGAAGAACAGTTCGTACCGTCGGGGGGAATCCGCCTCGAGGACGACGCTTCCCCACGGCAGGGAGATACGTCTCATGCCGTCTCCTCCGTCGGGGCCCGATCTTGGTCGGATGCCGCTGCACACTGGCAGTCTCGGCAACCTCCGTGACATCCGTCTTGCGTTTCGCTTCCCGCCTAGTGGCCGCATCCTAATCGGCTCGCGGAGGGGGAGGCCATCCGGTAGGTTGTGTAGAGACGCAGGAAAATGACTGTAGTTTGCCGCCGGGCAGGCCACGTCCGGGGGGTTCCGGTGGTCAGGGCTCGACGAGTCGGTTGCGGATGGCGTAGCGCACGAGGTCGCTCAGGCCGTGGTGGCCGAGTTTCCGCATGATGTTGGCCCTGTGGGTCTCCACCGTCTTCGTCTGGATTCCCAGTCGGGTCGCGATCTCCTTGTTGCTCTTTCCCTCGGCCAGGAGCTGAACGATTTCGCGCTCGCGGCCGGTGAGCTCGCGCTCCGTATGCCCGCGAACCGGGGAGGCGGCATCGCCGGCCAGGTAGCCGCGCACCACCTGTTCTCCGACCCTGGGCGTGAAGAAAGAACGGTGTCCCGCCACGGCGTCGACCGCCGCCAGCAGGTCACGCCCCGCGTCGGACTTCAGAAGGTATCCTCTGGCGCCGGCGGCCAACACCTGGCGCACAAGCTCTTCCGAGCGGTGCATGGTGAGGATGAGCACCTCTGTCTTGGGCACCGCTTTATGGATCCGGCGCGCGGCTTCCAGACCGTTCAGCTCCGGCATCGCGATGTCGAGGATGACCACGTCGGGGGCCAGGCGTCCAGCCTGCTCGACCGCCTCCCGGCCGTTGGTCGCTTCGCCGCAGACGATCCAGTCGGGCCGGCTTTCCACGAGCCCCCGGACCCCGCGCCGGACCACCTCATGGTCGTCGGCCACCAGGATGCGAACCATCTTCACGACTCGTGCTCTGCGACGGGAAGGACGGCGCGCACGAGCGTTCCGGCGTCGCTCGAGACCACCTCGAGCGTTCCACCGAACTGCCGCGCGCGCTCGGTCATGCCGGCGATGCCGACCCCACGCGAGGCCTTCTCGCCCGGGGAACCATCCCCCTGCGCCGGCATGCCTCGACCCTGGTCGGCGATCTCCAGCATCGCTGCGGTTGGATCCCTGGAGATGCGCACGGTGGCCGTCGGGCTGCCGGAGTGGCGTTGGACGTTGGTGAGGCACTCCTGGACGATGCGGAACATCATCGTCTCGGCGTCCGGAGCCAGCCGCCCCAGCTCGGGCGAGATCTCCAGGTCCACGCGGATCCCCGTGCGCCGGGTGAAGAACTCGGCGTACCACTGCAACGCGGAGGCCAGGCCGACCTCGTCCAAGAGAGGCGGGTGCAGCAGGGAGGCGATGTCGCGGATCTCGGAGGAGCACTGCTCCGCGAGGACGATGCTGTCCGACAGCGCCTTCCGGGCCTCGCTTGTAAGGCTCCCGGCGACCCGATCCACCAGGGCCAGACTCATCAACAAAGCGGAGAGATTCTGGGCCGTGCTATCGTGCAGCTCGCGCGCAATCCTCCGCTGCTCCTCGTCCCGCAGCCGGAGCAGGCGACCCGACAGCTCGGCCACGGCCGTCTCGGCCCGCTCGCGTCTGCTGATGTCCCAGAGGGACAGCAGGACCATGGGCGGAGAACCGCTCTCCCGCTCGAGCCGCCGCGCGTTGATCAGCACGAGATTCGGCCCGATCTCCGGGATGTCGATCGCCAGCTCGAGGTCCTCGAGCCGCGTGCCCTGCTGCACGACGTTTCGCAGCGGGCTGAGGAGCCGCGCGAGATTCCACTGGCCGCCTCCTATTTCGG
The DNA here is from genome assembly GCA_003223135.1 of Acidobacteriota bacterium. Lineage (GTDB taxonomy): Bacteria > Acidobacteriota > Polarisedimenticolia > Gp22-AA2 > Gp22-AA2 > Gp22-AA3. The sequence continues at coordinate 43,523 of QHXX01000033.1, read as the reverse complement.
ACACGAGCCGCTCCTCGGTTTCGGCGGGCGAGACGCGGAACGTCTCGTAGAACGACCGGTTGGCCTTCTTGATTCTGAGGTCGGCGTCGAGGACCAGGAGGGCCCCCCTCATCGTGTCCACGATCGCAGCGGCAAAGTCGCGGGAGTCCTGGAGCTCCTGCGAGCTGCGCTTGAGGTCGTCGATGTCGAGCAGGACCAGGACGGCGCCGTCGACGCGGTTGTCCGCGGTGCGGTACGGGCAGACCCGCATGGCGAACCAGCGCCCGTCGCGATCCTGGACCGTGCGCTCCCGGGCGCTCATGGACTCGATGGAATCCAGGACGAGCTGCTCCAGGTCGGGAGCGGGCAGGAGTGTCCTGACGTCGGTGATGCGCCGTCCGATGTCGCCGGGGATCAGGCCCAGGGTCTTTTCCGCCCCGGCCGTGAGCCTCCGGATTCTGAGGTCCGGCCCCAACATGACCATGGAGATGTTCACGCTGCCGAGCACGTTCAAAAGGTCGTTCGTGATCTGGCTCAGCTCGACGTTGCGGTTGTGCAGCTCCTCGTTGACCGTGGTGAGCTCTTCGTTGGTCGACTGGAGCTCCTCCTTCGAAGTCTCCAGCTCCTCGTTGGTGCTCTGCAGCTCCTCGTTGCTCGAGAGGATTTCCTCGTTGGCGGACCGGAGCTCCTCGTTGGTGGCTTCCTGCTCCTCGATGATGGATTGCAGGTACTCCTTGGTGGAGGCGAGTTCGTTCTTGATCTCAATCCTCTCGCTCTCCTCCGTGGCCGCGCCTTCTCCCTGCTGGCGAGCCCCCCTGTGCCGCGCGCCGGCGGGTGCGACGCGGGCCGACTCCTCGAACGTGACCAGGTAGAAGCGCTGCGTGCCGTTTCGCAGACGGAGCGGGGCCACCTCCAGGCTCACGGTTTCGCGTCGGCCGTCGCGGCGCACCTGGAGCCGATCCACGCGGACGGACACGCCCCCCTTCTTGACCCTGTGGAGGGCGGCGCGCAACTCCAGCGCCAGTCCTTCCTTCGCCATCTTCATGAGGTTCAGGCTGGCCTGTCCGGGGGCCGGCTCCAGGTACTTTCCCGTCTGACCCCGGAACTGCAGGATCTCCATCTCGTCGTTCACGAGCACGCCCGGGGGAGCGTACCGGGTCAGCGCGATCCGGTCGGCCTCGCGGTGGACGTCCTGCATTCCGGGCGCCGCCTCGGCGCGGCCGCCGGCGACTTCGATGCCGGCGCGCGTCGACTCGCTCGGCGCGAACTCCACGCCCAGACGGCCGGCAGTCAGTTTCCTCGCGTAGATCCGGTGCTTCCGATCCACGGCCTCGAACAGGTCCGAAAACGCACCCACGGTCTCCGCTGTGCCCAACAGCAGGAAGCCCGTCGACTTGAGGGCGTAATGAAAGATCGGCATGACCAGTCGCTGGAGGACGGGGCCCAGATAGATGAGGACGTTGCGACAGCTGATCAGGTCGAGCCGGGAGAACGGCGGGTCCCTGGTCACGTTCTGCTTGGCGAACACGCACATGTCGCGCACGGATTTGGTCACCTGATATCCGCGTTCGACCTTGATGAAGAAGCGCCTCAGCCGGTCGGGCGTCAGATCGGCGGCGATGCTGTCGCGGTAGACGCCGGAGCGGGCCGTCTCGATCGCCGTCTCATCGATGTCGGTGGCGAAGATCTGGATAGGGACGCCGACCGCTCGGTCGCCCAGGAACTCCAGAAGGGCGATGGCGATGGAGTACGCTTCCTCCCCGGTGGCGCATCCCGGCACCCAGATCCGAAGAGAGCCTCGGGCCGAGTCCTGCTTGAGGAACTCCGGGAAGACGCTGGACCGTAGCGCCTCAAACGCCCCGGGGTCGCGGAAGAAGCCGGTCACGTTGATCAGGATGTCGTCGTAGAGGACCTGCACTTCGCCGGGTTTGAGCTTCAAGTAGTCTGCATAGTCCTCGAGTCGGTCCATGCGGTGCACGACCATGCGCCGCCTGATGCGACGCTGGATGGTGCTCTGCTTGTACTCCGCGAAATCCACACCCGTCGAGGCGTGCAGCGCCTTGAAAATGGCAGACAGCGCATCGCCGTGCTGGTCCACCGGCGCCTCCGGAATCGCGTCGTGGGAGCGCACGTAGGGATGCCGGGCAATCCGACCCAGCTCCGTCGCGATCTCCTCGGGAGGCAGGACCAGGTCCACGACGCCGGCCGCGATGGCGCTGTGCGGCATGCTTCCGAACTTGGCCGACTGCTCCGCCTGGGCGAAGGTGATGCCGCCCTCGGCCTTGATGGCCCGCAGTCCGACCACGCCGTCGGATGCGGTCCCCGAAAGGATGACTCCGATAGCCCGACCTCGCTGATCCCGGGCGAGAGACTTCAGGAACCCGTCGATGGGCAGGTGGTGCCCCTTGTCGCCTTCCCGGCGCGCGAGGCGCAGAATGCCCTGGTCGATTTCCATGTCCGCGTTCTCAGGCATGACGTAGACGTGATTAGGCTCCACGGCCATGTCGTCCGTAGCCGAAGTGACCGGCAACGCGCTCGCTCTGGACAGAATTTCACTCAGAAGGCTGGGGTGCTTCGGATCGAGGTGCTGGATGAGAACGAAGGCCATCCCCGTGTCGCCGGGCAGGGCCTTCAGAAGCCGCGTGAACGCCTCGAGCCCCCCGGCGGAGGCGCCGATCCCCACCACGGCAAACGCGTCCGACCGCGGCTCGGGAGATTCGACCAGCGTGACCGCGACCGGGTTCGGGACCTTGGGTGGACGCGGCTTGGCGGGAGAACCGCGCGACCGACGCTTCAACCTGCTGGCCATGGTATCCCCACGCTGTCCGGACGTGGCGGCCCTGCGCATCGACGGACGGTCCGCATCGCGACGCCGGCCGCCGGGGTCCGGTCGAGAAGCTCCTCCATGAGCCCGCTGCGAGGGCGGCAACGACCGACTGCCCTGGATTTTGCGGCGAACTATGGCGTATCCCTTTTACCACCTGGTGCCCGCTCGACGCAATGGCGTCCTGAGCCTAAGGTCGGATCCAAAAGGCAGGAGGCCGAGGAGAACATCGCGTGGCGCCTGCTGATGTGTCATTGTCATTTCGGCATTTTCGTTGCGACTCCACCTGGATCGTGGATGCGGACGGCATTGTGCGCGCGAAAATACTCGCGTTCAGCGGCAGCGAGAAGTGGGAGGAGTGGATGGCCGACCTGATCGAGACGACCGGACCCGGCGCCGGGACGGCCGGCGCCGCTCCCGAGGCCAAGACGGACCGCTAGTATCCGCGCGCTCCGGGGTTACCCGGAGCCGGCGGCACCGGCACCATGCACTGCGGCAGACGACGCAGACACTCGAGCCCGTACACCAGACGCTGGCCGTCCTGAAAGCCGCGGGTGTAGCGGCCGGCCGCCTCGCCGGCAAAGGAGGCCACGGCGATCTGTTTGGGAGCGGGGGCGACGTTCGTGAAGTCTCGGCTCATGAGCTCACCGCACTGCCCGAGATCCACGGCCCGCATCGCCTCGACACCCGCCGCGAACCCCTTGAGGTAGTCGGGATCGCTCGTGACCCGGTCGGTCAGCCGCGAAGTCTCTTCGAGCGCCTTGTCGATCCTCGCCTGGATCGCGGCGTTCGCCTGCTGCGCTTTCCAGACGGCGTGCTCGGCGAGCGTCCGGTCATAGTCGGCAGGATACGGATCGCGCTTCCTGTGGTTGAAGGACTTGGCCTGCAGGGCCTCGTCCTGGCTCGTGAAGCGCTTCAGGACGGGCGCGATGGCGGCGTCGATGCCATTGGCGTCGTCGTTCGAGACGAGCGAGCGCGGCAGCTCCACGTCCAGCTCGATGAGACAGCGGGTCTCGTTGTAGAGCGTGAACGGTCCGTCCCGGAAGGAGACCAGGATCGGCTCGGGAACGCCCACCAGGATGTCGAGCCTCGAGCGCTTCAGGTCGACCTTCCCGACCTGCGCCAGCTCGCCGGGACGGAAGCGGATGCGCCCCCTGCTGCTGACGAGCGTCCCGTTGACCCGGTTGTTCGTGTGCGTTCCGGCGCAGTCGGAGAGGGTGTCGACGGCGGTCAGGACCCACGCCCCGCGCCAGCGCGACTCGAGCGTTCGTTCCAGCTCGCCCGCCGCGACGGGCACCGACGTAGCCGCCACGATAAGAAGAATCGCCGTCACGAAAACATGTCGCATGTCGCGTCCCTCCCCGCTCGCCAGGAACGTGGCCCACCCGCACGGGGCCCGTCATCACCCGGCACAACGTAGGTCTGGGGGCGCGGTCTGTCAATGCCGCCGAGGGCGGCCGCCCTTCGCGAAAAAGTCGGAGAGAACCTCGCGGAATGGGATGCTAGGATGCGCCCATGCCCCTCGTCGCGTCCCCCGGCCGCCCAGGATGACCGATCGCCGGATTCTGTACGCGGCCGCGTTCGTGAGGGCCCTGGCGACCGGGATGATCGGCGTCCTCATGGGCGTGTTCCTGGCGCACCTGGACTTCGACCCGTCCCGCATCGGCTACGTGGTCGGGGCCGGGCTGTCCGGCTGCGCCGCGGCCGCGCTCCTGGTCACGCTGGTGGGTGATCGCGTCGGCCGCCGGCGCTCGCTTCTTCTTCTTTCGCTCCTCGGCGCCTGCGGGGGGATCGGCTTCGCCCTCACGGCGCATCCATTCGCCGCCGGCGCCGCCGCCTTCCTGGGGATGGTGAACGGAATGGGACGCGACCGCGGGGCGTCCTTGATCCTGGACCAGGTCATCCTGCCGGCCACGGTGGACGATCGAAGGCGCACGCAGGCGTTCGCCTGGTACAACGTCCTGCAGGACATCGGCCACGCCGCCGGGGGACTCCTGGCGGGCCTGCCGGCCGTCCTGCGGAGGATGGGGAGCGGAGACATCGCCTCGTTCCGGGCGAGCATCGGTGTCTACGCGTTCCTGATGCTCGTGACGGCCGCGCTCTATCTGGGCCTCTCCGGCCGCGTCGAGTCCGCGGACGGCGAACCGAAGGCGCGCGTCTCCCCGGAGACGCGCCGCGTGCTCTGGCGCATCTCGTCGTTGTTCGCGCTCGACAGCCTGGCCGGCGGGTTCCTGACGACGGCGCTTTTGACCCTGTTCTTCTACGAGCGCTTCGGCGTGGGCGAAGGCGTCCTCGGACCCCTGTTCTTCGGCGCGCGCCTCCTCAACGCCGCGTCCCACCTCGGCGCCGCCTGGCTGGCGCGCCGCATCGGGCTCGTGAACACGATGGTCTTCACCCACATTCCGTCGAGCCTCCTGCTTGTCACGGTCGCCTATGCCCACGATTTCGCCACCGCGGCCGTCCTCTTTCTCCTGCGGGAGGGGCTGGTGGAAATGGATGTGCCGACGCGCCAGTCGTACGTCATGGCGGTCGTCAGGCCGGAGGAACGCACCCTGGCCTCGGGCGTCACCCATCTCGTGCGCGTGGGCGCCTGGGCCGTCGCCCCCTCGTTCGCCGGCTGGTTCATGGCCGGGTCCCTCATGACGCCGCTACTCGTCGGCTCAGTCATGAAGATCGCCTACGACGTCCTCCTGTTCGCCGCCTTCCGCAGGACACGACCGCCCGAGGAACACTGAGCGACGTCGTTCCGCGGCCGTCGCGGGCGGTTTGACAGGACGACCCGGGCGAATCATAATTGAGACTCTGTTGCAACTAGCGGACGAGGGCGATTCCTAAGGCCGGGTCGGGTCCGCGGGGGGACGGGGCGTGCAGGCGATCGAACGGTTCGCGCAGTACCTGTCGAAACATGGCCTCAAGATGACGCGCGAGAGACGCGCCCTCATCGATCACGTGCTGTCGGTGCGCGGACACTTCGACGTCGACGACCTCCTGGGGCGCCTGCGCAAGGCGGGGCACGGCGTGTCGCGCGCCACGCTGTACCGCAACCTGCCGCGCCTGGTCGACTCCGGGCTCATCCACAAGGTCGAGATGGCCCGCGGGCAGGCGCGCTACGAGCTGATGCTCGGCCGGCACCACCACGACCACATGATCTGCCTGGGCTGCGGGACCATCCTCGAGTTCGAGAGCCCCGAGGTGGAGCGCATCCAGGAAGTGGTCTGCCGCAGGAAGAAGTTCGTCATGACCGGGCATTCGCACCAGATCCGCGGCTACTGCGAGTCGTGCGCCAGCGTCGGCAGCTCTCCCGGGTCCGCGGGGAGGAGGCGCTGATGTTCGAAGCCCTGGTGGTCACGCTGCGCGAGGGGATCGAGGCGGCCCTGGTCGTCGGGATCATCCTCATCTACCTGCGCAAGACGGGACGCGAGGCGCTCAGCCGCCCCGTGTACTGGGGCCTGGCCGCGGGAATCCTCGGAAGCCTCGCCTGCGCGGCCATCGTCGCCGCCCTGGGCGTCCAGGAGGAGGCCTACGAGGGCTGGCTGATGATCGCCTCCGCGGTCCTGGTCACGAGCATGGTGATCTGGATGCTGCGGAGCAGCAAGAGGCTGAAGCAGCAGATCGAGGCGCGCGTCGAGGCGATCGCCTCACGGGAGGCCGCCTCCGGTCAGGACAGAGGCGGCTCCTTGGCCGTGGCGTCCGGTCTTTTCGGCCTGACGTTCGTCCTGGTCCTGCGCGAGGGGGTCGAGACCGTCCTCTTCCTGGCCGCGGTCGACCTGACGACCGACGCGCTTCTGGCGTTCTTCGCGGGACTCGTCGGCATCGCCCTGGCGGTCCTGTTCGGCGTGTCGTTCGTGCGCGGCACGGCGCGCGTCGACCTGCCGCGCTTCTTCAAGGTCACCGCGGTCGTGCTGTTCGTCCTGTCGGCCCAGCTCCTCATCGGCGGCCTGCACGAGTTCGGCGAGCGCGGCACCATCCCGATAGGCGCCCGGGAGATGCGCCTCATCGGGCCGATCGTGCGGAACAATGTCATCCTCCTGGTCTCGCTCCTGGCGCTGCCGCTCGTCGTGCTCCTGGTGCCCGGGCGCGCCGACCGCAAGCGCGCGCAGGAGGCGCAGGCGCTCGAAGGCCCAGCGAGGCGACTGGCGCTGGCGGGCCTCAGGCGGGAGAGACTCTGGAAGCGGACCTTCGCGGTCGCCGGGATCGCCGCGATCGCCTCTCTGACCGTGTCGTTCGCCTTCGCGCGGCTACCGAAGACGATCGACCCGCCGCTGATGCTCCAGCCGGACGGAGAGGGCCTGGTGCGGGTCGAGAAGACCGGCCTGCAGGACGGCCGCCTGCACCGCTTCGGAGTGACGGTGGACGGCGTCGTGGTGCGGTTCTTCGTGAAAAAATCCGGCTCGAAGCTCGTGCCGTCGTTCGATGCCTGCCAGGTCTGCGGGGCGTACGGATACGCCGACGTGAAGGGTCGTCTGGTGTGCCTGGCCTGCGCCGCCGACATCAACCCGGCGACGCTCGGTACGGGTGGCGGATGCAATCCGATCCCGTTGCCGCACCGGGACGAAGACGGGAGCCTGATCATCGCGGTCAGTGATCTGCGGCACGAGGCTCCGGCGTTCCGGAAGGCGACGGACGCCCGGGCGAGCGCTCCTTCTAACTGAGAGGTCGCGTGTTCCTGCGTCTGGTCAGCCTCTCCTTCCTGCGCCGCATGCGGCGCAGGACCGTCATCCTGGCGGCCGTGGCTCTCGGGACCTCGGCCGCCGCGGGACTGGGCGACATCGCGCTGGACGTCGGCGACAAAATGAGCCGCGAGCTGAATTCGTTCGGCGCGAACCTGGTCGTCCTGCCGAGAGGCGGCGCGGGACCGGTCGTGGTCGGTGGCGAGGATGTTTCGGCGCTGCGCGCGCCGTCCTACCTCGACGCCGCGGATCTGCCGGCCGTCCGCGAGAATTTCTGGAAGAACAACATCCTGGCCATGGCACCGGTCCTGGACGTGCCGGCGCGGCTCCTCCGGCCGGCCGCGGGCGGATCCCCCGGCAGGACGGTGCTCCTGCGCGGCACCTGGTTCGACAGGGAGATCGAGGGTTGGGAGCCGGGGCTCAGGACCGGGGCGCGCGGCCTCAACCCGTACTGGCGCGTCTCCGGTGACTGGCCGCGCGATGGTCTCGCGGAGGCGGGTTCTCTCGAGGCGCTCGCCGGAACCGGGCTCGTCTCGTCCCTGGGTCTGCGCCCGGGAGACGACCTTTCGATCGAGGTCGCCGGCCGCCCCGCCACCCTGGCGATCACCGGCATTCTGACGGCGGGCGGCGACGAGGACGACGCCATCCTCGTGCCGATCGAAGCGGCGTGGAGGCTGTCGGGACTGGAAGGACGGGTGTCGCGCGTCTTCGTCCGCGCCCTGACCACGCCGGAGTCGGCGGTCTACGAGAGGCTCGGGACGAACCGGAGGGAGATGCCGCCGGAGCAGTTCGAGCGCTGGAGCTGCACGCCGTTTCCATCGTCGATCGCCTTCGAGCTCGAGCGCGCCGTGCCGCGCTCCGAGGCGCGCGTCATCCGCCGCGTCGCCGATTCGGACGGAGCGATCCTGGAGCGGATCTCGGGTCTGATGGCGGTCATCGCCATCATGGCGGCCATCGCCTCGACCCTGGCGCTGACCAGCGCCCTGTCGACGAGCGTGCTGGAGAGGCGATCCGAGATCGGACTCCTCAAGGCGATGGGAGCGGGCAACCGGCGCGTCGTCGGGATGTTCCTGGCGGAGGCCGCGCTTCTGGGGGTGACGGGCGGGCTGCTCGGCGCTTTGGGGGGGGCGCTGATGGCGCGCTTCATCTCCTCCTCGGTGTTCGGCGCGCCCGTGACGATCCGGCCGTTCGCCGTCCCGCTGGCGATCGGCGTGGCCCTCGTGATCACGATCGCGGGGTCGATCGTGCCGGTCCGCCGCGTCCTGAGTCTGCGGCCGGCGGAGGTTCTGCGTGGACTCTGATCGGCAGGCCGGCCGGCCGCGCGGGGGGCTGCACGACGAGCCCGGGCGGTGGGTGACATCGGCCCGATTTCTCCTGCGCTCGCTGAATCTGCGCGGCCCGGCGTTCCTTCTGGCCCTGCTCGCCGTGACGGTCGGGGCGACGGTCACCGCCACCGTGACGAACCTGAAGGCCGGGCTCAACCGGAAGATGTCGCGCGAGCTCCGCGCCTATGGCCCGAACCTTCTCGTCCTGCCGGCGGCGGGGTCATCGCCGCCGTCCGTCGGCCGCCCGGAAGCGGCCAGGCAGGCGCCGACGCTCCAGGAGACCGACGTCGAGCGCGTCCCCGCGCTGCTCGGAGCCGGAGCGAAAATGGCGCCGGTCCTGATCGCCTCCGGTGTGGCGGGGGACCAGGCGGCGACGCTCGTCGGGGTCGACTTCGAGTTGCTGCGCCGGATCTACCCGGGGTGGAGCGTGACCGCGCTCCCGCCCGGGCGGCTCGAGGACTTCGCCGCCGGCGGCCTCGTCATCGGGACATCGCTCGCGGAGCGGGCCGGTCTGAAGCCGGGCGATCGCGCGGAGATCAGCGTCCGCTCGAGCGTCGTTCTGCGGGTTACGGGCGTCGTTTCGACCGGCGAGGCCGAAGATGAGCAGGCGTTCCTGTCGCTGCATACGCTCCAGGAGTTGGCCGGCCTTCAGGGACGCGTGTCGTACGCGGCGGTTTCGATCGAAGGAGGGCCGAAAACGGTGGAGAGCGCCGCGGCGGGGCTCGCGGCCGCCCTGCCGGGTGTCACGGCCCGCCCGCTGAGGGCGATCACCCTGGCCGAAGGGGCGATTCTCAAAAGGCTCGATCGGATGATGCTCCTCCTGACCTTCGTCATCCTCGTGCTCTCGGGTCTGTGCCTGGTGACGACGCTCATGTCGATGGTTTCCGAACGCGAGTCGGAGATCGGCCTGGCCCGGGCGATCGGCGCCGGTGACGGCGAGATCTTCAAGATGTTCCTCGGCGAGGTCGGACTCCTCGGGCTCCTGGGGGCGCTCGCCGGGATCGCGCTCGGGGCGGGGTTGGCCCGCCTCATCGGCAGCCGTCTGTTCGGCGCCCCGATCGGGGCGAGCCTGTCGGTCGTGCCGGTCGTCATGGGCGCATCGATCTTGATCTGCCTGATGGCCGTGCTCATCCCGCTGCGGCGCGCGCTTTCGATCCAGCCGGCCGCGGCGCTCCGCGGAGAGTAATCGCAGGAGATCTTCGATGTCCTTCATCACGATCGACAACGCCACCCGCCGCTACCCGAAGGGAGTGGTCGCGCTCGACCGCGTCAGCCTCGAGATCAAGCGAGGCGAGTGGCTCGCCGTCATGGGCCCCTCGGGCTCGGGCAAGACGACGCTCCTGAATCTCCTGGGCGGGCTCGACCGGGCGGACGAGGGGCGGGTGATCGTCGACGGACTCGACCTGGCGCGCATCCCGAGGCCGGAGCTGATCCGCTACCGCCGCGAGCGCGTCGGGCTGGTGTTCCAGCAGTTCCACCTCATCCCGTACCTAAACGCTCTCGAGAACGTCATGCTGGCGCAATACCTGCACAGCATGGCGGACCAGGGCGAGGCGATCCGGGCGCTCGAGAGGATCGGCCTCGGGGACCGCCTGCGGCACCTGCCGTCCCAGCTCTCGGGCGGCGAGAAGCAGCGTGTCTGCATCGCGCGGGCGCTCATCAACCGGCCGAAGCTGATCCTGGCCGACGAACCCACCGGATCGCTCGACGCCGAGAACGAGCGCGCGGTCATGGACCTGTTCGCGCAGATGCACGAGGGCGGCCAGACGATCGTCATGGTGACGCACGACCTGGTGATCGGGCGGCGCGCGTCGCGACAGATCCAGCTCGAGCACGGCCGGGTCGCCGGCGAGTTTCTGACCCACCAGCAGGACGAAGAGGCGATCGACGAGGTCCTGGAATATCTGTGGCTGAAGGGAGAGGGAGAACCCGCGGCGCACGAGATCTGCGCGATCGGCGCGCGCCTGGCGACGCCGCAGCTTCTCGACAGGATGCGGGTCCGCGGCATCCTGGATCCGGAGAATCTCGCCTTCACCGAGGAGGGCCGCCGCCGCGCCGAGCATCTGATCCGCAGACACCGCCTCGCGGAGACCCTGTTCTCCGAGACGTTCCAGATGCACGAGTCGGCCGTCGAGGAGGAGGCCTGCTTCTTCGAGCACATCCTCTCCCCCGTGATGACCGACTCGATCTGTGGTTTCCTGAACCACCCGCCGGCCTGTCCCCACGGCAAGCCGATCCCGCGCGGCGAGTGCTGCGCGGGCCGGCAGAGAGAGGTGCTGTGAGGGGAGGGCGCCCTCAGACCACCTGCGCGCCCTTCTCCAGGAGGATCACGACCAGAAGGTCGTTCTTGCTGTCGGCGGCGAGCGCCAGGGGTGTGTAGCCGCTGCCGTCCTTCGCGTTGACGTCGGCGCCGTGGGCGATGAGGATCTCGGCGACACCCACCTGCCGGTTGGCGGCCGCGGCGTGCAGCGGGGTGTTCTCCTTCGCGAAGCGGGTGCTCTTCGAGCGCGCGTTCACGTCGGCGCCCCGGGCCAGGAGGAGCCGCGCGATCTCCATGTGGCCGAAGAACGAGGCCAGGTGGAGAGGCGTCCAGCCGTCGTGGCTGTAAGTGTTCACGAGCGACGGATCTTTCTCGACATGCTCCTGCGCCCGATTGGCCAGGCCCACCGCCGAAGCCTCGTAGAGGCTCACGCCGGCTCCCTTCTCGAGCAAAAGGTCGAACAGGTCATGGCGGCCCATGTAGGCCGCCGATATGAGGAGCGAGTCGCCGTTCTCGTTGCGCGCGTTCACCAGATCGGGGCGCTCGTGCAGGAGCTGCTTGAATCTCTCGGTCTCGCCGGTCATCAGAACGCCGAAGATTTCGACTTCAGGCTGCATCGACTCTCCCCCCGGAAGGTGGCATTATAGCGAATATGGATGAGTTCGCTCCGTCCGCTCTGCCGGACGTCTTCCGGCGCTGGGGGTATCTCGCCGCCGATCTCGACCCGCTCGGCCGCCTGGCACCGCTCCGGCATCCGGATCTGGACGAGGCGCTGCGGCGCGCCGGGACGTCGAAGGAGTCCGCCCGGCTCCAGTCGATCTATTGCGGATCGATCGGCGCCGACTTCATGCGTCTGCCGTACCCCGAGCGCTGCCGCTTCATCATCGAAAGGATGGAGGGGGCGCCGCCTCCCGTCGACGGCCGGCGCCTGCTGCGGCGCCTCGCCGAAGCGGACCTCTTCGAACGCTTCCTGCACGCGCGTTTCGTCGGCACCAAGCGATACTCGCTGGAGGGCGCGGCGTCCCTGATCCCGCTCCTCGACGCGGTGCTGGACGCGGCGGCCGAACGCGGCGCCGAGATCGTCCTCGTCGGCATGAGCCACCGCGGGCGGCTCAACGTGATGGCGCACGTGGTCGGCGTGCCGCCGTCGCACCTGTTCGCCGGGTTCGAGGACCTCGAGCCCCGGAGCGTCATGGGGAGAGGCGACGTGCGTTACCACCTGGGAGCGACCGGAACGCACCGCTGCGTCTCGGGGCGGGACGTTCGCGTCCACCTGGTGTCGAACGCCAGCCACCTGGAGGCGGTCGACCCGGTCGTGATCGGACGGGCGCGGGCGCGGCAGGAGCGGGTCGCCACCGAGGCGACGGGTGCTGTGACCGGTGCACCCGACGCACGCGCCCGGGTCCTGCCGGTCCTGCTGCACGGCGACGCGGCCCTGGCGGGCCAGGGGATCGCCGCCGAGACCCTGAACATGTCCGAGATCCCGGGGTTCACGGTGGGGGGGACGGTGCACGTCGTGATCAACAACCTGATCGGCTTCACCACCGAGCCGCGCTCGCTTCACTCGACGCGCTTCGCCGCCGACGTGGCCCGCCGCCTGGACGTGCCGATCCTGCACGTCAACGGCTTCGACCCGGAGGCGGCGGCGCGGGCCGGGCGGATGGCCCTCGAGTACCGCGCCGCTTTCGGCACGGACATCGTGGTCGACCTGATCGGGTTCCGCCGTTACGGCCACAGCGAGGTGGACGATCCGACCACGAGCCAGCCGATCCTTTACCGGAAGATCGACAAGCTGCCGATGTCGTGGCAGGCGTACGCGCAGCGCATCGGCGCCGCGCAAAAGGAGACAGAGGCCCTCGAGCGCGAGATCAACGACCGGCTGCAGGTGGAGCTCGAGAAGGGAAGGGCGATGACGAAGCCCCCGCCGCTCCGGACCCTGCCGGAGTACTGGGACGGCTACCGGGGCGGCCCCTACGACCCCGCGCTCGAGGTGGACACGTCCGTCCCGCAGGAGACTCTGGAGCGGATCGCGCGCGGCATCACCACGGTGCCCCCGGGTTTCCACCTCCATCCCAAGGTGGGACGCGGTCTCGAGCAGCGTCTCGAGATGGCGCTCGGGCGGAGACCGGTCGACTTCGGCATGGCCGAGGCGCTCGCCTTCGGCTCGCTCGTTCTCGAAGGGACGCCGGTCCGGCTGAGCGGCCAGGACAGCCGTCGCGGCACGTTCAACCAGAGGCACGCGGTCCTGATCGACACCGAGACCGGCGGCGAGCACTTCCCGCTGGCGCACGTCGGGGAAGGCCAGCCGCGCTTCGCGATCTACGACTCGCCCCTTTCCGAGGCGGCGCCCCTGGGATTCGAGTACGGCTTCAGCCGCGATTATCCCGAGGCGCTCGTCCTGTGGGAGGCCCAGTTCGGGGACTTCGCCAACAACGCGCAGGTGATCATCGATCAGTTCCTGGTGGCGGGGGAGGACAAGTGGAACCTGCTGTCGGGTCTCGTCCTCCTGCTGCCGCACGGATACGAGGGACAGGGCGCCGAGCACAGCAGCGCCCGTCTGGAGCGCTATCTCGATCTAGCCGCCGAGGACAACATCCAGGTCTGCCAGCCGTCGACCGCCGCGCAGTACTTCCATCTGCTGCGCCGCCAGGCGAAGCGGGCCTGGCGCAAGCCGCTGGTGACGCTGACGCCGAAGGGGATGCTGCGCTCTCCCCTCGCCGCGTCGCCCGTCGCCGAGCTCGCCGCCGGACGCTTCCGCTCCGTCCTGCAGGACGGTGCTATCCGTGATGCTTCGCGAGTCCTGCTCTGTTCCGGGAAGATCGCCCACGAGCTCCGCGCCGAGCGCGACAAGCGGGGCGACGCGCGCACCGCGGTGATCCGGCTGGAGCAGCTCTACCCGTTCCCGAAGCGCGAGCTCGAGGAGGCGCTCCAGGCCCAGGCGTCCGATGCCGAGATCGCCTGGGTGCAGGAGGAGCCGCGCAACATGGGGGCGCTCGACTACGTGAAACCGCACCTGCAGGGCGTCCTGGGAGGGCGCGACGTGGCCACGGTCACACGCGCCGAGAGCGCCAGTCCTGCGACCGGCTCGGCGCGGGCGCACGCCCTTGAACAGCAGGCGCTCATCCAGTTCGCGCTGTCGCGTCCGGTCGTGGCCCGGCCGGCCGAGTGAGAATGCCCGCTTTCAGAACCCGATCCTGAGTCCCGCCTCGAGGGTGCGAGGCGGGCCGAGCTGCCCAATCGGCCGGCCGAAGTCGGGAGAAATGACCCTGCCTTCGATCGGCCCGCCGTTCCAGCGGTTCAGGAGGTTGAACACCTGGACGAAGAGATCGCCGGCCCCCTTCTGGGTGCCCCAGGGGAGCGGGCGCGACAGTCTCAAGTCGACCTGCGCGAACCTCGGCGGAGTGGGGATCGACGTGATGATGGGCAGCGGGGGAAGGCCGACCTGCTGCCGCAGGACGTTGGCTTTCTGGCGCACCTCGTTGATCGGCCCGAGGGGTGTTGCGGCTCCGGTGTTGCGGCGCACGCCGGGCGGCCGGTCGGTGGTGACGCCGTCGAGGTTCTCGTCCCGCCCGGTCGTGACGTTGAACGACGCGGCGGAGGCAAGCTGCACGACGCCCGAGACCCTGAGGCCGAGCCACGGCAGGCGTGATTCGCCGACCAGGACCAGGCGGTGGCGCCGGTCGGCGTCGCTCAGGCCGCGCTCGCCCCGGATGTTGTTCGAATCGGGCGGCAGCGAGATCCCCCCCTTGAGGGGATCGGGGCCGAGGTCCTCGGCGCGCGACAGGACGTAGGACGCGGAGTACCAGGAGTCCCTGCCGCGCCAGCGATAGCCGAGGTTGAGCCCGCTGTACCAGGAGCGTCCCTCGGTGACGATGGCGGCGATCGACCCGACCGTGCCGTCGCGGGGGTGCACGGGGACCCCCTGCGGGTCCGTGCCGGCCGGCGGGTTCAAGTCGCGCAGCAGCGGCAGGTGGTAGCCGAGGACCCGCGTGGCGTTCGCTTCGATCGACCCGTGCGCCCCGACGGCCCACTCGGCGCCGAGGTTGTACTGCGACGTGTAGGGCGTGTCGAGCCGCGTGCCGGTGGAGAAGCGCAGGATCAGGTTGGCAGGGAATTGCAGCCCCTCCTTGATGGCGTCGATGCCGACCTGCTCGACGACGTTCTCGGTGATCTCCAGGGCCTCGCCCTGCGGAAAGAAGAGCCCGATCTGCGTGCCCGAGGTGATGGCGGCGACCGCGGGGAAGCCGAGCACCAGCTTGTCGTAGAACAGGCCGCCTCCTCCACGGATCACGAACCGTCCGTTCGGCTTCGGCGTGAAGGCGAAGCCGAGACGCGGCGCGAGGTTGTCGGTGTCGCGGTCGGCCCCGCCGTTCGGGACGACCGAGGGGACGACGGTGCTCCCGGGCAGGCGGAAAGTGTCGAGGTCGTACCGCAGCCCGTAGTCGAGAACCACCCGCTCGCCCGCGTGCCAGGTGTCCTGCGCGAACCAGGCCAGGCGCGTGTCCCAGAGGTCGGCTTTCGGCTCCCCCTCGATGAGCTGGAAGAACTCCGGGTAGGTGCGGATGAGCCCCTTCTCGTCGATCACCCCATCGCCGTCGTCGTCGAAGTTGGGGGTCCCGTCGCAGGGAATCGGGTTGTCGCCGTAGGTGGCGACGTCGCTGGCGTTCAGGTCGCCGCAGTCGCCCGGCTCGAACGGCGCGTCGGTCTCATACAGGAAGTTGCCGTTCGGGTTGAAGCGCGTATGGATGCGCGTGCGTGAACGGATGACGTCGACGCCGAATTTCAGCGTGTGCACGCCCCTCGTCCAGGTGAGGTTGTCGACGAGCTGGACGCGGTCCTCGTCGCGCAGCTGGAGGTTGAGATTGTTCCCGCCGAAGGTTCCCGACGGGCGGTCGACGCCGGGGCGGCTGGAGTTGGCGAATTCGTCGAAGCCCGACGTGCCGACGAACAGGCGGGCCTCGTTCAGGAGGACGGGGGTCAGGATCGAATTGAGCGAGGTCGCCAGCTGGAGGTCCTTCTCGTTCAGATGGAAGCCGGACTCCGGCGTGGTCGTGCCTCCGACGTTGAGCCCCTGGGTCGTGCGGTGGTCACCCGACAGCCTGAGCATCAGGAATTGCGAGTCGCCCAGGTTGAAATCGGTCCTCAAGAAGAGGTTGTCGTCGCGGTTCGGGGCCACGATGAAGCCGCCCGGAACCCCGTCCCGCCCCACGCCGGTGAAGGGGATGACCGGGTCGTCCGCCTGGTGCTCGTAGGCCATGAAGTAGAACGCCCTGTCCCGCCGCAGCGGCCCGCCGATCTTGAACCCCGTCTCCAGGCGGCTGTCGGTGTCGTCGATATCGGCCGTGCGCGGCAGCGAGTCGACGAACGTCCCGGGCGTGTTGACGCGGCGG
Organism: Acidobacteriota bacterium; assembly: GCA_003223135.1. Lineage (GTDB taxonomy): Bacteria > Acidobacteriota > Polarisedimenticolia > Gp22-AA2 > Gp22-AA2 > Gp22-AA3. The sequence goes on along the minus strand of QHXX01000033.1, from coordinate 27,075 downwards.
CTGACGCCCTGGACGAAGGCGCTGGCGGCGGGGTCGTTGGTCCCCTGCTCGGTGATGACGTTGAGGATGCCGCCACCGGCCCGTCCGAACTCGGGCGCGAACTGGTGCGTCAGCACCACGAACTCCCTGATCACCTGCTGGGAGAAGAACGAGTTGAGCGCCGTGCCGCTGGTCAGGTCGTTGTTGTCGAGGCCGTCGACCAGAAACGAGTTGGCGCGCCCCGACTGTCCGTTCACCACCAGCACCGAACCGCGCTCGCCGAAGAAATCTCCGCGCGGCGAGGGGAGGACCGATCCGTCGATCAGCGCCAGGTCGGTGAACGTGCGTCCGTTGAGCGGCAACCGGTCGATGAAGTCGGAGGCGACGCGCAGCTCGCCCTGGGTGCGCGCCGGGTCGACGACCGGCGCCTCGGCGCTGACCGTGACGCTCTCGCTGAGGGCGGAGCCGATCTCGAAGTCGAGGACGAGAGTCTGCTGCAGATGGAGGGTGACGGTCCGGGGCTCGCTGGCGAGCGCGTCGCCCAGGCGCGCCACGACGGTCCACTCACCCGGCGACAGGAGGTCGATGCGATACAGCCCGGTGGCGCTGGCGATCCCCGAGCGCTCGGCGCCGGTCGCTGCGGATCGCGCGAGCACCACGGCGCCCGGCGCGCGTCCGCCGTCGCGGGTCCGCACCAGACCGGTGATCGAGCCGCTGGTGCTCTGCGCCATCGCCGCGGAGAGCACGGACTGGAGCAGGACGACCGCCGTGACGAGCCAGCGCCGGACGCGTCTCACCGTCCGTAGGCGCCCCACGGCCCCGTGCCGCCGGTGCCCCGCGCCGCCACCAGGAAGAATCCGGTCGAGGGATCGCCGGTCCAGCAGGTCTCGAGACCGGTCTCGGCGATGGCGGAGAAGTTCGCGGCCGCCTGGGGGGACGTGGCCCCGAGCACCTCGTACCCGACCAGGCAAGGATCGGACGCCGGCTGCCAGCAGATCCGGATCCCCGGCCCCGGGGAGGCGTACTCGACCGTGAGACCGCTGACCTCGACGGTCGGGATGCACGTCCCACCGGTCGTGGTCGCCCGGACCGGCTGACGACCCGAGCCCACAGCGCTCGTCCCGGCGATCGACGCCTGCCCCGGGTTGCGCCTGGAGTCGAACGGGTACGGAGTCCCGGCGCCGGAGGACGTCCCCCAGTAAACCTTGTAGCCGGTGATCCGGTGCGTGTCGTGGCCGGGGTCCCAGGACAGGGAGACGGTCGTGTCGGTCGAGCCCGTGACGGTGATGCCGAGCGGCGGGAAGAGGCCGAACGCGAAATCGGTCCCCGCCACGGTGCTGAACGACGTGCCGTCCGCGACGTTCTGCGCCGAGGTGAGGCGCACCACCGTGCCGATGACCGGCACCTGCCAGAGATAGACGAACGTCCGGACCTCGTCGACCTTGAACAGGGACGAGCAGCCGGAGGCGGCGTAGACGCAGAAGTCGGCCACGGTCTTCACCAGGAGCGCGTTGAAGGTGTGGCCCGACGGCAGCGTCACGACGCCCCCCTTCAGGACCTGGCCCGACTGCGTGCCGGCATGCACGCCGCTGGTGCCGGTGCACCCCTTGCTCCAGATCCTCGGGATGACGCCGCCGGCGCCGCAGACCGTGTTGAAGATGTTCTGCTCGCAGTTGAACGGGCCGCCGACCCAGGCCGGGTCGCCGGTCTGCATGTACCAGCCGAGGGCATCCTGGTTCGGAAGGCGCCAGAGGGGCACCGGCGTCCGGGTCACCCCGTCGTCGCTGGCGTAGCAGAAGCGGCTCTCGCCCGATCCGAAGCTGCCGCTCACGCCCTCGTTCTGCGCCCCGCCGCGCAGCCACACGGTCACGTCGGCGGGACGCGCCTCGCGCTCGGTCACCGCGTTCGTCTTGGTGAGACCGCCGCCGGTGGCGGTGACGTCCTCGCGGCTCAGGATGCGGTTCGGGAAGGCACCACCCGGATTGTAGCCGCACTGGCCGGCGTTGCAGGTCTCGGCGGCGGTGACCGGCACGCCCGTGGAGGCGTCCTCCGCCGATCCCGAAGTGTTGCCGGAGAAATCCCACGTGCCGGCCGCGATGAGATCCCCCATGGTCGCGTATCCCTGCGGCGTGAGGGACGAGATCGCCGTGCCCGCCCCTCTGTCCCAGCCGTAGGAGACGCCGCTGAACGCCGGCGTGTCGATCTCCTGCACGTAAATCTTCAGGGTGGCCGCGCCGGCGAGCACCTGTTCGAGAACGGTGGCCTCGGTGATAGCCCCGGTCGCGGCCCGCGCATCCCCCGCCACAGGCCGCCGCGCAACCTCGGCCACGACACCCGCTCGCGGATCGACCCAGCGGTGGATCAGCCTGTCGGGAACGAACCCGCCCGCGCCCGGCCGCTCCCTGAGGAGAGCGACCCGCTGCAGAGCCACCTCACGAGGCCCGGAGGGCAGGTCGACCCAGCCGATGCCGACGGTCTCGATCTCGGCGCGCACCCGGTCCGCGCTCCCGTCGCTTTCCTCGATGAAGTCGAGCGCCTCGCGGACGCCGGGACGCAGCATCCCGGAGAAGCGGCCCGGAAAGAGCCAGCGACGCGCGTCGTCGGAATCCAGGACGTCCCCGGTCCGCGCATCATCTTTATAGAGGGTGATTTCATAGGGGGTGCCGCGGGAATCGAGGGCGCTGGGTGCCCCGTAAGGCGGCGCCTCCACCGCGTCCTGGAGCGCGATACCGTCATCCGTCTCGAGGAGCGAGCGGACGAAGCTTTTCCGAATGAGTGTTTCCCTCAGGTCCCAGCGGCTCTTTCCTTCGGGCCGACGCAGATCGTCGGGGACGGGAACCGAAAGGTCGACATCGCCGAGCCTCGCCGTGAGGCTCGGAGCGGGTTGAGGCGGGGCCGGCCGGTCGGCCCCGGACGCCGCCACGGCCATCGCGGCAGCCGCGAACGCCAGAAATCCAACTTTGATTGTGCGCATGCGCATCTGTTTACTCCAGACGGGCCGTCCCGCGCAAGAGACATCCGCCCGGCCTCTCATTCGACGCCGGCGTCGCGCAGTCCCTTCTCGGCATCCGCCGCCCACTCCGAGGCGTCCCTGTCCCCCCTGGCCGCCATGGCCCGGGCGAGATCGAGCGCGCGCCTGTACTCCAGCCGGCCAGCGCCCGCATCTCCCGTGGCCGAGAGCGCTTCGGCCAGCGCCAGGTGGTTCGGCGGATAATCCGGACGCAGCTCCACGGCCGTGCGGGCGTGCCGCAGGCCGAGGTCCGGATCCCCGGGCCCGGTCGGCCAGCCCGGGGCCCTGACGTAAAGCAGCGCCAGCGCCCGCTCAGGCCCAGCCTCGTCGAGCGTCGGGAGCGCCTGCGCGGAGCGCCGAAACAGCTCCTCGATCTTCGGCAGGGCCGACAGCCCCGTCGAAGGCCTCTCGCGTGCCTGCACGCCAAGGGCCGCGCCCAGCCAGTAGTCACATTCAGGATCGAGAGGCGCCAGGCGGCCGCACCACTGCGCCGCCTCGACCGCGGCCATCGCCGCCTGCACGCGCGCGCGGGGGTCGGTCTCGTGGTCGGTGAGCCAGACCTGTGCCCGCACCGCACCGAGGAGGGCCTCGATCGGTGCTTTGTCCGCCGAGGCGGCGCGCAGGAACATGAGTACCGCCGTCTTCGCCTTGTCGACGTCGCGCTCGGCGAAGAGCGCCTCTGCCCCGGACACGAGCGTCGCGATCTCTACCGGATCGGCGGGTGGAGCGTTTCCGGGTCCAAGGCCGGCCAGATCACCGAGCGGCCGAGGCTCCTTGAGGGCGGTGGCGCAGCCCAGAGAGACGGCGCAGAGGGCCGCGAGGGACGACGCTGCCCGCGCGCGTCCCCTCACGGGGCGGCGCCGGCGGGCGCGCGGGCCGCGGCGAAGGAGCGCCGCGCGGCATCGAGCGCCTGACGATCCACCGCCTCGAATCGCAGGAGGCGCATCGTCTTCAGGATTTCGGCGGACCCCGGACGCGTGTGCAGGCGTTCGAGACCGCGCACGAATTCGTCGGCCTGCTTCGGCGGCAGCCGTCCGCCGACCGCGCACAGGAGGGTCCCGGGCATCGGGTCCGATCGCGCGATGATCTCGAGATCCGGTCCGAACGGCAGCGTCTCCAGAGCCTTCGCCTGCGGGCCGTCCAGGACCACCGCGACCGGCTCCCCCGCCGCCGCCCTTCGCAACGCCGACAGGACGTTCGCCGTGAAGGTGACGCGCGCCGATGTCGGCAGCGCCCCCCAGCCTCCCAACACCGGGCCGCGCACGAACTCGGGCGCGTAACCGGCGCCACCGGTAATCTCCCAGCCGTCCAGCGCCGCGGGCGAGGCGACCCTGCCGCGGCGGACCGCCAGGCTCCAGGTCTCCGCGGCACCCGACTCCTGGACCGCCTGGAGCCTCGCGGCCAGCCGCAGACCGGCCTCGTTCTGCAGAAAGAAGGGAAGCGTCACGAGGGCGAAGACCGCGTCGGGCGCCGCGAGACGCTGCAGGCCCCCTTCGGCCGTCTGGTCATACAGGGCGCGCAGCGATTCGGCGCGCCAACCGGCGGCCTCGGCGGCCAGCTTCGCGAAGGCGTTCATCGTCGGCTGCGCCGCGGCGGTGTCGGCCGGGTAGCCCGGGGCGCAGACCACCAGCGTCTTCGGGGCGGACGGAGCGTGCGCGGCTGCGCCGTACACGGCGGTCGCCAGCGCCAGACCTGACAGTACGAGAACGGAAAGTCGCGGCCTCAAATCTTCCCCCGCGGGCCAGGGCCAGGAAGGATACTCTAGGTCAAAGATGAGGCGAACCATGGGCGGGGAGCGTCGTGCGGGGCGCGTGCTGGCGACGCTGCTGACGGCGGCGTCCTGCGCGACCGGAGTCCGGGCGGCCGGCGAGTCGTCACCGGCGCTCCTGCGCGTGGAGGTGGGCGACTGCGTCCTCGAGGCGCCGCCCGCGGAGCGCGGGCGGCTTCTGGCGCTGGCGGAGCGCGCGAAAACCCTCCTGCCGAGGGTCGAGAGCGAGCTGGGGGCGCGCGCCGCGGCGCCCTACCGGATCGTGCTGATACCTCCCGGGACACCCGCCGATGAGATCCTGCGGGATCTGGAGGCACGAGCGCCGCCATGGGCCGCCGGCTTCATGATCCCCGCGCTTCGCGCGGGCGCCATCCGGATCGCGCAGGCCGACCGCTACCCGTACGCGGACCTCTCGTCGGTCCTGGCGCACGAGGCGACGCACATGCTGCTGTTCGACGCCGCAGGCAACGGATTGCCGCGCTGGTTCGGCGAGGGGGTCGCCACCGGCATCGAGCGCTCGTGGGGGCTGCGCGACGTCCTGGTCTATTCGTCATCGGTCCTGACGGGGCGCCTGCCGCCCCTGGCGGAGCTGGACGCGGCCTTCGACTCATCGGACGACCGCGCGCGGGCGGCGTACGCCGCCTCGTTCGACTTTCTCCTGTTCGCGGTCAAAACGTACGGTCCGGGTGTCGTGCTCGACATCGTGCGCGAGGCGGCGGCGCGCCCGTTTACCGAGGCGTGGCAGGCGGCCACGGGCGTGCCGCTCCAGCGCACGGAGGCCGAATGGCGCCGCGGCAGCCTCCTGCTCTATCGCTGGGTCCCCGCTCTCACCGGGACGACCGCCGTCTGGAGCGGGATCACGTTCCTGGCGCTCCTGGCGGGGGCCAGGCGGCGGGCGCGCTCGCGGCGGATTCGGGAACAGTGGGACGCCGAAGAGGGGCTCGTGCCCGCCGGCCCGCGACCCCAGGAAGGTCCCGATTCCGGGCTTCCACCCGAGCCGCCCGACGAGGTCGTGCACTGAAAACGCGCCGGTCGAATCGCGGCAACCGCTACTTCGAAGTGCACCCGTCCCCGGTCCAGGGGCTGGGCGGCTTCGCGACCCGCCCCATCGCGCGCGGCACGCGTGTCATCGAGTACACGGGCGAGAGGATCACGCACGCCGAGGCCGACGCGCGCTACGACGACGCCCGCATGCCGCGCCACCATACGTTCCTTTTCACCGTGGACAGGTTGACGGTCATCGACGCCGCGGTCGGCGGGAGCGCGGCGCGCTTCCTCAATCACTCGTGCGAGCCGAACTGCGCCCCGGTCGTCGAGTCGGGGCGGGTCTACATCGAGACGGGGCGGGACATCCGGCCGGGGGAAGAGCTCACCTACGACTACGCCTACGGGCGCGAGGGGGGCGCGGACGAGGAGCAGGCGGAGCACTACGCCTGCCGCTGCGGCGCGCGCCGCTGTCGCGGCACGCTTCTGTCGCCGCGACGGTCGAGGGGCGGCTGAGCGGGTCTCGCCGGGCGGCCGCCATCCGTCGAGCCGCTTCTCAGAGTTCGGACAGGCGGGCCGCCTCTTCTTTCAGGGCGGTCACGGCGTCCCGCACGCGCTCGGCGTGGGTGCGGAAGCTCAGGACGCAGATGCGCAGGACGTAGCGCCCGCCGATCGTGCTGCTCGACAGGAAGACACGGCGGCGGGCGTTGACGCGCCGCAGGACCTCGGCCCCGAACGCGTCGGGGTCGCCGCCGCGCGGCCTCGCGGTGAAGGCGACGATGGAGAGCTGCGGCTCATCCAGCATCTCGAAGAACGGGTCGTCCTTCAGCTCGTCGTAGGCCCAGAGCGCCAGGTCGAGCTTCTCCTGAATTTGCTCTTTGAAGGCCCGCAGGCCGTGAAGCTGGATCGGCAGCCAGAGACGCAGACCCCGGAAGTCGCGCGACAGCTCGGGGGACAGGTCGGTGAAGTTGGGCGCCCCCTCGGCCGCGCTGACGTCCTGCAGGTAGGCGGCCCCGCCCTGGTGGGCCCGCCGCAAGGTCTCGGGGTCGCGTACCAGGAGGCAGCCGGTCCCGTACGGCAGAAACAGTCCCTTGTGCGGATCGAGCGTGATCGAGTCGCACCGCTCGACCCCGGGCATGCGCCCCGCGCCCTCGGGGATCAACCGGAAGAAACCTCCGTAGGCGGCGTCGGCGTGCACCCACAGCTCGTGCCGGCGCGCGATGTCGAGGATCTCCGGCAGCGGGTCGATCGCCCCGGTGTTCGTGGTGCCGACGTTGGCGACGACGAAGAATGGCCGGCGCCCCTGTGCGCGGTCGGAGACGACGGCGGCCTCGAGCCGGTCAGGGCGGAGACGGAAACGGCCGTCCACCGCGATGCGGCGGACGTTCCTGTCCGGAAATCCGGCGGTGCGCGCCGCCTTGAACAGGGACAGGTGGGTCTCCTCCGACGCGTAGAGCGTCCCGTTGAGAAAGTTCTCGGGAAGCCTGGCCGCGCGCGCCGTGACCAGGGCGATGAGGTTCGACAGCGACCCGCCCGACGTCAGGATCCCCCCGGCCCCGGGCGGATAACCCATCAGCCCGGCAAGCCAGGAGATAGCCTGTGCCTCGATCCGCGCCAGGGCAGGCGCCGCCGCAGCGACGCCCACGAAACGGTTGACCGCGCAGGCGACGAGGTCCGCGACGGCCGCGGACGGGATGCCGCCGCCCGGGATGAAGGCCAGGTAGCCTGGCCCGGCGGTCGTGAACGATTTCGCCACGGCCGGGCGCAGCCGATCCAGGATCGTCTCGATCGGTCGGCCCTCCTCCGGGACCGGCTCGTCGAAAGACGCCGCGACGAGCCCGGCCCCTTCGACGTCGAACGACGGCTGCCGCGGCAGGGAGTCGATGTGCTCCACGACGTAGTCGGCGCAGGCGTCGATCAGCCGGCGGAGATCGGCCGCCTCCGGCTCGAGGGGCCACGCGGGTCCCCGGGGTGGGCGCATGAGGTGGAAATTCTACCGGAGAAGTGGGCGGGCGGGAGGGCTTGTACTATAATCCCGCGTTGCGCGATTAACCGGTTTTCACCCAAGAGGAGGGACCATGCGGAATCTGGCTGCTGTGATATGCGCTCTGTTCGTCGCCGGCCTGATCCTGGGAGTGGTGACTCCTGCGATTGCGGCGGGCAAGACGCATCAAGTGAAGGCGACCGTCGTGGCCATCGACACGGAGCACAATCAGATCACGATCAAGGACGAGAAGGGGGAAGAGAAGACCGCTCCCGTGATGGACAAGGCCATCGAAGAGCTCAAGACCCTGAAGGCCGGCGACAAGGTCACGCTCACCTGCCACGATAACGACAAGGGTGAGCACGAAGGCGTGACGGCGATCAAGAAGGGATAAGAAATCTGGCCTGAAGAGCGCCACTGAAATTACGGGCGCGGCGAGCCGGAGCGACCGGCGGCCGCGCCCGTCGTCTTTTTTTTACACGCCTTTACACCGTGTCGCTCGCCACGCGCGCCGTGGGGGTGGTATCCTCTCGGCATGAGACTCCGGACCCAGTTGATCCTGGCGTTCCTGCTCCTGGCGGTGGTGCCCCTGGGCGCCATCACCCTGTACGCGTACTACTCGTCCGCACGGGCGCTCCGCCGGACGGTCGAGGCCGAGGCGACGCGCCTGGCCGACGAGATGAACGAGCGCATGAGCGTGGTCACCGCCAGCCTGAGCCGTCGCATCGACATGCTCGAGACGATGCCGTTCCCCGAGGCGCGCAAGGGCTCGGAGACCCGGGGAGAGTCAGCGAACGCAGTCCTGGTGGGCCGGTTGATGGAGGCCCTGGGGGAGGCGGCCCACTTCGTCGACGCCTTCGAGTTTACGCCCACGGCACCCGCACCGCGGGGGGCGGGTGCCGTGGGCGGAGGACCGGCGGTGCCCGGAAGGCCTCCGGCAGGCGGCAGCGCGCCCGGCCGGCATCCGGTCGTCATGCATCCCGCAGGCGTACCTGTGGCTGCGTCGCCGGTCGTCATCACCCTGCCGAAATTCGTCGGGGACCTGGCGAAGGATCCGAAGCTGGCTCCGGTCCTCAAGATGGCATCGGCGTTCATACCGCCCGAGGACGTCGAGCGGGTCAGGAAGGAACTTGAGGAAAATCTCGGCGACGGCGCGCAGGACTTCGTGCGCGCCGTGAAGGACAAAGTCCGGGCTGAGGCGGAGGCGAGGGCGAGCCGCGCGGCCGCGGCGAAGCAGGAGAAGCCGGCGGTGGTCATGGCCCTCAAACAGGAGTTCGGCTGCCCGCTGAAGCGCAACGGCCAGACCGTCGGTCACCTCAAGGCGAAGGTCAGCGCCGACCGGTTGCTGCGCGAGGTCCTGTCGCAGACCAGGCGCGAACAGGGAGAGATCCCGTTCGCCCTGGACGCGTCGGGCAGCCTGTTCACGCCCGACCCGGCCGACGAGCCGAGGCTGCGCGGCCTGGAGCGGGCGGCGGCGTCGGGGCGGGCCGGAACGCTGGGTCAGGGAGCGCCGGGCGCCGAGGCAGCGGACGTGAAGCGACCGGGCGGGGCATCGCCGGGAACGGAAGCGGCGCGCAACGAGTCGAAAGCCTCGAGCCCGGATGGCCGCGTGGCGGAGGAGAATCCGCACAGCGGCGATCAGAGAGTCCGCGTGGACGTCAAGCCGGACGATAACTGGGTGGTGGTGACGCGCGAGGATCCGACCACCGGCCTGGTCTTCGGCATCGCCCGTCCGGTCGGGGAGGCGCTGGGCGAGATCCGCCGCGCCTCCGCGCGCAACCTCGGCGCCGGTCTGGCGCTGGCGGCGCTGGCGCTCTTCGGGATCGTGCCGATCTCGCGGCGCATGACCCACAATCTCTCCGACCTGACGCGCGCCGCCGGCGAGCTGGCGGCCGGGCGCCTCGACACCCAGGTGCCGGTGCGCTCGCAGGACGAGCTGGGTCAGCTCGCGCTGGCGTTCAACCGGATGGCGCGCGAGCTCGCCTCGAACCAGGAGCGCCTGGTGGAGCAGGAACGGCTGCGCAAGGAGCTGGAGCTGTGCCGCAGAATTCAGACCGAGCTCCTGCCGAAGAAGCCGCTCTCGTACCCGTTCGCCGAGGTGCAGGGCGTGTCGATCCCGGCCCACGAGCTGGGTGGCGACTTCTTCAACTATTTCATTCTCCCTGGAGACGAAGTGGCGCTGTTCATGGGGGACGTCTCCGGCAAGGGCGTGCCGGCGGCACTTTTGATGGCGAATCTTCAGGCGACGCTGCGGGCGCGCATTCCGCTCGAGCCGGACCTGGCGGCTTTCGCCGTCGAGCTCGACCGCGAGGTCGAGGGGAGCACGCCGCCCGAGGTCTACCTGACGCTGTTCCTGGGCATCCTCGATCCGCGGCGCGGCGAGCTGCGCTATGTGAACGCCGGCCACGAGAGTCCCTTCCTGCTGCGCCGTGACGGTCGTCTCGAACGGCTGGATGCAACCGGCCGGCCGATCGGACTGATGTCCGGGGGCGGCTTCGCCGAGCGCCGCGTGGCTCTGGCGACGGGGGATCGTCTGTTCATGTACACCGACGGCCTGGTCGACGCCGAGAACGAGGCAGGCGCCGCGTTCGGCCCGGACCGTCTCGAGACGCTCCTGGCGGGCGAGGGCGCCGCCGAACCGGCCGCCCTCCTGGCGCGCGTCGAGCGCGCCTACCAGGAGCACCGCGGCGCGATGGACGCCGCCGACGACGCGACGCTTCTGGTCCTCAAGGTGGGAGACTGGCTGGAGGGCCGCGCCGAAGCAGCCGCGAGAACCGCCGTCCGCCCCCCGATCGTCCCGGGGACGCCGGACCGGAGAGGTCCGGAGCCCACGGCCACGGTCTAGCACGACTGCGGTGGTCCGATCCCGGTCGACTCCTCGGATATCCCGAGATTCCTAGTCCGGAGCGCGAAAGACGTTCACGGTGCCCGTGACCGTCGCGCCGATACCGATCAGCTTCGGATTGGTGACGATCATCGTCGCGGTCTCATCGACCCGGCAGTTGAAGCGGTGCGACGTATTTTCGAGCTGGTTCGGGCAGCCGGCACCGGACCATCCGACCGTGACGCCCTGCTTGAGACGCGGGTCGACCTTGGTCTCGATGACGACGAGGTAGTACGCCGGCTGCAGCGTGAACGAGCGGCTGGCGCCTTCGCGCAGCGTCACCGGCTCGGAGACGACCTTCTCGAGCACCTCGACCGGCGTGACGGACGTGATGCCGCCGAGCGACGACTGCAGGCGCGCTTTCCCGACGGCGACGCCCTTGACCTTGTCCCCGTCCACCGTGGCAATCGAGGGATCCGACGAGGTCACCTCGACGGTCACGCCGTCGAGCGGCTTGCCGCCCTCGCCCAGCGCCCGGGGATTGAGCGCCGTGGGGGGCGCGCCGATGACGACGTGCAGCTCCGCCGGCACGGTGATCTCCGTCGGGACCCGGCACTTCAGGGCGCCCGGCTCGCTGAGGCCGCCCGCCGACAGGGAGAGCGTCGCATCCCCCGTCTTCGCGCAGCGCAGGTTCCCGTTGGCCGAGACTTCCAGGACATCGGCCGGGCCGCCGGAGTAGGTCGGCGACTGGCTCGCAATCGTCTCTCCCTTCTTGTTGACGACCGAGACGTGCAAGGAGAAGTAGTTCGTGTTCGTCACGGCGGCCGGCGGCGGGTCGTATTTGAATGTTGCGGGGGTCTTGTCGGCGCACGCCAAGGCCAGGGCGGACAGGAATGCCACGGCGATAGTCAGTGGTGTTCGCATGGCTCGCTCCCGCGCCACGCACCGGTGCGCGGCGGACGGCGCGGGCGGACGATAGAAAGAATCGCGCCCTGTGTCAAGCCGATCTCAGGCTTCGTCCTCGGGAGCCAGGGCATCGTGCGCCCGGATGAGAAGTGTTTTGATCGGCAGGTCGTAGGCGCAGGCCTTTTCACAGAAGCCCGCGCAGTGGGCGCAGTGGGCGGCGCGCTCGGTTTTGACGAGGTTCGCGTACGACTCGAGGGCGCGGTTCTCCTGGTGGTACTCGTGGTAGTACATCGAGAATCGCAGGATGTCGGCGATCCGGACATCCTGGGGGCAGGCCGGGAGGCAGGCGCCGGAGAACCGGCAGACCTCGGTGGAGAAGGTCTCCTCGTATTCCTTCAAGATCTGCAGATCGGCCTTCTCGAGCGGCCGGCCGGAGGCAGGGACGTATTCGTCCACCTGCCGCGTGCTGTTGATCGAGATGATCAGGTTCGAGACCTTCGGGTTGGACAGGACCCACTTCAGCGCCGCCTGCTTGAAGGTGCTGTAGCGGTCGCGGAACTTGTCGAGGTCCGCACCCTTCGCGCCGGCGAGTGTCTTCATCGCGATGAAGCCGACTCCCTTCGCGTTCGCCTTCTCGATCAGCCGATCCTGCTCCGGGTAGTCGAGGAACGAGTAGCGACAAAGGAGGACGTCGAATGTCCCCGAGTCGACCGCGTGGTGCATCACCCCCATGAGGTCGGGGTCGTGCCCGCTGGCGCCCAGGAAGCGCGCCTTGCCCGCCCGGCGGGCCGCCTCGAAGGCCTCGAACATCTCGGGGTTCTTGAGCCTTTCGACGCCGACGCCGTCCGAGTTCCTGCCGACTTCGTGGTTCAGGATGATGTCCACGTGGTCGGTCCGCAGGCGCCTGAGGCTCGCATCGAGCATGTCGAGGAAGACCTGCTTCTTCGCCGGTTTGCCGACGTGATGCGGGCACCACTTGGTGGTGAGAGTCACCCGATCGCGGCGCCCCGCGAGCGCCTCGCCGATGATCTCCTCGCTCCGGCCGCCGCGGTAGCAGTGCGCGGTGTCGATGTAGTTGATGCCCCGTTCGATCGCGTAGCGGACGATCTGCGGGTCGTCGATCGGGAAGCCTCCGAAGCCGATCTCGGAGACCTTCAGGTCCGTCCGGCCGAGGGTGCGGTGACGCATCGTCGGGCCGGGGCCGGCCACGGCACCGGGGTCGGCCACGGAACCTGTCGTCGGGGGAGCGCCGGCCGTGGCGAGAGCGCCCGTCACCAGCGCGCCGGAAGCGGCAGCCGTCCGCTTCAGGAACGCGCGCCGGCTGAGAGGGCGCCTGGCGCGGGGCCGGGGTCTGCGGCCGGAGCGGGCCATCCCTTCCTCCTCAGAAAGACGATCAGGAGCACGACGAAGAATGCCAGAACGTAGACCTTGTTAGTGAACCACAGGAGCCGCCAGAAAGAAAGATCGGGCCGGCGCATGTAGGCGATGAATTTGACCGTGACGACCGCGATTTCGGCGGCGGCGATCGCCATTCCGGCGGCCCGGGCCCAGGCGTGGCGGCGCCACAGGAGCCATGCCAGTGCGAGATGCGCCACCCACCAGAAGTCCCACATCACCGGCGCCGGGCCGGGGCTGCGCCCGGCCGCGCGCTCGGAGACGACGTAGAGGATCGGTGCCAGGTACTTGATGACCAGGGTCCAGGCCGCCATCACCACGAGCCCGAAGACGGCGAAGGCGATCAAGCCGTCATGATTGCATTTCGGGTTCCGGTCGGCGGCTGCCGCGCGTGGCGCGCTCATTATCGCTTCGGAGCGCCCGCCGCTCATGACGGCGCCGGTGCGGCCGGCGAGGCGCCGGCCCGGGCGGGCGCGCCGGCCGTCGCCTGGCGCCGCGCGTTCCACCTCAGGCCGGTCACGATGACGCCGGCGGCCAGGATCGCGGTCGCCCCGCGCACCAGATAAAAGGCGGGCTCGCTGGTGGTGAAGTTCGCCATCGGGAAAAAGACGCTGTACCAGTCGGCGATGAGAAACGCCTCCATATAGATGATCAGACCGCGGTAGAGACCCGCCGCCGGCAGGCCCGCCCCCGACGCGAAGATCAGGCCGAAGGACAGTTCGCGGCAGGCGACGGCCAGAAAAGACGCCGCAACGTAGGATCCGTCGGGGATCTCGAGGCCCGGCGTGATCGACGGCGCCATGAGCGCCACACCGACCGCGCACGAAATGAGGAGCGCCGCGGGCCTCGCCACGTGCCCGATCCAGGAGACGTAGAGCGTCCTGCGCAGCGTCCATTCCCATCCGAACACCCCCAGGCCCAGGCACAGAGGCAGCCCCCACGCCATCGCGCGGAACGGGTGACCGCTGAGGCCCTGGTCTCCGTAGGTGAAGGTGATGAAGCCGAGCAGGTGACCGATGCCGAGGAAGCTGTAATCGACGACGAGCGCTGTGACACACCACGGGGCGAGCCGCAACAGCGTCGCGGGTGAGCCGCCGAACAGGAAGCCCCTGCGCCGACCCGTTGTCAGCGCCGCAGCGACCAGGGCCGCCGACACCGGAAGCCCCCAAAGCACGATGGGGCGGTAGACGCCCGCGCCGCCGACGAGCTTGACGACGCCGGGGATCAGGAGGATCACCGGAAGCCCCGCGAGCAGAAGGGTGAGAGCGAGCGGCTTCTTCATGGTGGAGCGTTCGGTTTCCGGTTCGCGACGCGCGTGCCCGATCCGAAGGGCAGAGCATAGCCGATCAGGAGGGCCGCGACGAGCGGGGGCGGCCACGAAAGAGGCCTCCCACAAGCGGGCGACGCGGCCGGAGCACGGGACCGGGAGGCTCGCCCGGGCCCGGGGGGAGCTTGGGAGGATCCGCGGGCGCCACTCTGGCGTATCCTGCGTCCTGTCACGGCCGGGGTCAAAGGACGCACTCGGGCGCGACGGAGGTGAGACAGATGAATCGACGGCTGACGCGGGACACGAAGAACGCCGTTCTGGGCGGCGTGGCGGCCGGATTCGCGAACTACTTCGGAGTCGACCCGGTGCTGGCGCGGATCGTGTTCATCGCGCTTTGCTTCCTGAACGGGTTCGGTGTCGTGGCGTACGTCGTCGGGTGGATCATCATGCCGCGGGATGACCGGGTCGCGGAGACCGGCGGACCCGCGGCGACCGGAGGCGGATCGGGGCCGACACCAGCTGATCGCCTGGTGGAGAAGGTGCGCGAGGCCGGCGAGCGCGCCGTGGAAGAGGTCCGGCGGATGCCCGCGGACGCGGGCCGGGGCCGCATGGTCGCGGGGACGATCCTGATCGTCCTCGGCGTGCTGTTTCTCCTCGACCGGCTCTCGTGGTGGCACTGGCCGCAGTGGGCGCGGCTGTCGAACCTGTGGCCGCTGATCCTCATCGCGGTCGGGGTATCGATCATCCTGGAAGCGGCGCGCGGCCGGAGCGGGAAGACGTCGTGACCAGGCACGTCGCATGAGCGACGAAGGGATCCGCTGGGGGCGCGTCGCCAGGGGGTTCTACCTGCTCGGGTTCGGCACGTTCCTGCTGCTCACGACCCAGGACGTCCTGCCCTGGTCATTCTGGGGCGACGTGCTGGCGTACTGGCCGGTGTTCCTGGTGGCGATCGGCATCCGGCTCGTGTTCGAGCGCAGCCCGGCCCCGGCGCTCGTCCTCCTGGGACCGATCCTTGTCCTCGGCATGATGATGTACGTGGCGACGCGCGGACCCGCCCGCACGGACAGCGGACGGGACTGGGTGCCGCTGCGCGCCGCGCGCGCCTCCGACGTCTCCGCCTGGACCCTCGAAGGGCGGCTGGCGATGGCGAGCCTCGACGTCACCTCGCGGCGCCTGCCGAAGGGCGTCCTCGTCGAGGGTCGCGGGACGGAAGCCGGCCGCCGTGCCGTGCGGGTCACGGAGGACGCCGCGACCGGCCGCGTGCGGGTCACCAACTCGTGGACCGACCGGTCCTTCTTCTTCCTGCCGGGCGGCGCGCGCGCCCGCTGCGAGCTCGGGATGTCGACGGCCCTGCCGGTCGCGCTCGACCTCGACCTCGTGTTCACCACGACGCGGCTGGACGTTGCCGCGAGCCCCGTATCGGCGGTCGCGGTCGACGGAGCGTTCAACGATTTGAGCCTGCGTCTCGGCGAGCCGGCGTCCGACGTCCGTCTCGGCTTCGAGGGGTCCTTCAACCAGGTGGTGATCGAGGTTCCCGCGGCGACGCCCGTCGGGGCGAGCAGCGAGGGGTTCCTGAATTACGTCGACGAGAGAAGCCAGGACCGCGGGGCGCGGGGCGGGAGCGCTCTCGGCGGACCGGGCGGCGCGCCGGGCTACCGCCTGCGGCTTCAAGGAGCGTTCAATCGCGTCGTCGTTCGATCCTGGTGAACGGCGCGCCCGACGCGGGAGGCCACTGATGGGCAAGGGTGCAGGACCGAACGAAGCGCGACGAACGATGACCGCGCGCGCGGCGCTCACGGCACCGCTGATAGCGCTCGCGCTCTGCACCGGTGTTGCGACGGCCCGGACCGCTCCGCCGAAGCCGGGTACCGAGGGCGCCGCGGTGCGGCCGGGTGTCGGGGACTCGCTCTTCCGGATCACCCTGCTCGGCACCGGAAACCCCCGGCCCGCCCCGGACCGTTTCGGGCCGAGCAGCCTGGTCGAGGCCGGGCCGTACCGGGTCCTGGTGGACGCCGGGCGGGGGGCGACGATAAGGCTGCTCCAGGCCGGAGGGCGCGACCTTCTGGGCGGCATCGACTTCGTCCTGCTCACGCACCTGCACTCGGATCACACCGTCGGGCTTCCCGATCTGTGGCTGACCGGGTGGATCGCCGGGCGCGACCGCCCGCTCGCCGTGTACGGCCCTCCCGGCACCGAGTCGATGGTCCGCCACTTGCAGCGCGCCTACGAGTTCGATGTCGAGAACCGCCGGGACGTCGTCGAAAAGCTCCCCCCGGCTGGTGCGGAGCTTCTGGCCACGGAGGTCGAGATCGACAAGGAGGGCGCCGCGGCGCGCGTCGTCTTCGACCGCGACGGCCTCAAGATCCTCGCCTTCGCGGTGGACCACGGCCCCGAAACGCCCGCCTACGGCTACCGCTTCGAATACGCCGGCCGCGCGGCGGTGTTCTCCGGCGACTGCCGGCCAACCCCCGGCCTGGTCGTGCAGGCGCACGGCGCCGACGTCCTGGTGCACGAGGTGGTCAGCCCGGCGCTCCTGCGCCGCCATTCGCTCGTCTCCGATGAGGAGGCGGTCGAGCGCATCATCGCCCGCCATACGTCGCCCGAGGAGGCCGGACGCATCTTCGCCCTGACGCGCCCGCGGCTGGCGGTCTACAGCCACATCGTCCCATCGATGGCGACCGCCGCCGACCTCGTCCCGCCGACCCGGAAGGAGTACAAGGGCCGCCTGGCCGTCGGCCATGACCTCATGACGATCACCATCGGGAAGACGATCGTGCTGGGGAGAAGAGGGACCGCCGCCAGATAGTTCTGGACTTCCCGCCCGATTGCACCTATCATCCCCCCGTCACTGAACCGCGAGCAGGCAGCCTTCGCCTACCGGAGTCGACCCGCTCAGGAGCGGGTTCCAGCCTAAAACGCTAGAACCGTAACGTTTCCGCAAGGTTCAAACACGTGAGCACGTCCGCGGCCGCGTGGCCGCGGTCACAGACCACCGCGGGTCACAGGGATCGGCGGGTGGTCACGAACCGCCGGGCGCCACGCGCCCCGGCGAAAGGAGAACCACTATCGTGTCATTCACACCATTGGGCCTCGCGCCTGAGATCGAGCGCGCCGTGCGCGACGAGGGGTACGAGACGCCCACACCCATCCAGGAAGGCGCCATCCCCGGCATCCTCGCCGGGCGCGACCTGATCGGCTGCGCCCAGACGGGAACCGGCAAGACCGCCGCCTTCACCCTGCCGATCCTGCACCGCTTGCGCACGGGAACGCGCGGCCGGCTGCGGGCCCTGATTCTGACGCCCACGCGCGAGCTGGCTCTTCAAGTCCGCGAGGCGCTGCGGGTCTACGGCCGCCACCTGCCCCTCGACTCGGCGGTCGTCCACGGCGGGGTCGGCCTCGAGCCGCAGCAACAGAGGCTGCGCCGCGGTGTCGATATTCTCGTGGCCACGCCGGGGCGGCTTCTCGATCTCATGCAGCGGGGCAACGTCGATTTCAGGTGCCTGGAGGTCCTGGTCCTGGACGAGGCCGACCGCATGCTCGACATGGGGTTCATCCGCGACGTGCGCCGCATCGTCGCCGCCCTCCCGTCCCGGCGCCAGACGCTTCTGTTCTCGGCCACGATGCCCGACGAGATTCGCCGTCTGGCACGCGAGATTCTGCGCGATCCGGTCAACGTCGAGGTGGCACCGCGCCGCTCGGCGCCCGCCAGGGGCGTGCGGCAGACGCTCTTGCCCGTGGCGAGCGTGCGCAAGCGCGAGCTGATGGCGCATCTTCTCGAGACCGAGGCTCGTGGTCTGACCCTCGTGTTCACCCGCACCAAGCACGGCGCCAACAAGCTGGCGCGCCATCTCGAGGGGCGCGGCCACACCGTGGCGGTTCTGCACGGCAACCGCAGCCAGGCCCAGCGCACCAAGGCGCTCGAGGCGTTCCGCGGCAAACGCAGCCGGGTCATGGTCGCCACCGACATCGCCGGCCGCGGTATCGACGTCGAAGATATCAGCCACGTGGTGAACTACGACCTGCCGAACGTCCCCGAGGACTACGTGCACCGCATCGGCCGTACGGCGCGCGCCGGCGCCACCGGCGACGCCCTGTCGCTCGTTTCGCCGGAGGACCACCCGCACGTGCGCGGGATCGAAGCCCTGATCGGGCACGCCATCGAGCGCCGGATCGTGCAGGGATTCGCGGAGAACGCCGCGCCTTCGTCCGGCCCCGTGGCCGGCGCGCGGATGCGGCCCGCAGGCGCGCACCTGCGGCCGGCCGCCGGCCAGAGCCGGCCGCCCGCCCCGATCGTGCCGTACCGACCGCGCGGCTCGGGTTGGAGGGGGCGGGGCGCCCGTCGCCCGGCCTGATCGTCCCCGACCCTCAGGCTGAAAGCTCGCCGAGGAATTCGTCGAGGCAGGCGAGGTAGTGGTCGATGTCGGCGGGCGCGGCGGCGACAGAGACTGTGGGGCCGGCGGTGCCGATCGCTTCCCAGACGCCGCGATTGGCGAAGTAAACGCGCATCAGGTGGTAGAGGTCGGGGCGCATCGTGGCGTGGTAGTCAGAGGCGTTGCGCGGCAGGGCCGGGCCGTAGCAGTACCCGGAGCGGGCGAACAGACGGTGGGCACGCCAGTCGAAACCGCGGCGGCGGCAGCGCTCCTCGATGCCATCGGCCAGGCGCGCGCCCAGCTCGGCGGTGCGGGCGTAGGCCTCCTCGGTGAGGACGTGCTCGAGCGCGGCCCGGGCGGCGGTCATCGACAGGGCGTTGGCGAACAGCGTCCCTCCCGAAGCAAAGGCCGCGCGCGGGCTCGCGGGATCGGGGCGCGCGAAACGCTGCGCCAGCCCGGCCGTCATGCCGTAGGCGCCGAGCGGCACGCTCCCGGCGATGAATTTCCCGAGGGTGATGACGTCAGGCTCGAGGCCGAGGCGCGCCGTCAGGCCGCCGGGCCCGCACACCAGCGTGTGCGCCTCGTCGATGACGAGGAGAGTCCCCCGCCGTCGCGTCAGGGCGCGGAGCGCCTGATGAAAGCCCGGGTCGGGTTCGATCACGCCGCAGTTGGTGAGGGCCGGCTCGGTCACGACACACGCCACGTCGCCCGGCTGGAGCGCGCGCGCGAGCGCCTCGGGGTCGTTGAACGGCACGTGACGGACCCAAGCACCGGCGGACGGCGGCACCCCCGGGTAGGCCGGCCTCAACGCACCGTCCTTCGGATCGACCAGCCACTCCTCGGCGTGACCGTGATACTTCCCCTCGAACATCAGGACGACCGGGCGGCCGGTGACGAAGCGGCACAGGCGGATCGCCTCGACGTTGGCGAGCGTCGCCGACAGCGTGAACTGCCACTGCGGCAGGCGGAAGCGCCGGGTCAGATCCTCCGCCACCCATAGCGCGTCCTCGATCGGCAGGAGGTACTGCAGGCCGCGGCGCGCCTGGCGGGCGACGGCCTCCACGACGGCCGGCGGGTTGATGCCGCAGAACGTGCTCATGTCGCCGATGTTCGTGTCGAAGTAGCGGTGCCCGTCCACGTCGGTGAACGTCGCCCCCTCCCCCGATGCGACGAAGATCGGCGGGTGCTCGTACAGCTCCACCATCCAGGACATCGGCACGCCGTTCGGCATCGAGCCCCGGGCGCGCTCGAGGAGCGCGCGCGAATGCGGGCGGCTCTCGGTGAACCTCGCGTCCTCGCGGCGACGGAGGGAGGCGAGGCGAGAGGCAGGCACGCCGGCGGTCGTCTGCGGGCGTTCGGTTGTGTCCGTCATGCGATCGTCATCCGGGCCCCCGGGGGAGATTGTACCGCCCGGCGGACTTCAGGCGCGCCGCTCAGGGACCGGCCGGCTTCCCGGCGGCGGATGGACCGATCGTGAATTTCACGGCGTCGGAACGGCAGCCCGGGGCGTTGCCGGGCACCAGGCCGACGGCCTCATACTCGCCCGGAGGCACGGGCTTCCCCTTCGAGTCCACCTGGTTCCAGGTCGCCGTGAAGGTGCGCGACTCGCCGGGCTTCAGGGTCAGCTCGGTGATCACCTGGGCGAACATCCGGCCGGAGGAATGACGCCAGACTTCCTTGTGATCCGCGGCATAGACGAGGCAGTCGAGCGTCTGGCTCGTGGGGAGGGTGAGGGTCCGGGGGGTCGCCGCGCGGTTGCGGAACGTCACGACGAAGGTGATCGTCTCGCCGGTCGGGAACTCGCGCGCCTCGTCGCCGGCGGCGCTCTTCAGCACGAGGCGGGTCTCGAAATCGGTTTTGGTCACGGACTCCTCGCGCGCGGCGCAGCCGCCGGCGGGCACCATCAGGAAGAATGCGAGCAGGGACATGAGAGGAGCGCGACGCATGGCGATTCGCCTCCCGGCTACTGCTCCCGCGCGTAGAGCAGAAGATTCGGCGAGCCGGTGCCGACGTCGGCCAGCTTGTCGCGGCTGCCGTGGTCGACGACACAGGCCCGGACCCGCTCGGGAGTCGAGCCCGGGGCGCGCGCCAGACAGAGGGCGGCCACACCGGCGACGTGCGGCGAGGCCATGGAGGTGCCGCTCAACGTGGTGGAGCCTCCGCCGTTTTTTGCCGAGATGATATCGCTGCCGGGGGCGAAGATGTCCACGCAGGCGCCGACATTCGAGAACGACGCCCGGCGATCGGCGCGGTCGGTAGCCCCTGCGGCGATCGCCTGGACGATGCGGGACGGCGATTCGTCGCAGGCGTCGGCGCTGTCGTTCCCGGCCGCGACGGCATAGCTCACGCCGGCCCGGATCGAATTGCAGACGGCCAGATCGAGCGCGGGGGACGCTCCACCGCCCAGGCTCATGTTGGCGACCGCCGGCCAGGCGTTTCGCTTCGCGTGGTCCGTGACCCAGTCGACCCCCTGGATGACGTCCGAGTCGGAGCCGGATCCGTTGACCAGGACGCGCACCGGATGCAGGACGACCTGACGCGCGACGCCGAACGTCGTCCCGCCGATGGTCCCCGCGACGTGCGTGCCGTGACCGACATCGTCGCGAATCCCGTCCCCGGTGGCGGAGAAACCCTCGCCCACGCGCCCGGCGAACTCCACGTGGTTGACATCCAGTCCGGTGTCGATGACGTAGGCGTGGATGCCGCCGCCCGTCGCACCCGGCTCGTAGCGACCGTCGAGCGGCAGGTCCCGCTGATCGATCCGGTCGAGGCCCCAGGACGCGACACTCGTCGCCTTCTTGCGCCCGTCCTGCTGCACGAACAGGACACGAGCATCCTGCGCCATCTTCGCGGCTCCGCCCGCGTCGACCGAGCAGGCGAACCCGGGGATGGCCGCGGCGAACACGCGCACGCTGCGCCCGCCGTACGCCTTCGCCATCGTCGCGGCCAGGCTCGCGACCTCGGATTTGCTCCAGGCGTGCGCAGCGCCTCCGGCCGTTGCCGATGAGGCCGCCCCCGCCGCTCCCCCCGCGGGTGCCTCCGGTTTCATGACAACGATGTAGCGATCGGCGATCGGCTCTTTCGCACTGACCAGGCCCGCGACCGCGGGCGGGTGATCGCAGTCGAAGCCGCTTGAGACCGGGACCGGGGTGGGGCTAGGAGAGGGAATCGGTGCGGGAGTCGGAGCGGGTCCCGGGCCGGGCGGCGCGGTCGGTCCACAGCCTAGGACGAGCACGAAAACGAGCGCGGCTGGAGCGGTCAACGATTTCATTTTCGTTTCCTCCCAAGGGCCCCCGTCCCTGAAACTTTACTTCAGGATCTCTGCGCGCGCCACTCGCTCGCTGGTAAAGTAAGCCGCGGCGAGAGGTGCCGTGGGGGCGCCCTGCGTACGGAGATCGGCGATGATGAAACTTCGAGGGCGTGTGGATCACCGCCAGCGGGCCCGGAGCGTGCCGCGGGCCGGGGCCACGGGGCCGCGCCCGATGCCGGCACGGGGCGTCCCGCCGATTCTCCTGCACGCGCTGCCGCGCATCCTGATCATCAGGACCGGCTCGACCGCGCTCGAAGTGCAGCGCGGCCACGGCGACTACGATCGCTGGTTCCGGGACGCCCTGGCGGCCCACAACCTGGCGTTCGATCTCTGCGACGCCACGAAGTCGGCGATCACCGACGCGTCGCCGTACGCGGGGATCATCGTCACGGGCTCGGTGAAGTCGGTTCTGAAACCGGAGCCGTGGATGGACAGGCTCGCCGCGCTCCTCCGGGGCGCCGGGCACATGCGCGTGCCGATGCTCGCCGTCTGCTTCGGCTGCCAGATGCTGGCCCGGGCGCGCGGCGGCCGCGTCGTCCTCAGCCCGTCGGGGTGGGAGATCGGCGCCGTCGAAGTGACGCTGACAGCGGCGGGCCGCCTCGATCCGCTGTTCGAGGGCCTGCCCTCGCCACTCCCGGTCCTGGCCATGCACGAGGACAGGGTCGAGACGCTTCCGTCGGACGGCGTCCTGCTGGCCGGCAACGACAGCGCGCCGATCCAGGCTTTCCGCGTCGACGAGAGCGTCTGGGGCGTGCAGTTCCACCCGGAGGCCACGACCGGCATCCTGCGAGAGCTGATCAAGCTGCGGCGCGAGCGCCTCGAGGCCGAGGCGCGGGCGCGCGGCCGGGTGGCCGAGGGTCACGTCGATCGGCTCGTCGAGGATCTGGAGCGCTTCGATCCGATCCCGGCGCGGCGCCTTCTGGACAACTTCGTGCGCCTCTGCCGGCGCGACCGGTCTCCCGACCGGATGATGTGACGGCGGCGAACCGCGATCGCGGCAATCCGCAACCGCTTGAGCACGGCCGGCCTCGTGTGTATTAAGATGCGGCCCGTTTCGAGCGCGGTCCTCACTGAAACCGACGATGCCGAAGAACTGGCAGAGATCGCTTGGGCGCTGGGTCGAGGCGCGGCTCATCGACGCCGGCACGGCGGAGCGCATCCAGGCGTTCGAGAACGACCGCGAGCGTCGCGGCGGGCGCCGGTGGCCCGTGATCCTCGCCTGCGTCTTCGGCGGCCTGCTCCTGTGCGCCGGTGTTCTGCTGTTCGTCGCCGCCCACTGGGACGAGCTGTCGCCCGCCGGCCGCTTCGCGCTGGTCCTCGTGATGGTCGGCGCGTTCCACGCCGCCGCGGCATTCCTCAGGGAGCGGACCGACGTGCTGGCGCAGGCGCTGCACGGCGCCGGGACCGTGGCGCTCGGCGCCGGCATCTTCCTGGCGGGACAGATCTTCAATTTGCAGGAGCACTGGCCGGGTGGCTTCATGCTGTGGGCCGCGGGCGCCTGGATCGCCTGGCTCCTTCTCCGGGATCGAATCCAGGCGATCCTGGCCGCCGTGCTCACACCGGTGTGGCTGGCCGGCGAGTGGATGGTGACGATCGAGCACATGAGGGGCGGCCAGGACCTCCTCGCCGAGGGGTTGTGGCTCCTCGCCCTCACCTACCTGACCGCGCGCCTCCCCGACAAAGACACTCCGGTGCGTCACGACCTGGCCTGGATCGGCGGGCTGGCCCTGATTCCCCAGACCTTCTGGGTGGTCCTCTCCCGGGGGTGGCTCGGCTCGACGACCGTGTCGGTGCCGAAGGGCGTGCTGACGGCGGGATGGGTCATCGCTTACGGGGCGCCCCTGGCGCTGGCGTACGCGCTCCGAGGCCGCGCCGCCTGGCCGGTTCTCGTCGCCGCGGTCTGGGTGCGCCTCGTCGGCGCCATGGAGCCGCGCACGAGCCCTTACTCCGAGCAGGCGCTCGACTGGCACGAGATCGGGATGTACGCCCTGTGCGGCCTCGGCTCGGCGCTCCTCGCCTGGTGGGGAATTGTCGAAGCGCGCCGCGAACGGGTCAACCTGGGCGTGGCCGGCTTCGGCCTCGCCGTCATCTTTTTTTATTTCGCCAGCGTGATGGACAAACTGGGCCGGTCGCTGAGCCTGATCACCCTGGGGCTGTTGCTCCTGTTCGGCGGCTACGCGCTCGAGCGGGCGCGGCGCCGTCTGCTGGAGAGAATGTCGGAGGCCGCCCCGTGACCGCCCGGACGAAGGGGCTTGTCGTCGCGGCGCTGCACATCGCGCTTGTCTCCGCGCTCGGCGCGAAGCTCCTGGCGGATCGGGCGGCGCTGCCGCGCGTCTGGGTCGAGGTCGCTCCCTACGACCCGAACCTGCCGATCCGCGGACGCTACGTCCGCCTCCAGGTGAAGGCGGAAGCGCGCGGCTTCGACGAGCCGGCCGGCTCGGCCGCCTCGGCCTGGGGTTACGCCCGCCTGTCAGTGGAAGGAGACCGCCTGGTCGCCACACGCACCGATGACGGCGTCGGCCACCCGGTGCAGATCCGCAAGGAGAACGGTCGACTCGTGGCCGCCCTCTCCACCCCGGTGGCGTACTTCATCCCCGAGCACGCCGTCGATCCCTCCTCGCGGCCCGGCCTGATGGCCGAGGTCACCGTGCCCCGCAAGGGACCCCCGCGCCCGATCCGCCTCGGGGTGAAGGAAGGAGAGAAGGTCACGCCTCTGGATCTCTGAGCCGCATCGACTCGTGGGATCATGATGGGAGATTGGACGGGAATCATGCGACCGTGGATCATCGCGCTGCTGCTGCCGCTCGCGACGGTGCGGAGCGGGGAGATCGCGGATGCGATCGCGGCGGCCCCGAGAGCCGCGCCCGTCGCCCCGGCCGCCGATCTCGAGGCGGCGCGTGCCCTGTTCGAGAAGAACCTCGACGCGATCAGGCGGCACGACCGCGACGCCTACCTGGCGTGCTACCTCAACGCCGACACGCTCGCGCGGACCGGGCCCGAGGGACCGCAGCTCGGCTACGACTCGCTGGCCAAGGAGACCGGCGAGGACTGGCCCGATCTCTTCGAGGGGCTCGATCTCCAGCTCGTGCCGATCCGTCCCGGCCTCGTCTACGGGACGTACCGCTACCGCGTGCGCTACGGGGCCCGGGAAGACTCGGGGATCTCCGAGCGCTTCTTCGTCAAGATCGGCGATGGCAGGACCGACCGTGCCAAGACCGGCGCCGGCGCGACCGGTGGCGGCAGGACCGCTGACGGCGAGACCGGAGGGGGCTGGAAGATCGCCGTCACGACTGCTTTTTCGGCCCTGCCGGGAACGCCGCCTCCGCCGCGGGCGCTGGTCGGCGCGACGCTCGTGGACGGGACCGGCGCCCCTCCCATTCCCGACTCGGCGGTGATCCTGCGCGGCGGGAAGATCGATTGCGCCGGGACGCGGGCGCAGTGCCCTCCTCCCAAAGGGATCGATGTCCTCGATATGAAGGGCACCTGGATCACGCCGGGGATCGTCGACGCGCATGTGCACTTCTCGCAGACCGGCTGGGCTGACGGCCGGCCCGATTCGATCGACGTCCGCGACCGGTACCCCTACGAAGAGGTCCAGGCCGGCCTGCGCGCCCATCCGGAGCGATTCCTGCGCTCGTATCTCTGCTCGGGAGTGACGGCCGTGTTCGATGTCGGGGGCTACTCCTGGACCTGGGACCTGCGCGCGCGCGCCGAAGCCGACCCGCTCGCCCCGCACGTCGCGGCGGCGGGGCCGCTCCTGTCGACCCTGGACTTCTGGCTGAACCTGCCGGCCGAGAGACAGTTCATCTACCTCGGCACGGAAGAGGACGCGCGGGGCGGCGTGCGGTACCTCGCATCGCACGGCAGCGACGCGGTCAAGGTCTGGTTCATCCCGGTGGCCGAGAGGAACTTCGACGACATGACGAAGGCTGTCTTGGCGGCGGGCGAGGAGGCGCGCGCCCGGAAGATTCCGCTGATCGTCCACGCCACGGGGTTGAAGGAAGCCACCGCCGCGCTGCGGGCGGGGGCGAATCTACTGGTGCACAGCGTCTGGGACGTCCCGGTGGACCAGGAATTTCTGCGCCTCGCGAAGGAGAACCGGACGATCTACTGTCCCACCCTGACCGTCGTGGACGGCTACCGAAGGCTGCGGGAGGCGGCGACGGAGAAGAAGCCGGCTTCGGTCGACGATCCGAACGGCTGCGTCGATCCCGACACTCTGGCCCGCCTCGCCGAGACCGCCCGCCTCACCGTGAAGGCGGACGATCCCAAGGCGGACGAGCAGCGCCGGGAGCGCTTCGCCGCCATGAACAAGATGATGCCGGTGAATCTGAAGACGGTGCGCGACGCCGGCATCACCATCGCCATGGGGACCGACGCCGGCAACCCCCTCACCCTGCACGGTGTCTCCGTGTACGCCGAGATGGAGGCGATGCAGACGGCCGGCATGACTCCGATGGAGGTGCTGGTCGCCTCGACGCGCTCCGGTGCTATGGCCATGCGCCGGCTGGAGGAATTCGGCACCGTGGAAAAGGGGAAGCGCGCCGACCTCCTGGTCGTCGGCGCCGACCCGACGCGCGACATCCGTGGCCTCCGGCAGCTGCGCTACGTCGTCAAGGGCGGCGTCGTGCGCGCGCAGACGGAGCTGCGGGCGGCCGCTCCCTCCTCGAGCGGATTGAAGTAACCGGTCCCGAGAGCGCGGCAGGTGGGCCGACGTCCGCGGGACGCGCGACGACATGCTCGGCGGTTGCGACCGGAACGAACGGCCGGCGCCTCCATCCAAACTGCCATTCCCAGAGTGTCGTCGGTCGAGGGGTTCCGGGGTCGAGAGGTTCTGGGGACGAGGGGTGCCGATGTCGAGGGGTGCCGAGGGCGGAGGCGCGCTGTCAGCGCAGGCACTCGCCCTCGACGCAGCGCGACCCCCGCGGGCAGTCCATGATCTTGGAATCGACGAGGAACCGTCCGCTCCCGACAGGATTCTCGATGCAGGAGAACTCGACGAGCTGCCCGAGCCGGCAGTGATCGGACATCTGAGCATTGCCCGCCCGCACGGAGCCCCGGATGTAGATGGCCTCGGCGCCGTACTTCGCGTCGGAATCGAAGCAGGTCGGCTTGTCCTCGGGAGGATTCCTGATGGCCTCGATCTCCTTCTGCGCCTGGGCGACCTGCTGAGCGACCTGCTGCGCCTGCTGGGCGGCCTGTTGCGCCTGCTGGGCCATCTCGGCGCGCAGCGTCTGCTCGGACGCCTTCGCCGTCTCGAGCTGCTTCTGCAACTCCT
>QHXX01000158.1 GCA_003223135.1 Acidobacteriota bacterium | reverse complement strand
TCCCCCTGGAAGCTCACCGCGGTGTAACGGGGAATCAGAGAAACGCCGCTGCGGGCGCCCAGACCGAGAGTGGCCTGTAGCTCCGGGGCATGGGTGGTGAACGGCACCAGGCCGAAGACCTCTCCTCCGCGATCTGCTTCCCGAAGTTGCACCGTGTCCTTGACGTATCGATCGGCCACACGCAGGCTGAGAAGGGGACCGGAGCGCATCGCCTCGAAATCGAAGAAATGGCTGAAGCGCCGCGTCTGGGGAAAGCCCTTGTTGGTATAGTCACGATAGAGCGGCGAGTAGACCCAGCGAATCCGGCTCGCGGCAATGGGCAAATCCATCAGGATCCGAGGCTTGATGAGCATGACCCCCGATGCAAGGATCTCGGCCCCCGGCAGTTCCCGGCTCTCGAAGGTGATGTTGTCGTCGTGCGTGTACTCTATCGAGATGGACGGATAGAGCAGGAAGTGGCCTACATTCAGCCCATCGCTGGCGGTCCGGAACGCCTGCGCCCGGGCGGCTGCCGCGCTGAGCAGCGAAATGACGACTCCGAAGCAGACCGCGACCCGAATCCGGGATACTGCGCGGAAGCGTGGGATGGCGGAACGGTAGGTCAAACGGGCGCCGGTGATGTCAGGAACTCCTACGCCTGGGCATCGAGGCGCCTTTTCGGGAAGAGGTCCACGACCTTGGTCCCGGGAGTCGTGTCGGCCCGCGCCGCCGGCTGGGCCGGGACGTACTCGGGGACCAGCAGTCGCAGGGCCGCCATGGCCTCTTCCGCTCGTCCTTCCATCGCCGCAGTTTCAAGGGCTTCGAGGGAACGCCACTCTTCCTCGCCCAGGGGCACGATTCCCGTCAGAACCATGATCTTGTCGTTCGGCGTAGGCAAGGCTTCCTCGGAATCACCCTTCAGCTCTTCATGCAGCTTCTCCCCGGGGCGCAGACCGGTGAAGACGATCCTGATGTCCTTGTCCGGCTTCAGCCCCGAGAGCTCGATCATGTTCCGCGCCATGTCGACGATTCGGACCGGTTGCCCCATCTGGAGGAGGAACGTCTCGTTCCCCTCGCCCATCGCACCGGCCGTCAGGACCAGCTGCACCGCCTCGGGGATCGTCATGAAATATCGAGACGCCTCCGGGTGCGTGACAGTGACGGGCCCCCCCAGGGCGATTTGTTTGCGGAACGTCGGGATCACCGATCCGTCGCTGCCAAGAACGTTGCCGAACCGCACCGCAATGAATCGCGTACGTCCGGCGTCGAAACTCTTCACCAGGCGTTCGCCAAGTCTCTTCGTGGCCCCCATGACACTGGTTGGACGAACCGCTTTGTCGGTGGAGACATAGACGAAGCGCTCGACCCCGCTGCGGTAGGCCGTCTGCGCCAGGCCCCGCGTCGCCAGAACGTTGTTCTTCACCGCCTCCGCGGCATTCTGTTCCATGAGCGGCACGTGCTTGTAGGCGGCTGCGTGGAAGACGACATGGGGCCGGCACTGGACGAACAGCTGATCCATCCGCTTGCGATCGATCACATCGCCGACGACCGGCAGCAGTTCGAGCAGCGGATGCAAATCGCGCAGCTCGGCCTCCAGGTAGAACAGGTTGTTCTCGTTGCGATCCAGCACGATGAGTTGCTCGGGCTCGTGGGAGGCGATCTGGCGCGCGAGTTCGCGACCGATCGAGCCCGCCGCCCCGGTGACGAGCACCCGCTTGCCGCTCAGAGCCATCCGGAGGGAACGGCTGTCCAGGCTGATCACGTCGCGTCCCAGGAGATCCTCCAGGTCCACCAGGCGGATCTGGCTGACGCGGGCCGCCCCGCGCTGGAGCTCACCCCGCGTCGGGACCGTCCGGAAGCGCGCCCCGGTCCGACGGCAGATCTCGAAAATCTCGCGAACAGCGCTTCCCGGGGCACCCGGGACCGCGATGATCACCTCGCGGGCGCCGTACTCTTCGATGAGTCTCTCGAGGGACCGCCAGTCTCCCAGGACCGGAACGCCGTGGATGTTGATGCCGAACTTCTCCCTGTCGTCGTCCACGAATCCGATGGGGTTGTATTCCAGATGGGGTGACTTCTTCAGATCCCTGAGGAGTGATTCCCCGGTGTCGCCTGCTCCGACGATCAGAGTTCGGCGCCCGGCGCTGCGGCGACGGGCAGAGAAGAACTCGAAATGGAACCGCGGGGCCAGCCTCAGCGTCCCCGTGAAGATCAATAGAAGCACCGAGTTGATGATCATGGCCGCCCGGGAGAAGCCCCCGAAGTTGAAGGCGTAAAACAGCACGATGAGTCCCGCGGTGCGGTAGGCGACGGCCCGGACCAGGCGAAGGAGATCCTCGAGGCTGGTGTATTTCCAGAAGCTCTGGTACAGGCCCATCACGTAGAACACCATGGGCGTCAGAACAATGTCGATGAGAAGCAGCTCGGTCGCCCGCAGGGCGGGGTCGGTAATGCTGGACCAATTGAAGTCGAACCGGAGCGCGAGGGCGAGAAGGTTGGCGAGCAGGACGCAGAGGACGTCGCCCGCCAAGAAGAGGAGCTTCGTTCGATGCCGGCTCAGTTGCATACCCTCAACCCCCCGCCTGCGGGGCGGTCGCCGCGGCACGGCTCTATCCGTTTTTCCTATGGGCTCGGAGTACAAGCTATATACCGTCCTATCAATGCCTTGTCAACAAAAACCCGCTCCCCGCAGGACTTTTCGCGCCCGGGGTCATCGAAATACACGACCGTAACGTCGCCCTCGGGCGCCTCTGAGGACGACCCGGATGGTCTGAAGAACAAGGGCCACATCGGATCCCACCCCCGCCCGATCGATGTACTCCAGGTTCATCTGAAGCTTTTTGGGGAGAATGGTGTCCAGGTAGAGCTTTTCCCTCCGCTCCTCCGGAACAGGACGTTCACGAGCTGCGGGAGCTCGTCCAGCTTGGAAGCGCGCAGGAGCCTTCCGATCGGGGTGATCCTGCGGTCGCCGCTTCCCGTGAGCGGCAATCCTCCCGATGCCTCCCGGCACATCGTCCTGAACTTGAGCAATCTGAAGGCACGTCCATCGAGCCCAACGCGTTCCTGGACGAACAGGATGGGCGGCCCGGATACCGCCAGCAGGACGAGGGCCAGGAGAAGGAAGACCGGGGCCAGGAGCACGAGGGCCGAGAAGGACACAAGGAGATCCATCGTCCGCTTGAAGGGGCCCCGACAGTACGATCCGCCCCGGATCATCTCCGGTGGCGTCGCGCCAGATCCAGGAGGGTCCCGACGACCCTGTCCTGGTCCGCCCGATTCAGGCCGGGGTACAGGGGTAGCGATATGGCCCGCGCGGATTCGCGTTCGGTCTTCGGGAAGTCGCCGCGACGGTAGCCGAACCTCCGTCTGTAGAGGGAGTGGAGGTGCAGGGGCAGGAAATGCATGCTCGTGCCGATCCCCTGCTCCTGGAGGAGCGCGATCATCTCATCACGTCCGACCCGGAGGACCCCGGGGCGCAGGCGAAGGACGTAGAGATGCCAGGCGTGCACAACTCCCTTCGGCTCGGGCGGAAGATCGAACGCATCGCAGGACGCCAGCAGGGCGGTGTAGCGGCGTGCAAGCCGCCGGCGCCGCGCCTGGATGGACGGGAACTTCGCGGCCTGAGCCAGCCCAAGCCCGGCGGCTATATCGGTCATGTTGTATTTGAAGCCCATCTCCAATACGTCGTATCTCCAGGAACCGGTGCGGGTGTAACGTTTCCACGCGTCGTGCGTCATACCATGCAGGCTCAAGCGCCGGACGCGCTCCGCCGCCTCCCGGTCGTTGGTCGTGACCATCCCGCCTTCCCCGGTGGTCAGGTTCTTCGTGGCATAGAAGCTGAAGCAGGTGAAGTCGGACTGCGATCCGATCGGCCGGCCGTTCACCCAGGACCCGAGAGCGTGGGCCGCGTCGTCAACCAGCTTGAGCCGCCTGCGGCGCGCCAGGGCAAGGAGGGCGGGCATGTCGCACGGCAGCCCCGCGATGTGTACGGGCACGATGGCCCGGGTTCTTCGGGTGATGGCGGACTCAACCGCCCCTGGATCGATATTCAGCGTGGTCGAATCGATGTCGGCCAGCACCGGGCGGGCCCCGAGATAGAGGATCGCCTCCCCGGTCGCGGCGAAGGTGTAGGGGCTGGTAATCACCTCATCGCCCGGCCCGACGCCGGCGGCAGCCAGCGACACGTGGAGGGCCGCCGTGCATGAGTTCACGGCGACCGCATGGCGCGCCCGCACCATGCGGCGGATGCGGTCCTCGAAAAGCCCGACCTTGGGGCCGGTCGTCAGCCACCCGGACCGGATCGCCTGCGTCATCTGGACGATCTCGGTGCGATCGGTCCAGGGCACATAAAACGGGATGTGTTGCCGTGCGCGCGCCACCCTTTAATCTCCGGCTTCCGCACCGAACAGATTCTGGATACGGCCCCGGCGGAACCCCAGGGGCAATTTCGAGATCACCCAACGGTACTTTCCAGACGCCCCGACGGGGATGTCGTCCACTATCTCCACCCGGATACGCATGTCCGGCCCTACGCGACGCTGCATCTCGCGCAAGAGATGCCGCGTCTCCTCCTCCCCGTATCCCAAACGGGGCACAATCCGAATCAATAGCCTGTCCGCTGTCTCCTGCACGATCTGACTCTTTTCGACCCGGGCGAGAGGCTTGAAGGGGTGAGTCAGCGTCGAAGACGAAATCAGCCGGCCGTCGGGAGCGACGACGATATCCTCCGCCTTGCTGGTGACCGGGTCCAAGAGGGGCAGTCGCCGGCCGCAAGCGCAGCCTCCCGGTCGCAGGGCCGACACGTCGCCGATCTCGTAGCGCAGCAGGGGCATGGCGCGGTTCACGAGACCTGTGCCCAGGAGCCGGCCGTGCCGTCCCGCGGGCAGTGAGTCGCCGCG
>QHXX01000082.1 GCA_003223135.1 Acidobacteriota bacterium | reverse complement strand
GCCCACGCGGCGGCGGAGAAACCAAACCCGCCCCCCGTACCGAAGCCTGAAAAGGCGATCGCGATCCCGGAGCGTGCCAAAAAGCCCGAGCCGAAGAAGACCCCGGAGCCGAAGAGCGCTCCCGTGAAGCCGAAGCCCGCCGCGACCCCTGTCCCGGCGGCGGCGAAACCGGCACCGCAGGCCGAGGCCCCGCCCCGCGCGCAGGCCACGCCCGCGCAGGGCGCCAGCATGTCGGGTGTCTCGGGGGGGACCGGGGCCGCGGGCGGCGGGAGCGGCGCGGCGCAGGCCGACGCGCAGGCGTTCTACACCTCTCTCGTCACCAGGAACATCGAGAACGCCTGGAAGAAGCCGATCTACCCGCCCGCCGAGAGCAGCCGCCGGACGTTCTCGACGCAGATCCGGCTGGTGCTGACGAGCAGCGGGCGGGTGAGCAGCGTCGAGATCGTGATTCCAAGCGGCTACGATGCCTTGGACCGATCGGTCTTGGAGGCGGTGCACGACGCCATATTCCCCCCCTTTCCTCCGAGCCTGAACCAAACTTCGCTGCCCCTTGCCTTCGAGATGGT
>QHXX01000081.1 GCA_003223135.1 Acidobacteriota bacterium | reverse complement strand
TCGTGTGGCTCTCGGCCCCTCTGGCCTTCGCGGCGGCGCTCCTGGGCGCCGCGCGGCCGCAGGCCCCCTCTCCAGGCGGCACGCCTCCCCCGGACGCGCCCATCCCCTCGGTGCCGATCATTCGCATCGTCGGGGCCGCCAAGCCGAAGATCCCGATCGCTCTGCCGGCCTTCACGGCGCCCGCCGATCCCAGCGTGCAGGGAATCGCCCGGGCCGTACACGACGCCTTGAACGATGATCTGGATTTCTCGGGATACTTTTCCCTGGTCCCGGAGGAATACCACAAGCTGGTGCACGCCGACCCGAGCGGCCGGATCAACTACAAGGAATGGATTGGCGTGGGGGCCGATGCCCTGGTGTTCGGCCAGGTGGCCCTCGATCAGGGGAACATCGTGTTCGAGGGAAAGCTTTTCGACACAGCCGATCAGAAGCTCCTCCTCGGCAAACGCTACCGCGGCGAGCCCGATCTGGCGCGCGTCATCGCGCACAAGCTCAGCAACGAGATCGTGCAGCAATTCACCGATCAACCCGGGATCTTCCTGACCAAGATCGCCTTCGTGTCCCAGGTCGGCAAGGCGAAGGAGATCTACGTCATGGACTACGACGGAGCGCGCGCCAAGCGCATCACCGCCAACAACACCATCAATCTTTCGCCCGCCTGGTCGCCCGACGGCAAGCAGATCGCCTTCGTGTCGTTTCGCTCCGGCGCTCCCGTCCTGATGATCGTCAACAGCGAGGGGGAGCTGCGGCAGGCCTTTCCGCAGCAGGGTGAGCTGAACAGCGCGCCGGCCTGGTCGCCCGACGGCCGCATCGTCGCCTTCGCGAGCACGAGGGACGGGAACGCGGAGATCTATCTACAATCCCTGTCCGAGCAGTCCCCGCGAAGGCTCACGACGAACGACGCCATCGACACGTCGCCCGCCTGGTCGCCCGACGGCCGGCGAATCGCCTTCACCTCCGATCGCGCCGGCAGCCCGCAGATCTACATCATGGACGCCGACGGCTCGAACGTGCGGCGTCTGACGAGCAACGTCTCGTACTGCGACGCGGCCTCCTGGTCGCTCGACGGCAAGAAGATCGCCTTCACGGCGCGTGTCGCGGGCGGCTTCGATATCTTCCTCGTCGATATCGATACCCAACAGGTCGCGCGCCTCACCGAGAACAGCAACATCAACGAGTGGCCGCGCTTCTCGCCCGACGGCAAGCACATCGCGTTCGCCTCGAACCGCACCGGCAATTTCGACGTCTACACGATGGACATCGACGGCACGCACGTGAGGCGCCTGACTCACGGGGGCAACAGTTATTCGCCCTCGTGGTCCCGCTGAGACCGCTCGGGCGCGTGCTATAATCCGGGTGCTTCGATGGGTTCGTGGCGCGGCGCGAGGGTCGACGCCGCGCCGAGCGGGCCGGCCGAGGTGCAAGGTCCGGCCATTCCAACCATGTGGAGGTGACGCGATGGGTCACGGTGTTCACCGCTCCCTGGCACTTCTGGTCCTCGGTCTGTCCCTGATTCTCGCAGGCACGGCCTGCAAGAGCGCTCCGGGCCCCGAGGCCCCGGTGACGACGGCGCCGGACTTCGGCTCGACACGTGCGACGCCCGCTGAAAAGGTGGAGGAGACGAAGGGGTTCAAGGAGTCCCAGCCGGAGACCGAGGGGGTGAAGGAATCCGCTTCCTCGCTGGCCGAGAAGCTGAACACGCAGGGCGTCCTGAAGACGATTCATTTCGACTTCGACAAGTACGATATCAGGTCCGATGCGATCCGGACGCTGGGTGACAATGCCTCCACCATCAAGCAGTATCCCCAGTTCAAGCTGCGCATCGAGGGACATTGCGACGAGCGCGGCACGGTGGAGTACAACCTGGCGCTGGGAGAGAAGCGCGCCCGGGCGGCGCGGGACTACCTGGTGTCCCTGGGGACGCCGGCGCAAAAGCTGAGGATTATTTCCTACGGCAAGGAGCGGCCGGTCGACCCGGGCCACAATGAAGAGGCCTGGGCCATGAACCGGCGCGCCGAGTTCATTTTCCTGGCCGAGTGAGGTTGGAGGTTTGGCGGTGAGCTGGTGAGCCGCGCTGCGGGCGGCTTTCGCTCGATGAGGCTGTTCGGAGCGGCGGTGCTGGGGTGGGCTGCGGTCGCCTGCGCCACGCCGACCGGCGGCTCGCAGCTCCAGGCCGACCTGGACGCTCTGCAGCAGCAGGTCTGGAGGCTGCAGAAAGACAACGCCGCCCTGGCCCAGCAGGTCGCGCACGCGGGCGCGGTCCCGGCCGGGCCGGATGCCGCGCTGGCGGAGACGCGGGCCCGCATCGAGTCGCTGCAACACGACGTCCAGGTCCTGCGCACGCGCTCCGACGAGACCGACCAGCGCCTGTCGGCGATGGCCGACGCGCTGCGGGCGACGCGCGAGGCGCTGGAGGCGCTGGCCCGATCGGCATCCACCGCGGCGGCGCCGCCACCCGGCGGCGCGACGGCGGGGGCGCCGGGAACGCCTTCGCCCGGGCCGACGGCAGGCCTGCCACCCGTGCCTCAGGCGCCCGCATCGGGTGCGGCCGCGGGAAGCGCTATCGGTGTGGACCTGTACCGTCTGGGGTACGGTGACTACTCCCGGGGGAACTACGACCTGGCCCTGGCAGAGCTGCAGGATTTCGTCAGGCTCAATCCCGCGGACGATCTGGCGGACGACGCGCAGTACCTGATCGGCGAGGTCTATTTCAGCCAGCAGAAGTACCCGGAAGCGGTGTCGGCGTATGAGCGTCTGCTGTCGGATCACCCCGCCGGCGACAAGGCCGCGGCCGCTTACATGAAGAAAGGGCTCGCGCTTCTCGAAATGAACCGGACCGCGGACGCGGTCATCCAATTGCAGCACGTCGTGAGCGCCTTCCCGAAATCCGAAGAGGCCCGGCTCGCCCGCGAAAGGCTGCGGGCCCTGGGTCTGCGGGAGCGGTAGGGCGCCGGGGAGGTCGTGTCGTGGCACGCATCAAATCGGCCGTCAAGAACATCCGCAAGACCCGCCGGCGCCGGGCGGTCAATATCATCCGCCGGGGCCGCCTGCGCTCGCAGATCAAGAGGCTGCGGTCGCTCCTGGCCAAAAAAGACGCCGGCGGGGCGAGCCGGGAGCTCGCGCGGACCCTGTCGCTGCTCGACAAATCGATCGGCACCGGCATCATCCATCGCAACACGGCGGCTCGTCACAAGTCGCGCCTGACGCGACAGGTGAACGCGCTCCAGGCCGTGCGCTGAAGGGAAACCCGGAGGGCACGATGCGCATCCGCCGGAGTCCGGCCCACCCGATGATCGATCTCCATCGCCGCATGGAGCAGGTGATGGAGCGGCTGATGCAGGAGGTCAAGCCGCTGGAATCGCCGGCGCCATGGGTGCCCCGTGCGGACATCTACGAGACCGCCGAGGAATTCGTCGTCACCCTGGAGATCCCGGGCATCGACCGGGAGGAGATCGAGATTCTCGTCGAGGGTCTCTATCTCACCCTGTCCGGCACGCGCGTGGAGCCGGCCACGCAGGGTTGCATGCGCTGGCACCAGATGGAGATCGCCCACGGCCGCTTCGAGAGGGTCCTGACCCTGCCCCACGAGGCAGACGCTGAGCGCATCACGGCCACCTACACGGACGGCTTCCTGTACATCCACATCCCGCGCGGTCCGGCCTCCGCCCGGAGCGTGCCGATCGACGAGACCTGAGAACGCACGGAGCCCGCATGTCCGAGCAAGGCGAGAGCGAACCGACCGTCCTGGACACGCTGGAGGAACAGGAGCGCCCGCCCGTGAGCGCGCCCCGGGCGCTGCCGGCGGTCCTCCCGATCGTGCCCCTGAAGAACACCGTCGTGTTCCCGCACATCCCCACGCCGCTCGTGGTGGGGCGGCCGTCGTCCATCAAGCTGATCGACGACGTCATGGTGAAGGATCGGCTCGTCGGATTGGTCCTGCAGAAAGACCCCGGCGTCGAAGAGCCGAAAGAGAACGACCTGCACGCCGTCGGCACCGTCGCCGTCATCCAGCGCCTGCTGAAATTCCCCGATGGCACGATCCGGATCCTGGTCAGCGGCTTCGACCGTATCCGGCTGACGCGCGTGGTGCGCAGCGAGCCGTACCTGGCGGCCGAGGTCTCTCTCCTCAGCGAGCGGATCGAACAGACGGTCGAGATCGAGGCGCTCGTCAAGAACCTCCAGAACCTCGTGCGCAGGATGCTGTCGCTCATGCCGATCGCCTCCGAGGAGGTCGGCGTCGCCCTGCTGAACGTTGAGAGCCCGGCGCGCCTGGCGGATCTGGCGGCGGTCCTCCTGGTGCGCGACGCTGCGGCCAAGCAGGAGTATCTGGAGACTCTGTCGGTCCACGAGCGCCTCCTGAAGCTGACCCGGCATCTCAGCCGCGAGATCGAGGTGCTGGAGCTGGGCAGCAAGATTCAGAAGGAAGTCCAGGACGAGATGGAGAAGGGGCAGCGCGAGTTCGTGCTGCGCCAGCAGCTCAAGGCGATCCAGAAGGAGCTGGGGGCGGACAACGACAATGAGGTCACGATCGAGAAGCTGCAGGAGGAGATCGAGAAGGCCGGCATGCCGCCGCAGGCCCGGGAGGCCGCCGACCGCGAGCTGAACCGCCTGCGCACGATGCCACCGGCCTCGGCGGAGTACATCGTCAGCCGCACCTACCTCGACTGGCTGATCGCACTTCCCTGGTCGAAGCAGAGCGAGGACAAGATCGAGCTTCCCGAGGCGCGCCGGATCCTGGACGAGGACCACTACGATCTTCAGATCGTCAAGGACCGCATCCTGGAGTTCCTGGCGGTCCGCAAGCTCAAGGCCGAGTCGCGCGGCCCGATCCTCTGCTTCGTCGGTCCGCCGGGTGCCGGCAAGACCTCGCTCGGAAAATCGATCGCCCGCGCCATGGGCCGGGCATTCTATCGCCTGTCGCTCGGCGGCATCCGCGACGAGGCGGAGATACGCGGCCACCGCCGCACCTATGTCGGCGCGCTTCCCGGCCAGATCGTCCAGGGGTTGCGCCGCTGCGGCAGCCGCAACCCGGTGTTCATGCTCGACGAGGTGGACAAGCTCGGCTCCGATTTCCGGGGCGATCCGGCCTCGGCGCTCCTGGAGGTGCTGGACCCGGAGCAGAATTCGACGTTCGTCGACCACTACCTCGACGTGCCGTTCGATCTGTCGCGCATCATGTTCATCACCACCGCCAATATCCTCGATACGATCCCGGCGCCGCTGCGCGACCGCATGGAGGTCCTGGAGCTGCCGGGCTACATCGAGGAGGAGAAGCTGCAGATCGCGCGGCGCTATCTGATCCCGCGGCAGTGCGCCGAGAACGGCCTCAAGCCCGAGGACGTGTCCATCGAGGACGAGGCGCTTTCGACCATCATCTCGCGTTACACGCAGGAGGCCGGCCTAAGGAACCTGGAGCGCGAGATCGCCAAGATCTGCCGCAAGGTGGCGCTGCGAAGGGCGGAGGGGCGCACCGAGCCGGTCATCGTGCGCTCCTCGGATCTCGTCTCCTACCTCGGCCCGGAAAGGTATTCCCAGGAGGCGGCTGAGAGAGTGAAGGTCCCGGGTGTTGCGATCGGCCTGGTCTGGACGCCCTACGGCGGTCACGTCCTGTTCATCGAGGCCACCCGGATGCCCGGCGGCAAGAGGCTCATCCTGACCGGACAGCTCGGGGACGTGATGCAGGAGTCGGCCCAGGCTGCCCTGTCCTACGTGCGGAGCCGGGCCGAGGACCTCGGAATCGACAAGCGCTTCTTCGACCGCTCGGACATCCACCTGCACGTGCCTGCCGGGGCCGTGCCGAAGGATGGGCCGTCGGCCGGTGTGACGATGGCCACCGCGATGGCCTCGCTCTTGACCGATCGCCTGTGCAAGCCCGACACGGCGATGACCGGGGAGATCACCCTGCGGGGCAAGGTGCTGCCGGTCGGCGGGATCAAGACGAAGGTCCTGGGCGCCCGGCGCGCCGGCATCAAGACCGTCATCCTGCCCGCCGACAACGAGAAAGACCTGCTCGAGATCCCGAAGAACGTGCTCGAGACCCTGCAGTTCCGTTTCGTGAAGACCGTCGACGACGTCCTCGAGGCCGCCCTGCAGCCGGCCAGCAAGCCGGCCGGCGCTGCCCGTGCCGGCGCTCGCGCCAACTCACGCCCCTCCCGGACCCAATCCCCGTCCGCCTGACCGCATCGCCCCCGACGCGGTGCCTCCCGCTCGGAACTGCGGTGGGCGTTCTCAGCCCTTGATGACGGCGAGAGGGACGAGCCGGGCGACCTTGCGGGAGATGCCGGCCCGGTGCACGACATCCACCACCTCGGCGACGTCCTTGTACGCCTCGGGCATCTCTTCGGCAATCGTGGCGTAGCCGTCGGCGCGCACGAGGATTCCGCGGTCTGCCATCTCACGCACGATCGACCGGCCGCGCGCCGCCTTCCTGGCGGCGGCGCGGCTCATGCGGCGGCCGGCGCCGTGACAGGTCGATCCGAACGTCTCCTCGTAGGCCCGCTCCGTCCCGACCAGGACGTAGGAGTAGCGTCCCATGTCGCCCGGGATCAGCACCGGCTGACCGACGTCGCGGTAGGCCTCGGGCGTCTGCGCGTGGCCCGGCGGGAAGGCCCGGGTCGCCCCCTTGCGGTGGACGCACAGCCGTGTGTCCTTTCCGCCCACGCGGTGCGTCTCCACCTTGGCGATGTTGTGGCAGACGTCGTAGACCACCTCGAGTCCGAGTTCGCGGGGGCCCTTCCGGAAGACCTCCTGGAAGGCCTGGCGCACGAAGTGCGTGATGAGCTGGCGGTTGGCGAAGGCGAAATTCGCCGCGGCGTACATGGCCCCGATGTAGCGCGCCCCTTCCTCGGACTGGACCGGAGCGCAGCAGAGCTGCGGGTCCCGCAGGTCGATGCCGTAGCGGCGCGCCGCCTTCAGCATCACCTGCAGGAAATCGTCGCAGACCTGGTAGCCCAGGCCGCGCGAACCGGTGTGGATGGAGACGGTGATCGCTTCTTTCTCGAGGCCCAGGGCGCGCGCCGCGGTCTCGTCGTAGATCTCGGCGACCCTCTGCACCTCGGTGAAGTGGTTCCCGGAGCCGAGCGTGCCGAGCTGGGGCCGGCCGCGCTCCTTGGCGCGGTCCGAGACGAGCTCGGGCCGCGCCCCCTCGAGCCGCCCGCCCTCCTCGATGTGCAGCAGGTCGTCGGCCTCGCCGAAGCCGTTCTTCACCGCCCAGGGAGCGCCGTCGCGCAGCACCCTTTCGATGCCGTGCGCGTCGAGCCTGAAGTCCTTGCGGTGCGAGCCGACACCCGTCGGAATGCTGCGGAACAGGGCCTCGACGATGTCCCTGAGACGCTCTTCCGCGTCGGTCGCGCTCAGACCTGAGCGCAGGAGTCTCACCCCTCAATTGATATCGTAGCCGACCCCGCCGGGCGAGATGACGCCTTCCTCGAGGTCGAACGCCGCCACACCCCCGATCGGGAAGCCGTAGCCCCAGTGGATGTCGGGCATCGCCAGCGAGGCCCTGACGATCCCGGGCAGCGAGGCGACGTTCACGACCTGCTGGAGCGCCTGGTCCTCCCGGATCCCCTGCATCAACCGCTCATCGGCGAACACCAGCCCCGGGACCCTCATCTTTCCCCGGGGCGGGATGCGGAAGCGGCAATCATCGATTTTTTCGATTTCGATCCCTGTGGATCTGGTCACGGGAATTCCTCCCCTGCGCCTTCACACGTCGAACACGATCCGCACCCGCCAGGCGCTGCGGCCGCGGACCAGCCGGATCTGGTGGTACGTGACCGCCTTGACCTCGCGCCGGAGCGCGTGCCGCGTCCTGTCGATGCTTTCGCCGCGCGCCGTGCCGCGGGCCCGCAAAAGCGCGCGGTCGACGCGATCGACCGAGAAGGTGCTGAACAACATGTCGTCCGTCTCGAGGCGGAACAGAAGCTCGCTCAGCCAGCGGACCAGCAGGTCCTCGAGGCTCGAGCCGTTCACGGCGATCCGCACGGCGCGGCGCGGGCGGACGGCGCGACGGTCGCAGACCAGGTCGAACATCGCCTTCGAGGCGTTCTCGAACAGACGCGGCAGCGTGACGCCGCGCACCAAAGCACCCACGTCGGCCGTGTGCTCGAAGTACTCGTAACCCCGGGGCACGCTCACCGGCCCCCGGTGCGACGCCGACCCGACGCGGCACCCCGCACGGCCGCCCCGCCCGTCGCGGCCACCGCCTCCTCCACCAGGGAGAACTCCACCCTCAACTGGAACTGGTCCACCCGGTCGACGCGGACCCGCACCCTGTCCCCGAGCTTGAAGACCCTGCCGTGCCGCTCCCCCTTCAGGATCTGCTTCTTCTCGTGGAAGCGGTAGCGATCGCCCGGAAGCGACTCGATCTTCACCAGGCCGTCGATGAAGTACTCCCTGAGCTCGACGAAGAACCCGAACGGGTGCACCGAGAGAATGAACCCCTCGAACTCCTCCCCCACCTTCTCCGCCATGAAGGCCGTCTTTTTCCACTCGACCAGCTCCCACTCCGCCTGATCCGCAACACGCTCGGTGCGCGAGCAGTGCAGCGCCGCCTCCGGCAGGAACGCTTCGAGCTCCTGGCGCTCGGCCGCGGTCAGCGGCTTCTCCGAGCGCGCGCGGCGCAGGATGCGATGCACGATCAGATCGGGGTAGCGCCTTATCGGGGAGGTGAAGTGGGTGTAGCAGGTCGCGGCCAGCCCGAAGTGCAGGTCGCGCAGGTGCGAATAGCGCGCCTGCTTCATCGAGCGCAGCATCAGCCGGGACAGGAAGCGCTCCTCCGGCCGCCCCTTGGCCATCTCGACGATCTCCTGAAAGGCGCGCGGCTCGATGGAAGTGAACGGCCGCGGCAGCCGGTACCCGAACGCCTGCGCCACGGCGTCGAACTCCTCCAGCTTCTTCGGATCGGGTCGTTCGTGGATGCGGTAGATCGACGGTAACCTGGCGCGGAACAGGTGCGTGGCGACCGTTTCGTTCGCCGCCAGCATGAATTCCTCGATGATGCGATGCGCGATGTTGCGCTGCAGTTCCACGATGCCGGTCATCTCCCCCGTGACCGCCAGAAGGAGCTCGGGCTCCGGCAGGTCGAAATCGATGCTGCCGCGCCGGCGCCTCTTCTCGTTCAGAATGAGGCAAAGCTCCTCCATCTCCCGGAACGTCGGCACGAGCGCGCGGTAGCGCTCCGCGATCTTCGGGTCGCGGTCCACCAGGACCTTCGCGACGTCGGTGTAGGTCATGCGCTCTGCGCTCCTGATGACGCCGTCGGCGAAGCGGTAATCGACCACCCGCCCCCGATCGTCGATGGTCATCAGGCACGATTGCACCAGGCGATCGACTCCCGGGTTGAGCGAGCAGATGCCGTTCGACAACCGGTGCGGCAGCATCGGCAGCGCCGTTCCGGGGAAGTAGACGCTGGTGCCCCTCTCGTAGGCCTCGCGATCGAGAGCGCTCCCGGGACGAACGTAGTGCGCCACGTCGGCGATATGGACTTGAAGCTCGTAGGTCCCGTCGGCGTTCTTCCTGACCAGCACCGCGTCGTCGAAGTCCATCGCGGTCTCGCCGTCGATGGTGACGATCGGCAGAGCGCGGAAGTTCTCGCGCCGAAGCACCTCCTCCTCGGTGACGCGGTCGGGCACCTGCGCGGCCTCGGCCAGAACGTCGGGCGGGTAA
>QHXX01000080.1 GCA_003223135.1 Acidobacteriota bacterium | reverse complement strand
TCCGCCAGGATCCGCTCGCCATACGAGAAAAGGCCTTTCAGGGCGGTGACGATGACCACCGCCAGGCAGCAGACGGCGAGAAGCTCCATCCGATCCGACGGGAGGAGTCCTCCCAACCAGAACATGAATCCGCGGCTCCTGCGCCCGAGCAGCACGCCGTCGATCACCCCTTGAACCGGCCAGGGACCGACCAGGTCGGTGGCGATGAACGCCAGCATGAAACAGGCGGACAGGGCGAGGCGCCGTCGATGGGGCTTCAGGAGCGGACCGAAGCGGACGAAGAGCCGGGCGATCTTCCCCAGCCGGTT
Source organism: Acidobacteriota bacterium (assembly GCA_003223135.1). GTDB lineage: Bacteria > Acidobacteriota > Polarisedimenticolia > Gp22-AA2 > Gp22-AA2 > Gp22-AA3. Next base: position 17,112 of record QHXX01000080.1, on the reverse strand, counting down.
GGTGCGGGATCTCATCACCTCCGCGCCTCCACCTTGGTGTCGCTCGAGGCGGCCATGCGGAAGATTTCGGACAGCTCACTCACATTACGCCGGGCATCGAAGAGACGGGTCACGTGGCGTCGCGCCTCCAGAGTCCTCCGGAGGGTTGCCTCGGGATCGTGGAGCGTCAGGGCGATGGCATCCGCGAGGGCCGCGACGTCGCCGGGGGTGACGAGGAGCCCCGCCTCGCCGTCGGGGACCGCTTCGGGAATACCGGAAAGCCTCGTGGAGACGACCGGCACTCCCCGAGCCATCGCCTCGAGCAACGACGTCGGGAGCCCGTCGCGATCGCCGTCCGGCGCAACGACGCTGGGCAGAACGAAGACCGACGCCTCCGGAAGGTGCACCGATGCGACCTCCTCCTGATTGGCCGGTCCCCGGAACTCGACCCGACCGTCGAGGCCCAGGGCCCGAGCCTGCTGCCGGAGCAACGGCTCCTGGGGTCCCGATCCCACGAGACGGCACTGCACCGAAACGCCGCGGCGCCCCAGGAGGGAACAGGCCGCGAGCAGGTCCGCGAGCCCCTTCTTTTCCACCATCCTTCCTACAAAGAGCAGGCACGGCGGCTGGGGGGCGGGGGGACGCGGAAGGGCCGGGAACCGGCCCAGGTCCACTCCGTTGTAGACCCGCTTCACCCGGGCCGCGGGTGCCATCGACTGAAGGAATGCGCGGTTGGCCTCGCTGATGGTCACCACGGCCTCCGCCTCTTCCTCCAGAAGGCGGAGGCGACGAGGGTCCACTTCGTTCCAGTAGATGTCTCTGGCGTGCGCCGTGAAGGTGAAGGGCGTGCCGGTCAGGCGGGCCGCGTAGCGTGCGATGGAGGCGCTGCCTGTTGCGAAGTGGGCATGGATCAAATCGAACCGCTCCGTCAGAGCGCGCTCCGCAACGACGCCCGCCAGAAGCCAGGCCCGCATCTCATCGCGACTGTGGAGCTCGAGCGCGGCCTGCAGGGCAGCCTCATGGGCCCGCCCCAGCCGACCGGCGAGGCGACGGTGGACCTCGAACGGCTCCCAAAGACGCTCGCGCAGCAACGGCTCCAGGTCGATCACCTTCGCGCGCAGGGAGTGGATGGCGCCGTGGGACACCGGCTCATCCACGGCTCGCCGCGTGAAAACGGTCAGATCCCATCCCAGGCGCTCCAGCTCGAGGACCTCGGTGAGGATGAAGGTCTCCGAAAGACGCGGGAAGCATTTCAGGACATATCCGATCCTCATGGGGCCGCGCTCCTACGGTCGGCCGAGCCCGCTTCGCGGAGCGACTCCAGCAGACGGACCAGCCTGGCCGTCGCCGCTTCCAGCGACAAGTGCTCCTCGGCAATTCGCCGCCCGGCGCGGCCGAGACACCGGCGGAGGTCAACGTCCTCCGTCAGCCGGTGAAGGGCTCGCGCCAGTGCCGGGATATCCCCGGGCGGGACGCGCAAGGACGACACACCGTCGCGCAGCAGAGGGTCCAGGTCGCCGCAGGCCGTGACCACAACCGGCAGGCCGGCGGCGAGGTACTCCCCCAGCTTCAGTGGCGAGAAGTAGAAGTCGTTCAGTGGAAGATAAGGGGCGACGGCGATGTCCGCCGAAGCGAGCAGCGCGGGGATCTCCTCGTGGCTCACGGCGCCGGTGAACGTGACGTTCGACTCGATCCTCAGCTCGGCGGCGCATCTCATCAGGCTCTCGCGCTCGGGGCCGTCTCCCACCAGGATCAAACGTGTCCGCTTCTGATGATCGAGCAGGAGAGCAAACGCCTGGAGGAGGTCCCTCACCCCGTGCCAGGGCTTGAAACTGCCCGTGAACATGATGACGGCGTCGCCGGATTCGCGCCCCCCGGCGCCTCGGGGGCTCACCGCCGCCTCCCGGAACCGATCGAGATCCACGGCATTGGGGAAGAGGTGGACCCCTTCGCGGCTAGCACGCAGACGCGCGAACCGTTCCCGCAGGGTCGAGGAGACGCAGAGCAGGGCATCGGCCCGCCGGGCGAGGAATTCCTCGATCTCGACGGCCACGCCGACCAGGTCCAGTTGGCGGTAGCGGGACTGCTCCTCGACGAGAGGAGCATTGACTTCAAGAACCAGCGGCGCGGAAAGGCGCTCCGCGAGCACCGCTCCGGCCAGCGACCAGAGAGAGTACCGCTCATAGATCGCGTCCACGTCGCCGGGAGAAAAGGGAACCTGCGCGTCGAGATCAGGGGCCGAGGCCAGTGCTGTCGCCTGGGCCGCGACCCGCCCCCCCGCTCTCCCCTGGAGTCGCCCGAGGAGTGCTCCCGAAATCACCCGGCCGGCGATCGGACCGGGCACTCCCGGCCTGAGAGCGAGGACCGTGACGTCAACACCGCACCGCGTCAGCGCGGCGATGGTCTGCCGGACGTGGACCGAAGCACCCTTCGTCCCGTCGAGCGGAATCCCAGCATCGGCGCAAATGTAGAGGACTTTCATCTCCCGACTCCAGAGCCCTCGTCAGTAGGTCCGGCACCCGCCAGAGTCCGGGCGAGAAGGGCCACGTTCTGTCGATGGTCAAAAAGCTTTCCCGCACGCCTTCGTCCGGCGGCTCCCATGGAGCGCCGCAAATTGGGGTTCGCGAGCAGATCGGCCAGGGCGGCCGCGAGCGCCTCCGGTCGGCCGGGCTCCAGCACCCGACCCGTCCCGCCATCCTCCACCGCCTCGGGGATCCCGGTCACCCGGGTGGCCACCACCGGCACGCCGCTGGCCATCGCTTCGAGGATCACGGTGGGGAGACCATCCCGATTGCCGTCCTTCCCCACCAGGCAGGGGACAGCCACAACCGCCGCTTGCGGGAGCCGACGAATGAGTTCGCCGCGGGGGAGCGGGCCGGGCAGGGACACGCGGTCTCCCAGATCCTTCGCGGCGATTCGTCCGGCCAGATCGTCGCGAAGCGATCCCTTCCCGACGATTTCGCAGAGGAAAGGCACGCCCCGGTCGCGAAGAATTCCACAGGCATCCACCAGGTCGGCGAATCCCTTCTTCTCCTCAAGCCTCCCGATCGCCAAAAGGAGCGGCACACGCGGCTCTTCGGCAGAGGCCGCGGGGCGAAAACGGCTCAGGTCCACCCCGTTGTAAATCCGGACAATCCTTCCTGCCGGGAGGCCCGGCCCGGCGAGATCGGTGAGGTAGGTGAGGTTGAATTCGCTGACGGTGACCACCCGTTCCGCCTGGAAGATGAGGGTTCTGAGGAACCGCCGGGAATTGCTTTTCAGGAAGATATCCTTGGCGTGGGCGGTGAAGGTAAATGGAACGCCGGCCAGGCGGGCCGCGAACATCGCGGTCGTCGCCGGAAGGGAGGCGAAATGGGCATGAAGTCGAGTGCAGCCGGACGCGAGGGCCTCCTCCGCCACCAGGGGCGCGCGCAGGAACCCCCTCCAGGAAACGGGCAGGCAGCGCAGGGCCAGAAAAAGAGCGCCCAGGTAGACTCGGGAACGTCGCGACAATGACCGCCAGTGCGCCCGCAGAAAGACGATCGGGTGGCCTGGAAATCTCTCCGGCAGGTAGCACACGCCAGCTCGCACTCTTGCGAGGTCCTCGTGGAAGCGACCGTCGCTCGGCTTCTTCAGAGAGATCAGCCTCAGCTTGCCACCCAGCCTCTCCAGCTCCAGAATCTCCGCAAGAATGAACGTCTCTGAAAACCTTGGATACATCTTGAGAACGTATCCGATCACGATCGGAACCCCGCCGCGACACGGCTCCCGAGCTGCAGTGCGAGCGGGGTCGGCCTCAGGTCCGCCACGGCCCGGCAGATGTTTTCGAGACCGGAGAAGTCCAGGCCCCAGCGGCGCGGCGGGCGCGGACGGCCGAGCCCCTCGAGCACTTCGCGGATGAGTACATCGGGGAGGGCCGCTTCGGGAAGCAGCAGGTGCACCACGCCGCGCTCGGCCAGTCTCTGAGCTCTGAGGAGCTGTTCCCGGCGGGGTGATGTACGCGGCACGATCAGGGCGCTCGCCCCCGCGAACGCCAGCTCGCAGATCGTGTTGTACCCTCCCATGGCGATCACAAAATCCGCCGAGTGGCAGATCCCGGGAATGTCCTCGAAGTATTCCAGAACCCTGGCTCCTTCGAGCCTCTCCACGCGTGCGAGAATGCGCTTTCGCTTGCGTGGGCTCATCAGCGGGCCCGTGATGAGAAGCGTCTCGAAGGGTGGCCGCGAGCCGAGCCGCTCATACCCCTCGAGGAAAGAACTCAACAGGGAGCTCCCGTCCCCGCCCCCGCCCGCGGTGACCGCGACGAGCAGCCCTGTCCGCGGGGCAAAGCGCTCCCTGATCGCTTCGGGCGAGGTGGTCGAGCCGTTCCGCCCGATGTACCCCACGAACCGAATCTTCGCCGCCAGATCGTCCGGCAGTCCGTATTCCCGCACCGGATCGAAGACCTCCCTTTGCCCGTAGATCAGGATCAGGTTGTAGTAACGACGGAGGACCTCCACGGTGTGCTCCGCGTCCCAGGCTCGCTTGACCGCCTCCGGCTCGTCGATGACATCGCGCATGCCGACGATGCGGACCGGCGCGTCGGGCAGGCGTATGAAATGGTCGAGGGCGGGAAGGAGCTCCCCGCTGAGGCCGCGGGGCGTGTGGTCCGCGAAGAAGACATCGGGCCGGAATGACTCGGCCGCCTCACGGATGAGCCTCCCTCGAAGAGCCACGGTTTCAGAAATGGACATCTCAATGTCCCGGGAGACATATCGGCCCCCGGGTCCCTTGGTCACGGACGGAAGCTTCAGGTAGTCACAGTGAGGTGGGTAGCGAAAATAATGGGCTCGAGGTGATCCGGTGACGACCAGGGCCGAGGGAGCGGGGAAGCTGCGGATCAGCCGCTTGGCGATGACGGTCGTCCGGCGGATGTGACCGAGGCCGTACGAATCGTGACTGTAGAAGAGGAATCGCATCTTAGGACGAACCGACCACAGGAATGGTCACCAGCTCCGAGCCGAGAGGTTGAGGACCCGCTCGCGCGCGGAGGCAACACTCGTCATCCTTTTGCCGATCTTTTACCCGAAAGTCACACGTGCGACTTCTCCAAATTCTGCAAGAACGGTGCCCGGGTCGGTTGGTCCGCGCGATCCCAAGGCCCTCGGCCTAACTCTGGACCCCATCGATCGATGCATCGTGGTCGTCTGCCTCTCCATGGATTCATTGGCAGGTTGGGCGTCGGAAGTCATCAGGCCACTTACAGAACGGGTGATTGGCCTTACGGGAACGTACCCGCATGTGGATCGCGGAGGCGGTCTCTCTTCTCGATCCCCTGCCCGAGCGCTGTCGCTCTGAAGGACACTCTGGCCTCCAGAATGGGCAGAACATCTTTCCAGCCGTTCCCCTGCTCGATTCCCGCAATTCATCCAATTGATCACGGCCGTGCTTCCGCGAGTGTTCGTGGGCGTACGACTACACCGCCTCTGAGAACGTCGACGAACGGGAGTCTGGGCTTCCAGAAGCCCGCGCCATGACAGTGACGATCCAGGTTCCACCGCCGCTGCGCTCCCGCTGCGGGGGCGCTTCGGAGCTTTCCCTGTCGGCCCCGAGCGTGCGTGCCGCCCTCGAGCAGCTCGAGCGGAACCACCCGGCTCTCTACAGCGGCATCTGCGACGAGACGGGCAAGGTGCGCCGCCACGTCAACCTGTTCGTCAACAAGCATCACGTGCGTGACCGGGAAGGGCTCGACACGGCGCTCGCGCCAGGAGACGTCATCACCATACTGCCCGCTGTCTCAGGAGGTTGAACATGCCGGAACGCGTCATTCTCTCGATCGGAACCAAGAAGGGTGTGTTCGTCGCCGAGGCGCCCAAGACTCGGCGGAGCTTCGCGCTGCGCGGGCCCTTCGGGGCAGGCGTGGGCGTCTACGCGACGCTCATCGACAGGCGCGGCAAGCCGCGTCTCTACGCCTCGAGCTGCAACGCCTTCTTCGGCATGAAGATCCTGGTCTCGAACGATCTCGGGAAGTCGTTCAAGGAGACGAAGTCGGCTCCCGCGTTCCCTAAGGACGACGGGCGCGCGCTCATCAACATCTGGTCGCTCGAGGCGGGCGACGGCAAGAACGATCTCTGGTGCGGCGTCGAGCCGGCGTCGCTCTTCAGGAGCCGCGACGGCGGCGATTCCTGGGACATGGTTCCGGGCATCAGCAACCACGAGCACGCCCGGAAGTGGCAGCCCGGCGCCGGCGGGCTCTGCCTGCACACGATCCTGCACTACGGAAATCGGGTCCACCTCGGCATCTCGACCGGCGGCCATTATCTGAGCGAGGATGGCGGCAAGACGTTCAGGGCGTCCAATAAGGGTATCGGCGCCGGTTTCACTCCCGATCCCTTCCCCGAATTCGGCCAGTGCGTTCACAAGATCGCCGCCCACCCGGACGCGCCCGGACGCCTCTACATCCAGAACCACGGCGGCTGGGGCAAATGGGATGGACCTGGAGGACCGCGGCCGGACATCGGTGTGCTGCGCAGCGACGACCACGGCCACTCGTGGCGGTCGATCGCCAAGGGGCTGCCTTCCGATTTCGGCTTTCCGATGGTCGTGCATCCGCACGACGCGGACACGATCTACGCTGCGCCGCTCGAGCCGTCGACGCGCACCTGTCCGGGCGGCGCTCCCGCGGTCTGGCGCAGCGAGGATGGCGGCGGCTCGTGGAGGCGGCTCGCCAGCGGCATGCCGAAGAAGGAGAGCTTCTTCACGATCCTGCGCGACGCGATGGACATCGACGAGCTCAAATCGCCCGCGCTCTACTTCGGGACCACGACGGGACAGCTGTGGATCGGGCGGGACGGCGGCGAGAAGTGGGACTGCCTGTTCGAGTCGCTGCCGCCGGTCCACTGCGTGAAGGTCGCGGTGGTCTGAGTCTCGGGACGGCGCGCCTGCTGACGTATCCGGGGGGGGGGCGAGATCGTCAAGCCCGAGCGCATCGTGTTCGGCCACCTTCACCGAGCACGCCGGCGAGACCAGGGTCACCTTCAGCATGCTCTTCAAGACTGCCGCTGAATGCGACAAGGTCCAGACGTACGCCGTCCAGGGGAACGAACAGAACTTTGACCGCCTTGCGGCGCATCTGGCCACAAAGGCCTGACGCCTGCCCTGGCGGCGCCTGAGAAGAGGAGACCCATGGCGCTCAAACCGATACCCCAGGGTTACCACACCGCGACGCCGTACCTGATCGTCAAGGGAGCGGCGAAGGCGCTCGAGTTCTACAAGAGGGCGTTCGGCGCGCGCGAGACGATGCGCTTCACCACCCCGGACGGAGAGATCGGACACGCCGAATTCCGGATCGGCGATTCGGCGATCATGCTGGCGGACGAGTACCCCGAGATGGGGTACCGCAGCCCGCACTCGATCGGCGGGACGCCCGTGAGCATCCTCCTGTACGTGGAGGACGTCGACCGCTGGTTCGAGCGGGCGATCGCGGCCGGCGGGAACGTTGCGAGGCCCGTCGCCAATCAGTTCTACGGCGATCGCACCGGAACGCTGACCGACCCGTTCGGACACGTGTGGTCGATCGCGACGCGTGTCGAGGACGTGTCGGTCGAGGAGATGCACCGGCGCGCGAAGGCGCAGACGGGACAACGCTGAGGGCCCCCCTGGCACCCGACGACGCGCATGAGCCGACCCATTGGAGTGACGGCGATTTCCGTGCTTCTCCTGGTTTCCTCCGTTGCGACCGTCGTCCCTGTCCTGACGCAGCACGGTGGCACGAAGCGTCATGAGCTGCTGATCGCCTCCGCGTTCCTCGGGATCCTGGCGATTCTGGCCGCCGAGGCGCTCTGGAATCTTCGCCGTCACGCCTTCCTGCTGTTCGTGCTGTGGGCCCTGTGCGCGATGCTGACGACCGTTCTGTCGCGCCTCACGCCCTGGTCGCCTGGACACGGGGTCCGGCTCATGGGGCCGATCGTCTACGCTGGGATCGCCTGCTTGATTGCGACACTCTACCTGCGCCGCGCTCTTTAGGCTGGTCGCCGGTCCTGACACGCAACAAATCCAGCGGCTCATGGAAGAATGGCGCCGGCGCACCCGGAAACCCGCTCATGACGAAAAAGGACTTCGGGGGGCCGCCGGAGCCACGGTGGATCATCCCCAGACATCGAAACCCTGATGTTGGGGTAAACTCGACAATGACAACCTCAGGAGGCCCGTCTGCAAGTCGCGCGCGCATCGCGATCGCGTCAACGCCAGAGTCATGAAAGACCCGCGACTCGCGAAGATGATGGATCCGAAGTCGATGCCCTTCGACCACAAGCGCGTGGCCTACGGCGGCTTCAAGGTCCTGGTCGACGCCTAGCTGACTCCGAGCGTTGCTACGATTTTAATCTACTCACGGAGGTGAGACATGAGAACGAGACTTTTCAATCTCGCGGTTTGCCTCGTCCTGTCGTCCGGGCTCGCGCTCGCGCAGGCTCCGGCCGAGAAACCGAAGCCCGGTCCCGAGCACAAGAAGCTCGCCTACTTCGTCGGCAAGTGGACTGCCGACGGGGACACGAAGCCGAGCCCCTTCATGCCCGGGGGGAAGTTCACGAGCCGGGACACCTGCGAGTGGTTCGACGGCGGTTTCGCCGTGGTCTGCCGCTCCGAGGGGAAGGGTCCGATGGGGCCGACGAAGGCGCTCGGCATCCTGGGCTACAGCGCGGAGGAGAAGGCTTACACGTACTACGGTGTCGACAACAGCCCCATGAACATGGCCACGGTACCGCGCGGCACGGTGGAAGGCGACACCTGGGTCTACAACGACGAGTCGAAGATGGGCGGCAAAGTGGTGAAGTCGCGCTACACAATCAAGATCACGTCGCCGACGAGCTATACGTTCAAGTGGGAGTTGGTCGGCGCGGACGGCGCCTGGCAGACGATGATGGAGGGGAAGACCACCAAGGCATCGTAGGAGCGCGAACCAGAATCAGCCTGTGTCAAGACTCTGTGCCTTCGTCGGAGCGACCCTGGGCGGCTCGGCCGGCTGGTGGGTTGGCAGCCGGCTCGGATTCGCGACGGCGTTCTTCATGAGCGTCGCAGGGACCGCCGCCGGCGTCTATGCCGGCCGCCGCGTGGCCCGGGATTACTTCGAATAAGACGGTCGGCCCCATCCGAACGGAATGAAGGTGATCGAAATGGAGGGGAGACAATGTCCCGCGAAGAACATCTCCGGCGACTGAACGAGCAGTACGTGCAGGCGTCGCTCGCCGGCGACGTGGAGTGGTATCGTGGCCGCCTCGCCGACGACTTCGTCTGCATCGAATCGGACGGCTCGGTGCTCGACAAGGCGGCCTTCCTGCGCATGACCGCCCGGGGTTCCGACCTCGCCGATTACCGGCTGGACGAGGTCGACGTGCGGTTCTACGGCGACGTGGCGCTGGTGCGGGCGACGGGTTCATGGACCGCGAAGAACGGCGCTCCCGGTGTGAGCCGTTACGTCGACGTCTATGTGCGTTCCGGTGACGAGTGGAAGGTGGTTTCCGCGCAGATTACCCGGCCGGCGCGCGCTCTCTAGACGCACATGTTCGAGCGTTACTCGTTCGTCGCGATCACGACGACCAACCTGGAGCGAGCCAGGAGATTCTGGGTCGATCAACTCGGCTTTCGAGTGACCGAGGAGCATCAGCGCGATTTCTTCATCGTGGATGCCGGCGGTCTCCGTCTTTGCGTCGACCATGCCGATGGTCAGATCCATGTGCCAGGGGGGACGGACCCGGTCATCGGCATGAAGGTCGCCTCTTTGGACCGGACGCTGACCGTTCTTGCCGGGCGTGGAATTCAATGCGCGGACGGCCCCGTTCGCGGAGACCGGGGTCGCTACGCTGTTCTCCGCGATCCGGATGGCCGGCCACTCATCCTGACCGAGGCCGACTGACCGGTCCCGGAATCCTCAGTCTTCGTCGTCGATCTGGCCGCGGATCTCACCGCCCATGTACTTGGAGGTGTGCACGTTGGCGTAGGTGACTTTCCTGTCGATGGCGTGCAGAAGCTCCGCGAATTCTCCGGGTGCGAGCCCCTGCCCCGCCGGGCCGATGATCTGGTCTCCAGTGACCTTCCCGCTCACGGTTCCGGCCCTGGGTCCCGGGCAGGCGGGCGTCCCCTCCGGACCGTTCCCCAGATTGGAGCAGAGGAAGACGGCGATGCCCCCGTTCACTCCCCGCTGCCCCAGATGGATGTGCGCCTGCAGGACGTCCCCCTCGAGATCTGCGTACGAAAGCGTGTAGGTCAGGGAGGTTCCATCCTCGGTGATCGTCGCGCGGAAGGTCCCGCGCCCCGTCGAGGAGATCGAAGGCGGCTCCTCGATCCCCTTGAGCGAGGCCCTGAGAGTCCGCACACTGTCATCCTGATCTCCGGCCAACGTCGGCACGCCCGGGGTCCCGACGACGGCGAGCCCTGCCACGAACAGAACGATTCCCGCAGGCTTCATGTGCATGCCTCCTCTCCGCTCCGATGAGCGATGGAATGTGTGCCGTCTGCAGACTCATCCTCGCTGCCTTCATGGTTCAGTGCCGAAAGTCACGCTCTTCAATGGCCTGACCATGCGGTGAAGCTCGCGGCCGGGCCACGTGCGCTATACTTCGGGCTCCCTCTGGATCTCAGACGATGAGCGAGCGCTCCGCGGCGTCGATCCCAAATCCTGTCGCAGACGAGTCGCAACGGGACATGCGGGGAAGGAGGCTGAAGGAACGGTGCAGATACTCACGAAAGTGAAGGCGCCACGCTATACGCGGCCGGAAGGGATCACTTCGTATCTTCTCGCGTCGCCGCGAACCTGCCAGGCGAAACACCTCACGACGACACTGGTCCAGCTCGAGCCCGGCGGCGAGCAGCGCGTCCACAATCACACTCCGGAGCAGGTGTATTTCGTTCTGGAGGGCACCGGCACGATGACCGTGGGGACCGACACGCAAGAAGTCGGCCCTGGCGACTGCATCTTCGTCCCCTCGGAGGCGCCGCACGGGATCCGGAACCAGGGGCAGGGGGTGCTGCGCTATTTCAGCGCGGCCGCGCCGGCGTTCGATACGAGCGAGCTTTTGGCGCAATGGCCCCTGGGCAGCGAGAGCGACGAGGTCGGTTGAGCAGGCGGCGGTCCGTCGTGCCGGCGCCGCGGGGCGCGCGAAGATGACGATGAGGCGCGCCCTCCGGTTGGACGAGCTCTTTGTCCTGATCGGCCTCTTCGCGGGCGCCAAGCTGCTGCTGCACCTCGTCGCCACTTCGGGCTATGGGTACTTCCGGGACGAGTTCTATTACCTCGCCTGCGCCGATCACCTGGCGCCAGGGTACGTCGATCACCCGCCGCTGTCGATTGTCTTCATGTGGGCGGTCCGTCATGTGCTCGGCGACTCGCTGTTCGCCATTCGTCTGCCGCCGGCGGTGCTGGGGGCGGCGACGGTGGCGCTGGTCGGCCTGATGGCGCAGGCGCTCGGCGGCGAACGCTGGGCCATGGCTCTGGCGATGACCGCAGCGTTCGTCGCCCCCGAATACCTCGCCTTGAATCATTTCTACTCGATGAACGCCTTCGACATCTTCTTTTGGGCGCTCGCAGCCTACCTGCTGATCCTCTTGATCGATGGCGCCAATCCCCGACTTTGGCTTTTGCTGGGTCTGGTCCTGGGCCTCGGCCTCGCCAACAAGATCAGCGTCCTCTGGCTGGGCGCCGGTCTTCTGGTCGGGCTCCTCGCTGCGCCGGAGCGGCGCTGGCTGGCGACGCCTTGGCCCTGGCTCTGCGGCGGGATCGCTTTCGCCCTCTTCGCCCCTTACGTCCTCTGGCAGGTGCGACACGGCTGGCCGACCCTTGAATTCATCCACAACGCCACGACCGAGAAAATGATCGACGTCGCTCCGCTCGACTTCCTCACCGGTCAGGTCAGGATGATGCATCCGTTCACGCTGCCGCTGTGGCTGGGCGGCCTCGCCTGGCTCTTGTTCCACCCGGATGGCAAGAAGTACCGGCTGCTGGGATGGATCTATCTCAGCGTGTTTTTCGTCCTGGCGCTCTCCGGCACCAGTCGTTCCGGCTACCTGGCACCCGCTTACACCTGGCTGTTCGCGGCCGGAGGTGTCGGCGTCGAGAAGCTGCTCGAAGGAAAGCGCCTCGCCTGGCTGCGGCCGGCGGGGGTGCTGATCCTGATCGCCGGCGGCGCTCTCGCCGCGCCGCTGGCGCTGCCGCTTTTGCCGGTCGAGACCTATATCCCCTATGCGCGTGCGCTCGGCGATCGGCCCTCGACCGAGGAGCGCAAGGAGCTCGGAGAACTGGGACAGTTCTACGCCGACATGCACGGCTGGGACGCGATCGTCGGGACGGTTGTCGAGGTCTACCGGCGCCTGCCGCCCGAGGACGCGGCGGCGGCGCGAATCTTCGCCCCCGATTATGGCGTCGCCGGCGCCATCGACTTGCTGGGCCGGCGCCAGGGCCTTCCTCCGGCGATCAGCGGCCACAATAACTACTGGTTCTGGGGTCCGCGCGGCTGGGACGGACGCGTGCTGATCGTGGTCGGAGGCACCGAGGAGCGGCTGCGCGTCCTGTTCGAGACGGTCGAGCGCGCCTCCACCCTCGACTGCGGGCGCTGCATGCCTTATGAGAACGGGCGTCCCGTGTGGGTCTGCCGCCGGCTCCGCCAGCCGGTGGCCGAAGTCTGGGCGCGGATCAAGCATTACGATTGAGGCGATCATGATCCCGTTGTTCGTCATGCTGGCCGCCATCCTCGTTGCGCGCGGCGTCGGGGCGATCGGCTGGCAGCCGCTCGATGATTGGCAGGTTGCTACGCGCCTCGGGCTTGCGGTGATGTTCGCGTTCACGGCGGCGGCCCATTTCAATTCCATGCGCGCGGACTTGATCCGCATGGTGCCGCCGCGGCTGCCGTACCCCGCGGCCCTGGTCACCCTCACGGGGTTCGCGGAGCTGGCTGGAGCGGTGGGGCTGCTGGTGCCGGGCGTGGCCCGGTGGGCGGCTTACGGGATGATCGGTTTGCTCGTCGTCCTCTTCCCCGCCAACATTCACGCGGCGCGCGACGGCCTCACGATTCGGGGCCGACCGGCAACACCGCTCGCCACGCGCCTGCCGCTCCAGCTCTTGTGGATTGGACTTCTGTGGTGGGCCGCGGGATAGCGACCCGGGCATAGAAAGGGAGAACAAAGCGTGACGGTGCTCAACACCATCGGCCGAACGAGGCTCATTCCACTCCAGCAGATAGTCCCGGAGGGGAGCGCCAGGATTCTACTCAAGCTGGAATACGAAAACCCGACGGGGAGCATGAAGGACCGTATGGCGCTCGCAATGGTTGAGGCGGCCGAGGCGGATGGACGGCTGCGGCCGGGCGGTTCGGTGGTTGAGTACACGGGTGGAAGCACGGGCGTGTCGCTCGCCTTCGTGTGCGCCGTGAAGCGCATCCCTCTTCAGATCGTGACATCCGACGCATTCAGCAAGGAGAAACGGGACCACATGACGGCGTTGGGTGCTCGGCTCACACTTGTCGCCAGCCCAACCGGCGGGACGACGAAGGCTCTCATCCTCGAGATGATCGAGACTGCGAGAAAACTCGCCTCCGCTCCCGGGAGCTATTGGACGGATCAGTTGAACAATACTGATCAGCTGTCCAGCTACGAGCGGATGGCCGAAGAGGTATGGGAGCAGACCAACGGGCAGGTCAGCGCCTTCGTCCAGAGCGTCGGCACGGCCGGGTCATTGCGGGGGATCTCGACGCGCCTTCGAGCCCATAACGAAGCCGTGCACATCGTCGCGGTAGAGCCCGAGGAGTCGGCTGTGTTGTCGGGCAGACCGAGCGGGTCTCACAAGATCGAAGGCATCGGCGCCGGGTTCATCGTACCGTTATGGACCAAAACACTCGCTCACGAGATCCAGACGATATCGACTCAGGAAGCGATGGCCACCGCCCGGCGCCTCGCCCGGCATGAAGGCATCTTTGCAGGCACCTCCACGGGAGGAAACGTAGCGGTGGCGTTGCGGGTCGCCGAACGTCTGGGACCTGACCAAACAGTGGTCACCCTGGCAGTTGATTCAGGGATGAAGTACCTGAGCACGGCGTTGTATGCCCACACATGAGAGCGAGGCGGCCCCGCTGACGGAGGCGCCCGCGATGACTCACGCGACCGATCGGTGTCGAGTGTTTCGCCAGCTCCACCAGTCTGGTTGCTTCGTGATTCCCAACCCGTGGGACCTCGGCAGCGCCCGCCTGCTCACACAACTCGGCTTTCCGGCGCTCGCCACGACCAGCTCAGGGTTCGCCTGGTCCTTGGGCCGGCACGACAACGGCGTGTCGCTGCAGGAAGCCTTGGGCCACTTTCAATCCATCGCCCATGGCGTCGAGGTGCCGGTCAACGCGGACTTCGAAGGCGGCTTCGCGACCGCGCCCGCCGCGGTCGCCGCCAACGTCGCAGCCGCGACGGCCACCGGGATCGCCGGACTGTCAATCGAAGATTCCACGGGCGATGCGGCAGACCCGCTTTTCGAGCTCACCCTTGCGGTCGAACGGATCCAGGCCGCCCGGCGAGCGATCGATGACAGCGGAACGGACATTCTCCTCACCGGTCGGTCGGAAGGATTTATTGTCGGGCGGCCGGATCTCTCCGAAACGATACGCCGGCTCACCGCCTACGCCGAAGCCGGAGCCGAGTGCGTCTACGCACCGGGCCTCCGCACCAAAGCCGACATCGCGGCGGTGGTGAAGGCGGTCGCCCCCAAACCTGTCAACGTACTGGTGGGCAGCGACTTTACAACCGTGGCAGAGCTCGCCGGCCTCGGAGTCCGGCGGATCAGCGTCGGCGGAGCCCTCGCCCGCGCGGCCTGGACCGGGTTCCTCCAGGCGGCGAAGGAAATCGCCGGGCAGGGAACCTTTACGAATCTCGCCCGAGCGGTTCCGTTTTCCGAGGTCAACGGGTCGTTCGCCTCGGAGTAGCCGACCCCCTGACCGCGTCATGACTCACGCATCGTCGCCGTAGGCGGTCGCCGGGTGCTCGGACGTGTCTGCAGAGCCTGACGATCGGTTGGCAGAAGGTGTGGGAACGTTGTCATTGTCTCCTCTCCCGGGTCGCTGCATACTCCCTGCATGACACGGCGCGTCGCCATGCTCGCCTACCCGGAGGTCCAGATGCTCGACGTGATGGGTCCGCTCGAGGTGTTCGCGCGGACGTCGCGCTGGCTGCGGGACAACCGGAAGGCTGACCGCGATGCGTACCGCATCGAGATCCTCGGCCTGAAGCGGGGCGTGTTCCGGGCGTCGTCGGGATTGCGCCTGCACGCCGACCGGCGCTTCGGCGAGGTGCGTCGGGGTCTGGACACTCTCCTGATCGCGGGCGGGGTCGGGACCCGGAAATACTATGCGCATCCTCCCCTCTTGCGCTGGATTCGACGGCAGGCCGGCTGGGTCAGGCGGCTTGCCTCGGTCTGTACGGGGTCCTTCTTCCTGGCCGAGGCGGGTCTCCTGAAGGGGCGCCGGGCGACGACGCACTGGGGCTGGTGCGCGCGCATGGCGCGCCTCTACCCGGAGGTGCGGCTCGAGCCGGACACGATCTTCGTGCGGGACGGCTCGATCTATACCTCGGCAGGTGTGACCGCCCGTCGGGTGGCCATGAGCCCTCGCAATTTCGCGCGGGTGTTCACGCGCGAGGTAGGGACGACCCCGGCCCGCTTCACCACCTCCACCCGCGTCGAGACGGCGCGGCGGCTCCTCGAGGAATCGTCAGACGACCTCCAGAAGATCTCCGACCTGACCGGTCTGGGCAGTACCGAATCGATGCGGCGGGCCTTCCTTCGTGCAGTGGGGATCCCGCCCAGCCGCTACCGTGAACGCTTCAACCGCCATCACCGCACTGGGACAGGCGCAAGACCATGAGCCCAGGCGCCAGGAGGCTCGCATGAGGCATCTCGTCCAGCTCGCTCTGCCGATTCTGATCGCTCTTGCCCTCGTCGTCGGGGCGGCCGCGGGGGCGGCGCCGGCCTCCTCCCCCGCCCCGGAAAAGAGCAAGCGATACGTCTGCGCGCCCTGCGGCATGGCGTGCGACGCGAAGGTCTTCGACCATCCCGGACGATGCCCCGACTGCGGCTCGGCGCTGGTCGAGCAGGCCTCCGTGAAAACGTCCGTCGTGACCCCCAGGAGGGCCGCCATCCTGATTTACGACGGCGTGCAGATCATCGACTTCACCGGACCGTACGAGGTGCTGGGCCAGGGCGGATTCGAAGTGTTCACGGTCGCCGAGACGAAGGCCACGGTGACGACCTCGATGGGGATGAAGGTCGTCCCGGAGCACACCTTCTCCGACGCCCCGAAGCCGGACGTGCTGGTGATCCCCGGAGGCAATGTCGATGGTCCGAGAAAGAGCGCGGCGACGCTGAAGTGGGTGAAGGAACTAAGCGCCACCGCCGAGCGCACGATGTCGGTCTGCAACGGCGCCTTTATCCTGGCGAGCGCCGGTCTCCTGGACGGCCTCCGGGCGACGACGTTTTATCGCATGATCGACGACCTGAAGACCGAGGCCCCGAAGACCAGGGTCGTCTCCGACCAGCGATTCGTGGACAACGGCAGGATCATCACCACCGCGGGATTGTCCTCGGGGATCGACGGGGCCCTGCACGTCCTGTCCGAGATGCTGGGCAAGGGGCGCGCCCAGGCGGTTGCCCTGAGCATGGAGTACGACTGGCGCCCCGACTCCCACTACGCGCGCGCGGCGCTGGCCGACCGGCTCATCCCCGACATCGATCTGGCGGGAATCGGCGATTGGAGAACCGTCAGAACCGAGGGAACGACCGAAAGGTGGGACATCGTCGTGCACGGGACCAGCGACCTGAGCGCCGCCGAGCTGCTGGACCACATCGGCCAGACCTTCGTGAAAGAGGGCAAATGGTCCGGTGTGGCGCACGGCGCCGCCGCGGCCTCCTCTCCGGGGCAAAGCGACTGGAGGTTCAGCGGCCCCGACGGCCGGCCCTGGAAGGGCACGTTGAGCGTCGAGGCCGTCCCCGGGCAGGGCGGCACATACACGATGACGCTCAATATTGCGCGGATCGGCTGAAGACGCGGCGAACCTTCCGGTGCGTCCCGGCGCCGGCAAGGGCCGCGATCGCCGGACCGCATTCTACCCTTCAGTCCATGGATGGGATCCCCGGGTAGAATGATGCCCCGG
>QHXX01000079.1 GCA_003223135.1 Acidobacteriota bacterium | reverse complement strand
AGGATTCGAGCCGGTGAAGCAATGGCTCGGCCTCCTGCCGCTCGCCGGCCGCGAGATGGGCGGCGAACAGGCCGTACACCGTCACGTCGAGCGCGCGATGAGTCGGAACATCCTTCAGACAGCGCTCGAAGGTTTTCTTGGCCGATTTGAAGTTCCCTATCTTGAGACTGTTCCACCCGATGACCGTGAGAACCTCGGCCAGGACCTCCGGCTGGGAGCGCACCTCGCTCCTCGCGAGAGCTTTCTCGAGGAACACCGTGCTCGCTTGAAAGAGCTTCATCCTGTGATATGCAAGCCCGATCTCCCGAAGCGCCTGCGGGTCCCGGCGATTTGCGGCGAGGCGCGCCTGCCACGGCCCGATTTCCGAGAAGTCACCGGGCATCGCCCTGAGGATGCCCAGGTACTCATCGGCGCGGCTGAAGCCTTCCCGCCGCGCTATCTCCGTGCCCCAAGGATCGCTGAGGACAACGCTAGGCAAGGCATCAGCGCGATATCTCTGGGCGATCTCCGGATGTCGATCGACGTCGACCCTCAGACAGACGAACTTGCTCGCCAGCGCCACGACGTCCGTCCTGGACCACAGCTGGACCTCCATTTCCCGGCAGGGTTGGCACCAGGTGGCCCAGAAATCCATGAGGACCGGCTTCCCTTGGTTGCGGGCGAGTTCCATCGCCTCGTCCCAGCGCTGCCGCCATTCGATCGCTGGGGCCGTCGGAGAGCGCTCCGCAGCAGCAACGCGGTCGCCCCGAGCCGAGCGAGCCCTTTGTGCCGGATCGTCACGATTATCTTTCTAAATACTGCGCGCGGGCGGGTGTGTCAAGTGGAACCGTTCCATCCCCCGCCGGCGCCTGAACGCCTTCGTGACCAAGCTCTACACGCATCCGAGCGGGGCCCGAGCTGCTGAGCTCCGACCGCGACAAGCCGCAGTCAGGCTCACGGCAGATCTTTGCCCGGGCTCGCCTCGTTCGCGTGAATCTGCTCGACCGGCGGGATGGCGATCGGCGCCAATCCCGCGCCCGTCAGCGCGGTGTTGAGCGCCACGAGCGCCGACTCCCTGGCTCCGCGCCACAACCCGAGCGCATGCTCGAGCCGCTCGTCGCACGCGGACAGCGCCTGACGCTGCGACTCCGTCGGTGCGGCGTCGCTGCCATCGAGGTCATTGTGCAGCGTACGAAGCGCATCGGTGATCGAGCTCAGCCGCGGACCCGCGTCACCTTCGCCTTCCGTCAAGGGAGAGATCCGATCCCTCAGGGCCGCGACGGCCGAGGCCGCGGCATCATGGTCGGCGTGGGCCGTTAGCTGGGCCGAGACCGCGTCGAGCCGCTGTTTCAGGTAGTCCACTTCGAGATTCGCGTCTGCGGCGCGGGCCAGAGATCCCTGCGCCGCGCGCATCAGCTCGAGCGCCGCAGCCGCATTCGCGAGATCGAAGGTCAGGCGCGGATCGGGCCGCACCGTCAATCGCGCTCGGTACTCGCGTCCGTCCACGCGCAGCACGATGTCATACGGCCCCGGCAACACCAACGGCCCCTGCGGCAAGAGCGACGTCTCTCCACCCCACACGGCGGCGATGCTGTACTCGTAGCCCGGCGCCTTCGGCCGGGGATAACGGAGGTCCCACACGAAGCGATGCGCGCCGGCGCCCGCCGACGGCGGTTCGGCCGGCCGCGCCCACTCCGCCGCGAAATAGCGGTCCACCTTCAACTTGGGTGGAGGCTCGCCGGACGCGAAGCGCCGCACGGTAGCACCGTGTTCATCGCGAATTTCGATTTGCAACGGCCCCTTCGCGCTTTTCGCCAGCCAGTAGTCGATGAGTGCACCCGCGGGAGGGTTCTCTCCGGCCGGCTCTTCCGGTGGCAGCGGCGTGTCCTTGTTCTGGTTGGCGCGCACGCGTATTGCGGGGGCCGGAGCGAACAGGAACGCGCGGGCCTGCGGCTCGATCGCGGCCGCCTGGCGCAGCGGAGTCAGATCATCCAGCACCCAGATCCCGCGGCCCATTGTCGAAACGATGAGATCCCGGTCGTGCACCAGCAGGTCGGTCACGATGACGCTCGGCAGATTGCGCCGAAGCGATCGCCAGCGGGCACCGTCGTCGAAGGACACGAAGACGCCTCGGTCGGTGCCGGCGTAGAGCAGGCCGTCGCGCGCCGGATCGGCACGCACGACCGCCACGAAGTGACCGTCGGGAAGACCACCGATGATCGGGGTCCAGGTCGCGCCATAGTCGCGCGTGCGGAATGCGCGGGGCGCGAAGTCGTCCTGGCGATGGTTGTCGACCGAAATGTAGGCCGAGCCCGGCGCGGGCCCCAGGTCGACGGTCGCGATCTTGGCCCAGGCCGGCACCGCCGCGGGGGTGACGTTGCGCCAGCTCCGTCCCGCGTCGCGGGTCACGTGCACGAGGCCATCGTCCGTGCCGACCCAGATCTCATCGTTGTCACGCGGCGAGAGCCCGATACAGAAGATCACGCCGTAGCCGCAGTCCCGGGCTCGCGCGGGATCGAGGGCGCCCCCGCAGTCCTTCACGTCAGGCCTGCGTGCCGACAGGTCGGGACTGATCGTCTTCCAGTGCGCGCCGCGATCCTCCGAGCGGAACAACACCTGCGCGCCCTGATACAAGGGATACGGGGCCACGCTCGACACCGCGATCGGTGTGATCCAGGTGTAGTGATACTTCACGGTGGTCGGACGCACGCCGTAGGCGATCACCGGCCACGGCGAGATGTTCCGAACCTCGCCGTTGCGCGCATCCCACCGCGACAGCCTCCCCCCGAGGCCGGATCCGTACACGATGTTCGGATCGACGGGATCGGGCACGTCGTAATCGCGCTCGTCGGCGCCGACCGGAGACCAGTCGCGGAAGGTGAGCGAGCCGTAGTCGCTGCGGCTGACGGCGCGCACGGTGCCGCTGTCCTGCTGGCCCGCGTAGATCCAGTAAGGGAAGCGGTTGTCCGCGGCGAGGTGGTACATCTGGCCCGTGGGCTGGTTGTACCAGCTGCTCCAGTGCGCGCCGCCGTCCACGGTCACGACGGTGCCCTGGTCGGATCCCGTGATCATGTGGTCGGGATGCGCCGGGTTAATCCACAGATCGTGATAGTCGTCGCCGCCCGGAGAGCCCTTGACGATCTCGCACTTCTTCCCCCCGGCGGTGCAGCGGTTGATGGAGCGGCCCATCGCGTAGACCGTGTCCGGATCGCCCGGCATCGCGGTCAGCCGGGCGAAATACCCGTTGATCAGCTCCTCACCGTCGTTGACCCGCTGCCAGCTCGCCCCGGCGTCGTCGGAGCGGTACAGGCCGCCGTTTTTCTCCGCATCGATGACGGCGTACACGCGTGCTCCCTTCGCCGTGTGTGTGGCGGCAAGCCCGATGCGGCCGAGCTCGCCGTCCGGCCAGCCATGACCCGCGAGGCGCGCCCAGTGCCGCCCGCCGTCCGTTGACTTGTAGAGACCGCTCTCGGCTCCGACCGTCGGCATGAAATAGCTGAGCCACGGCCAGTAGCGCACCTGCCAGACCGCGGCGAACACCAGGTCGGGATCCTGCGGATCGGCGGCGAGATCGACGGCGCCCGTGCGCTCGCTCACGAACAGGGTGCGCTCCCAGCTCCTGCCGCCGTTCTCGGTGCGAAACACGCCGCGCTGCGCGTGCGGCCCGAAGACGTGACCGAGTGCTGCGACCAGCACGGTCTGCGCGTCGCGGGGATCGATCAGGATCGCGGCGATGTGGCGCGTCTGCTCGAGCCCGGCCGCATGCCACGACACCCCGCCGTCGTCCGAGCGAAACATCCCCTCGCCGGCCGCGATGTCGTAGCGAGTCGAAATCTGCCCCGTGCCGACATAGATGGTCCGCGGATCCGACGCGGCGATCGCGATGGCGCCGATGGAGGCGGGGCCCTGATCAAACAACGGCGCCCAGGTGTGCCCGGCGTCGGTGGTCTTCCATACGCCTCCGCCGGCGGCGCCGAAGTAGTACGTGTCGGGTTGGCTGGCGAGGCCGGCGACGGCCGTGCCCCAGCCCGCGCGCAACGGACCGACCAGGCGCCACCTCAACCCCTCCGCGATGTCTTCGGGCACCCCCCGGGCCTCGAGGTTCAGGATCGCGAGGCCGCAGACCGCGGCGACAAGCAGTGGTCGGCCGGACATCATTCTCGCCATAAGGGTGGAGGATTCTATCGCGCGCTGCGTCGCCCGCGTCAAGCGATCGCGTCCGTGAAGCAGAGGTGAAGTTCCGGGAGTTGTTCAATCCGCCGCGACCGGCTCGCGGCGCACCCCATAGATGCGCACCGCCCGGGCCGGATCGTCTCCGGCGGCAAAGACCTCGCCCAGCCAGGGGCGGGTCGACGGGTCGAATGCCCCCAGGGCGCGCTCGTACGCGGTGAACAGGACGTAACCGACATTCCACCGTCCGAGCGCCTCGCGGCGCCAGCCGTCCCGCTCCGTCCCCGCCGAAAAGAACGTCTCGATGTCCCTCTTCTTCCCGTCCGAATCGATGGTGAGCGCGTAATGGCCGAGGACGCAGCGGAGACCGGTGTACGGAGGCACCCAGTTTCCCATGTCGTAGGATGCGAGAATCCGCGAATCGGGCGGCGCGCGTTTCTCGAGGAACCGGAACGCGGCCACTTCCTCCCGACGCAGCCAGGCGGGGTATGTCCCGGAACGGATGTTCGCCCATTCATCGAGGAGGAGGTAGACGGGCGTGGCGCACCATCCCGGACTCATCAGGACGACCAGGGCCAGGCAAGCTTCCCCCGACCTGTTCGGAATCCCGGCTCGCCGGCCCCCGAATTGGAGCAGGGCCTGCAAGAGTGGCACCGCCACATAGGCCACCCCCGCCACGCCCAACGCGGCGAGCGGGAACTGGATGCCCCCCATCATCCGCCGCTGGAAACGGAGCGGGAGATGGATGATCACGAGGGTGGACAATAGCCATGCGGCCATCACCAGATGGGCGCGGCTCAGCTTCCGGGGGGCCAGCAGGGCCAGAAACGACAGCACGAGTCCGGCGCCAAGGCAGATGATCAACTTCTTCGGAATGGGAGTGGGCATCAGGTTCTGCTCGTCCCATGCGCGCATCGCCGGGTTGACGGTGAAGACCGCGAGGTTGTAAAGGAACGAGGGGAGCCAGACCGCCGAGGCGATCGATGATTGTTTCCACTCCGGGAATGGCCATCTCCGATCGCTGAGCCCGAAAAGAAGCGGCGCCGTCCAGAGGGCGCCCATGAGAGAGACCGCGTCATAAGGGTGAAAGAAAGTCAGCAGCACCAGCGCCAGCCCGGCCCCGACGGAAGACCACGCCCTCCGCGTCGCCGGCAGAGTCTCCGGCGACCATGCCCGGATCATGGCGAGGGTTCCCGCGACCATGCAGAGGAATCCGGCCAAAAAGTGGGGGAAAAGCATCAGGCTGAAGAACGTGCTGATTTCCGGCATCCACCAGGCGGGGCTGCCCAGCCTCGGCACTCCCGGCAGCGGGCCCAGGAGGCGGAAGAATCCTTCCCCGCCGCCGGCAAGGAGAAGAACCAGGAAGCAGGCCAGCCGCTCGCCGGGTCGGGCGAAGAGACGCCCGGCAAGCCGGAACAGCAGGAGCATGAGGAGCGCTCCCAGCAGGATCCGGGCTCCGGAGTACACGGCCACCACGCTCCAGCCGGTCAGGCGACACACGGAACCCAGGGTCCACCAGAGAAGATTCACGTAATTCCGCGGGTGATCCTCCGGAGTGTAGAGGTCGGTCAGGAAGAATCGGCCGTCCCGTGCCTGGCGCATCCAGCTCCAGTAGGTGGCCGCCTCATCGGCGTAGGTGGCCGGTGCGCCGTTGAAGACCTGGTCGGGATAAAGGCCGCGATTCTGGGCCCGGAAACCCCAGAAAGTCGGGATCTGGGAGCCGGCCAGGACGACGAGGCCGAGGAGGAGGCAGGCGACGAGCTCCCAGCCCGGGACCGGCTGCGGAGCCGGCGAAGGCGGGGCCTGTACGTCTCCCTCCATCACGAAGAACCCGGCGTCGGCGCGGCCCGGGAGCGCAGGCTGACGAGAAGGGCCTGGAGGAGCGGATCCAGGAGCGCGTCGCTCATGACCCGGTTACCTTCGGGAGTGAAGTGCATGTCATGCCGAAAGAAGAGAGGCTGGTCTCCGCGATAGCTTCGGAAGGCGGGGACAGTATCGATGAGGGAAATGCCCTTGTCAACGCATTCCCGGCGGATGGTGTCGAAGACTCGATCCGTTGCGACGGCATCGCGGGGCATCCAGTAGGACCGGCCGGGAATCCATTCGTGCTCGCTCACCTGGTGGCCCCAGGGATAGACCGCCAGGAAGAACAGGATCCCCTTTCGCTGACAGAGCAAGTGGATCCGGACGATGCTGTCGAAGAGATCCCTCCATTGGCGCGATCGGTCCACCGCATCGCCGACCAGGGTGTAGGCCAGGAGATCCCCGTTGCGGCGCTGGATGACCGCCTCCATCTGTTCTTCCGAGTCGAGCCGTCGCCGCCCCTCGAGGTAGGCGAACCGCAGGAAATAGAGGTTTCTCTTGATCCAGTCGTCCATCCAGTCGGTCATCCGGCCGCGCAGCCGGGGGTTCGGGACCGCGACGATCTCCCCCCCTGGACCGTAAGTGGCCAGGGATCGGTAGTATTGCTCCTGGAGCAGGTCGCTCATGTCCAGGCCCAGAACGACCGCATCCGGCTCCAGGCGGAGGAGGTTCTCCCGCAAGTCGAGATAGGAGAGAATGGGAGAGTAACTGTCCACCCCCGCGTTGACGACGTCCACCCGGACAGGCAGCCGCGTGGCGAGGGATCGCGCAAGCATCGCGGGATAGGTCTGCGCGTCGGAGACCCCTTCCCCCATGGTGAACGAGTCTCCGAGCATGATGAGTCGGCAGGTCCCGTTCTTCTTCGGGATGTCCGGCTCTGTCCCGCGCAGTCCGTAACGGTTCACGTGGAGGGTGGCTAGAAAATCCTCGCTTCGCAGAATCGTCGTCGTCTCCGGCCAGAGCCGGTGGTGAACGACGGGATCCGGCTGGGTCCGCGCGTAGCGGTTCACATCCTTCAAGCGTTGCGCCGCGGCGTCCAGCGCCACCAGGCCGAGAGCCGAGGTCAGGACGGCCAGCCACGCGTTCTGGATCCAGGCTGTGTGCCTGCGATAGCAGGCGATGGACACGACCAGGGCCGCCACAAAAACAAGGTAAAGAGCGAGGCAAAGCAGGGAGAAGGGGCTCCAGGGCCGGCGTGATCCTCCCGGCTCGACCAGGACCGCAACGAGC
The DNA here is from genome assembly GCA_003223135.1 of Acidobacteriota bacterium. GTDB lineage: Bacteria > Acidobacteriota > Polarisedimenticolia > Gp22-AA2 > Gp22-AA2 > Gp22-AA3. The sequence goes on along the minus strand of QHXX01000079.1, from coordinate 3,098 downwards.
AGGAACGATGCGCCCAGGAGCAGAAGGATCAGGAGTTTTCTCAAGGGGCCGGTAAAATAGCAGACTCTTCACGCTCCGCGCAATCGAGGGAGGGGGCGCGATGACAGGCCAGCGCCACCCGATCCTCTTTCCTCTGCTCTTCGCCGCCTTGCTCGCGGCCATCACCCTTATCCTGGGCGAGGTCGCTCTTCGGACATTCCTCGAGCGCGCGCTCGGCAGGCCCCCCGCGGACGCGGAGCGATCCGCCGAGCACCTGTTCTGGCGACGCGATGAATCGCTCGGCTGGTCCAACATTCCCAACGCCTCGGGACACTTCACCAATGGCGCCTTCGACGGCCAGGTCCATTTCGACGCTTTCGGAAACCGGATGAACGCGGCCCGGGGGACCCGGGTGGCTGGTTACCAGAACATCTTCTTTCTAGGGGACAGCACGACCGCCTCACTGGAAGTCGACGACGACGAAACCGTGCCCGCCCTCCTCGAACAGGCCCTCCGCAGCCGGGGCCGCCGGGTCAACGTCATCAACCTGGGCGTGCGCGGATACGGGACGGATCAGTCGGTGCGCAAGGCGCTGGAGCTTTCCCGCAGCCTTCCCCCGGATGAAATCATTTACATGTACGTGGAGAACGACACGTGGGACAACAACGTCCTCCGGGAAGCCGGCCGCAAGTACGGCAAGGGGATCTATTTGCGCCGCGAGGGGGAGCCATCGTTCGCCCCGTACCGTTACCCCGTGCCCGAAGACCCGGAAGGCTTCTTCGGCATGGTCGTGTTCGATCAGGGCTGCCGCCCCGCCCTGCACACCGGGACTTGGAGAAGGCCTCCTCGTCCTCACGACACTCCGCGCCGGTGGCTGGACGATCATCTCTACCTCGCCCGCGCTCTTGGCCGGCTGCGCCACGCCTTGCGGGACCCGGATCCGTCGAGCATCGATCCGGAGCGGATGATTCACGACCAGGGGATCCTCTGGAGCGACGACTTCTCTCTGGCCTATACCGACTCGGGGACAACCGGCCGGCGCTGCGCCTCCTACTTCGACGCCCAGATGCGCTTTCTTTTGGATCGTCTCCGCCGGATTCCAGGACTCGGGCGTCTCAACGTGGTGCACTATCCAGACTGGGCGGTGGCGAAGAACCTGGGCAACGGACTGCCGTCGCCGCGGGTGGACAATTTCCGTCTCCTGGTTCGCGAGGGCCTCCTGGACGGCTATCTGGACCTCACAGAGCCCTTTCTCCGGGAGGGGATCCGCCTGCGGGATGTGCAGTGTCCCTACGACGAGCACTTCTGCGAGAAGGGGAACCAATGGCTCGCCACGCACATCCTGGATTTCCTCGACCCGGCGCCATGAGCCCCGGGCCCACCGGGGCGCCGATGAAAGGTTCGTCGCGATCTGGGGCCGCGTCCCGAATCCTTCAGGATGTTCACCAGAAACCGCGTTCCTCCGCGCGGATGGGAAGAATTCTGAATAATTTTTTGAAAGCCCCCGCCGTTCGTGCTTCACAAACAGACTGACCTGACGATCTGCTCGGCTGAGGAGGTCATCACGTGCGCGCGGCATCGCGACTCGATCTCCAGGCTCCTCCTGAAGCGGCGCCGCTTCCCGCAGCGCCCCCGGCTTCGTTCGAAGGAATCCAACTCGGGCCGGGGACGGCGCACGTCCCGGCGGAGCTCCTCGAGACGCCGCTCGAGAACGACCGGCGGCGTGTCATGGACGATCTTGCCGCGTTCCTCCTCGACCGACATCTGCGGCGGCTGGTGACGATGCGCAACCCCCTCGAGCTTCGGCTGGCGCGGCTGCTCGGACGTTTCGAGAAATCGTCGGGTCATCTCGAGCTGGGCTTCTCCCGGATGTCCGATTACGTCACCGAGCGGCTCGGCATTTCCGTGCGGCGGATGGTGGACCTCCTGAAGATGGATCGGAGGCTGGAGGAATTGCCGCGGTCGGCCGAGGTCTTTGCATCCGGACAGATCACGGCGAGCCAGTTGCGCGCGTTGCTGCGCGTCGTGACTCCGGAGAGGGAGGGCGAGTGGCTCGAGAAGGCGGCGCGTCTCAACGTGCGCTTGCTCGAACGGGAGGTGCGGTCGGCCGTGGCCGCGGAGAATGGAGCCGGCTCGGCCGACGATGCGGTCACCGCCTCGCGACAAGCGGCCGGCGACCTCCCCGATGACGAGGACGCCGAACCGGGCCAGGTTGTAAGCTTCGAGTGTCCCGCCGCGCTGCGGGAGCGCTGGCGCTGGGCGGTCGAGCTCTGCCGCCGATCGGCAGGGGCGCCCGAGCCGGTCTGGCGCTGCGCCGAATACATCGCCGCCGACTATCTCTCCGGCGTGCCCGACCTCCCATCGATCCTGGCCCGGGCGTGCGCTCGAGAAGGGCAGGCTTTCGGACCGGACGCGGCCCTCTCCGGTGAATGCAGCCGTCTCGAGTCCTGCGATCCCGACGACGACGGCGTCGACCTCTTCGAGGCGGTTTTGCGGGGCTACGAAGAGGAGTCCGGCCCGCGCGGCTGGGCGCCTCACGCCGCGGGGTTGCGCGTCGTCCTCCCCGATTCTGTCCGCGACGACCCGGACGACAGTCCACGAGTGCTCGACCGGAAGATGCGCTCCCTCGTGGCGTCGCGTCAGGGGCTGGCCTGGGAGCAGGGACGTCTGCTGTCCACGTTCTCGCGACGGGGCCTGCATCGCGTCCTCGGGTTCCTGTCGTTCGGACGCTACTGCAAGGAGCGTCTCGGCCTGGGGATTCGACGGGCCCGACAGCTCATCGCCCTCGACCGCCGGCTGCTCGGCCTCCCCGGATTGGAGGCGGCGTACAGACACGGGGAGATCTCGTGGGTGAAGGCCGCGGCCGTTGCGTCCGTCGCCGACACGGTCTCGGAGCGTGACTAGCTCCGCCTGGCCGGCTCGGTGACCGTTCGACGTCTGCGCGAGGAGGTGGCCTTGGTCGAGGCCCGTCTCGAGGACCCGCGAGGCTTGGCGGCCGTCGCCTCCGGAAGTCGCAGGCGGCCGCCTGCGATTGACCCGGCCCGCGCTCTCAGCATCGAGTCCCCCTGGACCAGGCTGGGCGCGTCTCCGGCGCACGCCGGATCGGAGGTGCAAATGTG
>QHXX01000032.1 GCA_003223135.1 Acidobacteriota bacterium | reverse complement strand
GGCGCCGTTCCATTCGGCCTGGGCCGGTCTGAGGCCCGCCCTTCCCGACGGCCTCCCCGCCATCGGTCGCGCCGCCCCGGGTCTCGTGCACGCCTGTGGGCACCTGCGCAACGGCATCCTGCTCGCGCCGATCACGGCCCGACTCGTCGCGCGGCTGCTCGCGGACCAGGATCCCGGGATGGATCTGTCTCCCTTCGATCCCGGTCGGTTTCGAAATTAGAACAGGGGGGTGGTCGACGCGGGAGCGCGGCGACCGGTCAGCCGCCCTGCTGGGCCTTCACCGTCTCGCGGGTGCGCCTCTCGTGCTCGACGAGGAAGTCCTTCTTGAGCCTTTCCACCAGGTCGTCGCGCCGATCGTAGAGCCTCTTCAGCCGGCGCGGCTTGACCCGCGACACGGCGTACGCGACGATGAGCGGAACGGCGATCGTGCTGTCGGCGTACACCACCACCGTGTCGGTGAGCTTGTCCGGGTCGACCTTCCCCCAGGAGACCGCCTCCGCGGGGGTCGCCCCCGACAGGCCGCCGGTGTCCGGCCGGGCGTCGGTGACCTGGATGTAGTAGTCGTGGCCGCGGTCCGCGAGACCGAGGATTTCCTGGATCTGCGGCTCGGTCTGCAGGACGAAATTCTTGGGGGAGCCGCCGCCCAGCATCAGCACGCCGCTCTTGCCCTCCCGCTGCTTGGCGGCGTAGACGATGCCGGCGGTCTCGTTGACGTCCCGCGACACGTCGATGCGCGGGCCGACGCCCCGCATGGCCAGCTCGGCGACGTTCATGCCGATCGAGGAGTCGCCGGGCGACGACACGTAGCACGGGACGCCGGCGCGGTACGCCACCGTGAGGACGCAGGTGTCCACGACACCCATCTCCTTCTCGCGGGCCGCCAGGTACTTCCCGAGCAGGTAGTGCAGCTCGGCGGTGCCCATCTCCTTGTCGAAGGCCTTCTCCGCCATGACGGCGCGCAGGTAGTTGTCGGTGTCGAGCAGGACGTTGTAGTCGAACAGGATGTCGTAGATGCGGATGACGCCCTCGCGGCGCAGGAGCGCGTCGTCCACCTCGTGGGAACCGCGGTGCAGCGACATGCCCAGTCCGTAGTGCGTGTCGTGATAGAGGTTCGCCCCGGTCGAAACGATCCAGTCGACGAAGCCGGCCTTGATGAGCGGGATGATGCACGACCGTCCCACGCCCGCCGGCGTCAGGGCGCCCGAGAGGCTCAGCCCGATCGTGACGTCCTCCTGCAGCATCTTCTCGCAGAAGAGACGGCAGGCCTTCTGCAGCCGCCCGCCGTTGTACGCCAGGAACGTCTCGTCGATCAGGCGATCGACGGTCACCCCGCCGAGGATCGGATCGGGGTAGATCCGCTGGCCCGAAAGAAAACTCTTCTTGTGAGCCATCTTCCGCCCTTGCTGTTCGGTGATCGAGAGCGAACTACGTGAAGCTGACGCGGATGATAACACGCGCGATCCGCGGCACGCAATATCGGGCGGGGGTCCCGGGACGTCCGGAGTCGCGGCGCTCGCGCACGCCGGCGCGCGAACGGTCCACGGCTACGCCGAGAACGAGGTGCCGCAGCCGCAGGTCGATTTCGCGTTCGGATTGAGGAAGCTGAACCCGGTGCCGTTCAGGCCGTCGGAAAAGTCGAGCGTCATCCCGTTGAGGAACAGGTAGCTCTTGCCATCGACGAAAATGCGGACGCCCTTCTCCTCGTAAACCTTGTCCTCCCCGGCGGGCTCCTTCTCGAACGCCAGCTTGTATGACATGCCGGAGCAGCCGCCTCCGATGACCGCGACCCTGAGGCCGTGGTCCAGGAGTCCCTCCTTCTGCATGATGGTCTTGATCTGCCCGGCCGCCTTGTCCGTGACGTGAATCATCGTTCCTCCTTTGAACCGTTCACCGCGTGGATTCTCCGGCACCGTCGCGCGCCACGGAGTACAGCGGCGAGATCGCGCGCAGCCTCTTCACCGCGCCGTCGACCCGGTCCACGACGTAGTCCACTTCGTCCTGCGTGTTGAAGCGGCCCAGACCGAAGCGGATCGACGTGACCGCCTGGTCGTCGCTCAGCCCCATGGCGCGCAGGACGTGCGACGGTTCCTTGCGCGCCGAGGTGCAGGCCGACCCCGACGAGACCGCGACATCGTCCAGCGCCATGAGCAGCGCCTCTCCCTCGACGTACGCGAAGCTCAGGTTGAGATTGTGCGGCAGCCTTTCGGTCGGATGGCCGTTGAGCCGCACGTCCGCGACCCGCTCGAGGATGCCGCGGTGCAGGCGATCGCGCAGGTCCCGAAGCCGCCTCGATTCTTCCGGCATCGAGGCGGCGGCGATCTCGAGAGCCGCTCCGAAACCGACGATGCCCGGAACGTTGAGCGTGCCGGAGCGCAGACCGCGCTCGTGGCCGCCGCCGTGCAGGATCGGCTCGAGGATGACCCGCGGGCTCTTGCGCCTCACGTACAGGGCGCCGATCCCCTTCGGCCCGTACACCTTGTGCGCCGACATCGACAGGAGATCGATGCCCTCCGCCTGCACGTCCACCCGGATCTTGCCGACCGCCTGGGCCGCGTCGCTGTGGAACAGGACGCCCTTCTCCTTGCAGATCCGTCCGATCTCCGCCACGGGGTGGATCGTCCCGACCTCGTTGTTGGCGAACATCAGCGAGACCAGGATGGTGCGCGCGGTGATCGCCTTGCGGACGTCGTCGGGATCGACGCGCCCTTGACGGTCCACCGGCAGCACGGTCACGCGCGCGCCCCGCGAGCCCAGCGACCCGATCGGATCGAGCACCGCGTTGTGCTCGGTGGCCCCGGTCACGACGTGGTCGCCTTTGGCCCGGAGCGCTTCGAACGCGCCGAAGATTGCCAGGTTGTTCGACTCGGTGGCGCCGGAGGTGAAGACGATTTCCTTGGGGTCGGCACCGATCACGCGCGCGATCTGGACGCGCGCCCTCGTCACCGCCTCCTCGGCGCGCCAGCCGAAGGAATGGGTGCGGGAGGCGGCGTTCCCATACTCGCGGTCGAAGCAGGGCAGCATCGCCTCGACGACGCGGGGGTCGACGCGCGTGGTCGAGTGGTTGTCCATGTACACCGGTGATCGCGTCATTCGCCCGTCCCCTGCAACAGCGCCAGGTCCCGGAGCGTGGTGCGCCCCAGGAGCTCCGCGATCTTCCTCTGTACGGCGCGCACCGGGCGGCGGCCGTCGCACAAACCCGCTCCGCGGCACTCCTCGGGAGAGGCGTGCCGGCAGTCCGGCGCTGTCATCGGGCCCTCCAGGGCTTCGATGATCTCCCACAGAGTGATCTCGGACGCCGGCCTCACGATCTGGTATCCCCCCTTGATGCCGTGGTGCGACGCGACCAGCCCCTTGCGCGCGAGCCGCTGAAGAAGCTTGGCCATCAGGGCCGGCGGGATGTCGTACGTCGCCGCGATCTCGCGCGCACTCCTGTACTCGCCCCTGGGCGCCGTCATGAGGAGCTGGATTGCCAGGAAACCGTAGTCGGTCCTCTTGGACAGACGAATCACGCCGACCCTCGCGTCTTCAAGCCTAAATCCGACTGCTACGGTCCTATATTAGGTGGCGACGGCCGTCGAGTCAAGGACCGGACCCGCGGCCTGAACGGAGGAGACGGCCGACTCGGTATGGCGTCTGGCGTGATAGGAGCTGCGAACCAGGGGTCCGGCCTCGACGTGCCGGAAGCCGAGGCGGAGCGCCTCCACCCGGAGGGCCCGGAACTCGTCGGGATGGTAGTACCGCGCCACCGGCAGGTGGGCGAGCGAGGGCCGCAGGTACTGCCCGAGCGTGAGGATCTCCACCCCCGCGCCAGCCAGTCGCGAAAAGGTCTCGAGGAGCTCGTCCCGGGTCTCTCCGAGGCCGACCATCAGGCCGGTCTTCACCAGCGGGCGCTGCGCCGACCGTCGCCAGAGGAGGGCGTCGCGCAGGAGGCCGAGCGAGCGCCCGAACGTGGAGCCCTGCCTTACCGTCGGGTAGAGCCGCGGCACCGTCTCGACGTTGTGGCTGAAGGTGACCGGGCCCTCCGGCAGAATCACGTCGAGTGGACGCGGCACGCCGCGGAAGTCGGAGGTCAGGATCTCGACACCGCAGGACGGGTTCCGCCGGCGTGCGGCGTGGATCACCGCCGCCACATGGGCGGCACCTCCGTCGGGCAGGTCGTCGCGGTCCACCATGGTAATGACGGCGTGCTCGAGCGCGAGGTGCTCAATCGCCTCCGCCAGTCGTTCCGGCTCCTCCGGGTCGACGGCGCGCGGGCGACCCGTCGCGACCGCGCAGAACCCGCAGCGGCGGGTGCAGACGTCCCCCAGGATCATGAAGGTGGCCGTGCGGTCGCCCCAACATTCATAGATGTTGGGGCAGCGGGCCTCCTGGCAGACGGTGTGCAGCTTCAGCCCCTCGATCATGCCCCGCACCATGCGGTAGTTGCTCCCGGTGTCGAGGCGGATGCGCAGCCAGGGAGGCTTCGGTCCCGACGGAACCGGTGCCGCGCAGTCGGACATCAGCAGACCTCCCGCAGGACGCGTCGATCTTTCCCGGCTCCGCGCTCCGCCGCGGCCCCTTCGCCCGTGCCCGGGACCATCTCCCTGCCGAACACGGAGGCGAACTCGGGCACCAGGATCGCGGCGACGTCCTGCAGGGGCACGCTCTGCCCGAGGACGCGCTCCATGGACGTGATGCGGCGCGTGGTCAACCCGCACGGCACGATGAGAGAGAACTGCGCCAGATCGGTGTTCACGTTGAGGGCGAAGCCGTGGGTCGTGACCCAGCGCGACAGGTGGACCCCGATGCTCGCGATCTTCTCATCGCCCGCCCACACTCCCGTGAGGCCCTCGATGCGCGAGGCGCCGACGCCGAATCGGGCGAGGGTGCGGATCAGGACCTCCTCGAGATCCCTGAGGTAGCGCCCCACGTCGCGCCGGTCCGGGCTCAGATTGAGGATCGGGTACCCGACGAGCTGGCCCGGTCCGTGGTACGTGACCTGCCCACCCCGATCGGCCGGTGCGATGGACACACCCCTGGCCCGAAGCGCCTCGTCGCCGAACAGGATGTCCTCGCGGCTGGCGTTCCGGCCGAGCGTGATCACCGGTGGATGCTCGAGGAGGAGCAGGCGCTCCTCCCCGCCTTCCTTGAGGCGGCGAGCGCAGGTCGCCTGGAGGTCCATAGCACCGGCGTAATCCATCCGGCCCAGAAACGCGTGGATGCAGCGCCGCATCAGACGATCTCGGTAAACTTCCCTTCCTGAAGCGTCGCCTTGAGGTGCGCCATGAACTGGTCGGCGACGGCTCCGTCGATGAGCCGGTGGTCGAACGACAGGTCCAGGAACACCATCGGCCGGATGGCGATGGCGTCATCCACCACGACAACCCTCTTCTGGATGGCGCCGACGCCCAGGATCGCCACCTGCGGCTGGTTGATGATCGGCGTGCCGAAGAGACTCCCGAAGATCCCGGGGTTGGTGATGGTGAAGGTGCCGTCCTGCACCTCGTTGGGAGTCAGTCGCTTGCTGCGCGCCCTTTCGGCCAGGTCGGTCACGGTCTTGGCGATGCCGGAGAGGCTCATGTCGTCGGCGTGCTTGACGACCGGCACAATCAGCCCCCAGTCGAGCGCCACGGCAATGCCGATGTTGATGTCCTTCTTGTAGACGATGTTGTCACCATCGATCGAGGCGTTCACCACCGGATACGCCTTCAGCGCCTCGACCGCGGCCTTCACCATGAACGGGGTGGGCGTCAGCTTCACGCCGTGGCGTTCCATGAACGCCTGCTGGTGCTCCGCTCGCAGCTTCATCACCCGGCCCATGTCGACCTCGAACACGGTGGTGACGTGGGCGGACGTCCGGCGACTCATGAGCATGTGCTCGGCGATCTTCTTGCGCATCGCGCTCATCGGGACGACGGTGACCCGCTCGCCCGGTGCAAACACCGGGGCGGGCGTCGCGGCGCGCACCGCGGGTGCTGTGGCGCCACCCGGGGCCGGAGCCGCGGCGCGGGCGCCGCCGCCTTCGATCGCCTCCAGGATGTCCCTCTTCGTCACCCGGCCGCTGACACCCGTCCCCTGGAGACCCGAGATGTCGATGCTGTGCTCCTGGGCGATCTTGCGCACCACGGGCGAGGAGCGGACGCGCCGCAGATCCTCGACGGTCGCCCCCTGGCCGATGAGGGAAGCCGCCCTCGGGACGTTGCCCGCCCCGCCGGCCGGAGCCGCGTAGGTCGCCGGGGAAGCGGGCGCCGGCCGGGCCCGCTCCTTCCCGTCGCCGGGCGTCCCGGGCGCCACCGCGGCCGGCTTCGGCGCGGGCGGCGGGGCGGCGGCAGGCTTCGCCTCGGGCGCCGCCGACGGCGCCGTCTTGTCGGCGGCCGCGACGGCGGAAGCCTCCGTTTCGATCTGCGCCACGACGGTGTTGATCGGGACGGTCTGCCCCTCCTGCACCTTGATGTCGACCAGCGTTCCCGCGGCAGGCGACGGGATCTCGGCGTCCACCTTGTCGGTGGAGATCTCGAAGATCGGCTCGTCGCGCGCCACCTTGTCGCCCGGCTTCTTCAGCCAGCGGGTGAGGGTCCCCTCCGCGATGCTCTCCCCCATCTGAGGCATGATCACGTCAACCCGCATCGTGAGCTCCTTTGTCCGTGTCGACCGGATCGCCCGCCGCGGCTCAGCCGCGCGATTTCCAGCGTCGGCTGCAGCCGCGAGCTCTGAAAGGTGACGACACTTCAATAGGCCGCAAGCTGTCGCGCGGCCTTCAAAATCTTCTCCTTGTTCGGCAAAAAGAACTCCTCCAGAGGCGGGCTGTACGGCACCGGCGTGTCCGGCGCGGTCACCCGCAGGACCGGTCCGTCGAGGTACTCGAACACCTCCTCATTGATGATCGCGGCGATCTCCCCTGCGATCCCGCCCGTCCGCGTGTCCTCGTGCACGACCAGGACCTTGCCCGTCTTCTTCGCCGCTCCAAGGATGGTGTCCTTGTCCAGGGGCAAAAGGGATCGCAGATCGACCACCTCGGCCTGGATGCCGCCCTCACGGGCCAGAGTCTCGGCCGCCTCCAGCGCGTGGTACAGCATGGCCCCGTACGTCAGGATCGCCAGATCCCTCCCCTCCCGCCGCACGGCGGCGGTTCCGATCGGCACGACGTAGTCCTCCTTCGGAAGCTCCTCCTTGATCCGGCGGTACAGATACTTGTGCTCCAGGTAGATCACCGGGTCCTCGTCGCGGATGGCCGCCTTGATGAGCCCCTTGGCGTCGTAGGCCGTCGCCGGGGCCACCACCTTGAGCCCCGGCGTGTGCACGAAGTACATCTCCGGATTCTGCGAGTGGTACGGTCCGCCGTGCACGCCGCCGCCGCTTGGTCCGCGGATGACGATCGGAACGCCGGCGCCCCAGCGGTAGCGGTTCTTGGCCGCGAAGTTGGTGATCTGGTCGAAGGCGCAGGAGATGAAGTCGATGAACTGCATCTCGGCGATCGGCCGCATACCCAGAAGCGCCGCGCCGATCGCCGCCCCGACGATCGCCGATTCGGAGATTGGCGTGTCGATGACCCGCAGGTCGCCGAAACGCTCGAGCATTCCTTCCGTGACCTTGAAGGCGCCGCCGTAGACCCCGACGTCCTCGCCCAGGATGAAGACGCGCTGGTCGCGCTCCATCTCCTCCCAGATCCCCTGCCGGATGGCTTCCACGTAGGTCGTCAACGCCACGTTCGCATCTCCCTGTTCGCCCCGCCCGCGGCGGGGATCCTACTCGTGATAGACCCCGGTGAGGCACTCCTCGGGTTCCGGATACGGCTGGCGCTCCGCCCAGGCGACGACCTCGTCCAGCTCGCTCTCGATGCCCGATTCCATCTCCTTGAGCGCTAAGGCATCGACGAGCCGGCGGCTCTTGAGCTCGCTCTCGAAGAGCCGGATCGGATCCTTGCGCTCCCATTCTTCGAACAGCGTCTTCGGCACGTAGCCGGCGTCGTCGTGCGCCGAGTGGCCGGTCATCCGGAAGGTGACAAACTCGAGGAGGGCCGGTCCCTCTCCCCGCCGGGCCCGCGCGACGGCACGGCCGACCGCGTCGTAGACCGCGAGCACATCGTTGCCGTCCGCCGTCTCCCCCGGGATGCCGTAGCCCGAGGCCCGGTCGGAGACCCGCTCGACGCGCATCTGGCGGGAGACGTGCGTCGAGTAGGCGTACTGGTTGTTGTTGCAGATGAACACCACCGGCAACCTCATCACCGCCGCAAAGTTGAGCCCCTCATGCCAGTCGCCACGGCTCGTCGCGCCTTCGCCGAAGAAGCAGAACGACACCTGGTCGGTGCCGCGCATCCGGAGCGTCAGCGCGCAGCCCGCCGCCACTGGGATGCTGTCACCCAGGTGCGACACGAACGCGATCAGGCGGTGGCGAAGGTCACCCATGTGCATGTTTCCGTCGCGGCCGCGTGTCAGGCCGGTCTTCCGTCCCATGTACTGCGCCAGGATCCTCTCCGGCGGGACGCCCTGCATCAGGAACACCGCCATGTCGCGGTGGGAAGGCGACACGATATCGTCGTGCTCTTCGCCCGAGCCTCGCCTGATGTGCATCGCCGCACCGACCGAGATCGCCTCCTGTCCCCGCCCGACATAGACGCCGCCGACGATTTTCCCCTGCCGGTAAAGCTTGCGCTCGATGCGGTACTCGAGCGCCCGGGTCAGCTTCATGAAATGAAGCATCTTCAAGAGATCGGCGTCGCCGGGCACCAGGACCGCCTCGCCTCCGGGCCGACCCACCGGGCTCGCGGCCGCCGCGCGCGCCGTTGCCCTTCTCTCCCTGGTCAGCATGCGCGCTGTCGCGTGCCTCCCACGCTTTCAACAGCTCCTTCGGCACGTACCACATGTCGTCGTGCTCGGCGTGGCCGCGGCGGCGGAAGGCGCGGCACTCCAGGAGAGTGGGGCCGTCGCCGCGCCGTCCCCTGTCGGCGGCGCGACGCGTCGCCTCGTAGACCGCCAGGACATCGGTGCCGTCCACCGACTCCGACGCGATGCCGTAGGCCGGCCCGCGCTCCGCCAGGCTGTCGACCGCGAACTGTCTGTTCGTCGGGGTCGAGTAAGCGTAGCCGTTGTTCTCGACCACCAGGATGAGCGGCAGGCCCAGGACCGCCGCCAGGTTCAGACCCTCGTGGAAGTCGCCCGTCGAGGTGCCGCCGTCCCCGATGTAGGTCAGGGCCACCCGGCTTTCGCCGCGCATGCGGGCCGCCAGCGCCGCTCCCGTCATCACCGGGATGAGCGTCCCCAGGACGCTGATCGGCCCGATCAACGATTTGTCCAGGTCGTCGAAGTGGAGCGTCCCGTCCTTGCCGCCGGTCGGCGCGTCCCGGCGCGCCAGGAACTGCAGGAACAGGGTCAGCGGCGTGACGCCCCTGACCAGGAGCGATCCGATATTCCTGATCATCGGGCCCAGGAGATCTTCGGGCGCCAGGGCATAGGCGGAGCCGACCGAGATCCCCTCCTGCCCGAGGCTGCTGTACAGACCGCCGTGGATCTTCCCCTGGCGGTAGAGCGCCGACAGCTTGTCCTCGACCATCCGATTCATGCGCAGGTGGCGGTGGATCTCCAGGAGCTGCGTCCGCGACAACCCGGGGTTGCGGATCGGCTCCGGGGGCGGCGACCGGCGGTCCTTTCCCGCCGGCGGCTTCCTGTTCTTCTTGAGCACGGTGCTCATCGCCCCTCCCGGGCGCCTGCGCGCGATCGACCCGGGCAGGCTAGAGATGGATCCCCCGCGCGTGAAGGTTGAGCGCCGCCTCCGCGATCGCTTCGGACAGCGTCGGGTGGGCGTGGATGGCCTGGAACAGGTCCTCGACCGTCGACTCGAGCCGTAGCGCCAGTCCACCTTCACCGATGAGCTCCGTGGCCTTCGGGCCGACGATGTGGATGCCCAGGAGCTCGTCGTAGCGCTCGTCGCCCACCAGCTTGACCAATCCCTCCGGTGTTCCCTGGATACCGGCCCTGGCGACGGCGCTGAACGGAAACTTTCCGACGCGCACCCTGTGGCCGCGCGCCCGGGCGGCCTGTTCCGTGAGCCCGACGCTGGCCACCTCCGGCTCGGAGTAGGTGCAATTGGGCACCTGGTCGTAGTTGATCGGATGCGGGTTCCTCCCGGCAATCGTCTCGGCCGCGACGATCCCCTCGTGCGAGGCGACGTGCGCCAGGGCGGGGGTCGCGAGAAGGTCGCCGATCGCGAAGACCGCGGACTCGCCGGTGCGCATCTGCCTGTCGACCTTGACGAAGCCGCGCTCCAGCTCGACCCGGGTCCCCTCGAGCCCCAGCTCCTCGGTCACGGGTCTGCGCCCGACCGCGACCAGGACCACGTCGGCCTTGAGGGTCTCCTTGCCGCCCTTCTCGGAGCTCACCTGGACCTCGACCCCCTTGTCGAGGACCTTGACGTTTTCGACCTTGGTGCCGACCCGCACCTGGATGTCGCGCTTGCGAAACGCCTTCGAGAGCTCGGCCGAGGAGTCCTCGTCCTCGATCGGGAGGACCCTCGGCAGCATTTCGACGAGAGTGACGGCGCTGCCGAAGCGCTGGTAGATCGAGGCGAACTCCACGCCGACCGCCCCCGCCCCGAGGATCAGGAACGTCTTCGGAACGAACTCGAGTGTTAAGGCCTCGGTGCTGGTGATGACCCGCGTCCCGTCCGCCTTGAGACCCGGCAGCATCTTCGGCACCGACCCGGTGGCCAGGATCAGGTTCTTCGTCCCGACCACCTGCTTCGCGCCCTCCTTGGCGGTCACCTCCACCTTTCCCGGCCCCTTGAGGCGGCCGTGACCCGGAAGGACCGTGATGCCGTTCTTCTTCATGAGGTACTCGAGTCCTCTCGCCTGGCGCCGAATCACGTCGGACTTGTGCTTGTGCGCCGCCTGGAGGTCGAGCTTGACGTCGCCCGTCTTCACCCCGAAGCGCGCCCCGTCGCGCGCCAGCTCGAGCACCTCGGCGCTGTACAGGAGCGACTTGGTCGGGATGCAACCGACGTGCAGACAGGTGCCCCCCAGGGCGGGCCATTTCTCGACCAGGGCGGTCTTCAGCCCGAGCTGCGCGGCCCTTATGGCGGCGACGTAGCCTCCGGGACCGCTGCCGATGACGGTGACATCGAAGTCTGCCTGGGTGTCGGCCACCTTCACCTCCCGGCGCGCGCCGGGCGCGCGTCGATCCCGGCCCGCGGGCCGGACGAGCAAGCCTGCCTCTGCAATCGGGTTTCCCTAGGACGGCAGGGATTATAACCACAAGGCCGGGATCGGGACGGGGAAAAGGCGGCAGCATCGGCCCATGGTGCGGCCGGGAGGCCGCCGGCGCGCGGCCCGTCGCTCCGCGTTGATCGTTCCGGTGGGCCGCCGGTATAATCGCCGCGTGACCCTGCCTTTGGCCCGATCCGCGACGTCGTGTGACCCCGAGCGCGGCGGCCTCCGCTTCCTGTCGCCGCCTCCCGAGGTGCGCATCAGCAACGCCTTTGCGCGCGCCTTCGACAACGTGGTGGCGACGGCGCGTACCTGCTACTCCGGCAGCGGCATCGTGCGCGACGAGCAGGTTCTCGGCGACCCGGAAGCGCCGCACGAAAAGCGCGAGGAGCGCAGGAAAAGGCGCGACGCCCTGGCACGCGACCTGTACCAGGCGGGACACCACACGACGCTGCAGCACGCCCACTTCCAGTTCGCGCTCAGCAACGTCAGCCGGCAGTTCCTCTGGTCGTTCCTCCACAGCCATCCGTTCTACAACTCCGAGCAGGTCAGTCAGAGGTACGTCACCGTCAAGCCCGGGAATTACGCCGTGCCGCCGCTTAGCGGGCAGGCCCTGGCGGTCTACGAGGACACGGTGGCGCGGCAGCAGCAGGGCTACGAGGATCTCTGCCGGCTGCTCCTCGGTCCCGCCTCCTCGGCGTACTACGCCCGGTACCCGGCGCGGCGGCACTACACGATGAAGTACGACAAGGAGGTGCAGAAAAAGGCGCAGGAGGTGGCGCGCTACGTCCTCCCGGTCGCCACCTTCGCCTACCTGTACCACACCATCAGCGGCCTGACGCTCCTGCGCTATCACAGGGTCTGCCGCGAGCCGGATACTCCTCTCGAGCAGCGCATCGTGGTCGGCCGCATGGTGGAGGAGCTGCTCGCCCTGGAGCCTGCGTACGCCGGGATCCTCGAGGACCCGATCCCGGAGGAGGAGACGCCGGAGTACCGGGCGATGCGCCTCGCCGGCCCGCGGGACGACACCGACCGCGGGGCGTTCCTGCGGGAGTTCGATCGCGATCTCGGCGACCGCGTGTCGGTCCTGGCCGATTACCCGGCGAAAAATGAGGAGACCCTGGCGCAGGCCGTCCGCGAGGTCCTCGGGCTCACGCGCGACCGCCTGTCGGACGACGAGGCGATCGAGACGGTCCTGGACCCGGGACGGAACCGCACTCTCGGCGAGGCGCTCAACCTGACGACCCTCAGCAAGCTGTCGCGCGCCATGGTCCACTGCCATTACACCTTCCGCAAGCGTATGAGCCACACCGCCGACTCGCAGAACCAGAGGCACCGCATGACCCCGGCGTCGCGGCCGATCCTGCACGCCCATCTGACGTCCGAGCCGGATTACGTGACGCCCCTCCTGGTCCTCGAGGACGGGGCCTGCCTGCGGCGGTTCCGCGAGGTCATGGAGTCGAGCTGGGAGGGATTCGCCCGCCTGCGCGCCCTGGATGTCGCGGATGAGTTCGCGTCGTACGTCCTGCCGAACGCCCTGGCGATCCGCTTCACCGAGTCGGCGAACCTGCTCGACCTGCACCACAAGCACGCCATGCGGCTGTGCTACAACGCGCAGGAAGAGATCTGGCGGGCGTCCGTCGACGAGGCCCGGCAGATCCGGGAGGTGAACCCTCGCATCGGCCGCTTCCTCCTCCCACCCTGCGGTCTCAGGCAGACGGCGGAGGCGCGCCCGATCTGCCCGGAAGGGAAACGATACTGCGGCGAGCGCGTCTGGACCTACCGCCTCGATGAGTATCGCCGCGTCATCTGAGTCGCCACCCCTCGAGATCCTCCCCGGCCGGGTGGCCGGCCCGTTCGACTTCCGTTCTCTCTTCGGGAACGAACGATCGGCCGAGCTCGAAATCGGGATCGGCAAGGGGCGCTTTCTCCTGGCGCAGGCCGCGGCACGCCCGGAGGTCAACTTTCTCGGGATCGAGTGGTCGCTCAAGTACCTTCGTCTGGCGAAGGAGCGCGCCCAGCGTCAGGGCCTGAGGAACGTGCGACTGTTCCGTGCGGACGCGCGGCATGTCCTCGCCGCCCTCCTGCCGGATCGCTCGGTTGTCCGCGTGCACGTGTACTGCCCCGACCCGTGGCCGAAGAAGAGGCACCGCAAGCGACGCCTGCTCACGCCCGCGACCGTGGCCCACATCGAGCGCGTGCTGGTGCCGGGCGGCTATCTCGATCTGTCCACGGACGTGGCTGAGTATTTCGACGAGATCCGCGAGCTGGTGCCAGTGGCATGCGGCCTGCGCGTGGCGGAGGATCCGCTCTTCCCGATCGAGAGCCCGGGAGGGAGAACCAGCTACGAGGCGAAATACATCGAGTCGGGCCGTTCCATCCATCGCGCCACCTACGTCCGGCCGGGTGACGCGGCGGAGCCCGGTGCGGTGCGCGCGGGCGACGTCAAGGGATCTCGACGATGATGTCGCCCGATTCGACGCGCACGCGGTAGCACGTCACCTTCATCTCCGGATCGATGGGTGACAGCCCGGTGCGCACATCGAAGGTCCAGCCGTGCCACGGGCAGGACACGACCGCGTTGTCCTCGAGGTAACCCTCCCCCAGGGGCCCTCCCTGGTGGGGACAGGTGTTGTCGATCGCGTGCAGCCGGCCGTCCACGTTGAAGATCGCGACGACGTGCTCGCGTATCTGCACCACCTTGCTGGAGCCGGGCGGAATCTCATCCGCGCGGCCGCAGCGCGCCGTGATCGGCATCGCCGAACCCCTCAGCGGATCAAGTACTCCTGGATGTTGGTCTTGCCATACGTTGCCCCCGAGGCCGTCCGGAGCCTCTGCGCCACCTGCGCGATGGCTCTGCGGACCCCGGGTGTCTTCTCGGGATCGGTCAGCGGCTCCAGACGAACGGTCAATCCGGAGTCCCGGGGGGAAAGCTGGATGAAGAATTTCTGCGTGTGACCCGCCTCGACGACCACCATCTCGATGAGCGCCGCGCGGCCGTCCGCCTCGCGGTAGAGGCGCTCGGCCTTCACGATGAGCTCCCCTTCGCGGGTCACGAACGGCTCGAAGATCCGCGCCGCGTCGTCGATCGTAATCCGCCCTTCCAGGACGACGTGCGGCACGGCGTGATACCCGGTTTCAGTCGAGCTCGCGCTGGATGAACCGCAGCACTTCCTGGGCGTGCTCGCGGACTTTGACTTTGGGGAACACGCCGCGGATGGTGCCCCGGCTGTCGATCACGAAGGTCGTCCGGTGGATGCCGAGGAACTCGCGTCCGAGGAAGCTCTTCGTGCCGAAAACACCGTAGGCGTTGCAGACCTCGGCGCCGGGATCGCTCAGGAGGAGAAAAGGCAGCCGGTGCCTGGAGGAGAACTTGTCGTGGGAATCGACACCGTCACGGCTGACGCCGAGGATGACCGTGCCGTGCTCCTCGAAATGCGGGTAGGCATCGCGGAAGCCGCACGCCTCCATCGAGCAGCCCGGTGTCGCGTCCTTGGGGTAGAAATAGAGGACGAGGTGTTTCTTCCCCAGGAAATCCCGAAGCCCCACCGTCTTGCCCCCGGTGCCCACCAGCGTGAAGTCGGGGGCCCTCGAGCCGATCTGGGGTATCGCGTCCGTCTCCATGCGGTGCCTCCTGTCGATCGCCCGGCCCCGGCGCTGTTCCGCTCCGGTCCCGGATGCTGTGGTGAGGCGAAGATTCTATCACAGCGCTCGCGCGCGCCCCTTCGGCATTGTCCACCGAGCGGGGGCTCTGCTAGCATGCCTCTCCTTCCGGTCACCGGAGGATCCATGAAACGCGGACAAGGACGCGGGGCCAGGGTGCGCATCGAGCGGGACACGCTCGGCTCGCTGCCGGTCCCGGCCGGCGCCTACTACGGCATCCAGACGCGGCGGGCGTTGCTGAACTTTCCGATCAGCGGCCGACACCTGCCCGCCCTCTTCATCCGCGCCTACGCCCGCGTCAAGCTCGCGGCGGCCACCGTGAACATGTCCCTCGGTCTTCTGGATCGCAGGCGCGGCGCCGCGATCCGCCGCGCCGCTTCGGAGATCCTCGCGGGGCGTCATCTTGATCAGTTCGTCGTGGACATCTATCAGGCGGGCGCCGGCACGTCGCAGAACATGAACCTGAATGAGGTGATCGCCAACCGCGCCATCGAGCTTCTCGGCGGCCGGCGGGGCGACTACTCGGTGATCCACCCGAACGACCACGTGAACATGTCGCAGTCGACCAACGACACCTTCCCGTCCGCGATGCGCCTCGCCATCCTTCTCGCCCTCCCCGGCCTGAGGCGCTCGCTGCTTGGTTGCGAGGCGGCGCTTCGCCTCCTCGCACGGCGCTTCCGCCGTACCGTGAAGACCGCGCGCACCCACCTGCAGGACGCCGTGCCGATCATGCTGGGACAGGAGCTGGGGGCCTACGCCTCGATCGTGGGGCGCGCGACGCTTCGTGTGGAGGAGGCGGCGGCGCCGCTGCACCGCCTCAACATGGGGGCCACGGCCGCGGGGACGGGGCTGAACGCCCACCCGCGCTTCGCCTCGCTTCTGGCGCGCCGGCTGTCCCGGGAGACCGGCCTGCGCCTTCGCCCCGCGGAGGACCTGGTCGAAGTCGCGATGAGCAGCGCGGACTTCGCCTTGTTCTCGTCGGCGCTGCGCAACCTGGCGCTCGACCTCGGAAAGATCGCCAACGACCTGCGCCTCCTGGCGTCAGGACCGACGGCCGGCCTCGCGGAGATCGCCTTGCCGGCGGTGCAGCCGGGTTCGTCGATCATGCCGGGAAAGGTCAACCCGGTCATGTGCGAGATGCTCAACATGGTCTGCTTCCAGGTCGTCGGCTGCGACCAGACCGTCGCCTGGGCGTCCGGCGCCGGGCAGCTCGAGCTGAACGTGATGATGCCGGTCATGGCGCACAACGTCCTGGAAGCGATGTCCCTCCTGGAGGCGGCGGTCACCATGTTCACGCGCCAGTGTGTCGCAGGGATCCGCGCCGACGCGGAGCGCTGCCGGCACTACTTCGAGAGGAGCCCGTCGCTCGCCACGGCCCTGACGCCATTGATCGGCTACGCACGGGCGGCGGAACTGGCGAAGAGATCCCTAGAGACCGGCAAGACGATCGTGGACCTGGCTCTCGAGGAGCGTCTGCTTGACAGACGCGCGGCGCGCCGCGCCCTGGATCCCGTGCGCCTGACGCGTCCGGGGATCCTCGGGGCCGGCCCGGCGCGGCGCCTCAGGCCCCGGCGGGGCCGCGGCGGGCCGTCCGCACGATCGCGCCGAGGCTGATCACGGTCCACGCTCCCTCCAGGATGATAAACCCCGCCTGAGAGGCGTCGACCGCCACGACGCACAGGACGAAGCCGCCCAGCGCGTTGAGCGCGTGGTACAGCAGGGAGTCGCGACCGATGCGGCCCGCCTGGTGCGCCGCATACGCCACCAGGATCAGGACCGCCCCCAGAAGGGACGCAAGCTGCATCATCCGGTTTACGCCCGGCCGGCCGCTCGTCGGCCGGCAGAGGCGTCGGTTTCAGGAAGTCGCTTTGGAACTGCGCTCGACCCGCGCCTTGTCCTTGAGCTGCTCGACGTAGGCGTGGATCTTCTCGGCCCGCGCGCCGGCGACGAGCTTTGCCCGGATCGCATCCTTGGCCTCGTCGAACGGGATCGGACCTGCGGGCCGCATCTCGAGGACCCTGAGGATGTGGAAGCCGAGACGCGATTCGATCACGTCGCTCGTCTGCCCCGGCTGCAGCGCGAAGGCCGCCTGGACGAGGGCCGGGGGACCCTTGCCCCGCGCCATCCAGCCCGTGTCGCCGTCCTTGGCGGCCTCCGGACCCTCGGAGTACCTGCGTGCCAGATCGGCGAAGGTGCCGCCCGCCCGCACTTCCTTGAGGATCTCCTCGATCTTCTGGCGGGCGGTGGCGCGCGACTCCTGGGAGGCGGAGGGCGCCACACGCACCAGGATCTGCGCCAGGTGCACGGCCTCCGGGCGGTCCATCTCGACCGGGTTCTGGTCGTAGTAGCGGCGCACGTCCTCGTCGGTGACCTTGAGGTCACCGAGGACTTCCCGCTCGACGAAGCGGGTCACGACCAGAGTTCGGCGGACCTGTTCCTTGAACTCGGCCTCGGAGACGCCGCTTTGCCGCAGGGCCTCGGCAAAATCGCGGGGGGAGGGAAAGCCCTTTTTCAGGGTCGCGAACTCGGCCTCCACCTCCTTGTCCGGAACAGAGACCACGTTCCTCGACGCCTTCTGGTAGAGAAGCTCCTGCTCGATCAGCCGCTCGAGGACCGCATCGCGCGTCGCCTGCAGCTCTTTCAGCCCCACCGCGTTGCGCCGTCCGCGGAACTGGATCTGAACGGCCAGGTCGAAATCGCGCCTCAGGATCGGGCGTCCGTTGACCTGCGCCACCGCCTCGGAGCCGGACGAGGAGGCGTCGACTTTCTTTTTCCCCCCGGACGGCGGAGTCGAGGCGGCGGGCGGCGCCGCGAGGACAAGAATCGGCGCGAGCGCCGCGAGAAGCGCCAACCAGGGGCCGAGATGCCGTGCGCGGCCGGCGGGTCGGCTGGAAGCACGGGAGAGGTGACGGCGATCGTTCATCGTCTTCATGGTCGGGCCACGATCTCCTGCTCGTACTTCTTGAAGGTCTGAACGCTGATGATGGCGGCGAGCTTGTCGGCGATCTCCCTGAAGATCAGGGCGGGACCCGACTTCGGGTCGTAGACCACTACCGGACGCCCTTCGTCCCCTCCCTGCCGCACGCGCACGTCGAGCGGTATCTCGCCGAGAAAGGCCGCACCGAACGCCTCGGCCGCCTTACGGCCCCCACCGTGGCTGAAGATCTCGACGCGCTCGCCGCAGTGCGGGCAGTTGAAGAAGGACATGTTCTCGACGACGCCGAGGATGGGTACATTCACCTTCCTGAACATCGCCGCCGCCTTGCGCACGTCGAGGAGCGCGACGTCCTGCGGTGTCGTGACCAGGACGGCACCGGTGAGCGGGATGATCTGCGACAGGGTGAGCTGGACGTCCCCCGTCCCCGGGGGCAGGTCGATGAACAGGTAATCGAGCTTCCCCCACAGGACGTCGCCGAGGAACTGCTTCATGGCTCCGTGCAGCATGGGACCGCGCCAGACGACCGGCTCGTCGTCCTTCAGGAAGAAGGCCATGGACATCATCTTGATGCCGTGCACCGGAACCGGCACCAGCTTGCGGTCCTGGATCTCGGGTTTCCCCTTGAGCCCGAGCATCTGAGGGTCGTTCGGTCCGTAGATGTCGGCGTCCATCAGGCCGACGGTGGCACCGGCGCGCGCGAACGCCAGGGCCAGGTTGACGCTGACGGTCGACTTGCCGACGCCTCCCTTTCCGGAGCCAATCGCCACAACGTTCGCCACTTCGGGGATGAGATCGCCCTCCGTCTCGATGCTGCGGCGAACCTTCGCTCCCATCTTAAGATTGATCGAGGCGACCCCGGGAACGCGCGACAGAGCGTCCTTGACGTCCTTCTCGATCTGCGTCTTCAGCGGGCAGCCCGGTGTCGTCAGGTTCACCGTGAGCGAGACTTTGTCCGCGTCGACCTTGAGGTCCTCGATCATCCCGAGCGACACGATGTCGACATGCAGCTCGGGGTCCTGCACCGTCTTGAGGGCCTCGAGGAGTCTGGACTGTTCGATCGGGGACGCGCTCACGCTCAATTCTCCCGCTCTTCTGCCGGGGAACGACGCGGCGGCGACAGCGGCGCCGTCGCCGCTGTCTCCTCCCCCCGCGCCCACGGCCGGGACAGACCCGCCAGATCCCGGGGAACGTCACCCACCCCGAGAACCAGAACGCGAAACCTGTCTCCCATCCTGCCGGGAAGAACCAACTCCTTGAGCGCCTCCCTGTCACGGATCGCCTCGACCGGATCGATCCCCTCGCGCGCCCCCTCGCCATCGGCCACGGATGGATCCGGCAGGAAGTCCAGCGCCCCGAGGGCGAGGAGGAAGCGCGCCTGCGTGGTGAGACCGAGGCACCGGGCGCCTCGGGACTCCGCCGCGCGCCTGAGGGCCGTGAAGTCGAGGTGCGCCGTCAGGTCCTGCTCCCCGGGGCGCTCGAGGAAATCTTCATGGGTACGGTGCAGGTGGTACGCCAGAAGGGTGCCCCGCCGGCGCTCCGGGACGTAAAGATCTTCCGCCTCATAGCCGTAGTCGACGACCACCACATGGCCCCGCTGCAGAAGCCCCACGGTCCAGGCGATCCAGCAGGGCGCAGCCAGGTTGATGTCCGCTTCCTGTCCCGGCTCGAGAGCGATCGCCGACTCGGCGAGAAAGCGCTCGAGCGCCGGGCCCGACAGAGGGAGAGGCGTCTCCAGGAACTCACCATCCCGCACCGCCACATGGATCTCGCGCGGCCCCTCGGGGGTCCCGACCACGCGGTGGACCGGGAACGCGTCCAGGACCTCGTTGGCGAACAGGCAGCCGGTGAACTGCGCGCGCGCATCGAGCCCCGCCTCGTCGGCCCACGACACCGGGATCGACGTGCGCCCCTTCAACCGCGAACGCTGGCGCTCTTGCAGCGCCGGGCTCGCCTCGACCAGAACGTATCGCAGGGCCGCCGCGAACGCCGGGCTTCTCGTCGCCTCCCGCATGAAGTCGGCCGCGAACCGTCCCTCGCCCGGCCCGAACTCGACGAACTGGAAGATGTCCGGGCGTCCGCCGCGGCGCCACATCTCCTCGACCTGGCGCGCCAGAAGGGCGCCGAAGGCGCGGTGGATGCCGCTGCTCGTGACGTAATCGCGGCCTCCCCCTCCGCCAATCCCCCGGGTGTAATAGCCGAGGGTCGGATGATACAGGCACAATTCCATGAAGCGCGCGAACGGAATCGGGCCGCGCGTCGCAATCTCGGCGGCGATCTCCGACTTCAGGCGGTCGCTCGGGTGCGAGACGGGCATCGCTCAGCGCCCCGCGACAGCCGGCACCTCGTGCCCGGCGTGAGCCTTCTCACGACCGGCCCTCGCCCGCTCTTCCACCAGCTTCTGGACCAGCATGATCCCCTCGATCAGCGCCTCGGGCCTCGGCGGGCAGCCGGGGATGTAGACGTCCACCGGGATGATCTCGTCCACGCCCTGCACGACCGGGTACGACCGGAACATGCCGCCGGAGGAGGCGCAGGCGCCCATCGAGATCACCCACTTCGGCTCCGGCATCTGGTCGAAGATGCGCTTCACGGCGGGCGCCATCTTCTTGGTGACGGTGCCGGCCACGATCATCAGGTCGGCCTGGCGCGGCGAGAACCGCAGGGCCTCGGCGCCGAAGCGCGCGACGTCGTAGCGCGGCGCCACCATCGCCATCAGTTCGATGGCGCAGCATGCGAGCCCCATCGGCATCGGCCACAACGAGTTCTTGCGGCCCCACGCGACATAGTCGGCCAGCCGCGTCGTCATCACCCACTGATCGAGCGCGGGTGTCTCCTCCCTCTGCGGGCGCTCCGCCTGCGTCAATCCATTCTCCGTCATCGCGCTGCGTCCCTTCCGGCCCCCGTCATCCCGGGCGCCTGCGCTCCGGAGCGCGTCAGGCGCGACCACTTTTTGATCGGATCGGTCCGGGTCCCGCCCATCTTCAAGAGTCTCTCCTTGTCGTAGATCATCTCCTTGCGGCTGAGACCGACCGTCGTGTATTCCGGGGTCAGAAAAATCGCCTGCTCCGGGCAGACCTCCTCGCAGTAGCCGCACATGATGCAGCGCAGCATGTTGATGTCGAAGACCCGCGGCCCCTTCTCGACGCCCGTGTCGATCTCCTGCGCCTCGATGTGGATCGCCTTCGGCGGGCAGACATACTCACACAGGAAGCAGGCCACGCATTTGACCCGGCCCTGGTCGTCGCGCACCAGCGCCGGCAGGCCGCGGTAGTTCTCCGGGACCTGCCACCTCTCTTCCGGGTACTGCATCGTCACTTTGGGGCGGAACATGTGCCGCAAGGTGATCCACATCCCCTTCAGGATCGACGGAAGATAGGTCCTCCCAAGGAGCCCCGGCGGGCCGGGACGCTTTACGGGCTGGCCGACGGGCGGCATCGCGCGGTCTCCTCGTCCCTCTCCTTCTCGAGCGTCTCGCGGTGGCGCCGCAGCGCCGCCTGGATCGCCTGCTCCGCCAGGACGGAGCACTCGATCTTCGAATCCGGAAGGCCGCCCAGGGCACGCACAACGTCCAGGTTGGTGAGGCGCGCGGCCTCCTCGACGCTGCGCCCCAGGAGAAGCGTCGTGGCCATGCTGCCCGCCGCGATGGCCGCGGTGCAGCCGAAGGCCTTGAAGCGCGCCTCCTCGACCACGCCGTTCTGAATCCTCAGACTGATCTTGAGCACATCGCCGGTCGCCGGATCGCCCGCCTGGGCGACGGCCGCAGAGCCCTGGATCTCGCCGACATTTCGTGGATTCCTGTAGTGATCCAGGACCGCGTCGCTGTATCTGAGAGGACCGTCCATCGGGACACCCTGACCCCGGCGCATCCACCTGCGGGCCTGTTTCGGAAGGCGGACCGAATCATTCCGTCATCATCCTAGGGGGTGCGACCATCCCTGTCAAGGAGACGCCCCGCCGGCCGGAGGCTCCGGCGACTCGAGGGCCAGGCGCGCGGTCCTGCGGACGTCTTCGCTGCCCGCCGATTGCGCCGCGCGCGCGAGAGCGGCTCGCGCTGGTTCGTCCCGCAGCAGGGCCAGGGCGCGAACGGCGTTGAGCGCGGGTGATGCGTCCCGGGTCTGCGCGGCCGCTCCGGTCGGCGCGCCGTCCGGCGTGAAGCGTCCGAGGATCTCGATCAGGACAGGCTCGCCCGACGCATCGCCGATCCGCGCCAGGGCGATCGCCGCGTTCCAGCGCGCGTCCGTGTCGGGATCACCGAGCGCTCTGCGCAGGACGGGTGCGCCCTCCCGGTCGCCCAGCTGTCCGAGGGCGAAGATGGCCATCTTCCGGACTCCCGCATCGACGTGGGATGTGACCGCCTGCCGCAACACGCCAAGGGCCGGCGCGCCGCCGATCTGCATCAACCCCCACGCGCAGTTGAGCCGCGTCTCGCCGTCGCCGTCTTCGAGCCCCTCCGCGAGAACGGTTCCGGCCCGCGCGTCGCCCGTGCGCCCGAGCGCCAGCGCCAGGTAACGCCGCAGCTTCGGGTCTCCCGGGTGGCGGGCGTCATGGAAGGCGCGCATCATCTCCGGCAGGATCGCGGCGGTCGACACCCCGTCGCCGGAGCGCAGCAGGAGCGACAGGTCGTAGCCCGACTGCCAGCGCTTCGGGTCGCCCACCCACGGCAGGAGAAACCCTCCTTTGGACTCCAGGTCGTCGAGCGTCGTCCGGGGATCAGGATGGCGCGAGCGCAGGACCTGAAGCCCGAAGAAGACCGTGACCAGGACCGCCACCAGCGCCAGGGGCACGATGAAGAACTGCAGGACGACCTTCCAGTCGCTCCTGTCTCCCGCCTCGCCGGCGGGGCCCGCGCCCTCGACCTGCGTCTCCTTCGTCGTGAGCGTCATCGTCTTCTCAGGCCGTCCGCACGCGGCGGTCCACCGACTCCTGGATGTGGATGTCGAAGTCTCCGTGGTCCGGGTTCTTCCGGAAGCCGCGGTGCAAAGCACCGCAGCCGTAGCACAGCGTCGCGTCTCCCAGCGCGAAATAAAGGATCAGATCGATGATCGTCGCCGCCAGGAGGCTCAGTCCCCAGGTGGGGACGCTCAGGAGCGCCGCCACGATGAACACCCACAGCCCGGCCTTCTTGTTGAAATCCTTCTGGACGTAGAGCCGATCCAGGCCGCAGCGAAGACATCGCGACAGGAGCCGCGACGCGGGCAGGGCCCCGCCCGCGGGCGCCTCGAACCTCAGCCCGCATCCCGGACAGGTCGCCGGGCGCGCGTCCGACCCGAGCGCCTGCACGGCCTCCCGGCCGCAGCGATCGCAAAGGAACGCCACGCTCAACCCCCTTGCGGCGCGCCTCCCGCTGCTCACATCGGCCCCGCTCCGGCGAGAGCCAGGTAACGGGCCAGGAATTCTCCGTAGACCACGAAGATCACCCCGAGATAGAGGATGCCGGTCGCCGACTGGGTGGAGCGGATGCGCGCCGTCTCGTGCACCATGTAAGCGAACGCCGCGGGGCCCAGGAACCCGAAGAACACGCGTTGCCAGAAGAACACCCCCCGATCGATCGCGATCTCCGACAGGAAGAGCCCGAGCCCCAGGGGCGAACGTGCGCCGGTCCAGAGGAGGCCGGCCACGAAGAACGCGGCCCTGGCGACGAGGGAGATGGCGAAAAAACGAGCAAAGGTCTCCAGGTGGGACACGTCCAGCCGGGTCCTCACGAGGTACCAGTGACCCAGGAGCATGCCGACCGTGACCGACCCGAGCAGAGCCGCGGCGCACAGGGCCGCGACGCTGAACATCCACTTCGGTCCGCGCTCCCCCGCCGCCGCCCAGCCGTCCTCTGCCGTGGCGAGAAGTGCCGCGGCCGCGGCCGGGACCAGAAGACCCGTCCAGGATCGTCCCCGGCGCAGCAGCAGGAGCGCCGAGACATAGCCGATCAAAAGCGCCATGGCAACCGCCGCGAGAATTCGGCCGGCGGGAGCGGCGGACGGCGAGGACACCCGGAAAGGCGCCGCCAGACACAGCAAGAGGAAGGCCAGCCCGGCGTTGAGGACGAAGAAAAATCGCCCCAGCTCCCGGAAAGGGGCGAGCAGCAGCGCCCCCAGGATCCCCGCCGCGGCGCTGGTGAAAAAACCGATCGCGATCCCCGCCGACACCCTTCCCTCCGGAGCGTGGAAGCATAGCACAGCGGAAAGTGGGGGCGGTTTCGGCGCGGCGCGAAGGGGCTCGACACCGCCGGAGAAGTCCCTACAGACCTAACCGCCGATCTGCCACATCTTGCGTGGCAGCCGGTCGCGGTAGAACTGGTGCAGATCCAGGCACCCTCCCGCACCCTTGGCGGCGACGGCGGCCCGCAGCGCGGCGCTGATGCTCTCGTCCGGACTGC
Organism: Acidobacteriota bacterium; assembly: GCA_003223135.1. Classification (GTDB taxonomy): domain Bacteria; phylum Acidobacteriota; class Polarisedimenticolia; order Gp22-AA2; family Gp22-AA2; genus Gp22-AA3. Next base: position 82,972 of record QHXX01000032.1, on the reverse strand, counting down.
CGTCGCGCAGCAGGGCGGCGATGTCGGTCTCGGCGCGCGCGAACAGGCAGTTGCGGATCTTGCCGTCGGCGGTCAGCCGGATCCGATCGCAGTCGCCGCAGAACGGCTCGGTCACCGGATTGATGAAGCCGATATCGCCGAGACCGTCCGCCAGCCGGTAGACGTTGGCCGGGGCCGAGGGCCGGTCGCGGCCGATCGGCAGGAGCGGCTTCATCGACTCGATCCGTCGCTTCACCTCGCGGCCCGGCACCAGCCTGTCCATCTCGAACGGCTCCCCGCCTCCCAGCGGCATCAGCTCGATGAAGCGGACCTGGTAGGGTCGGCGCAACGCCAGGTCGACGAAGCGCTCTATCTGGTCGTCGTTGACGCCGCGCACCAGGACCACGTTGATCTTGACGGGGATGGCGCCGAGCCGCTCCAGCTCGCTGAGGCCTGCGAGCACGCGTGGGAGGCCATTCCGCCGGCTGAGGGCGGCGAAGCTGGCCGGATCGAGAGAATCGATGTGCACGTTGAACCGACGCACTCCGGCCCTGAGGAGCGGCCCGGCCATTTCCTCGAGCAGCAGGCCGTTCGTGGTCACCGCCAGATCCTCGATCCCCTCGATGCGCGACAGCAGCCGCACCAGGACCGGAAGGTCCCTGCGCAGGAGCGGTTCTCCCCCGGTGAGCCGGATCTCCGCCACGCCCAGCAAGGCCAGGTGCCTTGCGACGCGCTCGATCTCCTCAAAAGTCAGAATTCGTTCCTTCGGAAACCAGGGGATCTCACCTTCGGGCATGCAGTACTGGCAGCGCAGGTTGCAGCGGTCGGTCACGGAGAGACGCAGACTGCGCACGACCCGGCCGAATCGATCGACGAGAAGGCCCGGCCTGTCGTCTTCCCCCCGAGTTACGTTCATGCGGTGATTATAGTCCCGCCAGGGTCGCGTCGGGCCCCCCCGGGCGGCAGTCCCGATCCCGGGAGGCCGGGGATTCTCAGGTGCGGGTGTCGTCCGGGACCGGACCGTCTTCGGGGTCCTGACCGTCAGGGGAATCGGCCGGCGCTGTCGCGGTCTTCCTGAGCAACAGGCGCTCGACGACTCGACCGCGCAGCAGGTGTTCGCGCACGATTTCGGCCACGTCCTGCGGCTTGACGCCGCTGTACACGACGCCATCCGGGTAGATGATCACATTCGGGCCAAAGCTGCACAGACCAAAGCAGATGCACGGCGTGTCCTTGACGGAGGTCGGCAGCGACTGGCGGACGAACTGCCTGCGGAACTCCTGGCGGATGCGCTCGGAGTGGCGCTCCCCTCCGCAGCGCGGGCCGGTGCAGATCAGGACGTGCTGCTTGAAGGGGAGGTTCACGCGGCGCTACTCGACTTCAAGAATCGCCTGCAGCTGCAGGCAGGCGTTGGACGGCAGCTCGGCCACTCCGACCCCGAGCCGCGCGTGCCTGCCGCGCTCGCCGTACACCTTCACGAAGACTTCGGAGGCGCCCTCGAGCACCTCGAACGCGTCCAGGAAACCCGGCGCCACGGCGACGTAACCGGTGACCTCGACGATCCTCTTCACCCGATCCAGATCCTCGACGGCCTGCTTGGCGGTCGCGAGAACGCTGAGGGCGGCGAGGCGAGCCGCGTCCTTCCCCTCCTCGACGGTCACCTCGCGCCCGATCTTCCCGGGGTACTTGAGGCGTCCGTTCTCCTTGGGCAGTTTGCCCGAGATGTAGAGGAAGTTGCTGCATCTCACGCTCTGAACGTACGTCCCGAGAGGCTTTCCGACCTCCGGGAGCCGGTATCCCGCTGCTTCCAGGTTTTTCTCGACCTCTCCTGCCATTCGAGGCCCTCCTGCCGGCGAGTGAGCCGTGGCCCGCGAAGCACGTCGCGGCGATCAACCGCGCGTCGCATAATATTAGCATCGCGCGTCGCGCTGTCCAGAGATTTCGCGCGCCCGCGCGCCGTTCCGCCCGCGCGGCACGCCTGCGCGCGCCGGGAAATTCCTTTGACTTGCCCGAGCGGCGTGCGCTAACATTCTTCGATGCGGCAACCGACGCCCCAGGCAGCCATGCACGCTGTCGGTGTCATCCCGGCCCGCTACCAGTCGTCCCGGTTTCCCGGAAAACCCCTCGCACTCATCGACGGCCGGACCCTCGTCGAGCGCGTGTTCGAGCGCGCGCGCTCCGCGGGTCGGATCGCGCGGCTCCTGGTGGCGACGGACGACGAGCGCATCGCCTCCGCGGTGCGCGCGTTCGGCGGCGAGGTCGCGATGACGTCTCCGACGCACGCCTCGGGCACGGACCGCCTGGCGGAAGTGGCGCGCTCTCTCTCCGCGGACGTGTTCGTCAACATACAGGGCGACGAACCGCTCCTTGATCCACGGGACATCGACGGGCTGGTCGAGTGCCTCGACTCGGATCCGTCGTCGGACATGGCGACGCTCGCGGACCCGCTTCTCGACGCGGAGGAGGCGCGCGATTCAAACGTCGTCAAGGTCGTCTGCGACGCCTCCGGGAGAGCGCTGTATTTCTCGCGGAGCCCGATTCCGTACGTCCTGGCCCGGGAGGGACGGGCGGGTCGGGCGCCGGCGGACGTCGCGGATCTGCCCGACGCCGCGGTCGCGGAGCGATCGCGCCCGTGGCTGCGGCACGTCGGCCTGTACGCGTACCGGCGCGGGTTCCTGCTCGAGTTCGCCTCCTGGAGTCCCGGCGTTTTGGAAGAGCTCGAAGGGCTGGAGCAGCTCCGCACGCTCGAGCGGGGCCGCACGATCAAGGTCCTGAGGGCGCGCGGACGCTATCACGGGGTCGACACCCCCGACGACGTCCGCGCGGTGGAGCAGGCGCTTCGGACGTCCTCATGAGGTGCTGAACGTGCCGACCAAGTACATTTTCATCACAGGCGGTGTGGTGTCCTCGCTGGGGAAGGGTCTGGCGGCCGCCTCGATCGGCCGCCTCATGGAGGCCCGCGGCTTCAGCGTGACGCTGCAGAAGCTCGATCCTTACCTCAACGTCGATCCCGGCACCATGAGCCCCTTCCAGCACGGCGAGGTGTACGTGACCGAGGACGGCGTGGAGACCGACCTCGACCTGGGGCACTACGAGCGATTCACTTCCTCCGTGAGCACGCGCGACCACAACTTCACGAGCGGCAGGATTTACGAGCAGGTGATCGCCAAGGAGCGGCGCGGCGACTACCTGGGCGGCACCGTGCAGGTCATTCCGCACGTGACGGACGAGATCAAGCAAAGCATCCGCAAGATCTCGAAGGGCGCGGATATCCAGATCGTGGAGATCGGGGGGACGGTCGGCGACATCGAATCGCTGCCGTTCCTGGAGGCCATCCGCCAGTTCCGACTGGAGGTCGGCCGCATCGACGCCGTCTTCGTCCACCTCACGCTGGTGCCCTACATCGGGGCGTCCGGGGAGCTGAAGACGAAGCCGACGCAGCACTCGGTGCGCGACCTTCGGGCGATCGGCATCCAGCCCGATGTGCTCATGTGCCGGACCGACCGGTTTATTCCGAAGGAGATCAAGAAGAAGATCGCCCTCTTCTGCAACGTGCCCGAGGACGCGGTCATCACCGCCAAGGACGTGGAGACGATCTACGAGGTCCCTCTGGTCCTCGCGCGGGAGGGTCTGGACGCCATCCTGCTCAAGCTCCTCGACCTGCCGTACCGCGACAAGAACATGGACGACTGGGTGCGCATGGTCGAAAAGATCAAGACCCCCGCGGCCGGGGACGTGGCGATCGGGATCGTCGGGAAGTACGTCACCTACGAGGACTCCTACAAGAGCCTGAACGAGGCTTTGTGCCACGGAGGCATCGCCATCGACGTGCGGGTCAAGTTGCGCTGGATCGAGGCCGACAATCTCAGCGATGGTCAGTTGGGGGAGGCGATCGCCCCGTGCCACGGGATCCTGGTGCCCGGCGGATTCGGGATCCGAGGCGTGGCCGGGATGCTCGAGGCGATCAGGCACGCGCGCGAGCGCAAGATCCCCTTCTTCGGCATCTGCCTGGGGCTGCAATGCGCCGTGATCGAATTCGCCCGCAACGTCTGCGGCCTGAAGGACGCCGATTCAGCCGAGTTCAACCCGGGAACGCCGCACCCGGTGATCTACAAGTTGCGCGAGCTCGAGGGGGTGGAGCGCATGGGTGGCAACATGCGCCTCGGCAAGTGGCCCTGCGTCCTGCAGCCGGGCTCGAAGGCCCAGAACGCCTACGGCAAGTCGGAGATCAGCGAGCGTCACCGTCACCGCTACGAGGTGAACCGGGAGTATCTCGACGCCATGGTGAAGAAAGGGCTGCGGGTCAGCGGCGAAACGCCCGACCGCCGGTTCGTGGAGATCATGGAGATCCCGGATCATCCGTATTTCCTGTCCTGCCAGTTCCATCCCGAGTTCAAGTCGAAGCCGATGCTCCCCCACCCCCTGTTCAGGAGCTTCGTCGGTGCCTGCAAACAATTCCGGCAGACCCAGCGCTGACCCGGGCGCCGGGCGGACCCGGCGAGTGGAGATCAGCCCCGAGCTCGCGATCGGCGACGGTGCGCCCCTGGCGCTCATCGCCGGCCCGTGCGTGATCGAAAGCGAGACGCACGCCCTGCGCATGGCGCGCGCGCTTTCGAAGATCGCCCGGGAGCGCGGCATTCCTTATGTCTTCAAGTCCTCATTCGACAAGGCCAACCGCAGCTCGATGGAGTCGTTCCGCGGTCCCGGTCTCAGGGAGGGGCTGCGGATCCTGAAGGCGGTCAAGTCGGAGGTGGGTGTCCCTGTGCTCGCGGACATCCACGAGCCCGGCCAGGCGGAGGAGGCCGCCGGCGTCCTGGATGTGATTCAGATCCCTGCGTTCCTCTGCCGGCAGACCGACCTGCTCGTGGCCGCCGGCCGCACCGGACAGCCGGTCAACATCAAGAAAGGACAGTTCCTGTCGCCCTGGGAGATGCGCCATGCCATCGACAAGGTGCGTTCGGCGGGAAACGAAAAGGTCATGGTCACCGAGCGCGGCACAACCTTCGGCTACCAGAATCTCGTGGTGGACTTTCGATCGCTCGCGGTGATGCGCGGCTTCGGATACCCGGTGATCATGGATGCGACCCACTCCGTGCAGCACCCCGGTGGGCTCGGAGACAGGAGCGGGGGCGACGCGGAGTTCATTCCGGTTCTCGCCCGTGCGGCCTCCGCGGTCGGGATCGACGCGCTGTTCTGCGAGGTACACGACGATCCGAAGGCGGCGAAGAGCGACGGGCCGAACTCCCTGCCTCTGGACGCGCTCGACCGGCTTCTGCGACAGGTCGCCGCCATCGACGTCATCGTCAGGAACGGCTGATGCCCCGGACGATTGCCCGCAAGGTCCTCGAGCTGGAGGCGCGCGCCATCCTGGACCTGGTGCCCCGCCTGGGCGACGCGTTCGACCGGGCGATCGACGCCCTGTACGCGTGCAAGGGGCGGGTCGTCGTGACCGGGATGGGCAAGTCGGGTCTCATCGGCGCCAAGATCGCCGCCACCTTCAGCAGCACCGGGACACCGTCCCTGTTCATGCACCCGGCGGAAGCGGTGCACGGGGATATCGGCATGGTCGTCCCCGGCGACGTCGTCCTGGCCATTTCGCAAAGCGGTGAGACGGAGGAGATCCTGCGGCTTCTCGAGCTCATCAGGCGGCTCGATGTCGCGCTGATCGCGATGACCGGCAGCCCCGGCTCGACCCTGTCACGCCATTCGCGCATCGTCCTGGACGTGCGGATCGAACAGGAGGCGTCGCCCCTGGGCCTGGTGCCCACAGCAAGCACGACGGCCGCGCTCGCGATGGGAGACGCCCTGGCGATGGCGCTTCTCGAGAGGCGCGGCCTCACGCCGGACGACTTCGCCCGCTTCCACCCCGGGGGCCACATCGGCAGGAAGGTGGTCACGGTCGCGCACGTCATGCACGCCGGAAGCGACGCGCCCCTTGTCCCGATCGGCACATCGATGCGCGACGCCATCAAGACCATGAGTGACAGGAAGCTCGGGATGACCTGTGTCGTGCGCGAGGACGGGACACTGGCGGGGGTCGTCACCGACGGCGACCTGCGCCGGCGTCTCGGGCGCGGGGAAAATCTCCTGACGATGACCGTGGACGGCGTAATGTCGCAGAACCCGGTCACCATCGGACGGCAGGAGCTCGCGGTGGCTGCGCTCAATATCCTTGAGGCGCGGAAGATCACCTCATTGGTCGTCGTCGACGCGCAGAATCGCGTCGAGGGCGTCCTGCACATCCACGACCTGTGGCGGACGCAGCTGTTCTAGGATGTCGTGCCCCGGGACCGGAGGGGGGACTCCATGAGGTGCCGACGGCCGCTCGTTCCGCGCGCGCGCCCGATCGCCCTGATCCTGATGGATGTGGACGGTGTTCTGACTGACGGCGGCATCTCGTTCATCGAGGGATCCGCGGAAGCGAAGACCTACGACGCCCGGGACGGCGTCGGACTTTCAATCGCCCGCAGGATCGGACTGCGCACCGGCGTCATTTCGGGCCGCAGCAGCGCCGCCGTCTCCCGGCGGGCCGAGGAGCTCGGCATGCACGAGGTCCATCTGCGGGTCAGGGACAAGCTCACGGCCTACGAGCGGATCCTGCGCCGCCAGAAGCTGACCGACGCGCAGGTCTGCTACATCGGTGACGACCTCACTGACCTGCCGGTCCTGGGCCGGGTCGGCATGCCGGTGGCCGTGGCGGACGCGCGTCCCGAGGTGCTGCGGCGGGCCCTGTTCGTGACGCGCGCGGCGGGGGGTCGTGGCGCCGTGCGCGAGGTCATCGACGAGATCCTCAAGGCCCAGGGCAGGTGGAGGGAAGTGCTCGCGTGGTTCGATCCGGCGTGGTCCGGGGGGCGCCGCGGCCGGGCCGCGCGCGCGGCGGAGGCTCATCGGTGAACATCCTGGTCTACCTCGTCGTCTTCTTCTTCTTCATCGTTCTGTTCGTCGTGGGCGTTTACAACAGCTCCGACGTGACCGTCAACCTCTTCGTCTGGCGTGTCGGCCCGGTGCCGATGGGCGCGGTGATGGCGACGGCCGCGATCTTCGGCGTCGCCTTCGCATGCACCATCGGCGTGATCGACGGGATCAAGATCCGGATCACGAACCGCCAGCTTCGGAGGCAATTGCGGCGTCTCGAGGAAGAGGCGGACGCGCTGCGCCTGCGCCTGGCCCGCAACGAAGGATCGGCCGGCGGGCCGGCCGGGACGGAGGGTGCCTCCTAGCTAGGCGCGGGGTCCATCTGCGGGCACAAAAAACCCGGCCTTGCAGCCGGGTTTTTTAGTCGTCGAGGTCGGTTCCTACTCCCTGTAAATCCCCGCGTGGCCTCCGCCGCCGCCGCCGCCACCTGAGGGATTGTCTCCACCCGGAGGGGGACCGAAGAGCGGAGGGATCGGGTTGTCCATCAGGCTGGCAGCGCTCTGCACCAGGGACGCGGCCTGGTAATTCCTCGTCACGGGGCCGGCCGGCGTCTGGTAGCTGATGATCGCCGTCTTGCCGCTCAGCACAATCGAAGGCGCTCGACCGTCGACGGTCGCCTCACTGATCAGCAGCGCCGGAGTCCATCGACCCTGGATCATCGTGCTGAAGTACACCTTCGCCGTCTGTTCCGCCCGCGACCAGACGAGGTAGAGCGTGCCGGACCCGTCGATCGCAAGGGAAGGATCCAGGTCATCGTAGACCAGCGGGGCGCCCGGTGCTATCAGGGACGGCTCGGTCCATTTCTTGCCCGTACCTTCCCAGGTCGCTGAAACGAGCAGCTTGATGTTGCCGAAATTCTTAGGCCACACGACCCAGGGATAGCCGGTCACCGGGGAGACCTGGATGACGGGCGGCCGGTCGCCGAGGTTGTCCCCGAGGGGATTCAACACCAGGTTCTGTGGCAGGCGCGCCCGCATCTGGCGCCAGACAACGGCAGTGCGTCCCTTGCCGACCGTCAGGTACACAAAGCGCTTGTAGTTGCCGAGGCTGTCGACCTGCACGCTGACCTCGGCCAGCACCATGGAGGGGAAGAGCAGAAGCGCCGCGACCGTTGCCCAGGACCGAGTGCCGCGCAGCCTGTTCACGGGATCACCGACCCTTTCCTTGTTCGATGTACTGGTCGAACTTCTCGACCTCCTGGAACTGACGGTCGAGCTGGGAGCGCAGGAACTTCAAGCGGCCAAAGTACACTTTCTCCTGCACCTGGTTCCTGGACATCCGGGCCATTTCCCAGAGGTGGTAGGCCGTCTGGAACAGGATGTCGACGAATCTCTCTTCGCCGCCGTGCGCCAGAAGCTCCGCTTCCTCAAAGTAATCGCGCGCCCGGACGTGCTCTTCTTTGAGCATGTGGACCTGCCCGAGGTACAGGAGCGCGTACGTTGAGCACCGGCGGAAGCCTTCCTTGCCAGCGACCTGGAGCGCTTCCTTCAGCTCGCGGATGCCCCGGTCCAGGCGGCCCAGCATGGCCTGGCAGAAGCCGATGTTGATCCGGAGGAGCGTCAGATCGTAGCGGCCGGCCTTCCCCTCCAGAAGTACACGCGCTTCGCGGAAGCTCTCGAGGGCCATGTCGTAATTGGCATCGAGGAAGTGCAGTCGTCCGATGCGATGCAGGGCGTAGCCTTCATATTCGACGTTGACAGATCGACGGGCGATGGCGAGGGCCTTTTCCGACTCGAGGAGCGCCAGGTACCGGTCGCCCTTGTCTTCGTGGGCGTCGGCCAGGCACCCCAGGACGGCGCCCTCGGTCGTCGGCGAGATGTCCTTGTGGCGCCGCAGAATCAGCCGCAGCTCGGTCTCCGCGAGGCTGATCTTCCCCATGCGCAGGAGCGTGCGGGCCAGGTTGAAGCGCGCCCTGGCCAGGATCTCCGCGTCCACCTGTCCCTCGACGCCGTCCTCGAGGCGCGCCAGGGCCGTTTCGTAGATGGCGTAGGCCCGTGCGTAGTTTCCCTGGTCCCACTCCCGGTTGGCCTCCGCCTTCAGGTCTTCGTAGGCGGCCGACGGGGCCGGCTCGAACGGATCGACCCTCTCGAGATCGAGCACGTCCGAGAAGTTCTGGATGGGGACGTTGAAAATGTTGGCCAGGAGGCACAGCTTGTCGAAGGACGGGTAACACTTGCCGCGCTCATAACGGGACAACTGGGAATTGTCGATCTCGCCGCCGCCGGTCTTGGCCTTGTCCTCGACCCTGCGCAACGAGAGACCGTATCCGATTCTGAGCCTGCGGAGGTAATTGCCCAGCCGGGTACTTCCCCGCAGCTCCTGTTCCATCTTGCCGTTCCCCTGGCACCGGTGCCCTGTGGTCGCGGACCTGACGTCCAGCCTGCCGCTCACTACTGCATCGACGCTTCGTGAGGCCTGTGAAGGTACGGGGAAGCGCCGACTAGTGCAAGTGTGCCGTCATGCAAAAGATTCGTCAAGAAACATTTGTAATCGGCCTGCTGAGCGTTTGCAGCGACCCCTATCTTACTCCAGGGACGAGGGATAGTCGAATTTATTTCGCTTGCGAAGACAGTCATCGTCTCATTGACAAATGGCGATCCTGTCCCTACTGTACCGGGGGTCGATCGAGAGAGATGCCGAAGGACAGCCAGCCGCGCGAAGGAATTCTCTCCACCACGACGTTTCCGGGTCTGGTGTATTCCGTCCTGCGCAGGAAAGAGACCGGCGTGCTGACCCTGACCGGGGACACGATCGAGAAGTCGATCTACATCCAGTCGGGACGGCCGGTGTTTGCCACCTCCAACGATCGCGACGATCGCGTCGGGCAGATCTTCTTCAAGGCCGGGCTCGTGAGCCTGGAAGGACTCATGGGCGCCCTCGAGCGCGCCGCGGAAGAGGGCAAGCGGCTCGGCACGGTCCTCGTGGAGATGGAGCTGATCGAGGCGCATGACCTCGTGGAGGGGGTGCGCTGCCAAGTCCGGAACATCGTCTGCAGCCTGTTTCTGTGGACGCGCGGGCGGTATCGCTACCGCCCCGGCGATCTGCCCACCGACGAAGTCATCACGCTGAAGCTGAGCGCGGGGAACACCATCCTCGAAGGGATCCGGAGGATCGAAAGTTGGGAGAGAATCTGGGAGGCGGTCGGCGACCTGGAGATGCGTTACCAGACGGCACCGGGTCTCGAGGACATGAGCCGCGACCTCACCCTCTCGCTGGAGGAGTGGACGCTCCTGTCGCATTGCGAGCGGCCTACCACTTTGCGTGATCTGTGCCGCGGTTCGACGCTGAAGGATTTCGAGATCTGCCGGCTCCTCTGGGCCCTTCTGACGCTCGGAATCGTCGTCCGTCTTTCGTCCGCGACCTGAGCCCGGGGACGTCACTGACCGATGGCGTCCAGCAGCTCCTGCACCGTCAGCGTGGCGGTGCCTACCTTGCCGACCACCACTCCGGCGGCGCGGTTTGCGAGCAGAGCCGCCTCCTCCATGTCCGCGCCGGCTCCCAGGGCCAGGGCAAGCGTCGCCGCCACCGTGTCCCCCGCTCCCGTCACATCGAACACCTCACGTGCCGTCGCGGGGATCGCGAGCGAAGGACCGCCCCTTTTCAGAAGCAGCATGCCCCGCTCCCCGCGTGTGATCAGGACGCAGGGGCCGTCCAGAATTTCCAGGAGCCTGCGGCCAACCGTCTCGAACTCCTCGTCGGTGCGCGCCGACATGCCGGTCGCCTCCATGGCCTCCCGTGAATTGGGTGTCACGACGGTCGCCGGACGGTAATGCCGGAAGAGGCGGACCTTCGGATCCACCACGATGGGCAGGCGTCGCCGGGCCGCATCCGGCAGGAGCGTCGCCAGGAGGTCCGCCGAAACCCCGCCCTTGTCATAATCGGAAACCACCAGCCCTTGAACGCGCTCCAGGCTCGACAGGGCCCTCTCTGCGAGGCGACCGGCGACTCCCGCCTCGAGAGGTCCGTCCACCTCTCGGTCGACCCGCACCACCTGCTGGTTGTGCGCGATCACCCGTGTCTTGACCGTGGTGGGCCGGCCGGGGGCCAGGACCAGGGCCTCCGTCGGAATGCCCGCGTCGCGGCAGAAGGTCTCGAGGAGCTCGCCCTGACGATCGTCGCCGCGCACGCCCGCGGGAATGGCCCGCGCGCCGAGGGACACCAGGTTGTTGACAACGTTGCCTGCGCCGCCGAGCCGAAAACTCTCGCGCTCCAGCCTGACGACCGGCACCGGCGCTTCGGGAGAAATGCGCGACACCCCACCCCACAGGTACTGATCGATCATCAGGTCGCCGACCACCAGGAGGGAGACGCCGGGAAATCGGGCTGCCAGGTCGGCGGTGCGGGCTCGGTCGAGGTGCGGCTCCTGGCTCCTGGCCCGGCTCAGGGACGATCCTCGGGCAGGACGGTCGCCTCTTCCACGAGCATGATCGGGATATCATCGACGATCGGGTAGCGCCTGCGGCAGGACCGGCAGACCAAACCGGTGCCGTCCGGGGTCAGAGTGACCTCGGTCTTGCACAGCGGACATGCGAGAATCTCGAGAAGGCGCGGATCGAGGACCATGACTCTCCCGCTCACCGCCGCGACTTATAGCACCCACGCGAAAAACTTGTCAAACCTCGGAGACCCAGGCCTCCGCGGTGTAAGATTCGAGGGTTCATGGACGACCGTCCGCGCCGCCTGCAGGATCACGATCGCGTGCTCCTCATCCGCCTCGGTGCCGTGGGCGACGTCCTGCGGACGCTTCCCGCCCTGCACCTGATCCGCTCGACATATCCGACAGTGCATGTCACCTGGCTGGTCGAGGATCTATCCCACGATCTCCTGTGCGGCCACCCGGAGATCGACGAGGTCCTTCAGTTCCCGCGCCGTGAGCTTCGCGATGCCGCGACCCGACCGCGCCTCCTGGCCGGGCTCATCGCCGCATTCGCGCGCGACCTGCGCCGGAGGAGCTTCAGCGTGGTCCTGGACTTTCAGGGGAGCTTCAAGAGCGGCCTTCTGGCGCTGCTCTCGGCGGCGCCCCGTCGTGTCGGATTCGCGCCGGGTCACAGCCGGGAGCTCAGTTTCGCATTGACCAATGATTGGGTGCGTCCGCGGGGTCGTCGCTTGAATCGCGTCGAGCGCAACCTCCTCCTCGCCGAGGCGGTCGGCGCCCGGGGCGACACGATTGAGGTGATCCTGCCGGAACGCCCGGAGGAAGGGCGGGTTGCCGAGGAGATGCTGCGCGGTCTCAACCCAGGAGGATCGCCCGTCGTCATCCTGTCGCCCGGCACGAGCCGCCGACAGCGGGGCAAGCGCTGGCCGGCCGAGCACTTCTCCCGGCTCGCCGCCCTCATGGCGCCATCTTTTGGCGTCGTGCCCCTGGTCGCCTGGGGTCCCGGCGAAGAGGCGCTGGCTCGAGCGGTCGTCGCCGGGTCAGGCGGTCACGCCGTGGTCGCGCCGCCCACGTCCCTCCGTCTCCTGGCGGCCGTCCTGAGGCGGTCCGCGCTATTCATTGGCGCCGATACCGGACCGATGCATCTGGCCTGGAGTGTTGGATGCCCGGTGCTCGCCCTCTTCGGCCCCACCGACCCGGCTCTCAACGCTCCGCTGGGGGGCGCCCATATCGTCCTGCGTGCCGGGCGCTCCACCTCCGACATCACGCCGGAACAGGCGCTCGAGGCGGCGCGGCGGATCATGGGGCGGTCCACGCCCGGGGCCGCCGCTCCCCGGCTCCTGCGCTCCGCGCTCTTTCCGCGCTCCGCGGAGGCCGGGCGGTGACACCGATCGATCCCGGTTCTATCCGTCGTGTTCTGATCCGCGCCAACAACTGGATCGGCGACGTGGTGATGATCTCGCCCGCCGTTCGCGCCCTGCGCGCGCACTTCCGCGGTGCGCGCATCGCCATCGTCGCCAAGAGCTGGGTCCTTGAGACACTAACAGGCGATCCCTTCTACGATGACCTGATCGAGTACGACAGTGCCGGGGCGCACCGAGGCCTCGGCGGGCGACTGCGGCTGGCCGCAGCATTGCGGCGCGAGCGGTTCGACCTGGCGGTGCTGTTCCAGAAGGCCTTCGAGGCCGCGGCGCTGGCCTTCCTGGCGGCGGTCCGCTACCGCGTCGGTTACGCCACCGATCGCCGCTCCCTCCTCTTGACCCACGCACTCGACCCTCCCCGGGAAGACACGCATCACGTCGAGGCGTTCCTCGGAATCGCCCGGGCTCTCGGGTGCCGGATCGACGATCCCTTTCCGTCCTTTCACCTTCGGGAGGATGACCGGCGGCAGGCAAGAACGCTCCTTGCCGACGCCCGCCTGACCGGACACTCGCCGCTCCTGGCGCTGCATCCCGGAGCGTCGAAGGAGCCGCGCGCCTGGCACCCTGAGCGCTTCGCCGATCTCGGACGTCGCCTGGCCGGTCGTTATGGGGCCCGCGTCGTGCTGCTCGGAAGCGCGGCAGAGCACGATCGGCTGCGGCAGATCGCCGCCGGCATGCCGTCCGGATGCGCCTTCGTGCCGGGTCCGGGTCTGTCGATCAAGGTGACCGGTGCCCTCCTCGAGAGCTGCCATCTGTTCGTGGGAAACGACAGCGGTCCCATGCACGTGGCCGCCGCCCTGGGCGTGCCGACCATCGGCATCTTCGGGCCCGGGACGCCGCGGCGCACTGCGCCGATCGGAAGCCGCGGCAGGGTCATCGCCGTGAGCAAGGACTACCCGTGCTCGCCTTGCCGGCAGAAATTCTTCCACGAGTGCCCGCCGTCGCCCGCCGGCAAGCCGTTCTGCCTGGAGGAGGTGCGGGTGGAGGACGTGGAGGTCGCAGCGGCAGATTTACTGCAGAGGGCCCGCGAGTCGGCCCTTTGACAGGGAGCCGAGGCGCCAGCGGAGCCGCCTGAGTCCGAGACGGGAACGATAACGGGTGAGACGCTTCGCCAGAAAGCGAGCGAGCTCGCGGTCGTGGCCGACGTAACATCGCAGAAAGTAGATCTCCTCGCGCGGCGAGAGTCGCAGCCTCCCGGCGATCCATTTCTCGTAGGATCGGAGCAGCCGCGTCAGATTGGCGAGGCGCTCCTCCGGCGTAACGACGAGGCGGAACCGTCCGCGATCGAGATCGACGACATGCAGCGTCTCGCCGGCGGGGCCACGTTCCATGACCAGGTTGCTCACGTTCAAGTCGGCGTGCAGGAACCCGGCATCATGCAATCGCCGCAGCAGGTCGGCGCACAGCCGAAGGATGTCGCGGCGCCGGTTGTGCTCCGGGGCGCCACCCGCCAGTTCGTACAGATTCCGCGCTCCCTCGAGCTGCCGGGTCACGATCGCATGTTCGCAGAAGAGTCCGAATGCGCGCGCCGAGCCGACCGCGAGGATCGCGGGGGTGGGGACCCCGGCCCGCTCCAGCCGGGCGGCGGAGAGGAGTTGGTCGAGAGCACGCCGATGCCCTACGTACAATCGGCCGAAAAGCCGCCCCAGAAGCCCGCCGTGCAGCGCACGCTTTCCGATCGCCGGCCGTCCCGCCAGCGTGAAACGGGCCATCGGGCCGCGACCTGACCCCGCCTGGACCGGATCACCCGTCCGCCCGCCGAACAGGTCGTCGGCCTCTCCCCGCCCGATGGCCTCGGCGCACTCCCGCCTCGCAAACCACGCCGCCGCGGGCGAGCGGATCTGGACGTAGAACGGCGCAAGCTCGTCCGGCACCCTTCGCACGGACTCTCCTTTCCGGCTCACGCTTCTTCGGTGGCCGCCTGGGGGGCCCGCTCGCGGCCAAACACGTGGGCTACCAGGATGCCGAACAGGTACAGGAGGATCATCGGCCCGGCGAAGATGCACTGGGTGACGACGTCGGGCGTGGGGGTGATCACGGCGGCCACGATGAAGATGATCAGGACGGCGTACTTGAAATTGCGCCACAGGAATCCGGCCGTGATCAGCCCGAGGCGCGACAGGAAATACACCAAGGTCGGCAGCTCGAAGACGAGGCCCATACCGAGGATCATCTTGCTCTCGAAAGCGAACAGACTGCTGACCCGGAGGGCGGGCGTGAATCCCTCCGCCACGCTCAGGAGGAAGCGGCAGGCGGCGGGGAACGCCACGTAATATCCGAACGCGCCGCCCAGCAGGAAGAAAACCGTCGCGAAGACCCCGAACGGCGTCGCGTAGCGGCGTTCCCGCGGATACAGTCCCGGCCGGATGAACGCCCAGACTTGATACAGGACGAGGGGCGCGGACAGGAACAGGGAGGCGAGAAACGCCACCTTCATGTACAGCAGAAACGGCTCCGTCAGGTCGAGGAAGACGGGCTGCGGCTTGCCCGGGAGGCTGCGGATCGGATCGATGAAGAAGTCCAGAATCTTGCGGGCGTAGGTCAGGCACACGGCGAAGGCAGCCGCAATCGCGTATACCGAGCGCAACAGCCGCTTCCGGAGCTCCTCGAGGTGCTCCAGAAAGCTCATCGTGGGAAGATCAGGGCCGCTCGTCCCGCGTCTTGGCATCGGTGGCCGTGGCTGGTTCCTGCTCTCCCCCACCATCGGTCAGCGTCCGTCCTTTGGGAGCCGAGGTCTCCGATCGGGCCACCTCGGCGTCGAGCGTGTCCCGCCGTCCGCCGCCTTGCGCGTCCGGTTCCGGCCGAACCGGTTTCCGGCATGCGAGCGGTATGCGTCACGCGTCATCATCATCTTAGCACTATCGTCCGCGGCGATTCAGACGAGCGGCCGTCATTCCACCGACGGCCGATGAGCCGGGTCCTTCCACAGTTTCTTTACAGAGGCCGGATCGGGCACTATAATTGGTCCACAGCGCCTTCAAGGAGAGGTGGGTGCGCAGGAAGACGATTCTCGGGGGGTTGGCTTTTGTGATCGCGGGCGGCCTCGCCGGGGGATTGCTCGGCGGGCGCGCCGCGTCCGTCACCGAGCGCACGGGAGAGCAGCTCGCCACCTACACGCACCTGCTCAGTCTCGTCCAGGCGCGGGCGGCCGACCCGGTCGAGCCGCGGGTCGCGATCGAAGGCTCGATCCGCGGCATGCTGCGGACGATGGATCCCCACTCCAATTACCTCGACCCTGACGATTACAAGCACATGCTCGAGGAGCAATCGGGCAGCTTCTCCGGGCTCGGGATCGTGATCTCGAAGCCCTCCAACGACAAGCCGCTGACCGTGATCTCACCCCTCGAGGGCACGCCGGCGTGGAACGTCGGCATCCGTGCCGGTGACGTCATCTCCCAGATCGAGGGCGTGGACACGCTCGACATGACCATCGACGATGCCCTTCGGCGGCTCAAGGGACCGAAGGGAACGAAGGTGACGATTACCGTGACGCGGCCCGGCGACCCGGTGGTTCTGCACTTCACCATCACGCGCGACGACATCCCGACCTACAGCATCCGCCAGGCCTTCCTCGTCCGTCCCGGAGTGGGCTACGTCAAGATCGAGAATTTCACGCGCACCACGGAGCGCGAGCTGGACGAGCGCATACGCGCCTTGCAGAAGCAGGGGATGGCACGTCTTATCCTGGATCTGCGGCGCAATCCAGGGGGCCTGCTGGAACAGGCCGTGCGGGTTGCCGACCGTTTCCTGAGGAAGGACCAGATGATCGTCTACACGCACGGGCGGATCAACGGCGCCGACCAGGAGTACCGGGCGTCCGGCGGGGCCGAGCGGCTGGAGCTGCCGCTCGTGGTCCTGGTGGACAAGTTCAGCGCCAGCGCCTCGGAGATCGTGGCAGGCGCCATCCAGGACCACGACCGTGGTCTCATCGTGGGCGAGACCACCTGGGGAAAGGGCTTGGTACAGACCGTCTACCCGCTCAGCCAGGACGCGGCACTCGCGCTGACGACAGCCCGCTACTACACCCCGAGCGGGCGGTTGATCCAGCGCGACTACAACTCCCTCGAAGACTACCTCTCCCACGAGGAGAGCGACGAGCAACTGCTCAACGTCTCGAAAGACATCCGACGCACCGACTCCGGCCGCACGGTGTACGGCGGCGGAGGGATTCATCCGGACGTCGTCGTGCCCGATCCGACGCCGCCGTTCGTCGACCAGCTCGAGCGCGCTCGCGTCTTCTTCGACTTCGCGGTCGACTACAACGCGAGGCACAAGGGGATCCAGCGGACATTCGAGGTGACTCCGGCGGTTCTGCAGGAGTTCCAGGACTTCCTCACCGCCCGCAAGCTCAAGTGGGCGCCGTCCGACATCGAGGCCTGCGGGGATCGGCTGAAGGGGGAGATCAAAGAGGCGATCATCTCGGCGCTCTGGGGCCTGGAGGAAGCCTACAAGGCCCACGCCGAGATCGATCGCCAGCTCCAGAAGGCGCTGGACCTCTTCCCCCAGGCGCAGAACCTGGCCGCACTGGCCGGGGAGAAGGCGGCTCCCGCCCGCTAGAAGCCCGCTCGTTCCCGGGGCGGCGGCTTCCCTCTCCTGTCGCTCAGTTGTTCTGGACCAGGCGCAAAATCTCCGGAATAGTCCGCCTGTGGAAGGTCAGGATCTCGGCCCGTCGGTCCTCCGGCGCCAGGGCCTCGAGGATCCTGAGGTACCGGCAGGCCAGGCGCGCGGCCTCACGGTATCTCGCCTCGTCCGCGCCTTGTTTTCCGCTGTACCTCTCGAAGAGGTGGTGACGGGCCCATTGTCGCAAGGGCTCGGCGACGCGCCGGCGACCGGTCTGCTTCCCGAGAAAATGCATGACCGCGAGGTACTTTGTGATGTTGGCGTGGTGCTCCAGCTCGAGGAGGCTTATCGGACGCCTCTCCGAAGCCCGGCTGGCCAGGGTGAGGATGTGATCGATCTCCTCCACAAGGACCGCGAACGCCTCGATATTCACATCTCCCAAGCCCTTGAGGGGATTGAACGTTTCCAGATGACGCACGAGCGCATCGGGGCAATACAACGCCGCTCTCAAGGGTTTGCCCATATCACGCACCAGGATGCGTGCACCCGCCTCTTCTGGTTCCAGGTCGGGCTCGGCATAGAACATGCGGTACCCCTGGTCCACTACGATGAAGGGCGCCAGTTCGCCGATGACGGCGGGTAGGCCGTAGGTCCTTTCGATCATCGACTTGAGGACGTCCACGAGGGACCGGGGGGGATTCATCGTCGCCTTGGCCCGGATGGCTTGGCAGATAGGGCCTTCCGGGTCTCTGTATCAAAGTATAGCGTCTCCTGGCCAACCGTCCACCCTTCTCCACGCCCTGCCAGGATCGACAGGATGAACCTGGAATGACCTCTTGACATTCCCGGATCTCGCCGGCTATTATTAGCACTCCATTGAGTTGAGTGCCAGCGACGGCAAGCTTGTTAGAGAAGCTCTATCAACCGCTTGAGAAGGCTCCAAAATCCGATCAGGAGGGAACACAAGATGAAGGTAAAGCCTCTGCACGACCGGGTCCTGGTGAAGAGGGTGGATCCCGAGGAGAAGGTCAAGGGCGGAATCATCATCCCGGACACGGCCAAGGAAAAGCCGCTCGAGGGCAAGGTGGTTGCAGTGGGAACCGGTCGCCTCGATGACGACGGCAAGAGGATTCCACTCGAGGTGAAGGTCGGTGATCGCGTGCTGGTCGGCAAGTACGCCGGCACCGAGATCAAGATCGATGAGGTTGAGCACGTCATCGTGCGCGAGGACGAAGTGCTCGGAGTGATCAGCTGAGAAGGGCCCTGCGCCCCCGTTACAAACCATCGAGCCAACGCTCAAGGAGGTCATGAGACCATGCCAGCGAAAGACATTATTTACGCGGAAGATTGCCGCCAGGCGATTCTCCGCGGGGTCAACAAGCTCGCGGAAGCCGTGAAGGTCACGCTCGGCCCCCGCGGCCGCAACGTCGTACTCGAGAAGAAGTTCGGGTCCCCGACCAGCACCAAGGACGGGGTGACGGTCGCGAAGGAGATCGAGCTCGAGGATCCCAAGGAGAATATGGGAGCCCAGCTGGTCAGAGAGGTCGCCAGCAAGACGTCCGAAGTCGCCGGAGACGGCACGACCACCGCCACAGTCCTGGCCCAGGCGATTTACCGCGAGGGCGTCAAGGCGGTCACCGCCGGCGCTAATCCCATGGATCTCAAGAAGGGCATCGAGAAGGCCGTCGAGAAGGCCATCGAGGAGATCAAGAAGCTCTCCAAGCCCGTGAGCGGCAAGGCCATCGCCCAGGTCGGCACGATCTCGGCCAACAACGACGAGACGATCGGCGAGATCATCGCCCAGGCAATGGAAAAGGTCGGCAAGGACGGCGTCATCACGGTCGAGGAAGCGAAGGGTCTCGAAACATCCCTCGAGATCGTCGAAGGGATGCAGTTCGATCGGGGCTACCTGAGCCCGTATTTCGTCACCGACGCCGAGCGCATGGAGTGCGTGCTGGAGAACCCGTACATTCTGATCCACGAGAAGAAGATCTCCAACATGCGCGACCTCCTGCCGCTTCTCGAGCAGGTGGCCAAGAGCGGTCGCCCGCTGCTGCTCATCGCGGAAGACGTGGAGGGCGAGGCACTGGCGACGCTCGTGGTCAACAAGCTGCGCGGCACGCTTCAGGTTTGCGCGGTGAAGGCGCCCGGGTTCGGCGACCGGCGCAAGGCCATGCTCGAGGACATTGCCATCCTCACGGGCGGCAAGTGCATCACGGAAGACCTCGGCATAAAGCTGAAGAAAGGCTCGCGAAGCTCGTCGGAGGAGTCGCCATCATCAAGGTCGGCGCGGCCACCGAGACCGAGATGAAGGAAAAGAAGTCCCGCGTCGAAGACGCCATGCACGCCACCAAGGCGGCCGTCGAGGAGGGGATCGTCCCCGGCGGCGGCGTCGCCCTGGTCCGCGCCATCCCCGCGCTGGAAAGGGTCAAGGAGAAGCAGGAGGACGTCCAGACCGGGATCAACATCGTTCGCCGGGCCCTGGAAGAGCCGATCCGGCAAATCGCGATTAATGCCGGGTACGAAGGTTCGATCGTCGTCCAGCAGGCGAAGGAGAAGGACAAGCCCGCGACCGGCTTCGACGCCTATACCGGCAAGTGGGTGGACATGTTCGAAGCCGGCATCATCGACCCGACCAAGGTCTGTCGCACGGCTCTGCAGAACGCCGCCAGTATCGCGGCGCTCATGCTGACCACCGAGGCGCTGGTCTCCGAAATTCCCGAGAAGGAGAAGGCCGGGGCGCCGGCTCCGCGCATGGGCGGCGGCGACATGTACTAAGAGGCAATGGCCGCCACAACCGGCGGCCACGGCAGCGGTTCGCGATTTGGCCGCAGCCGTCCGAGGCAGCAAGAGCCCCTCTCTACGCGAGGGGCTCTTTTTTTTGCGGGAGCGGAAGGGGCGCCCGGCGACTAGAAGCTCTGCTCGCCGAGAGAGAAGCCGTTGAAAGACTCCGACACCACCACGTCCTTGGGGAGCTCGAGCCGGAACCGGCTGGCGGCGACGGCGACGTTCGTGCGGACGTCCTCGAAGGTCAGGAGTGTCGAGTCCCCGTCGGATTCGACGTACTGGAGCTGCCTGGGCAGGTAGGTCTGCGCGTCGACCCAGATCTTCATCTCGGCCACCCGCTCCGCCAGCTTCTTTTTGCGCGGAACCAGGACCAGGAGGTGTGTGTCCTTGATGTCGCTCTGCGCGGCGAGTCTGAACTCGTAATACTTCCCAAGCTCATCGATCGACTGGCCCACCCCCAGGAAGCGGAACAGGCGTTTTCCGACGAACTTCTTGATCGGCACCTCCTCCGCCCTCTTGAGCGCCGGGTAGTAGGCGATATACATGTCCTCCGTGATCACGAACACCTTGCGGTCGGGTTCGACGTACTCCCAGCGCACCTGGTTGGGCCGGTTGTAGTAGAACTCGCCCCGCGATAGCACGGGTCGTGCGAGGAGCTTGAGCTCCTTCTTCTCGGTGAACCCGGCGACCAGCGAAGTGGTTTCACGCTGCGCCTTGTCGAATGCCTGCAGGATCCGCGCGAGCATCGGTTCGGCCGCGGCGTCGGAGGCGGCCTCGACCGGGACGGCCCCGTTCTTCGAAGGGCCGCTCGGCGGCGCGCCCGCAAGAGCGATCGTGAGCGCGGCGGACAAGGCGATGGTTGGCACTGCGGCGGCCATTTGCATGCGGATCACAGGGTGGAACCCCCCGAGGATGAGGACCACGTCAATCTAACAGAGGGAGATCGCTCCGTCAAGCAACGCTCCTCAACGTCGTCCGCGGGAGCGCCGCCGGCGCCGCGCCGGTTGACACAAGGACCCCTCTCCCGCGATGATCCGCCGACGGAGACGGAACATTGAGAACCTCGCGACGCGTCATCGGATTCCTGGTCCTCCTCGTTGCGGCCGGGTCGGTCTGGGCCAACGATGTCGTGCTCGGCCGGGTGCGCCCCGGGACCATCCTGTCGATTTCCGAAGAGTGGCGGAAAAACCACGACGCCTACGAACCGTCCGCGACGGACGTCCAGCGCATCGCTTCGCTTCAGGTGCCCGCCACCCTGGACGTCTATTTCGGGAGCTGGTGCTCCGATAGCCGCCGGGAGGTCCCCCGCTTCCTCAAGATCCTGGACCTGGCCTCCCCTTCCCGTCTTAAGCTGCGGTTTTTTGGACTGGACCGCACGAAGAAGGAGCCGGCGCGACTCGTCAAAAAGGGCGCCATCGAAAAGGTGCCCACATTCATCCTGAAGATTGACGGCCGCGAAGTCGGGCGCATCGTCGAGACGCCGGAGACCTCCCTGGAGCACGATTTCGCCGTCCTCGTCGAGCGCGCGGCCTCCCCGGCTCCCTGAACCTTCTGCGGGGTCCCACGGCCCGATCGTCTAGAAGTGCATCTGGCTGCGGACCAGCACGTCCTGCATGACCCTGTGGTGGATCTCGGCCCATTCCCCGTCAGGGATCTCCAGGAAGGCCTTCACCACTTCCGGATCGAACTGGGCCCCGCTGAACTTGAGGATCTCTGCCCGTGCCGCCTCGTACGGCAGGGCCTTGCGGTACGGTCTATCGGAGGTCATGGCGTCCAGCGTGTCGACCACGGCGAAAATGCGCGCTCCCAGCGGGATATCCTTCCCCTTCAGGCCGCGAGGGTAGCCCGACCCGTCGTAAGTCTCCTGGTGGCTAAGGACGATCTCCCGCGCCGCCTCCAGGAAGTTGATCCCGTGCAGGATGCGGTAGCCGATCTCGGGGTGCCTTCGCATCTCCACCCACTCCTCGGGCGTCAGTTTCCCCGGCTTCCTGAGGATCGCATCCGGGATGCCGATCTTCCCGACGTCGTGCAGCAGCGCACCACGGTAGATGTCAGTCAGATCCGGCTCCCGCACGCCCATCCGGCGCGCCACCGCCACGGTATAAGCCGCGACGCGCAGGGAATGGCCGAGAGTTTCCGTGTCACGGGTGTCGAGGGCCGTCGCCAGCGCCTCCAGCGTCGTCTGGTAGGAGGTCTGCAGCCGCCTGAACAGCTCCTCCACTTCCCGGTTCTTCCGGCTGAGTTCGGCGGTGCGTTCCGCGACCTTCATCTCGAGCGTCTTCTGGTACTCGCGGTTCTCACGGAGCAGGCGCTGCTTCTCCAGGGCCCTTTCCACCGTGATCCGCACTTCGGCCAGGTTGAAGGGTTTGGTCAGATAATCGCACGCCCCGAGCCGCATCGATTGGATTGCGATTTCGACATCCACCACGCCCGTCAGCATGATGATCTCGGTGTCAGGCCGGACCTTCTTGAACTCCTGCAGAAGATTCACGCCGTCCATCTCGGGCATGTCGATGTCGCTCACCACGAGCTGGAACCCGTTCGTCCGCACCTTCTTGAGGCCCTCGACGCCGTCGCATGCCGTGTCGCACCGATAGCCGCTGTCGGACAGGCCCTCCAGCAGGAGGTCCCGTATGGCCTGGTCGTCATCGACAATCAGAATGTGGGTCGGTTCGGGCATTCGCTCGATCCGGTGGTTTCGGCGCCGACACGCCACCGGCGCAACGGCAATGTAGGTTACAGAAGGGGGAGGCGCAACGGACCACGGCCGGGGCCGCGGGCGTCGATTTCAATCTTTGGATTCGAGCTTCGACATCTCCAGCCAGTTCGGGCCGAGCTTCAGATCGGCGACCAGCGGGACGCGCAGCGCGTAGACTCCCTCCATCACCTCCCGGACGATCCGTGCCACGCTCGATACCTCGTCCCGGGGCACCTCGAGGACCAGCTCGTCATGCACCTGCAGCGTCATGCGCGCCGCGCTTCCCGCTTCTTTGAGGCGGCGGGAGAGCCCCACCATGGCCAGCTTGATGAGGTCGGCGGCCGAACCCTGGATGGTGGTGTTCACGGCGGCCCGGAGCGCCTGCTGGCGCGCGTTGCGATCGGTCCCCTTGACCTCCGGAAAGTAACGGATGCGGTTGAGCAGTGTCTGCACCCGCCCCTCCGACTCCACGACGGCGATGGTCGTATCGATGTACTCCTTCACCTTCGGGAGCCGGGAGAAGTATGCCTGGATGAAGCCTTCCGCCTCCTTCACGGGAATCCCCTGCTCGCGCGCCAGGCGCTGGGACCCCATGCCATAGATGATCCCGAAGTTCACCACCTTGGCGCGCCGACGCATTTCGTCGCTCACCAGATCGGGCATGACGCCGAACACCTCCGCGGCGGTGCGACGATGGATGTCCTCTCCGCGCCGGAAGGCGTCCACCAGGGCGGCGTCTCCGCACAGGTGGGCTAGAACGCGCAGCTCAATCTGCGAATAGTCGGCCGACAGCAGGACGAAGCCGGGGTCCGTGACGAAGGCCCTGCGAATCAGCCGCCCCTGCTCGGTTCGGATCGGAATGTTCTGGAGATTGGGATCGCTGCTGCTGAGTCGGCCAGTCGCCGCCACCGCCTGGTTGAATGACGTGTGCACGCGGCCGGTCGCCGGGTTGATGAGGCCGGGCAGACTGTCCACATAGGTGGACTTGAGCTTCTGCAGGGTCCTGTACTCGAGGATCTTCCGGGGCAGGTCGTGCTCGTCCGCCAGCTCCTCGAGGGTCTCCACGCCCGTGGAGTACGAGCGGGTCTTCTGGGTCTTCCGGCCCGGCGTGAGCTTCAGCACATCGAACAATATCTCTCGGTCGCGGAACAGTGGCATCAAATTGTCAGATGTAAGGCCCTCCTCCAGGCGATGGCGAATGGCCAGGACGCCCGCAACGCGGGCGCACGCCAGGGCCGCGGCTCGCTCCACATCGAGATCGGCCAGGGGGACGCTCCTCGCGCCCGACCCGAGGACCGACTCGTAGCCCGGAATCGCGAGCCCCGCGACGTCCTGCGCGACTGCCTCGAGCGCGTGGCTGCGACGCGAGGCGTTCAGGAGATAGCTTGCGAGCATGGTGTCGAATTCAACCGATGGGGGATCCCATCCGAGACGCCGCAGGAGGACCAGGTCGCTCTTGACGTTGTGGCCAGAGCGCCGCAACCCTTCGCCCTCGAACAAGGGTTGCAGGAGGCGCAGGACTGTCGCGCGATCGATCTGGGGCTGCGCGCCGAGGGAGCGGTGCGCGATGGGCACATAAAAGCCTTCGTCGTCCTCACCGGCCAATGCGACTCCGACCAGCCCCGCCCGCATCGGCTCGGCGTGGTCACGCTCGAAATTGAAGGCGAACCGCCCGCATTTGCGCAGACGCTCGACGACACCTTCCAGGGTCGCGGCGTCCCGGACGACCGTGTGCCTCACCTGTGCCGGTGCGATGGGAGCCACGTACTCGCGCACGAGCGCGCCGAACTCGAGCTCCTCGAACAGCCGGCGCGCCGCCTCCTGATCGGCATCGCCGACGCGGAAGCGCTCGGGATCGAACGGCACCGGCACGTCGTAGCGCAGCGTGGCCAGTTCGCGGCTCAAACGGGCCGTCTCGGCGTGCGCCAGCAGGCCCTCGCGGGCCCTCTTGTTCCTGATGCTGCCTGCCGCGCGAATGACCGATTCGACATCTCCGTACTCGCGGATCAGATCCTTCGCTCCCTTCTCGCCAATCCCGGGGACGCCCGGAATGTTGTCGGAGGCGTCGCCGCTCAGCGCCAGAACGTCGCGCACCTGGGCGGGCTTCACGCCGAACACCCGCTCCACGCCATCGGAGTCGAGGAATTCGTCCCTCACCGGGTGATAGATCAGGACGCCGTCTCCCACGAGCTGCAGCAGGTCCTTGTCGGTGGCCACGACGACGACATGGAAGCCGGCCTTCCGGGCCCGCTCGGCCAGGGTCGCGATGATGTCATCGGCCTCGAATCCGGGAAGCTCCAGCGCGGGGACTCCGAGAACGTGGCACACTTTTTTGACGTAGGGTACCTGGACGACGAGGTCGGGCGGTGTTTCGGGGCGGTTCGCCTTGTACTCCGCAAACGCCTTGTGGCGGAACGTGGGCTCCGCGAGGTCGAAGGCAACTCCCAGATAACGCGGCGCGTGCTCCCGCAGGAGCTTCCTGAGCATCGAGGTGAACCCGTAGACGGCATTGGTGGGCAGACCCTTGCTCGTGCTCAGGCCGCGAATCGCGTAGAAGGCGCGGTACAGGTTGTTGCTTCCGTCGACAAGGTAGACGGTGTTTGCCGGGTCAGGACGCTCCGACATCTGGTGCCTTTCTCTTCGACATGGGTCCGGTTTCCCGGGGGTCGGCCTGCCGGGCCGCGCTCTTCCGTCCCGCCACCCTGCCCCGGCGGATGATCGCCCATCGGACCCCGACCAGATCCAGAAGCATCGGGAGGCGCACGGGAACCCGGAGGCGGAGCGTCAGGACGGGCGGCACGGCGGCGCGTCCAGCGACACCGGGGGGCGCGGCAGCCAGGTGTAAATCGGAAAGGCGCGGCAGAGGGCCGCCACGCGCTCTCGCAGGGCCGCGATGCGGCGCGTGTCAGGTTCCTGCTCCAGGGCGTCCAGGATCAGACGGGCGATCTCATCCATCTGGTCCGCACCCATACCCCGCGTGGTGACGGCGGGCGTGCCGACGCGCACGCCGCTCGCGATCATCGGTTTCTCCGGATCGAATGGGATGGTGTTTTTGTTCAGGGCGATGCCGACTCTCTCGAGTCTCTGCTCCGCCGCCCGGCCGGTCAGCTTCTTGGGGCGAAGGTCGACGAGAAACAGGTGCGTATCGGTGCCGCCCGAGACAATGCGCAACCCGCCCTCGTTCAGGCGCGCCGCCAGGCGCGCCGCGTTGTCCACGGTGCGCTTCTGGTCCCGCCGGAAGTCCTCCGTCATCGCCTCCTTGAAAGCCACGGCCTTGGCGGCGATCATGTGGACCAGAGGTCCGCCCTGTGTCCCAGGAAAGACGGCGCTGTCCACCTCTTTGGCAAAGCGCTCGCGACAGAGGATGATCGCACCGCGCGGGCCGCGCAGCGTTTTGTGGGTCGTGGTCGTGACGAAATCGGCATACGTCACGGGATTCGGATGCACCCCGCCCGCGATCAGCCCCGCCACATGGGCGATATCTGCCATCAGCAGGGCGCCCACCTCGTCGGCGATACGGCGGATGCGGGCGTAGTCGATGGTGCGCGAGTAGGCGCTCGCCCCTGCGACGATCATGCGCGGCCGATGCTCGCGCGCCAGGCGCTCCAGCTGATCGTAGTCGAGCAGCTCTGAGTCGCGGGTGACGCCATACCGGACAATCTTGAAATAGCGCCCCGAGAAATTCAGCGGATGGCCATGTGTCAGATGGCCCCCGTGCGAGAGGTCCATTCCCAGGATGGTGTCCCCCGGCTTGAGCGCCGCGATGTAGACGGCCATGTTCGCCTGCGATCCTGAGTGCGGCTGGACATTGGCGTGCTCCGCCCCGAAGATTGCCTTGGCCCGGTCGATGGCCAGCCGCTCGACAGTGTCGGAATTCTCGCAGCCGCCGTAGTACCTCCGGCCGGGATATCCCTCGGCATACTTGTTGGTGAAGACGGATCCCATCGCCTCCAGCACCGCGCGCGAGGCGAAGTTCTCCGAGGCGATGAGGACGAGGGTGTCTGCCTGCCGCGCGACCTCGGCGGCCAGCGCCGCAGCCACTTCCGGATCGGTCATCTGCAGGGGTTCCAGCACGGATCCTCCCTCCCGATGGCGTCCTGCGGCACCTCGTGCCCTGGACGCTGAGCGTCGGACCACCGTCACCGGGGGAATGAATCAGGAGGTCCTGCGCGGAACGGTTCGCTCGAAGCGCGGTTGATCATAGGACACGCGCCTTTCGGAGATCAAGGCGGGCCGCTTGGCAGCGCCGTGCTATGATCCTCCGCCCGCGCGGTCCTACGCGCCGAAGCGAGTTGCGTGCCATGAGACCGCCGAACGCCCTCCATTACGTCGAGACCGGCAATCCCCGCGGACCTATCCTGCTATTCCTCCACGGCATCACGGGCTCCAGGCGTTACTGGCAAAAGAAGGTCCGCCCGCTCGAATCCGATCATCGCATCATCATTCCCGATCTGCTCGGCTTCGGCCTGTCCCCAAAACCTCACCTGGAGTACACCATCGAAGTGTTTCGCGACAGCGTGAGGGGTTTCGTGGAGGAGTTTGATCTTGTCGCCCGTCCTCTGACGATCGTCGGCCACTCTCTCGGCGGCCTCATCGCCCTGGAGTACGCCGCCCGTTACGGGTCGCACGTGCGGCGGATGATCCTCCTGAGCCTGCCGCGCTTCAGCGACCCGGCGACCGCGCACGCGCTGTTCTGGCGAGGCTCGCCACACTACCGCCGGCTCCTCAATGAGCATTCGCTCGGAGAGACGATGTCCCAGTTGAAGCGCAGCGGCCTGGAGATCACCCTGCGTTATCTGTTGCGTTTTCCCTGGACGGTCCTGGTTGATAGCCACAAATTCACCTTCAAGTCGCTGACCTCGACCCTGGAGCACTGCCTCCTGAATTACCAGGTCGACCGGATTCTGCCGTCAGTTCCTCCCGTTCCGACACTCCTCATCCATGGGGAGCAGGACTCCGTGGCGCCGCTCGACCACGTGCGCCCCATCCCGGAGCTTTACGCGCACATGCGCCTCCGAACGGTGCGCGGGACTGGCCATCACCTTTTCCTGACGCACACTCGCCTGTGCCTGGACTTGTTCAGGGAGTTCCTGAACGAAGGAACCCAGGAACAGGGGACACAATCTCCTGTCCGAGTCAGCCAGCCTGAACCAAACGCCGATTGACCGCCGGCGCTCCAGTCCACCACGTTGCGTTGCATCAGAGAGTCCATCCGACCGAAGTCAATCCAATAAGCCGCTGTAACGAAATAACTTGTATAGAGATACTGTGTACTTGACAATAATACACTCAATGTTTATACTAGCTCGCGCATTAATAAAGAACGATCGCTCGACCCGGCCGGGCGGCGGACGCGTTGAGCGCTTCCCTTGTCCGATAGCCGCGCGGCGCACCGACACGTAAGGAAGTGTGCATGCCTGTCGCCAAGTGGGATCCGTTGCGGGATCTGTGGACGCTGCAGGATCGCGTCAACCGACTCTTCCAGGAAGGTATGGCCCGGCGCTCGGGACAGGAGGAAGATCTGCAGGCCGGTCAATGGGCGCCGGCCGTCGACATCTTCGAGAGCGCGGAGACGATCGTCCTACGCGCCGATCTCCCCGGGGTCGAGCAGGACGACATCGAGCTTAGGCTGGAGGACAGTACCCTCATCCTCAGGGGGCAACGGAAGCGTCCCGGAGATGTGCGGCCGGAGGACCTGCACCGCGCAGAGCGTCCCCACGGTACCTTCGTGCGGTCGTTCAGCCTGCCATCGAACGTCGATCAGTCGGGGATACGCGCCTCGCAGAAGAACGGCGTCCTGGAAGTCGTCCTGCCCAAAAAGCAGGAATCGAGGGCCAAGGCGATCCGCATCGAAGTGAAATGACGCGCCGCCCACCCGTGGCCCGACCCGGGGGAAGCGGCCCCGGCGCGCATGGGCCCCGGAGCCGCGGCGGAGTAGAATCCATCCCCGCAGCGCGGGCGGACGGCGCGTGAACGACTAAGGAGACAAAACCAAAATGAACGCATTGAAGACGGCTTTTTTTCTCGGACTCCTTTCGGCCCTCATCGTGGCCATGGGCGGCCTGTTCGGGGGCCCGAACGGGATGTATGTGGCCCTGGGAGTGGCGGCGGTCATGAATTTCTTCGCCTACTGGTTCTCCGACCGCATCGTTCTGGCAATGCACCGCGCGCAGCCGATCGCCCGCGAGCAGGCGCCCCAGCTCTACGAGATCCTGGAGCGCCTCACGGCCCGAGCCGGGATCCCCATGCCTCGGGTGTACGTGCTGCCCGAGGAGGCCCCGAACGCCTTCGCCACCGGGCGCGATCCGCAGCACGCTGCGGTCGCGGTCACGCACGGCATTCTGCGAATCCTGAACGCCGAAGAGCTCGAGGGGGTCCTGGCGCACGAGCTGTCCCACGTCAAGAACCGCGATATTCTGATCAGTTCGATCGCAGCGACCCTGGCGGCGGCCGTCATGGTGCTCGCCAACATGGCCCGGTTCGCCGCGATTTTCGGCGGCGGGAACCGCGACGACCGCGGTGGGACGAACCCGATCGCCCTGTTGGCGGGAATCATCCTGGCACCCATCGCGGCGACCCTGATCCAGCTGTCCGTGTCGCGCGCGCGCGAGTACCAGGCGGATGCGAGCGGCGCTGACCTCACGCATAACCCCTACGGCCTCGCCAACGCCCTGCAGAAGCTGGAGGACGCGAGCCGCCGGATCCCGATGCAGACCGCGGGGCCGGCCTCGAGCCACCTGTTCATCGTCAAGCCGTTCACGGGCGAGGCGCTCGCGAGCCTGTTCAGCACGCACCCGCCGATCCGTGAGCGCATCCGGCGCCTCACGGGGCGCTGATCTCCGGCTGCGCGGCGGCCCGTTCGAGGCAACATGAACGAAAAGAGCAAAGCAGGCGCGAAGAAGGGAAACGGTCAGGAGCCGGCCTTTTCGGTGGTCGATCGGCGTCCTGCGCTGCATGATGACGCCGCGGCGGCGACCGAGCCACGCTACCCGACAGTCGTCGAAGAGTTCAAGGCGCGCGCGGAGGAAGCGGAGCGGCGCGCCCGGGAGATTTCCGCCGCGTACCGCAAGATCGATGAGGAGCGCGACGCCTTCCGGGAGCGCCTGACGCGCGACCTCGAGCGTCGCGTCGAAATCGCCCGCGTTGGAATGATGCGCAAGGTCCTGGGCGTCCTGGACGACCTTGACCGCGCGATCGCCGCCGGTGCAAATACCTCCGAAACCGCCCCGCTCCTGTCCGGCGTGAACCTGATCCGCGATCACCTTCTGCGGATCCTGGCGTCCGAAGGTGCGCAGGCGCTGGATCTGGTGGGACAGCGGTTCGACCCGGCGGTCGCGGAGGCGGTTTCGATCGAAGAAACCGGCGAGCCTGAGCGCGACAATCTGATTCTGGCGGAGAACGGCAGGGGCTACATGCTGGGATCAACACTCCTGCGCCCGGCCAGGGTCAGAGTGGCGCGCTACCGGCCCCAGGCCTCTACGGACCGCCCGGAGGATAGTCAGGAGTCCGGGGTCCCTGAACGGGCCGATCCGCGCGCGGCGGCGGCCTCCGGACCGGAGACCCGGAAGGAGTAGGGCCCCGCTCCGAAGCAGGCCCGCTGTCCGCGCCTGCGAGGAGTTCCTCCGGCGCGCGGCCGTCGATTCCCGGCGGACACTCGATGCCGAGAAGCCGGCAGACGAAAGGCGCGACGTCCACGGCCCGGATGCTGTCGCTCCGCGATCCCCTCCTCACGCCCGCCCCCCAGGCACGGAAGATTCCCTGCATCGATTTTTCCTCCGGGCGATAACCGTGCATGCCCCGGGCCGGCCTTATACCGTTCGGACCGTCGGCGAAGTAGGCTCCCGCGGGAGCGATGGCCACGAGATCTCCGGTGCGTGAGGGCTGCCGGTATCTCAAATCATCCGGGAGGGCTTCTTGCCGGAAGACGCTCACCCCCGTCGTTCTCCGGAGTGCTGACTCGGCGCCGTCACATGAGGGGGCGTCGGGACAGTAAATGTTGGAGACGGCTCCCGAGGAGACGGCGCGCGCCCGCCGCGCCGCGCCATCGCGTAGAAATTCCGCGGTCCGCAGGACCCGCGACACCGGGGTCATGCCGTGATCGGATACGACCACCAGGGCCGACCTGGGCACGCCCTCGAGGGCCCGTAACAGGCGTTCCACCAGTTGGTCGGTCTGGCGGACCCGCTCCATGACCGCCGGCGCCTCCGGCCCCTCGAGGTGTCCAGCGGAGTCGGGCCCGTGTAGATACGACAGGATGAGGCGCGGTCGCTGAGCATCCCGCAGAGACAGCCATTCGACGATCCGATCGACCTTCTCCCGATCCGTCGTCTCCCTGGAGAATGGCATCCGGATCGTGGCCGCGAGGCCGTGCCACGGCGTGTACGAGAAGACCCAGTGATACACCGCGGTTCGCACTGAGGGCGCCGCAGGAGGCGCCCTCCGACGACATGCGCGCGAGGGCCGGAGCTCCAGCCCTGGCCGGGTAGTCCCAGCGCACGCCGTCGATCGAAATGACGACGACCGTGTCGGCCCCTCCACGGTGCGCCGGTGTTGAGCCTCCCGCCGTACCGGGCGCGACCAGGAGCGCGACGGCCAGGGAACCTGCCGCCAACAACCAAGAGAGGGATCGCTCAAGCAAGGTAGGCGATCGCGAAGCCGATCTGGGCGAACATCATCATCAGATACATGTGCGTCCATGATGGATGGTTCTCCGACCGGGCCAGTGCCGCCGGGTCGCGCAGGATGAGTCGCGCGGTCCAGGCTCCCCAGCCGAACAGCGCCAGACCGAGCAGAGTGAGCAACGTGCGGTCCCCCGTCAGGACCGGGCCCGCCCCGAACGGATCGGGGAGCCACGCGCCGAGCGGAATGAGGAGCCACGGCAGACAGAAGAACGGCGCGATAAAGCGCGCCGCCCTCTCGACGCCCAGTCGGATCGGCAGCGTCAGACAGCCGTGGGCCATGTCTCCCTCCATGTCGGAGAAGTCCTTGCTGGAGGTCGCCCCTAGAAGGAACAGCAGGAAGATCGACCCGATGTACCAGGGTTCCAGGAGCAGGACGCTCCCGACCGTGGACCAGCCCGCCACCTTCAGGAGGCAGCCGCGCGGGACGGCGATCGTGAGATTCGCCCAGATGCCGTAGCGCTTGCTCCGCCCCCAGGCGGGATCGGAATAGACCAGGGTGAAGATCAATCCGGCGAGATAGATGAAAAAACACTGGTGATCACCGGGGGGCGCCGTCGCCTTCTCCCATAATGTCGTGCTCGGGTAAACGACGACCAGCCACGTCGGCACGAGCGCCAGCACGTAGAGCAGGGCCGCGAACCGCACTCCCGCCACCGTGGAGATTGCGCCGGACGCCAGCGGCCTCTGGGGCTTGTTGCGGCGATCGATCTCGAGGTCGTGGTACTGATTGATCACGTTGCTCGCCGCATTCAGGAGGGCGGCCGTCATCGATCCGAGGGCGATCATCATCAGCACAGAGGCCGAGAAGCGCCGGGCCGGATCGGGGTTGTGCGCCGACCCGAACGCGGTGAGCGCACCTGAGACGACGCCGAACGTTGGCGGCAGGAGGGTGAACGGACGGGTGAAGGCGAAGTAGAGCCGTGCCCGCGAGGCGAAGCTTCTGACCGTGCTGACCGCGATCCCACCCATGCGCGAAGCGTAGGATACTCGCCGGCCCGCGGCCGCACAAATCGCGACCTCAACGAACCCGCCGACCTCGGCGGGCGGGCTCCTAGGGACTGCGGACCGCCCGGGGCGCCGGCCCGCAGCGCACCTCGATGAGCGCCAGGTATCTGTCCTGCAGCAGGACCCTCAGGCGCCTCTCAATCTCGATCGACTTCGCGGCCTGCACCACCACCCCCGCGATCGCGCCCGATGCCCTCTCGGCGCCGGCCGGCGGCTCGACCAGCCGGACGACCGGCCCGCCGGCCGGTGCAGGGCCTTTGTTCCCCGACCCTCCCTCGCCGGAGGAGGAAGCCAGGGTGAAGAGCGCCGCGAGGTCGGGGTCGACGGACGATCCGTCCCGCCGCGCAGCGCAGGAGTACCCCTTTGCCGACAGGGCGATCGTGCCGTCCTCGAAGACCAAGACCCGGTAGGCCGGGAATTCGACCACGAGACTTCGGCCCGAGGGCGCCCCGTACTCGGAGGGCGGTGCGCCGGCGGCCGTCCTTGCGGCCTGCATGCGCGCAATTTCGGGCTCACCCATCGGGGCCTCCTCGTGCGATCCACCGGACCCGGATTTCGGGACGGCCTGAGCCGGCGGAGTCGTCTTCCCCTCCCACCCCTGAGAGGCGGCCGGGGGCGCCGGCGCCTCCCGCGTGGGAAGCGCTCCGTCCGAGAGTCTCTGATGCGCCGAAGGGGGAGGCGAAACAGGCTCGCTCTTCTTCGGTGACTCAGCACCGGTGTACCCGAGCGATTTGAATCGTTTCATTGTCTCCTTCTCCTCCGGCCTCGCCGGGGCCACGGGCGGCGGCGCGACTCCGGCTCCGGCGCCGGGACGTTCAAGGTCTCCCGCGGTGTCTGGAACGACCGGCGCGGGCACCGCGGTGCCGACCGGCGGGGACGGCTCCTGCCGCAGAGCCCACAGCCCAATCACCATCACGACGCCGGCCGCCGCGGCGAGTCCGAGGCGGTAGGACCAAATCCACCCCCCGAGGACCGCGCCGCCCGAGGCTCGCTTCGGATCGAGGGCCAGGCGAATCCGGCCACGGAGATCGGCGGGTATGGGAGGCGGCGCCTCCGCCGCCTCGGACGCGGCCATGGATCGGAAATCCTCCACGAGCACCCGGCAGGAGGAGCATCCCGCAAGGTGCGCTTCGATCGCAGCCCGCGCCTTCTCCTCCAGCTCACCGTCCAGGTAGGGGGAGAGCAGGTCGTGCGGATGGTCGTCCTGCCGGAAGCTCATGGGGCATCTCCGGCGACGCACTGCCGCAGCGCCAGGCGTGCCCGCGACAGTCGAGAGCGTACCGTCCCCAGGGCCAGGCCGGCGAGCCCGGCGATCTCTTCGTAGGAGCGGGCGTCCACGTCACGCAATGTCAGGACGAGCCTCCAGGCGGCCGGAAGTCGCGACAGGCAGGAGGCCAGCCGACGAACGAGCTCGTCCGCTTCCAGGGCCTGGAGGGGGGAAGGAGTTTCGCGCAGGACCCACGCCGAAGGACCGTCTGCGCTTGTTTCCAGGCGGTCGGTCACGTCCTCGACACTCCTGAGCGCGCGTCGCATTTTTTCCTCTTTTCGATCGAGGTGGTTGAGGGCCCGCGTCACGGCGATCCGATGGAGCCATGTCGAGAGTCGTGACTCGCCTCTGTAGCGCGGCAGGGCCTGAAACGCCGCCAGGAAGACCTCCTGCACGACGTCCTCGGTGTCCTCATGGTGGCGCAGGATCCGCCAGACGACCGCCCAGACGTGTTGCAGGTGGCGCTCGACGAGGAGATCGAACGCTTCGCGGTCCCCCCGCCGCGCCCGCTCCACCAGAGGCATTTCTTCCGTTTCGCTTCCCGGCGCGGGAGCCCGTTGATCCCCCGTCTCACCGGGCTTGGCCCTCGTGCCCCAGGTCATCCGCGACAGCATGCCACGCGGCCGCACGATTGTGCTCATCGATTCGCCTTTCCCGACATGAGACATCCTCCGGCACGCCCAAGTTCCCAGGTCGCGCGCGCCCGCGGCCCGGGTGACCCAAAAATGCTCCTCGCGGAACTCCGCCCGCCCCATCCCTGTCCTACCGGCGTGAAGGAACGTTCCAGGCCGAGCTGGGGCTGCGCTACCGTCTGATGACGGCCTGCACATCGTTCGTGGCCGTGGACACCGAGGTCTCGAACGCCACGGGCCAGTCCACGCCCATGCGCGTCCCGGTCGAATTGCCCGAGGGCGTGACTTACGAAGGGGTCTTCGGCAGCGCCGCGGCCCAGACGGCGCTCGGTGTCCGGTCCGGGGCGCCTGCCGCGCCGATGATGGAATCCATGCGCAGGCTGGGATACCTCGGTACGGTTCCCAAGGCGAACGGCGACCTGGTCCGCGGGCAGGCCATGAAGCCTTCGAAGCGCGCTCCCCTGCCCTCGTTCACGACGCCGATGGCGGCGCACAGGGACGGCTCGCAGATCATCGTCGAGAGCGACGGAGAGATCTGGACGCGGAGCGCGCGCGGCCGAACGCTCAGGCGCAGGCTGGCCGCCGCCGAAATCGACGTCTTGCGCCGCCATCGCCTCGGCACGCCCCGATGACTGGTCCGGGAAGGGATCCGGAGAGAGGCTCGTCCTGGATGTTCCCGGCAGGCAGTACGTCGTCGGGCTGCCCTCCCGCGATCCCGCCATCAACGGCCTGGTCGACATGGTCGAGCGGTGGGCCTCGTGAGCGCCGGGGAGGGTTCTAGATTAAGGCGGCGAGACCGATTCCCGAGAGCGCGCCGACGAGGGTGTTGGAGAAGTTCACTGCCTCGTTGTCGATGAGGCCCCGGGTCTCGAGCGTCGCGCCCAGCACGGAATCGGCGGTCGAACCGACGAACGCCGCGACGAGCACGACGACCAACCAGCGAGGCCCCAGGTACCCGTCGGCGATCGCCACGGCGCATACGACAGCCGCAGCCGCCATCCCTGCGAACGTTCCGAGCCAGGAGACCGCGCCGTTGGTGCCCGCCGGTACCGGCCGGAAGGTCGTGATCAGGACGGGCCGGCCACCGTACGCCCGACCGATTTCGCTGCTCACGGTGTCGAAGGCGGCGGTGGCGTAGGCGCACACAAACGCCAGGGAAAAGATTTCCGGTGTTGTGGCGGTGGCCGCGAGGAACGCCAGGTACACGGCGACACCACAGTTGGCCAGCGCGTGCCGCGCCGATCGCGCGCCCTTCATCTCCTGCGCGATACCGAGCCGCTCCTTGCGGCGCAGCCCCAGGCGTGTCGATGTGCTCCCGAGGATGAAGAAGGAGATGAGAACCAGGAACCCACGCCAGCCGGCGAAGGTGAACGTCAGAACGCCGACAACGAACCCCGCGATCATCCCAGACCGATCGACCGTCCCGCTTCGATGAAACAGGACGGCCAGGACGAGATTGACCGCCGCCCCCAGTAGGAGCCCTCGCCCGAACCCCGGCGCACCCGCCCGGAATCGATCGAGATCGAACTGCGTCAGACCGGCCAGGAAGGTCGCCCCGAGGAGCGGCACTGTGAGGTTGTCGTCGAGCCGCCAAGGCAGCGACTCCATGAAGGCCGCGAACAACGACGCCGACCCCGACAGGAGGGCCGCCTCCAGCGAGCCGCGGCCCATCCAGACAAGGACGGCCCAGGAGAAGGCGAAGGCCGCGATGGCGAACGCCGCCGACCCCTCCATCGTCTTGGAGCGGTTCCAGGGAATCGGGCGCCGGCCGCAGCGCCGGCCGACCCACCCGGCGGCGCTGTCCCCTGCGGCCATGATCGCCCACGCCGCGCCGGCGATCTCCATGCGACGGTGGAAGAGGAGGACGAGCAGGAGAACCGCCACTGGGTAGATGACGATCCCCGAGCGCCAGGGAGCGTCGATCTCGCCGCGCCTGAACAATGAGGGGGCGAGGCGCGGCAGGAGGAGCAGGTTGAAGACGACAGCGCTCCCTGCGGCGCAGGCGGCCAGCCGTGGCGTCAGGCAGGGAAGCACGAAGGCCAACCCTCCCATTGCGAAGTGCACCGCCCTGCGCGCCGCCTCCCCGTTTGTCGGCACCCGCCCCTCACCCCGCCCCGGCCCGGGCAGCCTCCTGCAATCGTAGCGCCGCGAGCGTCAGGCGAAGCCCCTCGCGGAGGGGCGTGACCCGATACCCGAGCTCGCGGATGGCCCGGCCGCTCGAATAGGCCCAGTGAAACCGGAAGGTTGCGATCGCCCCGTCCGTAAATGCGGGAGGCCGGCCCGTCAGCCGCGCCCAGGAGCGCATCGCCTTGCCGGCGGTCGTCGCGGCCCAGAATGGAACCGCGACGCGCGGCGGCCGCAGGCCGGTCAGCTCGTGTAGCAGGCCAAACAGCTCGTCCTGGCTGACATTCTCTCCGCCCAGGATATAGCCCCTCCCCGCCTCCCCCTTATCGAGCGCAAGACGGTGTCCTTCGGCCACATCGTCCGCCCAGGCGTAACAGATCCGGCTCGGCGCGCTCCCGAGTCGAACCTTCAGTCGGCCCGCCAGGTAGTCGCGGAAGACCCGGTCGAGAAGATTGCCCTGCGTCATCGCCCCGATGCCATAGACCACGCCCGGGTAGACCGTGATGACCGGGAGGCCGTTCGCCGCCCGCTCGCGCGCCATCAGCTCGGCGACCCACTTCGAGCGCTCGTAATCGGTGCAAAAACGGAACTCGGTCCGCTCGCTCGTCTCGTCGCGGGGCTCCGGGCCGGTCGGACCGAGCGCGCCGATGGTGGAGGTGTAGAGAATGCGCCGCACACCACAGCGCTCCGCCGCCCGCAGGGCGGCGCCGAGCCCCTCGACGTTCACGCGGTGGAACTCGCGCCGGTCCTTGACCCACATCTTGACCAGCGCCGCCATGTGGACGAGCGCGTCGCACCCGTCGAGGGCCCGGTCCAGTGAGGCGGGATCAAGGACGTCACCGACAACCGGGCGGCAGCCGGCCGGAACGCTCGCCTCGCGTCCGGGCCGCGCCAAGGCGAGGACGCGATGCCCTGCCGAGGCGAGGCGGGCCGCGACGTGGCCACCGAGATACCCGGTGGCTCCGGTGACCAGAACCTTCATCCGCCCCCGGCTCGCGACCGGTCCGCGTCGAGATAGTCGCGCAGGGCCTCCTCCCAGGGGCGTGGCCCCTCGCCGATGAGGCTCGCATAACGCGACGTGTCGAGGGCGGCGTACGCAGGGCGGATGGCGATCCGGCCGGCCTCGTCGGTCCGGATCGGCTCGAGCCTGACGTGGCTCATGCCGGAGACCGAAAGGACTGCCTGCGCCAGGGCGTAGCGCGAGCACGCGCCCGCATTGGCGAAATGCACCAGGCCCCTGGCGTTCCTGAGCACGAGATGGTGCAGCGCCCGTGCCAGGTCGGCGACGTAGGTCGGCGATCCGAACTGATCGTCCACGACCCGCAGTGTCCCGCCATTGCGGGCGCGCGCGCGGATTGAGTCCACGAAGTTGCCGCGCCCCGGTCCGTACAGCCACGACGTCCGCACGATCAGATGCTCCGGCGTCGCCGCCGCGACGCGTCGCTCCCCGTCGTACTTGCTGCGGCCGTATTCCGACAGCGGGGAGGGCGGATCGTCCTCCGAGTAGGGAGCCCCCTTGCGGCCATCGAAGACGAAGTCGGTGCTGACGTGAACGATGGGGCATCCGGCCGCGGCGGCGGCCCGTGCCGCGTTTTCCGCACCCTCGGCGTTCACCCGACGAGCCCGATCCCTGTCGATCTCGCACCCATCGACATCGGTGTACGCGGCGCAGTTGACGACCAGATCGGGCCGCAACCTTTCGACTTCCGCATCCAGTCGGAAACGATCGGTCACGTCAACCTCCCAGCGTGTGGCCGAAACCGTTCCCGGGAACGCCCGTTCCAGTGTCTCCGTGACGGCCCGCCCCAGCATGCCGCCGGCCCCCAGAACGAGGGCGACCCTGGACGGTGAGCCGCTCACGGCACGATCCCCGGGAAGGTCCCGGGCAGCGCCCCGACGGATCCCGACTGGAAATCGATCACGTTTCCCACACCCTTGAGATTGATCAGGAAGCGGAATTCGCGCTGACTGGAGCCGACGAAGTTGCGATTGAGGACTTCGAGCTGGAAGCCGCAGCACTGCGTGTTGTACCCGAAGCGGTACCGCTGGTCCCGGAGACGCGGCTCGCCCGGCAGGATGGACCCCAGCTCGTAATTCGTCTGCATGCCGACCAGGAACTTGCGGCCCCAGAAGCTGGTCTCTCCCTGCAGGCCGATCTGGTTCTGGTCGAACGGCTGGCTGAAACCGATTCCCTTCTCCAGAAGGGCGCGCCCCTCGAGGTCGCGGACCATGGACCAAGTGACGTCGAGAAACCCGCGCCGCGCGTTGCGCAGGTTGGCGCTCAGGCTCGCCTCCCGGATCTGGCGGAACAGAATATCATAGTCGCTTCGCACGTCGACGCTGGTGTGGATCGAGGGATTGATGCGCAGCGTCGTGCGCACCGGTCCGAAGTGGCTCTCGACTGGCGGGTCGGGGAATCCCAGTCCCGTTGACAGGCTCAGCGGCCCCAGGAACGAGTAATCCTGGCTGATCTCGAGCGTGGCGATCTCGACCGTGCTGAGGCGCTTCTTCTCTTCCTCCTTCTCCTTGGACTCCTGGGACGCTCCGCCCGCCTGTTGTTCCTTCTGCAGGCGCTGCAGGGCCTCGCGGCTCTTGGCGTACGGATCGAATCGTCCACCGCCCACGAAGGTCGAGTTCTGGGGCCCGAACAGCTGGCCCATCTGCTCGGCCCCCCCTACCGGTCTCTTGGCGAACAACCGGGTGACCAGGGCGTAGGTTACGCTGTTGCTGTTGCCGCTGACGAAGTCGATCTCATCAACGTCGTCTCGCTGTCCAGGACGCCGTTTCCCTCCCCGTAATCCCCCGTGCCCGGCAGATTGTCACAGCCGAGGTCATCCGCGGCGTCGAAGATGCCGTTCTGGTTTTCGTCGTGCTCCGCGTCCACGATCCCGTTCCCCTCGCCGAAGCCGCCCGTGCCCGGGCGGTTGTCGCAGCCCAGATCGCTACGCTGGCTCTTCGTGTAATAGGTGTCGCGGAAACCGAAGCTGGCGTTCACGTCCACCCAGGGCACGGGAGACAGCTGCGAGGAGAACACCGGGAACAGGTCGAAGCGACCGTACTCCGCTCCCGGTGTGCCCTTGGTGAAAAGATCGGCGGAGGACTCGAGCGTCAGGAACAGGGGCAAGGTGCCCAGCCGCTGTCGTCGGCCGCGGAGCTCGATCTCCGGCCTCATCCACCGGGTGATCGACTCCTCCTCGGTCTGGAAGAAGGGACCGTTCAGGGTGGGCGGGATGGTCACGTTGACCAGCTGCTCGCGGCGCTGTCCCCGGAGGTTCAAAGAGTAGAACCCCCAGGTCCGGGTCACGAACAGGTCGCTGACCGCCTGCGGGTTCGTCGAGAGCCTCAAATCTCGTTCGAAGTCGCGGTAATAGTCGAAATCGCTGATGAAGTTCGCGGTCGCGACCAGCTTCCAGCCCGGAGCGAAGGTCTGGTTGTGCCCGTAGTTGATGACCCAGCGATCGGTGGGGACACCGGATTCCTCCGCTTGCTTCGCGATCTGGTCGCGGATGAAATAACCGGTGAAGTAGCCTCGACCGCTTTCGCTCGGCACGTAGCGATACTCCAGCCCGGTGCCGTACCCGGCGAGCGACATGTAATCAAGATAGAACGTGGCGTCCATGTTCCGGCGAATCGCCCAGTAGAGGGCGTTGCTGATGATGGTGCCGCTGCGTTGCGAGAAGCCGAATTCGGGAAACAGCAGGCCGGAGGCCCGGTCGGATTTCACCGGCCAGACAAGATACGGGGAGTAGAAGACGATGGCGTGCCCGATCTTGAAACGCGGATTGTGCAGGTAGGCATAGTTGTCCTGCCGGATGAGGGCGCTGCTGATCTTGAAGCTCCAGTAAGGCACCGGCTGCGTGCACGCGGTGAATGTCGCATTGTGCAGGACCATTTCGTCCTTGGAAATCTTCTCGACAGTCTCCGCTTCGAAGTAGTACGACGGCTCGGTGTAGCCCCGGGCCGAGTAGAAGGTTCCGGTCTCGCTGTCCAGGTTGTACGTGATCTTGTCGGCGGTCATGCGCGACGTTCCTTGATCGAGGATGACGTTTCCCAGCGCGGTCACGTCCTTGGTGGACGGAACGTAGCGGACGTAGTCCGCCTGCAGACGGGTGTCGCCGTACTTGATGTCGACGTATTCCTTGAGGATGAATTCGTCCTTGCCGAAGATCGAACCCGGGCCGACCGCGATCTCCACGGTCTTACCGCCCGGACCTTTGCCGACGAGCATGCGCTGGCGCTCAGCGGGCTGGGGGGTGGGCGTCGCGGCCGGCTCCTGCTTCGCCGCGGCGCTCCC
Source organism: Acidobacteriota bacterium (assembly GCA_003223135.1). Taxonomy (GTDB): domain Bacteria; phylum Acidobacteriota; class Polarisedimenticolia; order Gp22-AA2; family Gp22-AA2; genus Gp22-AA3. Next base: position 42,234 of record QHXX01000032.1, on the reverse strand, counting down.
GCAGAGGGCGGCCAGGAGGAGCAGCCCGAGACCGGCCTTCGGGGCGGCACGCATGCGCGGTCAGGTGACGACGACGCCGGCGTACCCGACGACAGAGCGCGAATCCCCCGTCGTCTCACCGGAGTGGCCGTAGGCGACGAGCCGCGCTTGTCCGGCCCCGAGCCTCCGGGCGGCTTCCAGACCCGCGACCGCGGGTGCCATCCCGCACATGCTGATCTCCTCCTCGAGGACGATCCGGTGGAGCCCTTCTGGATCGAGCGCCACGACGCGCTCGATCGCCTTATGGTCCTGCTTTCTGGCGACCGTCGCCGGGACGTAGTGCGACATATCGCTGCTGATGATCAGCAGGACGTCTCCCCCATCCTGCTCGACGGCCGAAGAGACCGCCCGCCCCAGGTCGAGGAGCGCTCGAAGATTCAGTGTCCCGACGCAGATCGGCACGATGGTCGGGTCGCCCAGGAGGTGCTGCAGAAAGGGCAGCTGCACTTCCAGGGAGTGCTCGCGGCTGTGCGCCGCCCAGTCGACTCGCGCCTCCCGGCAGCCGGCAAGGACGGCGCGCGCCAGGGAGGCGTCGATCGGGATCCGGCCGAGCGGCGTCTCCCAATGGCCCTCATCGTTGACCGCGATGGCCTCTCCCAGGCCCGTATGGTTCGGGCAGAGGATGACGGCACGCTTCGCAAGGCGCGCGGCGGTATACGTCTCCCCCGCCACTCTTCCCGAATACTTGTAGCCGGCGTGCGGCACCATCAACGCAAGGCCGCGCGGTTCCGCCGGAGGGGACATTCCCTGCGTCAGCGCGACCAGATCGTTCCGGAGCGTCTCCGGGTTGGCCGAGTAGAACTGACCGGCCACGGCGGCTTTACGGATCATCGCGCTTCCCGGTCTTGGGCCCTCGTCTGAGAAGCCCGGTCATGCTACCAGATGGTATGGCCAAAGTAAAGAAAACGGGACACTTGCATTGTTTCACCGACGCCGGTGTGCTACGATCCGCGCCTCAAGATCGAGTGGAGGGGCTTCTTATCATGGCGCGGCGGCGCGCGTTGCATCGAAGGCCCACGCCACTGCGGATCGCCCTGGCGCAGATGGAGCCCGTCCTCGGGGACTTCGAGGCGAACGTCGCCCGACACCTGGTCTGGGCTCGCAGAGCCGTTGGGAGGGGCGCCCAGCTGCTCATCTTCCCGGAGCTGAGCTTGACCGGATATTCCCTTCAAGACTTGGTGGCGGACGTCGCGGTCCCGCTCCACGAGCCCGGGCGGATCAGAGCGCTTCTCGACATGAGTCGGCGGATCCCGATGGTGGTCGGCCTGGTCGAGGAGACGCAGGGGCACCGTTATCACAACAGCGCCGTGTTCCTTTCCGGGGGGCGGGCTTGCCATGTGCACCGCAAGGTCTACCTGCCGACTTACGGGATGTTCGACGAAGGACGTTTCTTCGCCGCCGGGGATCGCCTGGAAGCATTCCCCACGCCCTTCGGCCGGATGGGACTGCTCGTCTGCGAGGATTTCTGGCACCCGTCGACCGCCCTGATCCTCGCCCAGGACGGCGCCGACTACCTGCTTGTGATATCGGCCGGCCCGACCGAGGGGGTCGATCGGCGGCGGGGACTGATCGGCCAGGCGACCTGGAGAGACCTGGTCAAAGTGACCGCGCAGATGCAGACCATGTTCATCGTGTACGTCAACCGTGTGGGCTTCGAGGACGGGGTGAACTTCGCAGGCGGATCCTGCGTTTTCGACCCGTTCGGCGAGGCGCTCGCCGAGGGGCCGATCCTCGAAGAAAGCCTCGTCGTGTGTGACCTGGAGCGCTCCGCCCTGCGCCGGGCGCGCACGATGTTCCCGCTGCTGCGGGACGAGCGCCTGCCCGTTCTGGCGCGTGAAGTGCAGCGACTGATGGGTTTCCCGGCCGTCACCCGGGCGCGGAGAACCGCGTGAAAATCCTTCTGGCCTATACCTGCCACGACCTCGGGAAAATGGAGTTCTACTCCCGCTTTACGCCGCTCGGACTCGGGTCCATCAACGCGCTCTTGCGGCGCGAAGGGTACGACTCGCGCATCGTGAACTGCAGCGCATGGTCGTGGAAGGACACCGCGCGCTTCTTCCAGAAGGAGCGTCCGGACATCCTCGGTGTGTCGGTGTTTACCTTCAATCGGCACGAGGCGATGCGCCTGGCGGCGCTGGCGCGCGACGCCAACCCCTCGTGCTTCATCGCGGCCGGCGGCCCGCACGCCACGCACCTGCCGCACCCTCTCCTGTCACACTACCCCCAGATCGACGTCGTCGTGCGCGGCGAGGGGGAGGAGACGATGCTCGACCTGGTGCGGGCGCTCGGCCGCGGAGACCCTCCACGGTCGCTGGCGCGGATCGCGGGGATCACTTTCCGAGCGTCGGCAGGGGCTCACGCGGCACCGCCGTCTTCTTCCCATCCACCCTCAACGGTGGACCGGGGGATCGTCTTCGTCGACACGCCCGATCGGCCGGTGATCGTGGACCTCGATCGGCTTCCTCACCCGGCCGCCGACCCGGCGGCCGTCGGTGTCGACCCGGTGACGCAGTTCGAGTTCATCATCACGTCGCGCGGCTGCCCGGCCGCCTGCACTTTCTGTTCCTCCCCCGAGTTCTGGGGGCGCGCCCTGCGGTTCCGCTCGGCCGAGAACATGATCGAAGAGGTGCGTCTGCTGCGTGACAGGCACGGTGTCGTGTACGTGTCGGTGCGGGACGACACATTCACGGTCAACAAGAAGCGCGTCATCGACTTCTGTCGGATGTTGATCGATCGGAAGATCGATCTCCTGTGGGACTGTCAGTCGCGGGTGAACGCCGTGGACGAGGAGCGCCTGGCCTGGATGCGGCGGGCCGGCTGCACGCACATCCAATATGGTGTCGAATCGGGCTCGCCACGCATGCTGCAGCGACTCAACAAGGGGATCACGATCGAGCAGATCCGCACCGCGGCCGCCGCCACCCGCAGAGTCGGGCTTGGTCTGTCAATTTACCTGATCACCGGGATTGACTCGGAGACCGACGAGGACCTCGCCGCAACCATCGGTCTGATCGAGGCGATCCGGCCGCACGACGGGCTGGTCTCGCCGATGACCGTCTACCCGGGCACGGCGCTGTACGAGGAGGCGAAGATCCGCTTCGGGCTGGGCGACGACTACTGGGTGAGCGATCACCGCGAGGCGTACTATGTCCGGGACGACCCCTGGACACGGCGATCGATCCGGAGGCTCGCGGCCGCGCTGCGTCGGACCGGCCGCCTCTCGGTCTATGGCCCGGAGGACTTTGCGCGGCAGCGCGCCGTGGTGGGCGACTGCTACGCCCTTCGTCTGTCGTCGGGCGAGTACTGGCAGCGCCGTGGCGCTTTCGGCCGGGCGCGCCAGGAGTACTTGGCGATCCTGCGCGATAACCCACGCTCTCTCTGGGCGCGCCTGCGTCTGGGGGCGCTGGCGATGCGCCGGAGGCGCTTCGCGGAGGCGGCCGAGCACTACCGCGCGGCCGCGGAGGACGTTCCCGCATTCCACCTGGCGCACACGCTCCTCGGGACCGCGCTTTTGCGGTTGCGGCGCCGCGCGGAGGCTGCGGCCTCTTTTGACCGCGCCCACGCCCTCGACCCGCACGACCCGGTGGCACGATTCCAGGCGCGACGCCTGGCACGCCCGGGTCGGATCGGTGTTCCCGGGCACCCGACCGCTTCGATCGCCTAGAAACCTGTCGCCTTCAAGTCGGGCCCGTCCATTCGGATCGGGCCGACGACCGATCTGCTGCCGGGCGTCGCCGACCTGGTTGCGCTGAGCGACCAGGGCTGTCGTACAGACCGACGAAGACGACGGACGCGAAGGTCATCGGCCCCCTCGCGACCCGGCGTGCGCCCGGGGCGGCGCCGGAGGCTGCGTCGTGGATGATGGTCCCGACCGATCCGCACCCACCCGGTTGGTGAGCCGCCCGATCCCCTCGATCGACACGGTGACTTCGTCGCCGGGTTCCAACGCTCCCACTCCTTCAGGGGTGCCGGTCGCGATGAGATCGCCGGGCTCGAGCGTCATGACGCGCGACACGAAGCTGACCAGGCGGGCGACCCCGAAGATCATGTGCGCGACCGCGGACGATTGCCGTCTCACGCCGTTGACAAACGTCTCCACCACCAGGTCCTCCGGACGAAGCCCGATGGCGATGCAGGGTCCGCACGGGCAGAACGAATCGAACCCCTTGGCGCGGCTGAACTGGACGTCGGCTTCCTGCAGATCGCGCGCCGTGACATCGTTGACGCAGGTGTACCCCAGAACGTACCGGAGGGCGTCCGTCTCGGGAACGTGCCGCGCCTCCCGGCCGATGACCACGCCGAGCTCGCCCTCGAAATCGACGCGGCGGCTGTCCTCCGGCAGGAGAATCGTGCCGCCCGGGGGCAGGAGCGACGAGGGGGGCTTGAGGAACAGGAGCGGCTCCTCGGGAGCGGCATGTCCCAGCTCGGCGGCGTGGTTCCGGTAGTTGCGGCCGACGCCGACGATCTTCGACGGGAGACAGGGGGTCAACCACTCCCACGAGGCGATCGGCTTGCCTTGCTCCGTGGCATCGCGCGCCACGGCGGCAAAGGGGCCTCCGACGACGAGCTCGCCCTCGAAATCGACGCGGCGGCTGTCCTCCGGCAGGAGAATCGTGCCGCCCGGGGGCAGGAGCGACGAGGGGGGCTTGAGGAACAGGAGCGGCTCCTCGGGAGCGGCATGTCCCAGCTCGGCGGCGTGGTTCCGGTAGTTGCGGCCGACGCCGACGATCTTCGACGGGAGACAGGGGGTCAACCACTCCCACGAGGCGATCGGCTTGCCTTGCTCCGTGGCATCGCGCGCCACGGCGGCAAAGGGGCCTCCGACGAACGGATCGCCCTCGATCTCCTTCGCCCTGTCGTCATCCAGGAGGAGCGCGTGAAAGATGCGCCCGCCGTCGCGGAATCGGGCCAGCCGGGTGACCGGCTCCACCGTCTACTTCGCCCGCTCGAGGTACTTCCCCTCGGCTGTGTCGATGCGCACGACGTCTCCCACGTTGACGAATTGGGGCACCATCACCTGCAGCCCGGTCTCCAGGACGGCCGGCTTGCCGCTGTTGGAGGCCGTCGCACCCTTCATCCCCGGCTGCGTTTCGGCTACGCGCAAATCGACGGTGACGGGGAGCTCCACTCCCACCGGCCGGTGTTCGTAGAACTCCACCAGGACCTTGGTGTTCGGGACCAGGTAATCGACAGCCTGGCCGAGGTCTTCGCGCGTAATGGCGACCTGTTCGTAGCTGTCCGTGTTCATGAAATGAAAGTCGTCGCCGGCAGCATACAGGAACTCCATTTCGTGCTCTTCGAGGTCCGCCTTCTCGACCCGGTCTTCCGATCGGAACCGATACTCGAAGCTGTTCCCGGACTTGAGATTGCGCAGCTTGGCCTGCACCATGCCGCGCCAGTTGCCGGGGGTGATGTGCTGCACGCTCAAGATGCGGCACAGGTTCCCCTCGTGGAGAATCGCCATACCGGCACGCAGTTGTGTCGCCTGAATCATCTCTCGGTCCTCAGAACTCCGATGCCAGGTGCGCTCGCGGACGGGTCCGACGCGCGGATTATACCGGCCGGGTCTCCCGCCCGCAAGCCGCGCGCGGCGCGCCGTGCGCAGGGTCTTGGGCTACCGGACGGCGCGCTCTCGTTGACAGTCCTCCCGCGGCGGACATAGGCTCTGTGCGTGATCGCGCGTGGTCCGGCGCCCACCTTCGACCTCCCGGCGGAACTGGCCTTGGATGTGGTGACCGCTTCCGCCCTCCTGGTCGATTTCATCCGGCGGGAGACGCGCAAGGCCGGGTTCTCGCGCGCCGTGATGGGTCTTTCCGGAGGGGTCGATTCGGCCGCGGCGGCCTTCCTGGCCGCGCGCGCGCTGGGCCCGACAAACGTCCTGTGCGCCTCGCTGCCCTATCGCACTTCGAGCGCGGACAGTCTTCGGGACGCCCGTCGCCTGGTCCGCCTCCTCGGGACGCGCAGCGTCCGCATCGCGATCACGCCGATGATCGACGCGTACTTCAAGCGCCAGAGCGGAGCGTCGGCGCTCAGGCGCGGGAACAAGATGGCGCGCGAGCGGATGGCGGTCCTTTACGACCTGTCGGCGCGCGAGCGGGCGATCGTTGTCGGAACCAGCAACAAGACCGAGCTGCTTCTGGGATACGGCACGATTTTCGGAGACCTCGCCTGCGGCATCAACCCGCTCGGCGACCTTTACAAGACGCAGGTTCGGTCTCTGGCGCTCGAGCTCGGTGTGCCGCGGAACGTGGCCTTCAAAGTCCCGACCGCCGATCTGTGGGCCGGCCAGTCGGACGAGGACGAGATTGGCTACCGTTACCGCGACGTCGACCGGCTTCTCCGTCTCCTGGTGGATCGCCGCGCGACACCGGACGAGGCGGTCGCCGCGGGCTTCCCGGACCGCATGGTGCGTCGGATCATGAAGCGCATCGTCCGCTCACAATTCAAGCGACGAACTCCGCTCATCGCCAAGCTGTCGCCGCGCACCGTCGGGATCGACTTCCTCTACCCGCGCGACTGGGGGCGATAGCGCCGTGGACGCCAGCCGCGAGCCGCGAGGCACGCTCTTCGTCGTCGGGACGCCGATCGGCAACCTGGACGACCTCTCGCCGAGGGCCGTCGAGGCCCTCGCTTCGAGCGACCTCATCGCCTGCGAGGACACGCGCCGGACGCGGGTCCTTCTCACCCGCCACGGTCTCTCCACCCGCCTGGTGAGCTATCACGCGTTCAACGAGGGGAGACGCCTCCCGGATCTCCTGGAGGCGCTCCAGCGCGGCGGCCGCGTCGCGCTCGTCAGCGACGGCGGGACGCCCGGAATCTCCGATCCCGGCGCCCTTCTCGTGCGTGCCGCCCGGGAGGCGGGCTACCGCGTCGTTCCGATCCCGGGGCCCTCGGCGATCACGACCCTCGTGTCGGCCAGCGGATTCGCCCCGGGTCCGTTCACATTCATCGGCTTCCTGCCACACCGCAAAGGAGAGAGACGCCGGACCCTCCAGGCGCTGCGCGCAGAGCCGCGTCCGCTTTTGTTCTTCGAATCGCCCCGGCGCTTCATCGCCACGCTCGCGGACGCGCTCGAGATCCTGGGCGATCGCGACGTCTGTGTCGGAAGGGAGATGACCAAGCTGCATGAAGAGCTGCTCACAGGAACGATTACGACCCTGATGGCGGCGTTCGAGGGACGCGAACCGCGCGGCGAGATCGCCTTCCTTCTTGCCGGCAGCTCCCGGGCGCCCTTCCCCGCCGTGGCGTCCACCGGGCAGGAGGTAAAGCTCAATGAATCGCCCGCCTCGAGGGTGCGCCGGCTGATCGATTCCGGAGTGGACCGCAAGGAGGCGATGCGCCGCGTGGCTCGTGAGGCAGGGCTCTCACGCCGGGACCTCTACCGGCAGGTCGTGAGCGAGCGGATGAAGAAAGAATGAGCGCCAGGACGAAAGCCAAGGAATCCGCGGAGAGGGCGCTGGCGTCGAACCGGCAGGCTTTCCACAACTATTTCATCGGCGAGCGCTATGAAGCCGGTGTCGCGCTGCTCGGCACGGAGGTGAAATCGCTGCGCGAAGGGAAGGCGAACCTCAAGGACTCCTTCGCGCGCGTGGACGGGCGTGAGGTGTTCCTGCACAACTGCCACATCTCGCCCTACTCGCACGGCGGCTACGCCAACCACGACCCGCTGCGGCCGCGCAAGCTTCTCCTGCACCGCCAGGAAATCCTGAAGCTGACGCAGAAGACGGGGGCGGGCGGCCAGACCCTGGTACCGCTGCGCCTCTACCTCTCGAAGGGCCGGGTCAAGGTCGAGATCGCCTTGGCGAAGGGAAAGAAACTGTGGGACAAGCGCGAGGCGATCAAGGAGAAAGATCAACAGAAGGAGGCCCGCGCCGCCATTCGTGAACGACGCCGCTCCTAGGAGGCTGTCCGCGGATCGAGACGTGGCGCGCTCAGCGGACGATTCCTTCCATCGGGCTGCTGGCGGTGGCGTAGAGCTTCCTCGGAATGCGCCCCGCCTCGAAGGCGAGGCGGCCGGCCTCAATCGCGAGTCGCATGGCGCGCGCCATTTTCTCGGGCTCGCCGGCGCCGGCAATGCCGGTGTTCATCAGCACGCCGTCGGCCCCCAGCTCCATGACCATGGCCGCGTCCGAGGCCGTCCCCACGCCCGCGTCCACAATGACCGGGACGTCGCGAATCTCCTCCAGGAGGAGCCTGAGATGGGCGGGATTCTGCACGCCGAGGCCCGATCCGATCGGGGCGGCCAGCGGCATGACCGCGGCCGCTCCGGCATCGCGCAGACGCCTCGCCACCACGGCAGCCCGCGGTGTTGGGCAGAAGCGCGACTTTCCTGGTATCGATGAAATCGAGCAGGGACTCACCGTCGCGCCTCGACAGGTTGACGCGTCGCACCGCCACCGTGACCATCGAAGCGCCGGACGCCTCGATCGCGCGCCGCATGACCTCAAGGCTCGGGTACTTGCCCGTGCCGATGATCAGACGCGACGGGTAGCTGCGGCCCGCGATGGTCAGTGCTTCGCTCTTCATGATCCTTACCCACCTCCGACGAACTGCACGACCTCGAGCCGGTCGCCGTCGCGCAGGATCGCGCGGGCGAAATCCTCGCGGCGGAGAATGCGGCCGTTCGCTTCGACCGCGACGCGACCGGCGGCGAATCCCAGGGTCTCCAGGAGAGCCAGCACCGACGCCCCCTCGGGCGCAGCGTGCTCCAGCCCGTTCAGGACGATGGTCACGGCGGTTGTCACCCGGCGGCCTTGCGCGCCGGTTTTTTGATCAGTTGTTTGATCTCGGCGCTCTCCTTGCCCGAGGAGGCCTGAACGATCAGCGCGGCGGTCCCTTCCTCCAAAAGGGGCAGCGGACAGGACAGGGTCACCCGGCCCGCCTCGTCGGTCGTCCCCTCGACGAGCGTGCGCGGCTTGGCCACGGTGCTGATCAGTTTCACCTTGACCTTCGCGCCGGCGACGCCCTGGCTGGTCGAGGGGCGGCTGACGAAAAGTTCCAGCCGAGCGGTCCCGCCCTCCACGAAGCCGTCCGAGCCGATCATCTGCAGGGCGATCCTCTCCGTGGCTGTCTGCGACTTGAGCCAGTCCAGGACGACCTCGTCGAAGCTCTTGTTCGAGATGATGCCCTCGCCGAAGGGCCGGATCTGCTTGCTGTGATATTTGCCCTCCCGGATATCGAGGATCATGCGGTTGTGCTGCGCTTCGATCCGCTCGCCGATCTCCCTCTCGTCGACCTCTTTTTCGAGGAGGTCTGCGTAGGAAGTGCGGCGAGCGGCCAGAATTTCACCGCCCATGTAGATCAAGGTCTCGATGATGGGGTTCTGCAGCCCCTTGTCTTCGGTCTGGACGTGATAGGTCTTGCCGCGGTGCTGCACGTCCGTGTTGAAACCCGTGACCATGCGGCCATCTTAGGGCAAGCCTCGAAAGGGCGTCAAGGACGCGACCCACACGCGATCCACCTATGCTACAGTCCGGGCGACCATGAAAACCACGATCGGCGACGGAACGGCGGTGGTGCTCTGCGACGGCGGCTTCGGGACCACCGAAGGGAAGACGGCGCACGGCCTGGTCCGGCATACGGACCGCTACCGTGTCGTGGCCGTCATCGACGGGGGCCTGGCCGGCCGTGACGCGGGCGAGGTGCTCGACGGCGCCTCGGCGGGCATCCCCATCGTGGCCGGGCTGGACGAGGCGATCCGTGCGGCCGATCGACGCCCCGACTATCTCGTCGTCGGCGTCGCCACGCACGGCGGGGTCCTGCCCGCCAGGCTGCGCCCGACCATCGGCGAAGCCCTGTCCCGGGGCATCAACGTCGATTCGGGACTGCATGAAATTCTCGGGGACGACCCGGAGTTCAAGGCACTCGCCCGCAGGAGCGGCGCGCGCATCCGTGACGTCAGGCGCACCCCTCCCCGGGAAGAGATGCACGCTTTCAGCGGCCGGATCCTCGAGGTGTTGTCGCTCCGCATCGCGGTCCTCGGGACGGACTCGGGTGTCGGCAAGAGGACGACCTCCGTCCGACTGGTGCAGGGGCTGAACGCACGGGGCCTTCGGGCCGTCCTGGTCGGGACCGGCCAGACCTCCTGGATGCAGGGCGCGCGCTACGGCCTCGTCATGGACAGCCTGGTCAATGACTTCGTCTCGGGGGAAATCGAGCACCAGGTGATCCGCGCGTTCCGCGAGGAGAAGCCGGACGTCATTGTCATCGAAGGACAGGGGTGCCTCACCCACCCGGCCTACCCGGGCGGCTTCGAGATCCTGGCGGGAGCCCGACCGGACGGGGTCGTGCTGCAGCACGCGCCGGCGCGCACGCACTACGATGGATTCCCGGATTTTCCGCTGGCGGGGGTCGAAAAGGAGGCGACGCTCATTCACCTCCTCAGCGGCAAACCGATCGTGGCGATCACCTTGAACCACGAGGGCTTGTCCCCGGACGAGGTGCGGACGCACGCGGCCGCATACCGTGTCCGTCACGACGTCCCGTGCTGCGATCCTCTCCGGGACGGGGTGGGACCCATCATCGAGGAGGTGCTCCGCCGCTTCCCTCGACCGCCGGGATGATCCGCGTCCTCCGCGTCGAGGCGATCCCTGTTCCCTTTCGGCTCACCGAAGGGTATCGCATCGCCGGCCATACCTACACGAGCGCCGAGAACATCGTCGTCAAGGTGGACACGTCCGACGGGCGCACCGGATTCGGCTGCGCGGCACCGGCTCCGGAAGTCACCGGGGAGGCCCCCGCCGACGCGCTTCGGGCGCTTCTGGATCAGCTCATTCCGCTCCTGCGCATGTCGGACGCCGGCGACCCGGCGGGGTTCGCGCGGCGCGCGCCTGAGGCTGCCCCGGCGGCGCCCGCCGCGCGTGCCGCCTGCGAGATGGCACTTCTCGACCTGGTCGGCCTCAGGGCCCGCGTCCCGCTCGTCCGTGTGCTCGGGATCAAGCGCGACCGGCTTCCGACGAGCATCACCCTCGGCATCGACGAGCCGGGGTCAACCCTGGAGCGGGCCAAGCGGCAGGTGGCCGCCGGATTCCGAATCCTCAAGTTGAAGGTCGGCGAAAACTGGGAGGAGGACGTCAAGACGGTCCGCCTGCTGCGGCAGGCTCTCGGCGCCGGTGTGCTGCTGCGCGCCGACGCCAACCAGGGATACAGCGAAGAGGCGGCGCGCCGGTTTCTCGCAGGTCTGCCGCCGGGTTCCCTGGAGCTTCTCGAGCAACCGACAGCCGCCTCGGATCTCCAGGCGCTGCGCCGCCTGGCCGACGAGTTCGAGCTGCCGATCATGGCGGACGAGTCGGTTCTGGGCGCGCTCGACGCCCGGCGGCTTGTGGAGGCCCGGGTAGCGGACATGGTGAACATCAAGCTGATGAAGTCGGGGGGCATCGGAGAGGCGATGGAGATCGCGCGCGTCACCCAGGCCGCAGGGATCGGCGCGATGATCGGCTGCATGGACGAATCGCGCATCGGCATTGCCGCCGCGCTGCATTTCGCCCTGGCGGCTGCCAATGTCGAGCGCGCCGATCTCGACGGGCACCTGGATCTCGCGGACGACGTCGCGTCGGGGGGCGTTCTGATCGCGGACGGTCACGTGCTGCCGCTGCTCGATCGGGACGGTCTCGGGGTGTCGGTCAACCTTTGATGACGCCCGCAGTCTGCCCGGCCCGCCGACCGCGGGGACCGGGCACGCGAATGCCGTAGGCGCGGATCTTGCGCTGCAGCGTTCTCACGCCGATGCGCAGGGTCCGGGAGGCGTGCGTGCGGTTGCCGTCGTGGCGCAGGAGCGTCCGCCGGATCAGGTCACGTTCCATCTCCCGGAGAGAAATCCCGAAGCGCGGGTGGGCGCGTGGCGCTCCCGGGCCGTCCTCTCCGCGGACGCCCGCCGGCAGATCGCTCTCGCGGATCACGTCGCCCGGGCGCGTGATCGCGGTGCTCTCCAGCACGTTCTTGAGCTCACGCACGTTGCCGGGCCACGGGTAGCGCTGCAGACGGCGCACGGCCGGCGCGGTCAGGCGACGCGGCCTCAGCCCGTTGTCGCGCCGGATCTGCTCGAGGATCACCCGCGCCAGCTCGGGAATATCCTCCTGCCGTTCGCGCAGCGGCGGCACGCGGACGGTAATCACTTTGAGGCGGAAATAGAGATCTTCGCGGAAGCGGCTCTTGCGGATCAGATCGTCCAGGTCGGTGTTGGTCGCCGCCAGCACCCGCACGTCCACGCGCACTTCGCGGCTGCCTCCAACCCGCATGAATTCCCTCTCCTCCAGCACGCGCAGCAGCTTCGCCTGGGTCAGAAGGTCCATGTCGCCGACCTCGTCGAGGAAGACGGTCCCCCCGTCGGCCAGCTCGAACTTCCCCTTCTGTCGTCCGAAGGCACCGGTGAAAGCGCCCCTTTCGTGACCGAACAGCTCGCTTTCGATCAGGTTGACGGGTATGGCGGAGCAGTTGATCGCGATGAACGGCGCCTCGCGCCTGGGTGAGTTGAAGTGGATCGCCTTGGCCACCAGCTCTTTCCCCACGCCGCTCTCCCCCAGAATCAGCACCGTGCTGCGCGCCGCGGCGACCTGGAGAATCTGGTCCCTCACGCGCCGCATGCCCTCGGAACGGCTGACCAGGTTGCCGACCAGGTATTTTCGGCTTAACTCGTTCTGGAGGTGGACGGCGCGGTCACCGGCGTGCTGCCACTCCAGGATGCGCGCCAGCCGGGCCCGGACTTCGGCGCGTTCCAGCGGCCGGACCAGGTAGTCGTCGGCCCCATGCTCGAGGGCACGCACGGCCCGGCGGACCGCGTCCTCGGTTGTCAGCACCAGAATGGAGGGGATGGTCGTTTGTGCGCGAAGCCTGGCCACGACATCGTCGTCGCCGTCTCCGACCAGCGCAACGTCGAGGAGGGCCATATCGAAGTCGTCGCGGGACGCAAGGTCGAGGGCCGCCGCCGGGCTCGCGACGGAGCGTACGTCCATGCCCAAACCACGGAGCATGAGCTCCACCTCGAAACGCTGGGCCGGATCGATGAGCAGGATCTGCTTGCCTTGAACGGGCATCGTCACCTCTCGATGAGCCTCCGAAGTCTGTCACTTTGACGTATTTCTGTCAATGTAGAAGCACGCCAGAGTGACAGATCAAAACCGATTTCGCTGTTGAGCGGAGAGGCAACACGATGCGGCATCGATCGTTGCCTACCCAAGCTGCTGTTCTTTCAATTAGTTACGACCCCCTTGTGCATTGTGAAATCGCGCTGCGGACGACGAAATTCTGGCAAGGAAATTGCTCACTGGAGTGACAACCTTCGGGAGGACGTTCGGGATGAGGAAGAAAAAAGCCGCCGTCGCCAGCAAGAAGCGTTCGTCCAGGCCGTCGAACGGGATGGTCGATTTCAGCTATGCGAACGTTTCATACCAGATTGACCCGACCCGCCGAAAGGTGTATCAGCGCTGGATCGAGGTCGAGACCGCCAAGACGTGCCTGATCATGGGCGCATGGAATCAGTCGCAGGCCCAGGAGAAGCGGGCGGTCTAGAGCACGTCGCCTTTCTCCGACCAGTCCATGAGGGCTGAGATTCGCACCGAACGCTCCGCAGCTCACGATCGTTCCAAGCCGCTTCGGTCTCATGAAGCGGCTTTCTCTATTCTTCGGGCGCCACGAGGTGAACACCGTCTCATCACGGACGGGCACGGAAGGTCGTCCTACTCCTCGATGGCGCTGAGATCGGCCTGCGGGAAGGGTGGCCCGGGGCGCGCAAACAGGAAACCCTGAGCGTAGCGCACGCCGATCGCCTGCAGGCAGCGCAGTTCCTCGGACCCCTCCACCCCCTCGGCGATGAGAGTGATGCCGGAGCTGGTCGAGAAGCGGGCGATGGTTCCGGTCAGGTCCTGCTTGATCGGATGAAGATGGATGTCGCGGATGAGCGCCATGTCGATCTTGATGAAGTCCGGCTTGATCTCGGCGATGGACTTCAGGCCCGAGTACCCCGAGCCAACGTCGTCCACCGCCAGCCGGAACCCGTGGAATTGGAGATAGCTGAGGAGCTGCCGCAGTGACGTGAAGTCGCGCACCGCGGAGTGCTCGGTCATTTCCAGGACGATCAGACCGAGTCGTTGTCGTAGGCGGCCTTGAACAGCTGGTCGGGGCCGGCGAAGGCGTCGGGCGACACGCGGGTCAGGGCCTCGAATCCGACCACCCGCCGCTCCAGCAGATCAATGACCGGCTGGTAGACGGGCTGGACTGCCTCCGCCTTCAAGATCATCCTCAGCTTGAGCGCGGCGTCGCGCTGTTCCCTTTTGCGCTGCTGCAGCGAGTCGGTGAAGGCCTGCTCCAGAGCGGAGTAGACCAGACGCTCGAAGCGCACCGAGGAATTGTGAATCAGCACGGCGCAGCCGACGTACAGACCGAACGTTTCCTGCACCTCGGCCGCCAGGCGATCCCGGACGAAGCGCTCCAGCCTGGCGGCGACGCGCCGCCGCACCTTGTCGAGGTCGGTGTAGGCGATCTCCTGTTTGCCGCGCGGTGGTGACAGCAGGATCACGAAGGCGTTGCCGCTGATCATCACCTCGGAGACGTAGTCGTCCTGCCGGAGCGCGACCTTCTTGATCTCGACCAGGAAGGAGGCGACGCTGCGCACCAGAAACTCGTACCCCTGCCATCCCAGGGTCTGCTCTCCGCGCTCATTCTGCAGGACGCTGATGGACAGGAGTCCCAGCTGGCGCGATTCCTTCAACAGGCGACGGATCCGGCCGAGGAGCAGCGGCACGGTCGGCAGGTCGGTGAGCTCGTCGTACAGAAGGTCGGTGAGCGCCCCGGCGGTGCTCGAGCCCCGGAGCTCGCCTCGCTCCTTGAGATCCTTCACCAGCTTCCGGCGGCGACTCTGCATGGGCGGCGGGCGGCCTCAGCCGTTGTTCACCTTGTAATACGCGTCTTCGTTACCGTCCGAGAAATACTTGGTCTCGGCGCGCATGACCCGGTTGCGCCCCGCCTGCTTGGCGCGGTACAGGGCCGCGTCCGCCGAGGCGATGAGATCCGTGCTGCTGCGGCCGTCGTCCGGGAACGTGGCGACGCCGCCGCTCAGAGAAACGACTTTGAGCGGTTGGCTCTCGCGGTTCGGGTACGGATGCTCCGCGACCCTGACGCGGATCCGCTCCGCGGCGACCATGCCGCCGTCCTTGGGCGTCTGAGGCAGGATGACGATGAACTCCTCGCCGCCGTACCGCGCCGGCGTGTCGTCCGGCCGGACCATTTCGCGCAGGATCTGGCCCGTGACCTTGAGCACCTCGTCTCCCGCCTGGTGTCCCTGCGTGTCGTTATAGTGCTTGAAATGATCCAGGTCGAAGATGAACACCGACACGGGGTAGTGACCTGCCTCCGCCCGCAGGATCTCCTCCGAGAGCTGGCTCATGAAGAACCGCTTGTTGAAGAGCTTGGTCAGACCATCGGAGTTCGCCATCTCCTGGACCTGAGAGAAGAGATGGTTGTTGTGCAGCGCGATGCTGCCCAGGTCGGCGATCAGGTTCAGCAGGGTCTTCTCGTACTTGTAGTGCCTGGTGACTCCGCCGACGCTGATGACGCCCAGCACGCGCCCCTCGTGCACCATGGGCGCGCACAGCTCGGTCTTGAACCGGAAGTGCGCCGGCACCTCGAGGCTGGCGCCCGACTGGCGCATTTCGCGGATGAAGTCATTGGTGTCCATCGGGACCTTGTGCTGCGCGACCCAGCCGATCCGGCCCTCGCCCATTTTGACCTGGAAGCCGATCTTCACGTCTTCCGCCAATCCTCTCTGCTGGACCAGGATCAGCGTGTTGACGCGATCGTCCAGCAGGAAGAGCAGGACCTGGGTCGGGGCAAACAGCCGCTCGGTGATCTTTGCGAGGAGAGGCGCAATGGCGCGCCGATCCATGCGCGAATTGATTTCCTTGGTGAAATCCGGAAGCAGGAGGAAGAAGCTCGAGAGAGCGGTGTTTTCAGCCTCCAGACGGGCCACCGTCGCCTTCAGGTCGCGCAGCGCGGTGACATCGCCCTCGGGCCGGAGCGGGCGACGCCTGGAGGTCGAGCCGCGGCTTCCGGGCCGGCCCAGGAGCCAGCCGACGAACAGCGCCCCAACAATGCCGCAGGCCCACCCCCAGGGCGGCACCCCCCGGAGGGTCGCCAAAGCCTCGTTGATGGAATACATTCGGTCCCGACTCCCCCGCCGATCCTCCTGGCAGGAGACAAGATCTCCGTTCGCCCGCGCAAACTTATGGTCCGAGGAGGGGCAATTCAAGGCTCGGGGTGTTCAGGGATGAGCGCGACACTGCCGGCCCGGCGGGCGCGCACGGATCGGGGCGTCAATTTCTCGACAACCTGTGCGGAGCCTGTCCGAGGCCGTCACGGCCCGATGGCCTCCGTCTTTTCAGGCTTCGCGACTCCGCGCCTTCCTTGACAGTCCGTAGGCGGCGCTCTAGAGTGGCCGGCCGGATGCTGCGCGGACCCTGGACGAAACGCGGACCCCGCGGAGATGATTCAGCGATGGATGAGCGTCCGGCCGACCTGCCACCCTGGCGGTTTCCGATCCTCCTCGTTTGCGCCGCCGTCCTTTGCGGGTTGCCCACTGCCTGTCGGGATGCGCCGCGACCGGCCGGGATCCGCGTCGTGCGGGACGGGCTGGGACGGGAAATCCGGGTGCCTGCCCACCCGCGCCGCATCGTTTCGCTGGCGCCCAGCGTGACCGACTCGCTCCTGGCGTTGGGGTCGCAGGATCGACTCGTGGGCGTCAGTGACTTCTGCGAGCTGCCGCCCGGCGCAGGTGCGATCGTCCGGATCGGGGGCATGCTGAATCCCAGCCTGGAGACCATCCGCGGCCTGCGCCCCGACCTGCTCGTAGCCACGACGAGCGGCAACGATCCTTCTCTCGCCCGGCAGGCCGATTCGCTCGGCTTGCCGCTGTATACGATCGACACGCCCGACGTCGAGGGCGTCCTCAAGTCGATCCTCGAACTGGCACGGCTCATCGACGAAGAAGACCGTGGCCGCTCGGTCGCGGGCAATCTCCGCTCCAGGCTCGAGGCCGTGCGCGCCGCCGTCACGGGGCGACGCCCCACCAGGGTCTTGTTCATCGTGTGGGGCGATCCTCTGGTGGTGCCGGGTCGCTCCTCGTTCCTGACGGACGCCCTCGCGCGCGCCGGCGGCGACTCGATCACCGCCGACGCCCCCGCCGCATATCCCGCCTTCGACGTCGAGTCGGCCATCGCCCGTGCTCCCGAAGCCATCCTGACCACACCGCAGAACCGCGCGCTGCTCAATGGTCTGAGACGGAAGGCGGCCTGGTCGAAGGTGCCGGCCGTTCGATCCGGCAGGCTTGCTGTGGTGAGCGAGGCGATCGAGCAGCCGGGCCCCAGAGTGGTGTCCGGGATCGAAGAGGTCGCCCGGGCGCTCCATCCGGATGCCTTTGCCGGCCCGGCCCCCGAACCGTCTCGCGCGGCCCGGCGACGGGAGGCCCGGTGAGCCCGGGGACGAAGAAGCCGTGCGAGCCCGAGGCCCGCACGGCGGGGGAATCGGGGGTGGGCACCCGTCTGCCCCTCCCCAATGTCCGAATTGTCCCACGCACATGCAGAGGCGGCCAACGCGCCCCGTAAACACTGGTGCATCCGTGCAGCGCCGCCTTCGTTGTAGGATGGCCGCGCCGGGACGCTCGACGGTCAATTGGAGGCAGGACGATGGGGTTTCTCAAGGGTCGAATCGAGGATTACAGCTCGCCGCTCGCCGGTCTGCCGGCCAGACTGTACGCCGGCTACTTTTTCTTCCGGTACGGACTGGGAAAGATCACGCGAGGTTTCGGCGGCGCTGAATTGCACGAAACCCTGACCAAATGGGCCGCAGGGCCGGCCTACGACTTCTACGCTCCGTTTCTTCAGAAGGTCGCCATACCGCATGCCGGTCTCTTCGCGCGCCTCGTGGCCTATGGAGAAATGGCGGTTGGGGCGCTGCTGCTCGTCGGTTGCGCCAGCCGGCTGGCGGCCCTGGGCGGGATCTTCCTGTGCCTCAACTTCCTGTTCGCGAGCGGTGCGCCGATCCTCAGCGTCGAGACGCCGACGGTGTTCCTTCTGGCGCTCCTCACGGTCTACGCGACCGCGGCCGGCAGGGCGGTGGGGCTGGACGCACTGCTGAAGCACAGGCTCCCGCACTGGGTCGCCTGAAGAAATCCTTTGCCGCCACCCGCGGTGCCCGCGCGGGGTTTCCTCTATAATCCCGCGATGCTGCAGAACGTCCCGGTGGCCCGGATCCTCGGTTTCCTCTTCCTCGCGAACGTGGTTCTCCTGGCCTGGATGACCTACGACGGCTACCGGACCGCGGCGGGCACGTTGAGTGTGGGCGCCCACATCCGCTTCGCCTTGTTCGGCATGGTGATCGTCCTGTTCACGCACACGATGACGCTGTTCTACTTCGTCGGGACCGGGAGCAGGATCAAAAAGGTCGTGGGACAATACGCGCTGCAGCAGGCTTTCGTGGACCGCACACGCCGCTTCAAGGCCCGTCTGTTCCCCTGGCTGACGTTCACGCCCCTCGTCACCATGGTGCTCATCGGGGAGATCGACGCGGCGCTGCCTGAAACGGCGGGAGAATGAAAGATCGCGTTTTTCGAGACCGGGTGCGTGCCCTGGAGGCGCCGGCTTGCCTGTCCGGGGAGCGGAGGCATGCCGCGCGATGTGACCCGGGGGGCACTGCGGAACGAAGGCGACGCGCTCCTAGGCCCCGCCCAGGATCAGGGTGAGCGCGAACCCGATCTCGATGTGGTCCTGCCTGCCGCGGGCACCCGATTCGTAGCGCACCTGCCGCGCGTCGATGCGGAACCCCGCCTTCTCGCTCCCGAAGAAGCGGATGCCTCCCCCGTAGTTGTACATGAACGTGTTCTCGTCCCCGACGAGGATGTCGAGGGTGGGGGAGAGGTCGGGCTCGGCCGTCTGTCCGAAGATGCTGCTGTTGACCAGCCCGATGCCGCCGGTGACGAAAGCGACCACCTTGCCGCGGTGCTGGAGGAAGAAGTTGTAGACGTAATTGACATGACCGACGATGAGATCGAGGCTGACGTCCTCCTGCTTGTGGGTGTCGCTCACGATCGTGGTGGGCGTAAAAGGAGGAGGAGGAGTAGGCGGAGGAGGGGGAGGAGGTGTGGGATCTCTATACACCGTCTTGTGCTGGAAGAACGTCCCGCTCGTCCCCGTCCCGCCGAATCCGAACTCGATCATCTGCTTCTTGGTCCAGTGGTATCCGAAGCGGAAGCCGTAAGACAGACTGTCTTTGATCTCCGAGGTCGTCACCACCACGTCCCGCTGCGTGTCCGCCCCCGAAGTGAAAGTCTGATCGATCGAGTCGTCCCCCAGGTGCGGTTTCCCGTAGAAGATCCACCCCAACTCGGGCGTCACCTCCCAGGCCTTGTCACGATTCTGCGCCCAGACAGGACCGGCCAGCATGGCAGCCGCCGCGGACGCCAGGAGCGCTCCTCTCCAGATGACCGACCGTCGCATTGCTTCCCCACGCACCGGGCCGCTCGCGCGGCTTCTGCCGTGCCCCCCGTGGAACCGCATTTCTGGAAATGACGGCATACCTTTGCAGAAGCCCCAGCCGGTGTCAAGATCTAAGTGGCGCGCCGTCCAGGGTCCGCGGAGCGGCCGCAGCGGCCGCCTCCCGGGCGCTTGGAACCTTCCGGCCGCCTGCAACCCTTCCCAAGATCCACGCGGGCCCCTAGAATGGACGGTGCATGCCGCGCGATTCCGTGGAACGGTGGACGCTCTGGAAGATCCGGCAGGGGCGGAGGCGCGAGACCTCCGACTGGATCGTGGTCGAGGAGCCCATGGAGATCCGCGTCGACGGCCAGAGCCTGGCTGTGATCATGCGCACCCCGGGGCACGATCTCGAGCTGGCGGCCGGTTTCTGCCTCACGGAAGGCGTGGTGCGGTCAATCGACGACATCGGCACCATCCGGCAGTGCGGCTCCGAGGACGGCACGATGAACGTCATCGAAGTCTCCCTGCGTCCGGGGGTCGCCTTCGACCACCAGAGTCTGCGCCGCAATCTCATGGCGAGCGCCGCCTGCGGACTGTGCGGCAAGGCGTCTCTGGAGGCCCTCGCCATCCAGGCGGCGCCCGTGAGGTCGGGTCTGCGAGTCCGGCGTGCAGTCCTGGAGTCGCTGCCGGAGCGTCTCCTGGCGGCCCAGGAAAGCTTCGGACGTACCGGCGCGCTGCACGCCTCGGGCCTCTTCGACCCCGACGGCCGCCTGCGTGTCTGCCGTGAGGATGTCGGCCGTCACAACGCCGTCGACAAGGTGGTCGGGAGGACCGCCATGGACGGCCTGCGCACCGACGACGCCATCCTCATGGTGTCGGGTCGAACCTCGTTCGAGATCCTGCAGAAGGCGGCCGTCGCCGGCATCCCGGTGGTCTGCGCCATCTCCGGACCCACCTCCCTCGCGATCGAGACCGCCCGGGCGTTCCAGATCACGCTGGTGAACTTCCTGCGCGGCAGCGGCATGAACGTCGCCTCCTGTCCGGAGCGCATCGACGAGAGGTAGCGCGGGTCCCGCATCGTGTAGAATCGTCGGAGGGGTGCGAGCAGGGCGCGGTGGACACGATGGGCGAGACGGATTATTACCAGCGCGGTTTTGGCCTGAAGGACGCCATTCGACCTGAGCTTCTGGCCGATTACCACAGCCGCATCGTGGAGCGGCTCAAGGCCTCGGGCCACAGGCTGCAGGCGGGCAGGCTCACCTTTCTCCTGGCCCGCGAGTTCGGTTTTTGCTACGGGGTCGACCGCGCCGTCGAATACGCCTACGAGACGCGCAGGAAGTTCCCCGAGCGCACGATTTATCTGGTCGGCGAGATCATCCACAACCCTCACGTCAACGCCCGCCTGAAAGAGATGGGGATCCAATTCCTGCGGGAGGCGGACGGCAGCGGCCCGGGGCTCGAGGCGGTCCGTCCGCGGGACGTCGTCATCCTCCCGGCGTTCGGAGTGACGGTCGAGGAGATGGCCCGTCTCAGAGCGAGCGGCTGTGTCCTGGTGGACACGACGTGCGGGTCGGTCCTCAACGTCTGGAAGAACGTCGATCGCTTCTCATCGACGGGGTTCACGGCCCTCATCCACGGCAAGTACGCGCACGAGGAGACCCGCGCCACGGCGTCCCGCACCACTCAATACCCCAGCGGGCGCCACCTGGTGGTGCGTGACCGGGCCGAGGCCCAGGTCGTCTGCGACTACATCCGCCGTGGCGGTGATCGGGGGATGTTCCTCGCGCGCTTCGCCGCCGCCTGTTCGCCCGGTTTCGATCCGGACCTGCATCTCGGACGCATCGGCCTCGCGAACCAGACGACCATGTTGTCCTCGGAGTCCCTCGAGATCCAGGGAATGATCCGCGGCGCCCTCGCCGACCGTTACGGCGAGGACGAGATCCCCGAACGCTTCCGGGCCTTTGACACCATCTGCAGCGCCACCCAGGACCGTCAGGACTCGGTCCTGGCGCTGATTGTGGAGAAGCCCGACCTGCTGGTGGTGATCGGCGGGTACAACAGCAGCAACACCAGCCACCTCACGGCCCTGGCGTCCCGGAGCGTGCCGACCTACCACATCGAGGACGCCTCGTGCATCATGGGGGCGGAGTCGATCCGCCACAAGCCGTTCGGCGCCTCGGCCGAGATCACGACGAGGGACTGGCTGCCCGAAGGACCCGCGACCGTTGGGCTCACGGCTGGCGCCTCGACCCCGAACAACAAGATCGGCGAGGTGGTCGCCAGCATCGCCGCCCTGCGCGGCGTGACCGACTTGTAAGGGACGCGCTCCCGAGGATCAGGCGGCACGGCTCGTGGCGCGGCTGTGCGCGTGGCTCGCGAGAGTCAGTGCACGCCCCCGCCTGAAGGCTCCTGGCGCGCCGCCTGTCGCAGCGCGATGTCGCGCCAGCGCTCCTGGAGAATCTCCCCCAGCAGGCGGCAGCGCTCCCGCACGTCGTCCTGGCCCAGAAGTTTCATCTTGAGCTCGATCTCCATCGCCAGACTCTGGCAGAGCGTGTTGACCACGGCCGCGAACGGCACGTCGCTGTCGAGGGCGAGCGGCTGGGACACACGGCCGGAGATTTCCTGAAGGAGTCCGGCGCACACGGCGAGGAGCCGCTTCTTGTCCTCGAGGACCCCCGGGCCATCACGCTCGTTGCGGTCCTCCAGGACGCGCACGCGGGCCAGCCGGTACGGACTCTCCTTCTCGAAGGACTGGACTTCGACCCGCGCCATGCCCCGGAGCCGGATGTTGAACCTCCCGTCCGGCAGGCGCACCTCCTCCTCGATGAGGCCGGCGCAGGCGAGGGGAAAGATCTCGGGGTTGCCGTCATACCCATTTTCCCAGCCCGGCTTCAGGAGCGCCATGGCGATCAACCGGTCGCCGCGCAGAGCGTCTTCGGTCATCTCCCGGTAGCGCGGCTCGAAGATGTGCAGGGGCAGAGTGGCGTGCGGGAAGAAGACGAGGTCCGGCAGCGGGAAGACCGGGATAGTCCCCCGCGTTCTCAGCGCCTCGAGCGCCCGCGCATGCGCCTCCATGTGCCGCCTCCCCACGCGGGCCGGAAGGACCGCCCTGCGTCCCCGGCAGTTTACCGCCTGACGGACTCGATGCAACGCATTGTTTCCCCGACCGCCGTTATGGTACTTTCCGTCATTGTGGAAGAGGGAGGTCCATGGCCCCGTACGAACGTCACGTTTTCGTCTGCACGCACGGCGAGTTCTGTCCCTTCGACGGATCCGTCGAGGTGCACCGCATTTTCAAAGAGGGCGTTGCGACACGCGGTCTGAAGACGAAGGTGCGCGTCAACAAGGCAGGCTGCTTCAACCAATGCGGCAACGGACCGATGGTGGTCGTCTATCCTGAAAACGTCTGGTATGCCGGCGTCACTGCGGAAAAGGCCCGGCGCATCCTGGAGGAGCATATTGCAGGCGGCCGGCCGGTGTCGGACCTGGTGTACGATGCGCCGCCCGGGCCGAACAAGAACGCCGCGCGGATGGCCGCCATCAACGCCGCGCGCGCGGCGCAGAAGGTGACCGCTCCCGGCACGGAATGAGAGGAAGGATGCGCACACGCCGATCGCCCTGGATGTCAGAAGGTGCGCTGTACGGAGCGGCAAGCGGACTCGCCCTCGCGTTCGTCGTCTCGCTCTTCCCCTCCTCCCGGCCCGTGGGCTCGCGCTGGCTCGCCTCGGTCCCCCTGCCGGTCGCCGCCTATGCGATCGGCGTCCTCGTCGCTTACCGCCGCCGCGAGATCGAGGATGCCCGCGCCGCCCTCGAAGTTCAGGAGGAGCTCCGCTTCAGCCAGGACCACATCATGGCGAACGAGACCTATCGGTCGCTGAGCGCGTATCTCGAGATCGCGGCGCACCAGATGAGGGAGCCGCTCCGCGCCCTGGTGAGCGGCATCGACGTTCTCGCCGCCTCGAGCGGGCTCCCGGAAGGGGCGCGGAAGCAGGTCGGAGCGCTCAAGGATGACCTGGAGAGCCTGAACGCCACCCTGCGTCACCTTTCGGGGTACGCCCTGACCCGACCCGGGCGCGCCCCGTTCAGCGTCAGCATCCTGCTGCACGAGTCGATCCTGCTCTGCCGTCGCCGCGCCGCCGAAAAGAAGATTCTCTTCGCGGAGCGCTATACCGTCGTGCCGCCGGTCATGGGGTCGGCCATGCGCGTGCAACAGGCGCTCTTCAACGTGATCATCAACGCGGTGGAGGCGATGCCTTTCGGGGGCGGCACTATCGTGGTCGAGACCGCCCACGAAAATGACCGGGTGATCGCACGGGTGCGGGACACGGGTATCGGCATCCGTCCGGACCACCTGCCGCGCATTTTCGAGCCCTTCTTCACGACCAAGCCGGAGAGAAACGGAGTGGGACTGGGGCTCTGGGCCGCCAGGCAGATGCTGGACATCATCGGGGCCGACATCACGGTCAAGAGCGCGCCGCTCCAGGGCACCGAGGTAAGGATCAGCTTCCCGCAGGCCGCCCCGCTGCGTCCGGGACGCGAAGGAACCGCCCACCCGCCCGAACTCGACAAGAATACCGCGGACGATCGCGATCGTCACATCGCGTGACGGCGCCGGCCGAACGGCATCGGCGCTGATCCCCACGGCGCGCTCGCCGGCCGATGTCGCGCATCACGATGTCCCTGGGCCGCGCCCGAAGAGGTTCGCGACGACGTAGCCGGCGATGCTCGGGTTCTCCTTCAGGCGCCGCAGTGAATAGGCGTACCAGTGCGGGCCGTAAGGAACGTAGACGCGCAGCCGGTGCCCCGCCCTCCGGATGAGGCCGCGCAACTCCTCGTCCACCCCCAGAAGCATCTGGAATTCGTAGCGGTCCCGCGGCAGGTGTTTCTGGTCGATCAGTCGCATCGCTTCCCATACGAGATCCTCGTCGTGGGTGGCGATGCCCACGTAGAACCCCCGGTCCATCAGCTCGCCCAGGATCCGCACGTAGTTCTTGTTGACGACGCCGCGCTGGCGATAGGCAATGGCCCGGGGCTCGAGATAGATTCCCTTGCACAGGCGGACGTTGGAACGTTCGGGCAGGGCGCGCGCATCCTTAAGGCTTCTTCTCAGGCACGCCTGGAGGACGACGCCGATGTTGTCGAGGCCCTCCCTCCGAAGCCGCTCGTAGAGGTCGAGCGTGTCCGTCGTGCAGCTCGAGTCCTCCATGTCCATGCGCACGAAGTTTCCCTGCTCGCCGGCGGTCCGGACGAGCGCGCGAACGTTCTCCAGGCAGAAGTCGATGTCGAGCTTGAGGCCGAGCTGGGTCAGTTTGATGGAGATGTTCGAGTCGAGGCGCTCGTCGCGGATGAGGCGCAGGGCGCGCAGGTATTCCTTCACGGCCGACTCGGCCATCGCGTGCCGATCGACCGCTTCTCCGAGCACGTCGAGAGTCGCCATGTACCCGGCACCGTTCAGCTCCCGCAGCACGCGCACCGCGTCCTCCAGCGAATCGCCCGCGATGTATCGCCGTGAAAAGGCCTTCACGACGGGCCGCGGGACCAGCGGCAGCGAACGTGAGATCAGATAGTTCAGGACGGCCACGTCACCCCCCTTGCCGGGACAATCGCCGCCTTCCGGCGCGCGATCCTACCAGAGGATCGCCCGCCGCGTTTGACACCCCGGAATCCATTTGGCTATAGTCCGCCCCTGCGACGACAATCCCGCAGCGAGGTGCGTGGTGCCGCGCAAGACTTCCAAATCGACGTCCCAGTCGAGCATCGACGTTCTGCTCCGCGAAGAGCGGATCTTCCGTCCCAACGCCGCCTTCCGGCGCCAGGCAAGCGTCAAGGACGCGTCCATCTACGGCAAGGCGGCGCGTGACCCGGAGGCGTTCTGGGCCTCCTGCGCCCGCGACCTCGTCTGGCTCCGGCCGTGGAAAAAGGTCCTCGTGTGGAGGCCGCCGCACGCCCGCTGGTTCGTGGGCGGGAAGCTGAACGCCAGCGTCAACTGTCTCGATCGTCATCTCGGAACCGCGGTCAGGAACAAGGCGGCCATCCTCTGGGAGGGCGAGCCCGGGGAGGAGCGCACGCTCACCTACGCCCAGCTTTTCCGCGAGACCTGCCGGTTCGCCAACGTGCTGAAGGATCTCGGGGTCAGGAAGGGCGACCGGGTCACCCTCTACATGCCACTCGTCCCGGAGCTGGCGATCGCCATGCTGGCCTGCGCCCGGATCGGCGCGGCGCACAGCGTGGTATTCGGCGGCTTCTCGGCGGAGTCCCTGAAGGAGCGCATCAACGACGCCAAGGCGACGGTGCTCGTGACCGCCGATGGCGGCTTCCGCCGGGGCGTCGAGGTGCCGCTGAAAAAATTCGCCGACGAGGCGCTGCGCGGCACTCCCAGCATCCGGCACGTGGTCGTCGTGCGGCGCGGCAACTTTCCCGTGCAGATGACGGAAGGCCGCGACCGCTTCTGGCACGACCTGATGCGGGACAGGTCCGCCGAGTGCCCTCCCGAGCCGATGGATTCGGAGGACATGCTGTACATTCTTTACACCTCGGGGACGACCGGCAAGCCCAAGGGGATCGTGCACGCCACCGGGGGCTACATGGTGGGCGTCCATACAACCACCCGCCTGGTCTTCGACCTGAAGCCGGAAGACGTCTACTGGTGCACGGCCGATATCGGGTGGGTCACCGGCCACTCCTACGTCGTGTACGGGCCGCTATCAAATGGCGCGACCGTCCTGATGTACGAAGGCGCGCCGGACTGGCCGGATCGCGGCCGCTTCTGGCAGATCTGCGACAAGTATCGCGTCACCATCTTCTACACGGCGCCCACGGCCATTCGATCCTTCATGCGCTGGGGGATCGAGTGGCCGGAGAAACACGATCTGACCTCACTGCGGCTCCTGGGGACCGTGGGCGAGCCTATCAATCCCGAGGCCTGGGTCTGGTACCGCAACTTCGTCGGCGGCGGGCGCTGTCCGATCGTCGACACCTGGTGGCAGACGGAAACGGGCATGATTATGATCACGCCGCTTCCGGGGATCACGGCCACCAAGCCGGGGTCGGCGACGCACCCGTTCCCCGGCGTGTCCGCCGAGGTCCTCGACGAAAAGGGACGGGTCGTGAAGGATGGAGGGGGATACCTGGCGATCACCCGTCCCTGGCCCGCGATGCTGCAGACGATCTACGGGGACCCGGAGCGCTATGCGACGCAGTACTGGTCGAAGTGGGACGCCAAGACCTACTTCCCGGGCGACGGCGCCAGGCGCGACCGCCAGGGATATTTCTGGCTGCTCGGCCGGGTGGACGACGTGCTGAACGTTGCGGGCCATCGCATCGGCACGATGGAGGTCGAGAGCGCCCTCGTCGATCACCCCTCGGTGGCGGAGGCGGCTGTGGTCGGTAAGGCGCACGATCTGAAGGGTCAGGCCCTGGCGGCGTTCGTCACGCTGAAGGAAGGGATCGTCACCAACGGCGACCTGGTGGACGAGCTGAAGTCCCACGTCGTGCGCAAGATTGGCGCACTCGCGCGACCGGACGATATCGTGTTCACGGCCGAGCTCCCCAAGACCCGCTCCGGGAAGATCATGCGGCGGCTCCTGAAGGACATCGCCGAAGGACGGGCCCTCGGTGACACTACGACGCTGGCCGATCCCGCGGTGATCCAGGCCCTGAAGCAGAGATACCAGGAGGACTAGGCCCGGAAACGGCGCCCCGCCTCAGCCCACGATCTTGGCCGCCTTGTCCAGGTCGCTCACCACCATGACCACCACCGCCTTGCCGGCCGCCTGCGTAATGCCGGTGTAGGCGTAATCGATGTTGATCCCGGCGCCCGAGAGCTTGGCGCAGATCTCCCCGAGAGCTCCGGGTTGATCGGCCATGTCCACGGCGAGGCAGTCCTCGATCGAAGCGTACAGCCCTTCCTTCTGCAGCGCCTCCCTTCCCCTGACCGGGTCGTCGGCGATGATCTTCGCGCGTCCCTCGAAGACGGCGAGGGCTCGCATGTTGACTCTGGCCTTGCCGAGCGACTGGGCCACCTGAGCGAGGGTCCCCGGCTTGTTGGCCAGCTGGACTGTCAACTGCTTGGCTCGCGGCATGGCTTTATTTCCTCCTGAAGACCTTCCGGACCAGCCCGAGGAGCGGGTCGAAGTAGCGGTCGACGACCCGTTCCTTGAGCGGGATGATGCCGTTGTCTGTAATCTGGATCTGCTCGGGGCAGACCTCGGTGCAGCAGCGCGTGATGTTGCAAAGGCCGGACCCGAACTCCTCGCGGAGTGCCGGCACACGGTCCTCCGTGTCGAGCGGGTGCATCTCGAGGGAGGCCAGGCGGATCATGAGTCGCGGCCCGACGAACGCGTCCTTGCGCGATTGATCGCGCAACACGTGGCAGACGTCCTGGCACAGAAAGCATTCGATGCACTTGCGGAACTCCTGCACCCGATCCACGTCGACCTGCCGCATGCGGTATTGCCCGTCGGCCGGCCTGGGTTTCGGGCGGAACGGCGGGATCCTCCTGTTCTGTTCGTAGTTCCAGGAGACGTCCGTCACCAGATCCTTGACGACCGGAAAGGTCTTCATCGGCTGGACGGCAATCATCTCCGCGCCTCCGAACTGGTTCATGCGCGTCATGCAGGCGAGCCGGGGCCTCCCGTTGATCTCCATGCTGCAGGAGCCGCATTTGCCGGCCTTGCAGTTCCAGCGGATGGCCAGGTCGTTGGCGAGCCTCGCCTGGATTCGGTGCAGGACGTCGAGCACGACCATGCCGGGGTCGACGTCGACGCGGTACTCGACGAACGAGCCGCCCGCCGCCGTGCCGCGCCAGATGCGGAACAGGCGCTCAGACACGATTCGCCTCCAGGTCTTCGATCGTGGCGTAGGCGATGGCGGCGAGAGTCTTCGGCGGCTCCTGTCTTCGCTCGACCTCGGTCTCCATCCGCCCGTCTTTCCCCCGGCGCACGATGACATTCATGTTCTGCCACTCCTGGCGTTCGCCGGGGTAGTCGACGCGCGTGTGCGCGCCGCGGCTCTCCTGGCGCACCAACGCGGCCCGGGTCACCGCCTCGGCCGTCACCAGAAGGGCCCGAAGGTCGAGCGCCTCGTGCCAGGCCGCGTTGTACTGCGACGCACCGGGGGCCCTCACCCTCGCGGCGTCGGCCTTCAGCCGCTCGAGCTCAACGAGGGCGATCTTGAGGTCCCCTTCCGCGCGGACGATGCCGACGTAACGCCCCATCACACCCTGGAGATCTTCATGGACGGCGTAGGGGTTGGTGCCCGTGTCTCGGTTCAGGACCTCGGTGGCCCTGCGCACCGCGGCGCGCACCGCGTCTTCCTCGACGCGCGGCACGTGGCCGAGGCCCCTGACATACTGCGCCGCCCCGATGCCCGAAAGCCGCCCGAAAACGAGAAGGTCCGAGAGCGAGTTGCCGCCCAGGCGATTGGCGCCGTGCATCCCCGCGGCGGCTTCACCGGCCGCGAATAATCCGGGCACGGTCGTCATTTGCGTGTCGGAGTCGACGCGCGCGCCGCCCATGAAGTAATGGAGCGTCGGTCCCACCTCCATCGGCTCCCGCGTGATGTCCACCTCGGCCAGCTCCTTGAACTGGTGGTACATCGAGGGAAGCTTCCTCCTGATCGTCTCCGCCGGCAGGCGGGAGGCGATGTCGAGGAACACGCCGCCGTGGGGCGAGCCGCGTCCCTCGTTGACCTCCTGGGTGATGGCGCGCGCCACGACGTCGCGCGTCAAGAGCTCCGGAGGGCGGCGGGCCGTCTTGTCGCCCTTGAGCCAGCGGTTCGCCTCCTCCTCGCTCGCGGCGGTCTCGACGGAGAACTTCTCGGGGATGTAACGGAACATGAAGCGCTCTCTCTTGCTGTTCAGCAGGACGCCGCCGTCGCCTCGAACACCCTCGGTCACGAGGATGCCGCGCACCGAGGGCGGCCACACCATGCCCGTAGGGTGGAACTGGGTGAACTCCATGTCCATCAGCTGGGCGCCTGCCTCGTACGCCATGGCGTACCCGTCGCCCGTGTATTCCCAGGAATTCGACGTGATCCGCCAGGCCCGGCCCCCGCCGCCGGTCGCCAGGACGACCGCCCGTGCCCTGAACAGGACGAAGCGGCCGGACTCGCGCCAGTACCCCAGAACCCCCGCGATTTGCCTGCCGCCGAGCAGCAGCTGCAGGGCCGTGCACTCCATGTAGATGCCGAAGCCCTTGAGCACCGCTTGGTCCTGCAGGGTGCGGATCATCTCAAGGCCGGTTCGATCGCCCACGTGCGCCAGGCGCGGATAGCGATGCCCGCCGAAGTTCCGCTGGCTGATGAGGCCCTCCGTGGTGCGATCGAACACCGCCCCCCATTCCTCCAGCTCGCGCACGCGGTCGGGCGCCTCCCGGGCGTGCAACTCCGCCATGCGCCACTGGTTGAGAAACTTGCCGCCGCGCATCGTGTCGCGGAAATGCACCTTCCAGTTATCCCGCCTGTCGACGTTGCCGAGCGCCGCCGCCACGCCACCCTCGGCCATGACGGTGTGGGCCTTGCCCAGGAGCGACTTGCACATCAGTCCCGTGTTCATGCCGCGATTGGAGCACTCGATGGCGGCGCGCAGGCCGGCGCCGCCGGCGCCGATGACGAGGACGTCGTGCTCGAAGGTCTGGATCTCGGAAACATCGAGCATGCGCTAGCCCCAGGTGCT
Organism: Acidobacteriota bacterium; assembly: GCA_003223135.1. Classification (GTDB taxonomy): domain Bacteria; phylum Acidobacteriota; class Polarisedimenticolia; order Gp22-AA2; family Gp22-AA2; genus Gp22-AA3. The sequence goes on along the minus strand of QHXX01000032.1, from coordinate 12,063 downwards.
GAGATCGCGAAGGACACCCATCGACAGGAGGCGGACATACACGTCGGACAGAGCGACCCAGAAGAGGCTCGCCCAGGCCCACTGCATGTGGCCGACGTTCAATATCGAGACTCCCTTCCAGATTCCGTGTCGCAACGCGCTCGACCGATCGCACGAGAAGCAGTCGAGCCTGCCTCCCACGAGATGCCGCCACGAGTGGCACCCGAATGTGTAACCGGCGAGGAGCGTCGGGTTGATGAGGAGGACCACGCTCCCCACGCCGACGCCGAACTGGCCGTCGCGGAAGAAGGCCCGGAACGCGTCGTCGTAAAGAATGAAGATGAAGGCGATGGCGAAGTAGAGCGCGTAGCGATGTAGGTTCTGGACGATCAGGAGACCGGTCTCGCCGCGGTACCGGCGCCGCGGGAGCGGGCCGACCGCGCAGCCCGGAGGCGTGCCGAAAAACGAGCGGTAGTAGGCCTTGCGATAGTAATAGCAGGTGGCGCGGAACGCGCCCGGGAACACGAGAATCAGGAAGGCAGGCGACGCCGGCAGGAACGAGGGCCACCACGAGGGCCACGTCCCGAACCAGGCCTGCCCCAGCGGCGCGGCTCCTGGGGCGTTCGGATCGATGAACAGGAGGGGAGAGTAGAAGGGCGACAGGTACGGCCCGTAATAGTAATGCGAGCCCTGGAACGCGGCCCAGGTGGCGTACACGACGAAGCCGCCCAGGCCAAGGACAGTGAGGAGCGGCCCGACCCACCAGCGGTCTGTGCGTGTCGTTGCCGCGAATCCGATGATGTGACCGCCCGCGCGCGCTGCCTCTGCCATCGCTCGCCCTCCGTTACTGGGACTCTCAGGCGGGGCGGCATTTTAACCTAGAACCGCCCCGCTTCGCGCTCGCGCGCCGGCAGGACCTCCAGGCAGGTGGTCCACCATCCCGTGAGGATCGTCTCGACGAACTCCTCGGGCAGCATCTCCCGGCGCATTTCGCGCGCCAGTCGCTCGTGGTCATAGGCCACGGGGACGAACTCGACCGCGAGAGGGGCTGGCCCCGCGGCCTCGTACGCGGCTCCGACCGACAGCAGGGCGTACCAGACGTTGGTGCGACCATCGTTCGCCGGCCGGCCCAGGGCGCCGACGTTGATCACCTGTCCGCCGGACGGCAGGGTCCTGCCCCAGTGCAGCCCGGTATGTGTGCACAGGATGACGTCCGCTTCGTAATCGCGCAGAAGCCTCTCGAGGAACGGCACGGGGGATGTCGACCTCCAGAGGAACTCGTTCTGCCTGCGGGGCGAGCCGTGGCACAGCAGGAGCCTCCGCCCGCCCATCTCGATCCGCAAGGTCCGGACGAGGCTGCGATACCAGGACTTGCAGCTGGCGGGTGTGTTCAAAAGCGTGTAGTCGTAGGCGATCTGGGCGAAACGGTTGTCGCGCGGGTCGGTGTAGCCGCACTGACAGTCGGGTCTGTCGTGGCCGACCGAATCCTCGTAGTTCCCCTGTACCACCGTCACGCGGTGCTCGCGCAGGATGGCAGGCACCCGGCCGGGATGCGGCCCGAACCCTCCCAGATCGCCGAGACAGAAGAGCGCCTCCGCGCCCCGGCGCCGCGCATCCCGAATCGCCTCTTCGAGGGCGTGGGAATTGCTGTAAACGCCTCCGAAGAAGGCGGCCCGGCGGGGGAAGAGTGCAGCCGGGATAGAGCTCATGTGCGGCAGGTCACGCCGCTCACGTAGCAGGTGTGGCAGGCGCCGTACGACAGCCCGAACGGCCGGAGCGTCTCCTCCAGGCGGGCTCCCAGCCGGGCGCCGGGCTCGTCGATCAGGATCGGGCACACGTACACCCCCCGTGTCGTGACCGCCCGCCCGGAACTGCATTGCAGAGCCGCCAGACCTTCCGGTGTCGTCGCGTCGGACGACAGGCGCTCCCACGACTCGTAGCCCCGCGCCCTTCCCGCCTCGGCGCCGATCCGCCAGAGCGGCAAGATCTTGATGCGCGGCCGGGAGAGTCCGACGCTCAGGAGCAGTTCGAGGAAGCGCGTGCGTCCGTCGATCCCGCCGACGCCCTCGGCCGCCTCGGTGACCGTCACGATTGGGAGGAAGCGATGCTCGGCGAGGGCGCGGATCCCGTTCACGGCCCTGTGGAACGTCCCGGAGCCGCGGATCCTGTCGTGGTCCTCCGGCCCCCAGCCGTCCAGACTCACCCGGATGTCGAGCGAATAGTCCGACGCATCGGCGATGGCGCGCAGCTTCCGGCAGGTGAGCTGATCGAGAAACAGCCCGTTCGTCAGGACGGTCGCCGGCCCCTGGCGAAGCGTCGCCTCCAGGATGGGGAGGATCTCGCGGTTCAAGAACGGCTCCCCTCCCGTGAGGTAGTACTCGCGCACGCCGAGGCGCTCCGCCTCGTCCAGGTAGGGGTGCATCTCCTGAAGCGTCATCATCCCGTGGCTGCGGTTGTCGGGGGAGCAGGAGATGAAGCAGTGCGTGCAGCGAAGATTGCACAGAGTCCCGGCCACGTAGAACCAGACGGTGTCCAGGCCGGTCATCTCGACCTTCGGCCAGGCATCACAGCTCCGGCCGGCCTCCTGTGGACCGTTCATCCGCGCGCCGCCGGCACACGATCGCCGCCCGGCGGCCGGACCGCAGGCGCGGCGGCTCCGGCTCTCTTCGGCCTGTGGCCCAGCCGCGCCACATCGAGATCGAGGCGTGGGTCGCCCGCAAGAGCCGCGAACACCGTGCGTATCTGTTCCAGCCCGGCGCGGATCAAGAACGTGGAATTGCGGCCATAGCTCTTGGCGCCCAGGATGTAGAACCCGGGTTCGGGATTCGAGAGGCGATCGGCGGAGGGCTGAACCTGCGACAGGCAGTCGCCGCCGTCTTCTCCGAGGAGAGCGGCGGCCAGCTTGATCGGCCCGCAGGTGGCGTAGCACAGGTGGACCTGGAGCTCCGAGTGAATCGACGCATCGGGTGTGTACCCGACGTTCGCGACGATCCGGTCCACCCTCTCCCGCCGCAGGCGACCGCCGGTCTTGAGGATCACCTCGAGCCGCGCGCGCGCGCTGCTCCTCGGCCGGGCAATCGACTCCACGAAGCTCCCCGGATACGGCTCGATCCGGGGATCGCTCCCCTGCGCAAGCCGGTTCGCCCCGGCGCACAGGGCATCGCGCCGAGTCAGAGGATCCTCGGGGACCCGCGGGTACAGCGGCACCCGCGTGCTGCGGAAGGACCAGAGGATCCGGGTTCGCGGGTGGCGTGAGGCGAGGGCCGCCAGGGCGACTGCGGACGTGGCGGCGGAGTGGCCGGCGCCCACCAGCAGGATCGTCCGGCCGGCGAAGCGTGCGGCGACCCGTGGGACCTCGAGGTCAGGGACGCCGCGGTCGATGCATGTCGCGGCCTCCTTCTCACCCGGCGCCGGAATACCGCCGTTGCCGAGTTCCCGCGTCCGACCATACGTTCCGCTGACGTCGAGCACGACCTCCGCCTCGTGAATTTCCTGCCGGACGCCGCTTTCGGCGAGCACACGGAACGGGCGGAGGGCGCGCGCCCGGTCCCCGGGCCGATCCTGCTTGAGGGTAGCGTCGCGGCTGACGGCCACGACCCGGGTGCGTTCCTGGACGATGCCGAGCAGCGGCGGGCACGAGCGGAGCGGCAGGAGATAACGGGCCACGTACTCCCGTCCCGTCGGGGCGGCACGCCCGTCCGCGAACGGTCGTACACCCTGGCGCCCGAGGATCCCGAGTCCCTGGGAGGAGCAGTTCATCTCCCACGGAGAGAACATCGGCACGTGCCCCCAGGACACGACGTTCTCCCCGACCCGGCCCGCTTCCAGGACACGGACCTCGTACCCGAGGGGCAGCGCGTGCAGAGCGGCCTCGAGGCCGACGGGCCCCGCCCCGATGACGAGGAGTCGCCTCCTGTGCGCCATGCCCGGGAGTGTAGCACAGCCTTCCGGGGCCCCCCGCCGGCCCCTCCGGGGTTGCGCCGCGAATTCTCAGGCCCCATCTTCCTGAGGGAAGGGTCGGGTGCTATACTGCCCTTCTCGAGACGGAGCTCCCGGGTCGGTCCTCTGGCTTCCCCGGTCGAGCCTGTCGCGAGGCGCCGCCCGCGGGTCGTGACCGGCCAAGGAGGCTGGCCCCGGAGACGGGGGCGCGAGGAGATTCAATGCCAAAATCGATGTTCGTGAACGTGACGGCGGAGGAAGAGAACCGCGTCGCGATCGTCGAGAACGGCGTCCTCGACGTCTTCGAGATAGAGACTCTCAGCAAAGAGCACCTCAAGGGCAATATCTTCAAGGTCATCGTGGAGGGGATCAACCCCGCCCTGGAGGCCGCCTTCGTTAACTACGGAGGCGAGCGCGCCGGCTTTCTGCCCCTCGATGAGGTCAACTTCAAGGTCTACCCCAGCCGCAACGGCGGCCCCGGAGGCAAGGGCCGCGGAGCGCGCATCGGCCGGCACCTGGAGAAAGGGATGGAGGTCCTGGTGCAGGTGATCCGGGACGCCTTCGGCAACAAGCCGCCGACGATGAGCACCTATTATTCCCTCCCGGGGCGTTACCTCGTCCTGATGCCGGGGGCCGACGCCGCAGGCATCTCGCGCAAGATCGAGAGCGCGGAGCAGCGCGATCGGCTGCGCAAGATCCTGGACGAGCTGACCGTGCCGCCTGGATTCGGCGTGATCGTGCGCACCGCCGGAATGGAGACGAGCCCGCGGGAGCTGCAGTCGGACCTCGAATCCCTTCTCGAGCTCTGGCGGACCATCGAGACCGCCGCGCAGCAGGCGAAGGCCCCCGCCCTCATCTTCCAGGAGCGCGATCTCGTCATCCGCACCATCCGCGACTACTTCACCTCGGACATCGAGGAGGTCCTGATCGACGACCAGTCCGCCTACCTGCGCGCCAGGAAATTCTTCGAGGCGCATATGCCCGACAGGGCCGACGTGGTGAAGCTGTACACGGGCGACAAGCCGATCTTCACGAAGCACAATCTCGAGGATCAGATCGAGCGGATCTACAAGCGCACGGTTCAGCTCAAGTCGGGCGGATCGATCTCCATCGATCAGACCGAGGCGCTCACGGCGATCGACGTCAACTCCGCCCGCTCCACCCGCTCGGCCTCGAGCGAAGACACGGCGGCCCGTACCAACCTGGAGGCCGCGGAGGAGATCGCCCGGCAACTGCGCCTGCGCGACATCGGCGGGCTCATCGTCATCGATTTCATCGACATGGAGTCCAGCAAGCACATCCGCCAGGTGGAGCGGGCCTTCGCCGAGGCCATGTCGCGCGACAAGGCGCGTTACGACGTCACACGCATCAGCAAGCTCGGCCTGATGGAGGTCTCGCGCCAGCGGCTCAAGTCCACCAAGGCCTCTTCGTCATTCATGGAGTGTCCGACCTGCCTTGGAGACGGCACGATAAGGACGCCGGAGGCTGCGGCGCGCGCCGCCTTCCGCAAGATCCAGGCTCGCGTCGTGCGGGGCGACATCTCGGGGGTGAAAGTGTTCTTGCCTCCGGAGGTCGCCCTGCATCTCCTGAACCAGAAAAGGGACGATGTGGCGCGTCTCGAGCAGCGCTACAAGGTCGCCATCGAAGTCGTGCCGGAAGGTCGGATGAAGACCAGCCAGTTCGAGATCGAAGAGATGCGCCGCGAGGAGACGGAGGTGGCCCCGATCGTCACGGCCGACACCGTGGACGCGGCGCTGGCGTCGGGGACGCTGCAGCCTGTCGCGCGCCCCGTCGAGGCGCTGGAGATGCCGGTGCCGAAGGAGGCGCCCCGCGAAGTTGCCGACGGGGCGCCCCACCGCAGACGGCGTCGCCGTCGCCGCAAGGGGGGCGGCCTGACGACCACGGCCGCATCCGACGCAGGCTCCCGGCCGGAACGAGCCGCGGCGGCGGGCAGGGCCCGTCCCGAGGGCATCTCAGGCGGAGAGACGGAGTCCGAGTCGTCCCTCGAAGACCTGGAAGAACTTCCCGTTTTTTCGGAAGGGCCCGAGGATGAAGCGCAGGTCGAGAGAGCGGCAGGCACGGGCAGCGGCGCCGCTCCGGTCCTGCCGCGCCTCGCCGAGCTCCCTGCGACCGAGGGCGGGGCCCCGGGAGCCCACCGCAGGCGGCGACGGCGACGGCGGCGTCGCGGACGCGGCGGGAGCCCCGGCGCGCACGTGGCTCCTCCTCCGCAACACGGGACGCGGCCTCCGTCCGGAGAGCCGTGGGTCGGGGCGGCGCCCTACGGAAACGGCCCCGCGGATCTCCGGTCCTCCAAGCCGGTCCCGGCTCACGCGATTGAATCCACCCCGCTGCCCATCACGGTCTCGCCGTCTGACGAGGCCGAGACACGCTCAGCGCGTGCCGGGGAGGAACACACGGAGGACACTCCCTCCGACTCGCCGTCCGATCCGAAACCCAAGCGGCGCTGGTGGCGCCGTTCATTCAGCAGGGGCTGAACTCAGGCAAGGTCATGGCGCTGAAGCTCCTCCACTTCGAGGCCTGTCCGTTCTGCGAAAAAGTCAGGATGTCGCTCAAGCGCATGGGGCTGCGTTACGACGGTGAGGTCATCGAGCCGGACGACCGCCGGCGCGTCGAACAGGTTTCCGGGCAGCGGCTCGTCCCGGTGTTGTGCGACGACGACCGCGTCATCCCCGACTCCACGCGCATTCTTCGCTATCTGATCGCGCGCTACGGCGACACCAACATGCTCCCCGGCGATCCGGCCGAGCAGGCGCTCGCCTGGATCGTCGAGGACTACGCGGATGAGGTCCTCGGACCCCTGCTGCGGACCATCCTCGAGGACAGGCCTCCTTCCGGATCGCCCCTGCCCGCCGCCGATCGCCGCGAGCTCGAGCGGCACCTCGAAACGCAGTTCCGCAACCTCGAGCAGCTCTTCTCGCAGCGCCGCCACGTGTTTGGTGACACACCCGGGCTGGCCGACATCTCCCTGTACGCCTTCCTTCGCAGCCTGGTGCACCTCGGCCGGCGGGAGATTTCCTCCGGCTTCCCCCATCTGAAGGCGTGGTACGGACGGATGGAGACGCTCTAGGAGCGCCACGCTCAGGCCGCCAGCAGGACCTGGAAGAACTCCTCGATCTCGTCGATGAACTGCGACACGGACGTCAGGCCGTTGATCTTCTGTCGGAGGACCCTGCCATTGGGAAGGCCGTGCGTGTACCAGCCGGTGAAGGTGCGAATCTTGTGCAGGGCGAAGCGCTCCTCTTCACGCTCGCGCAGCAGGGAGAAATGATAGAGGATGAGGTCGCGCCTCTCTTCGATCGTCGGCTCGCGCGCGATGGCACCCGCCCGAACCGAAGAGATCTGCCGGAAAATCCAGGGATTCTTCACCGCCGCCCGGCCAATCATGACGCCGTCGCAGCCGGTTGCGCGCCAGAGCGCCAGGGCGTCGGCCGGCGTCTCGACGTCTCCGTTGCCGCTGACCGGAATCTTGAGCGTTTCCTTGAGGCGGCGGATGTGCTCCCAGTCTGCCTTGCCGTTGAACATCTGCCGGGCGGTGCGGGCGTGCAGGGCCACGGCATCCACCCCTTCCGCCTCGCAAATCCTCCCCAGTTCGAGATAGTTCGCGCGCGGCTCATCCAGCCCGACGCGGAACTTCACGGTGAGGGGAATGGCGACGCGGCGACGGACGGCGCGGATGATGGCCTGCGCGAGGTCGAGGTCCCCCATCAGGGCGGCGCCGGAGCACCCCTTGAGGACCTTGTTGGCCGGGCAGCCCATGTTGATGTCGACGACATCCGCCCCGATCGCGAGGACGAACTCGGCGGCCTCGGCCATGCGCTCCGGGTGGCTGCCGTAGATCTGGATTGCCAGCGGCCGCTCCTCCTCGGCGAATTGCATCATGTGGCGCGTCTTCTCGTTCCCGCGCGTGAGCGCCTCCGAGGAGATGAATTCCATGGTGACCATGCCGACACCACCGATCCGCTTCAAGATGAGGCGGAAATACTGGTCGGTGATCCCGGCCATGGGGGCCAGGATGAGCGGCTCATCGAGGATCACGTGGCCGATGCGCATCATCGCGTGATCATTTTCGCACGGCGGCGGGAGAAGTTGGTCGCCCAAAAAGAACGAGCGCCCCGTCCCGTCTCCGGGAGGGGCGCTCTGCTTCATATCGACTCTCAACCCGATTAGGGGGCCGGATCGGTCGGACTGGGTGGTCCAGGCTTAATGACCTTGCAGAACTTGGCGCACGGCTCGGCGAAATCGCACAGCGCGGGAGACGGGGCACATCCGAGGGCGGTCTTGCAGCACTCCACGCAGGTGCCGCGATTCCTGCTGTCGAGGCAAACCTTCGGCAGCTCCGTGTCCGCGGGAGCGACCCCGGCACTGGACAGACCGATCATCGTGGCGAGCTGATCCGCCTTGCCGGTCGTGACGCCGCTGCCGGGGCTAGACGTTGAGACGTGCAGTCCCAGATCGGCGAGGATCTTCGCCGCCATTCCCTCGGTCAGGCCGGCGTTCGCGTCGCCGATCGTGACGCCGAGGTTCCTCAGTGACTGGACAGCGGCGCTCTTGTCGGTCGCCGGCTGGCCGATCGCCCTCGTTACCTTCACGGCAAAATCGCCGACTGTGATCGTGGACTTCTGAGAGTTGCTCGATGCCGCGAACGCAGCCACGGTCAAAGCGGCGCTGACCGCGACGACCACTAGGGACTTCCTCATCATTGGGCTCCCCTCCGACTCAGATGGCGACCGGGTCGATTTTTCCGCACGGGATCAAGACTTTAGTTCTTATGCCTGCTCATGACTTCAGATTTGGAAAAGCCCCCGAAATCTACGGCTAAACAATTCAGACGTCAAGCACGTTTTTGGCGGCGATGGGAGCAGCCCATCGCCCCTCAAAATCCCCCGACCATTTTATTAAGCAGGGTTATTTTTTGTTGGCGCCTCCAGGTCTGGCGGGTGAAGAACTGCTCTTCTCGGGTTGGGGGGTCGTTTCTTCAAGTATGGGGTTAGTGACCGACAAAGCAGGCTTTTGCGCATGAGCCGGAGTCCCCTGTGCATCCTCGAGCAGACCCACCGGCCATGATTCTTCTCCTGCAGACGGGGCCGAAGACGGGTCTCACCGGCACAGCGAAACCCGAAGGGATCGCTCTCGAGACGATCGTCGCCAGAAAAGTTCCAAACGTGGTTCCTACTCATGAGCCTCATCCCTGCGTCTCATCTCGCCGCGGCCATTCATTCGAGACCGATCGCAGGATGGACTAGGCATTTCGGCGCCCATCGATCATGGTGTGCGCATCATGCCAGTTCTCCCCGTGCCCCGCGGGCAATCCGCAAGGGTCGGTAGCGCGCCAAATCTACTTGACAACCATCCTCTTGGCGGTACTTAAGGCGAGATCATCAGCACCACGCGGGCCAATTTCGTCTTTGGGGGAATCGTGACCAGAGCGCCTGGAGGGAGGCGTTACGGTCGCCCGACCGAACTCTCAATGCGGGCGTCACCCTTCCCGACAAATTTCACTTCCTGGCAGGAGCGCACCGTTCGTGCGCGCTGACGCCCGCACGAAGGCCGGCAGCCTTTTCGCGTGCTCTGCCGCATTGTGCGCCCTGGGGGTGGTGGCGCGGCTGGTGGTGGCGGCCGGGACCGTCACCCTGTACGTCGACGACAACAGCACCTGCACCACCGGCTGCGGCAGCCAGGCCGCCCCCTACCGCACCATCCAGGCCGCCATCGACGACGCCGACAACCAGATCATCGCCGGCACCGTCACGGGCGCCACCGTCCGCGTGGCGGCCGGCCACTACCCCGAGAGGCTCTACATCGTCCCCAACGTGCACGTCATCGGCGACGGCCCCGCCAGCACCATCCTCGACGCCACCGGCAAGGGACGCGCGGCGGTCATCTTCGCCGCCCGCACCAGCGGCCGCCCGCGCACCGACTTCTCCATCGAGGGCTGCACCATCAAGGGCGGCATCGGCGAGAACCGGGATCCCGTGCCGAGGATCTCCGGCGGCGGCGTGTTCGTGCTGGGCGACGCCGTGGTCAGCAACAACGTCATCACCGGCAACGTCATGGCCGGCGCGCAGCCCAACTGGGTCGGCGGCGGCGTCTACATCGGCTACGGCGACCCCGTCATCATCGGCAACGTCATCAGCAGGAACGTCGTCAAACAGGTCGCCACCGGCTCCCGGGGCCTCGGCGGCGGCATCCACGTCGAGGGGCCCGGCATCGGCTCCGTCCCCACGCACGCCCGCATCGAGGCGAACACCATCCTCGAGAACGTCGCCCAGGGTGCCCTGCTCGGCGAGGGTGGCGGCATCAGGCTCGATGGTGCCTCTGGAACACTCGTGACCCGCAACATCATCCAGAACAACCGCTCCTCTCTGAGCGGGGGCGGCGTACTGATCTACGGCAACGCGAACTTCACCGACAACCTGGTGCACGGCAACTCCGCCCTCATGTTCGGCGGCGGCCTCAACATCTACCAGGCCACCGCCCAGGTCACCAACAACACCATCGTCGGCAACACCCTGACCCAGACCACCAAGCCGGGCGGCTACGCCTTCGCCAGCTACGGCGGCGGCATGTGCGTCGACGCCCTCATCTCCCAGGTCAACGACCCCAAGGTGCGCGTCACCAACACCCTGATAGTCGGCAACACCGTCGCCACGGCCGGCATCACCGCCGGCCTGCGCAGCCGTCAAACCGCCCCCATCATCGGCTACACCGATCTGTGGAACAACCTGAGGCTCCCCGCCACCCCCGACAACGTCGGCGGCGACTTCACCGAGGCCCAGGTCATCGGCGTCAACTTCAACACCTCCCAGGACCCGCGCTTCGCCCATGCGCCCCTGTTCACCGACGTCAGCGTCGCCGCGGGGACCACCACCACGGTCGTCGTGCTGATGGCGGCGCGCTACCAGACCAACCAGGTGCTGGAGTACAACAACGACGGCGTGGCCCGCACCATCACCGCCGTCAACACCACCACCAACGTCCTGACCTTCACCCCGGCCCTTTCGTCCGCCTCGGCGGCCTTCAAGATCCTGGCGAACTGGGATGTCTCGAGCAACACCACGGAGGACTTCCGGCTGCAGGCGAGCTCGCCCCTGATCGATGCCGGCACCAACACGCCGGTGCCGGGGGTGCCGCTCTCCATCCTGGACCTGAACGGATGGCCGCGCGCGCAGGACGGTAACGGCGACGGCAGCGCCATCGTCGACGTCGGCGCCTATGAGTTCCCTGCGGCCGACGCCGACGGAGACGGTGTGCTCAATGCCCAGGACTGCGCGCCCTTCGTGTCTTCGGTCCAGACCCCACCCGGGCCGGTGGGGCCCACCCTGACGGCGCGGACGACCCCTCCGGTGTCCCTGAGCTGGCTCAAGATCCCGCAGGCGAACCTGTTCAACGTCTACCGGGGGACGATCGGTGGGTTTCCGTTGACCTGGAACCATGTCTGTCTCGAGAGCGGCTCCACCGACCGCGCCAGCCAGGATACCGCCAACCCGCCGATCGGCACGGCGTTCTATTACCTCGTGAGCGGCGTCAACTCCTGCGCCGAGGGGTGCCTCGGCTCAACCGCGCCCCCCGGGACGTGCGAGATCCCGAACCCGAACCCCTGCGCCATCCTCCCGGCCGACGCCGATATCGACTCGATCCCGAACCTCAACGACAACTGCCCCCTGGTGGACAACGCCTCCCAGGCCGACCCGGACCACGACGGGGTCGGCGACGCCTGCGACAACTGCCCCACCATCGCCAACCCGGACCAGGCCGACGCCGACGGCAACGGCACGGGTGACCTGTGCGATGATTCCGACCACGACGGCTACCCACTTCCCGTCGACTGCAACGACCAGAACCCGGCGGTCCATCCCGGCGCCCCCGAGGTGTGCAACGGCGTCGACGACGACTGCAACACGTTCATCGACGACAACCTGGGGAATACGACATGCGGCCTCGGCGCCTGCCAGCGCAGCGTCCCCGCCTGTGTCGGCGGCGTGCCGCAGACCTGCACCCCCGGCACCCCCACCCCCGAGGTCTGCAACGGCATCGACGATGACTGCGACGGCAGCGTGGACAACGGCTTCGTCGACACCGATCACGACGGCATGGCCGACTGCATCGATCCGGACGACGACAACG
>QHXX01000154.1 GCA_003223135.1 Acidobacteriota bacterium | reverse complement strand
CTCCGTGACCGAGGCTCCGCCGACGTACGGCCGGCGCTCGAGCACGAGGACCTTGAGCCCGCGCGCCGCCAGGTAGGCCGACGTGACGAGCCCGTTGTGCCCGCCGCCGATGATGACGACGTCGAGAGACTGCGCCATGGACGCCCCGGTCACTTTCGCGCGACCGCCGCCCAGGGCGGATCGAGGCGGAGGACCCTGGCATACACCGGGCACGAGCGGACGTGCGCCCCTGGAAGATAGCCGGTGCTGATCAGGAACTCCCCCGTGATCTCGCCGCCGGTGAAGCGGAAGGTCTTCTTGAACAGCTTCACCCACTCCGGCTTCTTGAGCGGATGGTGCGAGTCCAGCCACGTCGCGAACGATCCGTGCGCGTCACGCAGGGCCACAAGCCGCCGGGCGTTTTCGATCGCCGCATCAACTTTCAGGCGATTGCGGATGATCCCCGGGTCGCGCAGGAGGCGCCCCCGCTCACGCCGGCCGTAGCGCGCGACCCGCCGGACGTCGAACCGGTCGTAAGCCGCGAGGAAATTGTCACGCTTCTTCAAAATGGTCAGCCACGACAGCCCCGCCTGGTTGATCTCCAGCACCAGCCGCTCGAACAGACGATCGTCGTCCTTCAGCGGGAAGCCGTACTCCGTTTCGTGGTACGGCCCGTGGAAGGGATGGCCGGGCGCGATCGCGCAGTAGCTCACGGCCGGCCGCCGGTGCCGCCGTCCGCGCCTTCCGGCCGCCGACCGTACTTCTTCAGGATCGCGGAGAGCCTGTCGAGCGGCAGCGCGTAGGCCGTGTTGCCGTCGCGCCCCACCGTCGTCGTGGCCATCGTCAGCGCGTTCAGGATCGCCTCCTCCGTCGCCTCCTCGGCCGCCTCGAACAGCGGGTCGAGGTGATCGTCCGGCACCACCGTCAGCGTGTAGGTGAGCGGCTTCGGATAGTGCGGCACCCTGTTGCCGGTCGAGAAGGCCAGGAAGATGTCGCCGCTGCCGTGGTGCGAGATCGCTCCGGTGCGCGCCAGCCCGAGCGACGCCTTGGACGCCAGGCGCCGCAGCTTCAGATGATCGAGCGGCGCGTCGGTGGCGATGACGACGATGATCGAGCCATCGTTCACCTCGGGCCGCCGCGCCGACTCGCCGCGCGCGCCGGCCACCTCGTCCCGTTTGACCGTCGGCATCAGATCGCCGATCTCACGCCCGACCGGCACGCCGGCGACCAGGAGCTCGCGCCGCCGCCCCATGTTGGCGTTCACCAGCACCCCGACCATGAAGCCGCCGTCTTCCTGCGCGAGCGCCCGCGACGCCGTCCCGATCCCCCCCTTGAACTGGTACGAGATCATCCCCGTCCCGGCGCCCACCGCCCCCTCCGCCACCGGCCCCGTGCCCGCCGACTCGATCGCCCGCGCCGCGTCCTCGGCCGACACGTGCAGCCCGCGCGCATCGTTGAGCGTCGAGTCGTCGCACTCCGCCACCGTCGGCGCCACCACATCGTCGCCGATGCCGATGTCCGGGTAACGCTTCAGCATGTAGGCCACCACCCCGTCCATCACCCGGCCGATGTTCATGGTGTTCGTCATCAAGACAGGCACCTCGAGCGCCCCCTGCGTGTCGATCCAGATGCTCCCCGTCATCTCCCCCGTGCCGTTCAGCACCCAGGTCGCCGCCGGCACCTTCTCCCGCCACAGGTCTCCTCCGTGCGGCAGGATCGCGGTCACCCCCGTTCGGACCGGTCCGAACCCCGGCCGCAGCTTCCCCTCGCCCCGGTTGAGCGTCACCTGCCCGACCCGCACCCCCTTGACGTCGGTGATGGCGTTGAGCGGCCCCGGCGCCATCCGCCCGACCACGATCCCGAGCGCGCGAATCCGCTTGCGCGGCCCGTCCGCCTCCGGCCGCGCCGCCGCGGGCGTCGCCGCCCCGCCCGCCGGGCCGGCCCCCGCCGGGACCGCGCACACGAGCGTGCACATTAATAAGATGATGAGCCTGCCGACGGCCGCTCCCCCACGCAGCAAACGATTCTCCCCCGCCATCGCGATTTCACCCGGAGTTGAAGGTCGTAGCCTTGCCCTGATCGCCGGTTGGAGTCAAGGGCGGGATCGCCCAGTAAGGGGACTACAATCACCGGGCTTCGTCCGAAGCGAAGGAGATCATCATGCCCTCGACCGTCATTTCCGAGCGACTCGGCCGCGTGCGGGTCGCCTGCGTGCGCATCGTCCGCCTGCACATGGCTTGCCTGCGCCCCGCCCGCCCGCGCCCGGGCCTCCTCGCGGGGCTCGCGATCCTCATGTGCCTCGGCGTGGCACCCGCGTCCCGGGCCGGCAGCGGCCTCGATCCGAAGACAGCGGCGGCCGGTCTCAAGGAGGCACTCGGAGTCGGCACGAGCCGGTCGGTCGACCTCCTCGGACGCCAGGACGGCTACCTGAAGAACGTGGACGTCCGCATCCCGATGCCCGAGAAGCTCCACGTCGTCGAGAAGAGCCTCAGGACGATCGGACGAGGAAGCCTCGTCGACGAGTTCGTGACGAGCATGAACCGGGCGGCCGAGACCGCCGCACCGCTTGCACGGAACGTCTTTCTCGACACCATCAAGCAGATGAGCTTCGAAGACGCCCTTCGGATCGTTCGCGGACACAGCCACGAGGCGACCGACTACCTGCACCAGAACGCGGGCCCGAAGCTCGACACGCTCTTCAGGTCTATCGTCGGGCAGCAGCTCGACAAGGTCGGGACCACGCGGTCCTTCGACGCCATGATGAGCCGCGCCTCCGCCCTCCCCTTCGCGGGGAAAAGCGCGTTCGACCTGAACGCGTACGTGACCGGCAAGGCCCTCGACGGGATGTTCCTGATGATGGCGGTCGCCGACGGGTCGCCCTCTCTCGGAGCGTAAGCGCCGAGGCCGGACGCCATTGAGCCGGGCGACTCTCCGCCACGCGACTCCCCGCTGCCCCACGGAAGCACCCAACCGCCCCGGCCCGCGTGCCCGGCGGTGCTTCATCTGCTCCGCGGGAGCGCCGGCGGAAAGCCTTGCCGCGCGCCTCCGACCCGCGTATAGTTTCCCAAGAGCCGTCCAAATACCGCCCCCAAGGAGCGTTTGATGGAGACCCTCGCACCGAGAGGGATCGCCGACCGGGCCCCAGAGCCCACGGCCAAGGGGGGCACGCGACTTCTCGACCGTGTCAGCCAGGCTGCTCGCGCCAGACACCTTAGCCCGCGCACCGAGCAGGCCTACATCGGATGGACCCGCCGGTACATTTTGTTTCACCGAAAACGCCACCCCGCCGACATGGGCGAGCCTGAGATCGCGCGCTTCCTCACAAGCCTCGCGACCGACAGCCGTGTCAGTGCCTCCACCCAGAACCAGGCACTCAGCGCCCTGTTATTCCTTTACCAGGAGGTCCTCGGCCGCAGACTCGAGTGGCTGCAGAATGTCGTTCGCGCCAGGCGCCCCGTCCATCTTCCCATCGTCCTGACCAGGGCCGAAGTGGATGCAGTCCTCGGCCGGCTCACCCGCAGCTGTTGGCTCATGGGGTCGCTCATGTATGGATCCGGCCTGCGGCTCATGGAATGCTGCCGGCTGCGCGTCAAGGACATCGACCTCGACCGCGGCGAGATCACGGTGCGCGACGGCAAGGGCGCCAAGGATCGCGTCACCCTCCTGCCCGCCCGCCTTCGGCGGACGCTCATGTCGCATCTTGACAACGTCCGCCGCATACACCGGCAGGATCTCGAGCGCGGTCGCGGCCATGCCCCCCTCCCCTGCGCGCTCGTCAGAAAGTATCCAAACGCCGCAACGGAGTGGGGCTGGCAGTGGGTCTTTCCCGCCGTCCGCTTCTACCGCGACCGCGACACCGGGCAGCACCACCGCCACCACCTGCACGAGTCGGTCGTCCAGCGCGCCGTCAAGACCGCCGTGCGCAACGCAGGCATCGCCAAGCCCGCAAGCTGCCACACGCTGCGCCACTCCTTCGCCACCCACCTCCTCGAATCCGGCTACGACATCCGCACGATCCAGGAACTCCTCGGCCACAGCGACGTCAGCACCACAATGATCTACACGCACGTCCTCAACCGTGGTGGCCGCGGCGTCCGCAGTCCCCTTGATGAAGGAGACCGCGGCACCGTTGCAACCCCCGCCGCAGCCGGCGGATTTCCCGGAGACGAGGGAGGATCGCGATGAACGACACTCGACGAACGGCCGATCGGCATGCCTACTGTGAGGCTCCTCTGCCTTCGCTTCGAGCCTCGTCAATTTGCCGACGTTTTCGCTGCCTTTATTGGGTTATACGGAAGTTCGTGCTCTTGCAGTCATATCTATGTTATCTAGCATTTTCGCTACTCTTATTGGATTATACGGAACAGTACAATTAGCGTTAGACAGCTAGGTGATCAGAGAATGAGAAGCGTCCATTTCGCACTTGTCGGATTGGGTTGCATGGTACTTGCGGCTGCCGGGCTTGGTTGGGCTGGGGCAGCTGCAACTCAGCAGGCGCAAACGCTCGTTCCAAGAGCTGTG
>QHXX01000078.1 GCA_003223135.1 Acidobacteriota bacterium | reverse complement strand
CTCTTCCGGGCGCGGATGATCCGGTCGAGCGCGTTCGCCATGTACTCCGAGCTGAATGGCAGGAGCCCGAGGAGCTGCCGCGGCAGGCGGGCGTACTCCTCGCCCATGCCGTACACGAAACCGATGATCGAGGTCAGCACCAGGAGGATCGGGAAGAACGAGAAGAAAGTGTAGTAGGCGAGGCTCGAGACCAGGATGGTGACGTGGTCCTCCTGGTACTTGCGCCAGAGCTCGCGCACGAAACCGAGCGACGCCCGCGTCATGGGGCCCTCCGGGAGCCGCTCATCATACCCCTGCGTGACTGAACCTCTCTTCGAGCAGGCCCGAAAGTTGACACTCCCGCGGGAGCTGGGATAATGCTGACCCGGCGATGGAGTCCGCCTGGGAGAAGCCAGTTCTCCGTCCTCGTGGCGGTCGTCGTGACCAGCGCCGTTCTTCCCACGATTCTGGCACAGAGGATTTTTCATCCCAGGCATGTTTTCGAGGCGATGGGCAGCGAGACCGATCCGGAACTGCTGGAGGCGCAATCTCGCCCGCTTGACTCTCCCGGCACGCCGTCGTAGTCTCATTCCACCATCTACGGTGTGAGGCATGGTGCCCACGCCCATCGACCCGCCGGGAGCGATGGCCCCGGCGAGAGGAGGATCCTCATGGACCCCAAGGTTCATCCTTCCCTGATCGAGAATTTCGTCAACGCGCGCGCGTTTGCCGTTCGTCTCGAGTCGCTCGGCTGCGGGACGTCGGGAGACGAGGCGGGCTGCGGGCCCGCGGCACTGGCCGTGGAATCGGAGGGCGGTTTCGGCGGCGGGGCGTTCGGCGTGCGGCGGCCGCTGCGGTTCCTGACTTACAAGCTCGGTCTCAGCGAGGCGCAGGTGGGGGAGCTGGCCCGCGTCCTGGACGAGCTGAAGATCGAGCGGGCCCAGGCCGCCGTGGATGACCGGCGCACGCTCGCGGCGCTGGCGGACGCCCTGACCGGCGAGTCGTTCGACGAGGCCCGGGCGGCCGATGGGGCGGACCTGCGCCGCAAGGGCTCCGAGCGTCTGTCGGACGCCGTGGTGAAGGCGCTCGGTCGGATCCACGCGCTTCTGTCACCGGAGCAGCGCGAGCGGCTAGCCTACCTGATCCGCACCGGGACGCTGGCCTTCTGATCAGGACGGATCGCCGCCGCCCCTGACTCTCGGCGCGCGGTTGAGGAGGAGGGGTTCCCCGGGCGGGGGAGCGGGGGTCTGGGTGGGGTGCTCTCGCACCGCCCGGGGCACATGGGGCCTGCCCGGGGAACCGGGCGGGCCCGCGGAACGCGCGGGTCCTATCCGCCGACGGCGAACAGGACTTCCTTCCCCTTGAACAGGTCGGGGTCCAGGATGACGATCTTCGCGACACCGGAGTCCTCCGATGTCTCGATCTTGAAATCGCGGCCCTCCTGGAAGATGTTCGGGAGCATGCGCACCTTCACGATCCGGTCCAGGCCGAAGGCCGCGGGGGCCAGAGTGATCGTGTTGGTCTGACGAAGATCGAGCGCCGTGTCGAAGCTCACGGGTTTCACGTCCTGAACGCGCTTCAGCACGGACGTCAGGACGCCCTGATCCTTCAGCTCGCGCACGTTGGCGGCGTGGTAGAACAGGCTGTTCTGACGGAACGCCAGATCGCTCGACAGGCGCTCCACGCTCGCCTCGAGGGAGGCCTTGTTCTGGCGCAGCACCGCGATGTCGGATTCGAGCCCGGCCTTGACCTGCTGCAGGTCGTTGACGGTCCGGACCGCCTCGTCACGCGCGGCCGCCGCCTCATCCCTCTGGGACACCGCCTGGTCCCTCTCGGTGATCAGCTTGCGCCGCAGGGCGCGCCTTACCGCGAGGGGCGTCTGTCCCGCCTCTCCCTGCGTGACATAGGTGCGGAAGCTGTCGCGCGCGGAGTCATAGAAGAACCACACCTTGTTGCCCGCCAGAAGCTCGTCCGTCTGGTCCACCCCGGCCAGGAGCGTCTTCGCCTTCGCCTCATCGATCTTCGAGTCGTTGATCAGGTAGTTCATGGTCAGGTCGTGGTGCCGGTCCCCCTTCTTGGCGATGACGAAGCTGTCCGGTAACGACTGCTCCAGATGCATCACCTTTTCCTGAAGGCCCTGGATCGTGTCGCGATCGGAGACGATCTGCTGGAGGATCGACTTGTACGAGACGTCCTTCTCCTCCGCGATCATCTGGTTCAGGACCGCCTTCTGCTGATCGGTGAAGTCCTGGCTGAAGATCTCGGCGAACTGGAGGGTGCGCTCTCCGGGTTTGCGCGTCTGGTTGAACTCGTTGATGCGCAGCAGAATCCCTTCCGTCGCCTTGTCGATCTTCTCCTGGTGCGTTTTGAGCTCGGCGAGAAGCTCCTCCGGCGTCGCCGGGGTCGACTTCGAAAACCCGAGATCCGACTCCCGCGAGCAGCCGATCGATCCGGCGACAAACATCATCGCCAGCACGGATGCGATGCACATCGCGGCGCCGGCGACCGACGCTGGCTTTCTCGACTCCATGGGGGGCCTCCGCAAAATCAAAGATTTGGATGGGCAAGTGACGGGTCATTTCTTAAGCATGGTTCGTGCCGCCGGCCCGCCCCTTACGGAATGAAATTTCCTCGAGGTCGCGGGGGCGGCGGGCGAACAAGGCGCAAGTCGTTCAACCGCAGGGCGCTGCGCTGTGGATGCGGAGTTTTTCCCGAGACCGGACGACAGCGTCTCGTTATCGATCGACGACGCCGAAAAGTCACGATCGGAATGACACCTGTCGTCCCGGGGGGACGCGCCGGGTCCTATCGAGAGGACACGGAGGGCGGGCGACGGGCCGTTTCCGGTGCTTCGGACCGCAGACGCCGAACGGCCGCCTCGATCTGTCGCGCCACCTCGGAGGCGTCGGCGTCGGGATCGACGTACAGTGGAGACCCGAGGACCAATCGGGTCCTGCCGAAACGCGGCCAGTAGCGTCCTTCGGGCAGGACGGCGTGGGTTCCCTCGACGCAGGCGGGGATGACCGGGGCGCGCAGCTCGCGGGCGAAGATGCCGATTCCCTTCCGGAACGGCTCCATGTCCGGAGGCGGCACGTGGCGCCCTTCGGGGAAGATCAGGAGCGAATACCCCTCGTCCATGAGCTCTCCGGCGTACGCCAGGCTGGCGCGGATCCCCGCGGTCTCGGGCAGCGGCCAGGCGTTGAAGAAAAACTCCACCAGAGAGACCTGGAACGCTTCCTTAAGCCATTGCGCCCGCCCTGCGTCGGTCTCCCCGAAGAAGGCACGGTGGTGGCGGGTCGTCATCCCGGGTGCGATCCGTCCACGCAGCCGGCGGGGCAGCATCGCCTTGAACAGACCGGTGTCCATGAAGCTGCGGTGGTTCGCCACGAACAGGTACGGCGGCGGCACGACACGCAGATGCTCGAGGCCGACGATCTCGGGACGCGCGTAGAAGCGCACGAAGGGAACGAGAACGCACTCCTCGATGGCGCGCCTCGCCCAGCGCACGGGCCGATGACGTGTCCATCGCGGCATGCGCAGGGCGCCGCGCGGCATTCCCGAACGGCGCGTGGTGGCCGCCGCCGGCGCCGCGACCCGGGAATCGGCGGCGGACAACGTCTCGGATCGCGGGGACGCGTCGTCCCTTCCGGCCATCGCGACCAGGGACCCCACCGCAGCCGGGAGGTGGGCCGCGGTTGTGCGGTCCGGAATCGCCGGCGCGCCTTCCGCGGCGGCCGCTGCGAGGACGATCCGCTCCAGGTCTCCGATCGTCGCCTCTCCCAGCCGGTCCTCCGGCAGACTGACGCCGAACTCGTCTTCGAAAGCACCCGCAAGCTCCACCAGGTCAAGGCTGGCGAAGCCGAGCCCTTCGACGAGGCGCGTGTTTTCCACGAGACTCTCCGGTCGGACTCGCGCCAGTCCCGCGACGAGTCGGCGCACGCCCCCCGTCCATGACGATGCCTGGGTCGCGCCGGGTGCATTCGATGTCACGGTGTTGTGCTCGAGGGCGAGGGCGCGCTCGAGCACGAGGGCCTTTCTCACCTTGCCGGTCGAGGTGCGGGGGAAGTCGTCCTCGGGCCAGACTGTATGGCCGCGAACGCGCTGTTTCGCCAGCAATCGCTCGTTGGCGTGACTCACCACCTCCATCGCGTCGGTCCTGGGCTCGAGCAGGAGGACGGCGTGCACGCGCTCGCCGCGCTCCAGAGGTAATCCCACGGTGCAGACTCCCCGCACGCCGGGAAGCCCCAGGAACGCCGACTCCACGTCCCCTGGAAAGACGTTGTCTCCCTCCGGGGTCACGATGACCTCTTTCACACGCCCGCGGATCCGCAAACGACCCTCGTCGTCGAACTCGCCGAGGTCTCCCGTCCTGAACCAGCCGTCCTCGATCGCCTCCTGATCCGCCCCCAGGTAACCGGGTGTCACATTCGGGCCGCGGACCTGGACCTCGCCCCCGGGGCCGAGCTTCACTTCCTGGATGGCCAGGGGGCGGCCGACGCTGCCGGCCCTGCGGTCGAACGGATTGGAGATCGACACGATCGGAGCCGTCTCGGTCAAGCCGTATCCCTGCACCACGAGGTAACCGCTGCGTCGAAAGAACTGATCCACCGGCTCAGGAAGCGCCGCGCCCCCGGACACGATCAGCCGGAACCGCCAGCCGAACATCCGCTGCACGCTCCTGAAAAGAAGCGCCTGCACATAGAACGGCCGATCGGCGTGCCGCTCCTGGCGTCGCAGGAACGTTTCGAGCCGCCCCTCGTCCGCGAGCGCCCGCCGGACCTCCGCGGCCAGAAGATCGAGAAGCCGCGGCACGGTGAACAGTCCCCAGGCCTTCACCCGCCGCGCCGCCTCCTTCACATCGCGCGGTCGCGGCGGCACGAACACGACCGTCAGCCCCATGGTGAAGGCCAGGAAGACGTTCAGCGCCTGGCCGAACATGTGCGACAGGGGAAGCGTGGTCAGGAACCGCAGGGCTCCGAACGGACGCACCAGACGCTCGCGCTTCCGATAGGCGCGCTCGATCGGGGCGAAGTCGGAGATCAGGTTGCCGTGCGTGAGGATGACGCCCTTCGGGTCGCCGGTCGTGCCCGAGGTGAAGATGATCTCCGCCCGCTCCTCGGGCGCCGGGTCGGCGCCCGCCGCCGAAGCGGCCGGCGCGAGATTCCCCCACGATCCGAAGTCGATGCGCCGCGCGCCATCGGGCGGCGCCGTGGCGGGCGGAGCGAGGAGGAAGCGCCCGCCGGCCCTGGCGGCGATGCGGGCGCGCAGATCGTCCGGTGTCGAGCCCTCCAGAGGCACGGCGACGCCGCCGGCCCAGAACGTCCCGAGGAGCGCCTCCACCCAGTCGGCGCCGTCCGGACCCTGGATGAGGACCGGCTCCCCTCTGCGCAGCCCCGCGGCGCTCAGAGCCGCGGCGCAGGCGAGGATGCGCCGGTGCAGTTCGGCGTAGGTGCGGCGGCGCCAGCGGACGCCCTCCCTCCACAGGCAGGCCTCGCGCGCGCCGAAGCGGGGCAGCGCCTCGACATATGACAGGAGGTTCCGGCGCGCCGGCGCCGCGACCTCACCAGCCGCGCGGGCGGCCTCACGACCCGCCTGCGACACCTGAACCACTCTCAATTGTCCATGCTGCAACAATCCCGGCGCCACCCCGTAGACTATCACCGGCCGGCCGCTTGCGGGCGCAAGCGATGATTCACCATTCGATGCTCGACGCATCCGGGTGCTCGGCCAGGCCCCCGGGCCTGGCCAGCCGCCGAATCATGGTACCGTGAGAAGCCGCGGGCAGGAGACCGCCGATTCATGGACCTGAAGGCCGAAATCGACGCCGCCGACGGACGCATCCGACCGTACGTGCGCGAGACGCCGGTCGAGGGGTCGCGCGCGCTCGGTGGGACGGGGCGCGCGCGTGTGTTCCTGAAGATGGAGAACCTCCAAATCACCGGCTCGTTCAAGCTGCGTGGGGCGATGAACAAACTCCTGTCGATCACACCCGGGCAGAGGGCGGGCGGTGTCGTCACCGCATCGTCCGGAAACCACGGGGCGGCCGTCGCGTACGGGCTCGAAGCGCTCCGGATCCCGGGCGTCATCTACGTGCCTGAGAACGCCTCGCCCGCCAAAGTCGCGAACATCCGCTCGTACGGCGCCGAGGTGCGCACGCACGCGACCGACTCCGGCCTGACCGAGATCTTCGCCCGGCGCTACGCGATGGAGAACGGGCGGATCTACATCTCGCCATACAACGACCCGGTCGTCGTCGCGGGGCAGGGGACGATCGGCCGGGAGCTGGTCCGCCAGCTCGACTCGATCGACGCGCTGTTCGTCGCGCTCGGCGGGGGCGGCCTCGTCTCGGGGATCGCCGGATACCTGAAAGAGATCGGTCGGCGCGTCGATGTGGTCGCCTGCTCGCCCGAGAAC
Source organism: Acidobacteriota bacterium (assembly GCA_003223135.1). Taxonomy (GTDB): domain Bacteria; phylum Acidobacteriota; class Polarisedimenticolia; order Gp22-AA2; family Gp22-AA2; genus Gp22-AA3. The sequence continues at coordinate 3,427 of QHXX01000078.1, read as the reverse complement.
TCCGCGGTGATGCACCACTCGGTGCGAGCCGGGCGCATCTTGACGATGGAATCGAAGCCGACCCTCTCCGACGGCACGGCCGGGGCGGTTGAGCCGGAAGCGATCACGCTCGACCTGTGCCGGAAGTACGTCGACCGGTACGTCCTGGTCAGGGAGGAACAGATCCGCGAAGCGATGCGGCTCGTCATGGACCACCACCACACCCTCATCGAGGGAGCCGCGGGCGTGGCCGTGGCCGGATACCTCAAGGAAAAGGACCGGCACGCCGATCACAATGTCGTCATCGTCCTCTGCGGCGCCAATATTTCCAGGGAACACCTCAAAGAAGTCCTTTGATCCTTGCCCCGGCCCGCGCCCGGCGGTATCTCTATAGAGTCCACGCAGGACAAGCATTTCGATGATGACCCTTTCCGGCGTCTCCGACGCGATCCTGAGCCCACGAAGAGTCGCGCGCGCCGTCGCGGCGATCGCCCTGGCGGTCGCCGCAGTCTGCATCGTCTCCAAGCGGGCCGGTCTGCCGCCGCGCGAGATTCCCACGCTCGTGCTCTCCCTCGCGGCGCTCACGCTCCTGCTGCTCCCTCTTCCCGCGCTTCTCTCCGGGCGGGGACTGCGGCGTCTGAAGGCGTGGGTCGACGACCGTCCGCTGCGCGCGATGGCGCTCCCCGCGGCCCTGCTTCTGCCGTGCCTGCTCTACTGGTCCGTTCCGGGGAACGCCACGCCGGTAGGGGTTCTGTATCTTCTTTCCTATGTCCTGGTCCCGTCGGTGCTGGCGGTTTCCCTGCCGCGTGGCCGGACGCGCGCCATCGGGGACGCTCTGGTGGTCCTGTCGATCTGGATCCCGGTCGAGCTCCGCCTCCTGAGCTCGTCCTTCCCCTGGCCGCGCGGCGGCTCCGGCTCATTCCTGACGAGCCCCCTCGGTCTCGACCTCCTCCTCTACCTGATGCTCGTCGTGCGCGGCTTCGATGCCACGGGGTTGACTCTGCGGGTGGGGCAGCGCGACGTGGCCTCGGCCGCGGGCTCGTTCGCCGCCTTCGCGGTGGTGGGCGTGCCGATCGGTCTCGGGACGGGATTCCTGACCTTCGGAGTGCGTGACGGAGGGATTTTGACGACGCTGGCCGCGGGGACGATCATTCTGATATTCACGGGGCTCCCCGAAGAGGTCCTGTTCCGGGGATTCATCCAGAAGATGCTCGAGCGCTGGACGGGAAGACCGCTTTTGGCGCTCCTCCTCGCATCGCTCATATTCGGCGCGGCGCACCTCGACAATGGAGCGAAGGCGCCCGACTGGCGCTACGGTCTTCTCGCGACGCTCGCGGGCCTCGCGTACGGCTGGGTCTACATGCGAACCCGCCGCATCCTGGCGCCGGCGATCACGCACGCGCTCGTGGACGTGACCTGGTCTTTCTTCTTCAAGGGTTGAGATGAGCGAAGCGCAGGTCCAGGAGCGTTTCCCCGCGAGGGATCGAGCGGCCGTCGTCTCGGGCGTCGAGGTCGCGCTGATCGTGGGGTTCCTCCTGGTCTACATCTGGTTCATCGAGCCGCGATCCCGCCTGTACGCGGGACCGGGGTTCGTCCTGTTCTTCACCTTCACCTTCCTGTCGCACCTGCGACACAACGACACGCTGGCCGACCTGGGCATCCGCCTCGACACGTTCGGGCGGGCGCTGCGTGAAGCGCTCCTGGTGATCGCACCGACGCTCGTCCTGGCCGTTGCCCTCGGCGTCTGCCTGGGCGGGGGCATCGCCCTCGATCCCGGGCGCACGGCGATGGCGTTCTTCTGGGGCTACCCTTGGGCCATGTTCCAGCAGTACGGTCTGCAGTGCGTCATCGGCCGGCGGCTGGCGGGCGTGATCTCCCACCCGGTCGGCCACGACGTGACCTGCGCCGCCATCTTCGGCGCCCTGCATCTTCCGAACCCATTCCTGAGCATCATGACCTTCGGCGCAGGCTATTGCTTCTGCGCTCTCTTCCGCCGCTGTCCGAACCTCTTCGCGCTCGCCCTCGCGCACACGCTCGCCTCGACGGTCCTGTACCACTTCCTGCCGATGCAGATCACCCACTTCATGCGCGTCGGCCCGGGGTATTTCGAGGCGAACGGCCTGTCCTGATCTCCGAAGACGCTCCACGGACGCTCCAGGCCGATCCGTGCGCCGCTATGGTAGGATGCGACGTCTGCGTCTTCGGCGTCGCCCGGGTCGACGCCGCCGACCACTTCCCGCTCGACGAGTCCTGGAGCCGGCTCAACGACGCGTTTCGCTTCTGGACGAGGAGGACGACGCTGGCCGGCCTCCGGCCGGGGCCGCGCCACGCCACGCGGGGAGGGCGCGGGGAAGCGGGAGGCCACGCATGCCGAAGGGCAAACAGACGACCAAGCGGGCGCGCCGGCGTGTCGAGGTGCGCTTCGGCCCGGATGAGCCGCAGTTCATCGGGTATTCGGGCAACGTCTCCCGCACCGGGATCATGGTGCGGGCCATCCGCGTGTTCGCCCCGGGCACCGTCCTGAACCTGGAGCTCAAGTTTCCCGCCGGCATCTTCCGCGTGCGCGGCGAGGTGGTGTGGGCGCGCGAGGGACCGGTGCAGTTTCTGTCGACCGGGCGCGTCGGAATGGGGATCACCTTTCTCGAGCCCCCCGCCGATCTGCTGAGCTTCCTCGAGCGATGAGCGCCCAGACATGAATCAGGCCCGTGGGCGAGCTCCTGTCGCCCGCGCGTGGCTGCGGCCCGGGTTCACCGACCTGCTGGGTGGTTCCTCTGGCGCGCCGACGAGACGGCGCTGGTGTTCCCTCGCAGGGCCGGTTCCTAAGGCTGGCAGGCGTTGCCGACGCCGTTGCCGTCCGAGTCTTCCTGGCCCGGGTTGGGCGTGTCGGGACAGTTGTCGCAGGCGTCGCCGCGGCCGTCGTGATCGCGATCGGCCTGGTCGGGGTTGGCGAGCCGCGGACAGTTGTCGTCGATGTCGTCGACGGTGTCGAGGTCGGTGTCGAGGGGCTGGAGCGTGCACCTCGCGGGCAAGGGGGTCGTTCCGGCGCTCCCCTCGCCGCAGCGGTTGATCCCCGTGATGACGTAATAGAAGGTGGAACGGAGAGGCGGCGACTCGTTGTCGGTGAACGCCGGAGCGGTCACCTCGGGCAGGAGGCAGACCGGGCCCGTGCCGAACGATGCCGGGCCGCTGGCGCTGCCGCGGTACACATTGTGGACGTTCGCCTGGACGATGGGCACAAACGTGAAGGCGCCCGGCGCCCCTCCGGCCGTCGCGGCCAGCGTCGGGCCGACCTCACCGGGGATGGCGCTCACGCTGTTCACCAGCGGCAGACAGTCGGAAGTGTCCGGCACCAGGTCGTTGTCGTCGTCCGGATCGATGCAGTCGGCCATGCCGTCGTGATCGGTGTCGACGAAGCCGTTGTCCACGCTGCCGTCGCAGTCATCGTCGA
>QHXX01000077.1 GCA_003223135.1 Acidobacteriota bacterium | reverse complement strand
GCGAATCGCGCCCCTGTACGACGCGGGACTCTCCGAGCTGAACTTTTCGACCGGCGACGATCACCAGGGGTTCGTGCCCTACGAGCGCGTGGTGATCGGGGCCACGACGGCGGCCGAGTTCGGTATCCGGGCGCTGATCGTCGTCGAGGGCCGCGTCGGGGCCCGCTTCACGATGCAGGACGCGCTCCTGCACCCGATTCTCTCGGAGTTCATGCGCACGAGCCCGGCTCGCGCCGGCCTCGATCTGCTCAACAACATCTGGATCCCGTTCCGCGACGACGCGGAGATCGCGCAGCCGGACGCCGTCTACCGCACTCGGGATCGGCTCGAACGCTTCGAGGGCTGCGACAACGTGCTCGAGAACATGGTGATCACGCCCCACGAGAGACTGGCGTCGTGCTGCGGACTGACCTTCGAGCACATCCCCGAGATGAAGATCGGCGACGTGCGGACGCGCTCTCTGCGCGAGCTGTACGACAGCCAGCTCGAGGATTTCCTGAAGATCTGGATCCGCGTCGAGGGGCCCGAGAAGATCTTCTTCTTCGCGACGCAGAAGGACCCCGACATTCCCTTTCCGGACGGCGCGACGCACCCTTGCCAGACGTGTGCCGCGCTGTTCCTGAACCCGCGCGTCCGCAGCGTGCTGCAGGAGCATTACCTCGAGAAGGTCCCGGAGGTGATGTTCCGCTATCAGGTGATGCGGACGCTCGAACGGCGCTCCGATCCGAGCTTCGCCCCCGCCGCGGAGGACGCGCCCCCGGCACCGGCAGGGGGACCGCCGCGTGTCGGGTTCGGCTCGTGACGGTCGTCTGGCCAGGTCAAGGAGGCTCTCCATGAAGCGCAGGACGTTTCTCAAGCGCAGTTCGATCGGCCTGTCGGCCCTCGTGGCCGGCGTCGCAGGCCTCCGGGGGGCGCCTCGGACCGGCCCCGCCGCCGGCCGGGTCTACGGCGTCCCCGAAAGCGTGAAGCCCCGCACACCCCTCGAGGACAATCTCCTGCGGCTGTCCCTGAGCCGCACCGACGTTCCGCCGGAGGCGTGGCAGGACGTTGCCGCCCTCAGTCTTCTGGCGCAGGACGTGTTCGACAATCCGGAGGTGGCCCGGTCGTTCTCCCGCGACCCGGCCGCGTACCTGAAAGCCGTGGGTCTCGACGACGTCAAGCTGGATCCCGGCGCGGCCGAGGTGAAAGTGGCGCTGGCCCTCGGGGATCCCGACGTCCGCGCCGCAATCGAAAGGGACGACCCGCGCGCCTTCGTGCAGGCCCTGGAGACGCGCGGGCTCATCCAGTCGCCGGAGCCGTCGCAGCTCGCGCAGCGCATCGGCGCGCAGCTCGAGTCGCTCAAGTCCGAGCTCGGAGACCGGTTCACTCCGGAAGCCTGCAGCGTGTTCGCCATCTGTATTGCTGCCGTCTGGATCTGGGTTGCGGTCGTGCAGGACGCGGTGGTGGCGGTGGCGGTGGCGGCCGCGGTGAGCGTCTACGCCTACGTCCTGGTCTCCACGAGCGTCGCCGGCGGTGGTGGTGGCGGTGGCGGCGGTGGTCACCGCCGCAGGAGGGTGGGCAAGCTCCTGGAGGACCAACCCTCCTTCAGACTGGCCGGAGCGCTGGGCGGTCCCGAGTTCGGCGATCGGGTGGCCGACACCTTCCTGGAGGAGAACGTCGAGCGAATCGCCGCCGCGGTCGAGTCGCTGGAGGCATACCGCAGGGCCGGGGTTATTCCGGCCGATCGGTTGCGCCATCTGGTGCGCGGGCAGATGCTGCGCCAGTTGAAGGGACACGCCGCGGACTTCGCGGCGCCGCAAGCGTGAGCGCGATTCTCGCTCCGGGCATCGAGACGATCGTCCGGGCCTGCGGCGCGGGGCGGTTCGTGCCGTTCTTCCGGAACCGGCCGATAGGCTCGGAGACGGTGCGGGCCGAGACAGGCCCTTCCGGCCCGCTGCGGCTGCGCTCCGAGACCGAGATCATGGTCAACAGGTTCAGCCTGCGGCAGACCGTGATCGCCGGGTTCACGGCCGATCTCCGCCCGGAGTGGTGTACGGTCGACGCCTGCGTCAACTCGCGTCGCATGTCCCTCGAGGTGGAGATCGGCCGGGACAGGGCCTTGACGCGATACCGATCCGGAGAGCAGGTCCGCCCGGGACGGTGCGAGCTCGCGCGTCCGCCCCTGCTCCTGCTCGATAACTGCTTCGCGTCGCACGCTGTCGCGGCCCTGGCCGTTCGGCGACACCCGCCCTCCACGGCGGTGTTCATTGCGTTGCCGGCCTGCGAGGACCTCCCGGTCACTCGCTCCGGCACGCTCAAGGTCCTGCTCGGTGGACGCGAGTTCGCGCCGCCGGCGCTGAGCCTGCATCTGACCCCGGACCTCGACGAGCACGTCTGGGTCGCGGGCGACTGGATCGAGCGGCTGGTGATCCCGCAGACGCAGATGCGCGTAGAATGGACGGCAACTCTTCGGCCATCTGGAGGACCCCCATGACGCACTCGGCCCTGTTCGCGGCCCCCTGGGATCAGAAACTGACGTTCATCACCGTCGCCACCTCGGCTCTTCTTCTGGCCGGGGCAGTCCTGGCCACCTGGGTGGCCCTGACGAAGGCGCCCGCCGGCGCCGGGCGGGCCGTGATTCTGCTCGGCGGCGTCGTGGCGCTCACCGCGTTCATTCTCGGCTTCCTTCTGGCCCCGCGCGGATACACGATCGCGGATGGACGCCTGACGATCGATCGCTTCGTCCGTCCCATCGAGATTCCTCTGGGCTCGATCGAGAGCGTCGAGCGTCTGCCCGCCGATCGCCTGGCGGGCTCCTGGCGGACGCTCGGGTCGGGCGGGTTTTTCGGCTACTACGGACGCTTCCGCAATGAGACGCTCGGCAGCTATCGCATGTACGCGACGCGCGGCGACGGTTACGTGCTCGTCCGCACCACGCTTCCCTACGTGCTCACGCCCGACTCCCCCGAGCGCTTCATCGAGACCTTGGAGCGTGGCCGACGTGGGCCGGACGCCGGCGACTAGGAGGGAATCATGAGATGTCCGGCGTGTCTGCTGCTGTGGCTCCTGCTGGCGGCAGGAACGGCGGCGGCCGCGGAGCAGAAGTCCCCCGCCGGCGATCTGCAGGCGATCGCGACGAAGTTCGTCGATCGACTCGCCGCGGGTGACTTCGCGACCGCGGTGAAGAGCTTCGACCCCACGATGACGGCCGCCCTTCCTCCCGACAAGCTCGCCGAGGTGTGGAAGAGCCTGAACGCCCAGGCGGGCCCCTTTCTCAAGCAGACCGGTGCGCGCGCCGCGAAGGAGTCGAAGTACCAGGTGATCTTCGTGGCCTGCGCGTTCGAGAAGGCCGTCCTCGAAGCCAAGATCGTCTTCGACGAATCGAAGCGCATTGCCGGGCTGTTCTTCGTTCCGCCGCCGGGCGCATCTGAGTACCGCCCGCCCGCTTACGACCGGCCCGAGGCGTACGGCGAGGCGCGGCTGCGGGTCGGCCGGGGCGACTGGACGCTTCCCGGCACGCTTTTGATCCCCGCGGGTCCGGGTCCCGTCCCGGGAATCGTTCTGGTACCCGGATCGGGTCCGCTCGACCGGGACGAGACGGTCGGACCCAACCGGCCGTTTCGCGATCTGGCGTCGGGGCTGGCGTCCCGGGGCGTCGCCGTCCTGCGTTATGACAAGAGGACGCTGGTCCACGCCCGCCGGCTCGCGGCAAAACGCGACACGCTGACCCTGCATGAAGAGACGGTCGCGGACGCGGTGGAGGCGGTGCGGCTCCTGCGCCGGAGCCGGGGCGTCGACGGCGGCCGCGTGTTCGTCCTCGGCCACAGCCTGGGAGGAGTGGCTCTCCCGAGGATCGCGGCCCTCGAGCCCGGGATCGCCGGCTTCGTCATGCTGGCCACCCCCAGCCGGTCGCTTCAAGACGTCTACCAGGAGCAGATGGCCTACCTCTTCGGCCTCGACGGCGTGGTGACGGACGAGGAGCGCGCCCGCCTCGAATCGATCGGACGCGAGGTGGAGCGGGTCGATCACCCGGAGAGCGCCTCTACCTCCGGCGCGGACGACCTGCCGCTCGGGCTCGGACGCGCCTACTGGGACGACCTGCGCCGCCACGACGCCCGCGAGGCGGCTGTGCTGCTCGAGGGACCCGTGCTGGTGATGCAGGGCGGCAGGGACTACCAGGTGACGCGCGAAGATTTCGAGGGCTGGCGACGTCTGCTGGCGGAAAAATCGAACGTCACCTTCGAGCTGTATCCCTCCCTCAACCACCTGTTCATCGAGGGCGAGGGGAGGAGCACGCCCGACGAGTACCACGTCGCCGGGCACGTCGCCGTCCAGGTCGTCGCAGACCTGGCGGAATGGCTGAAAGGGCGGCCCGCCGTCACCACGCCCCGGACCTGATTCCCGGTCCCCGCCCGGATCGATCCTCTACGCCAGAATAAGGCGCGCCACGAAGCCGGGCCGCAGGACCCGCGCGGCGTCGGCCGTGTCGCCGGTGACGCGTGCCAGGAGGTCGGCGAGCGCGGGATCGCGACGCAGGCGTCCCGCCACCCAGTCGGTGAGATGCGGTCTCGTGAGGAGCGCCTGCAGCAGCCGGTCGAGCCGCAGCCGGTCACGGAACGCCCGGCGTCTTCGCGCTTCGTATAGGAGCAGGGCGCGTCGCCCGACGTCGCCGAGCCGCAGCGCGTTTTCGAGGACGGATGCCGCCAGCTCCGCCCCTCGCAATGCCATGCCGATCCCCTCGCCCGTGAAGGGGTCGTAGAAGCCCGCGGCGTCCCCCACCAGGAGGACGCCGTCGCCGACGCTTCGGGCCGCGCGGCAGGCCAGGGGTCCCGTGGCCCACGGCCCGGCGACGATGTCCGCCCCCGCCGTCCGCCCGGCGGTCAGGGGGTGCGAGGCCAGGAGGTCGCGGAAGAAGCCGGCCAGGCGCGTGCCGGCCGGCCCCGGCCGCCGCGTCTCGACTCGGTCGACCACGACGCAGACGTTGGCCAGGCCGTCGGGGAGACATCGGCGCCGACCACGACCTGCGCGCTCAGGACCTCTGTGCCCCCGGACCGCCTGATGGTCACCTCGTACCCGCCGCGCGGCGATCGGGACAGTCCGACGACGCGCGCCCCCTCGAGCACCGCGGCTCCGCTCCGCCGCGCCCCCTCCAGGAGCACCCCATCCAGATCGTAGCGCCGCAGCGACAGGCCGCGCGTCCCGTCGCCGTAACGGCCCAGGACCTTGGTCCCGCCGGGGGAGATCACCGCCATGCCGACGTGGCGGCGCGGGCCCCGGGCGAGGACCGCGTCCAATACGCCCAGGCCGGCGAAAGTCGAGAGCGCCGCCGGCGGAACGAACTCGCCGCAGATCTTGTGCCGGGGAAATCGGGCCGCGTCGCACACGGCGACCGAACGTCCTCCGAGCCGCAGAAGCGTCGCCAGCGTCGACCCGGCCGGGCCGCCGCCGGCGACCACGACCTCGAAGGCGGAAGAATCTCTCACGCAGGGACCGCGCGCACGACCAGCGCCGAGTTCTTCGATCCGAAGCCGATGCAGTTGCACAGGGCCAGGCGCGGGCGACCGGGGCGGGCGACGTTTGGCACATAGTCCAGGTCGCACTCCGGGTCGGGGACTTCGTAGTTGATCGTCGGCGGCAGGAAGCCGTCGCGCATGGCCAGGATCGTCGCCACGACACCGGCGGCGCCGCAGGCGCCCTGCGCGTGACCGATCATGGATTTGGTCGACGAGGCCGGCACGTCCTTGGCCCGCGCCCTCAGGAGGGATTTCACGGCGAGCGTCTCGACCCTGTCGTTCTGGTGCGTGGAGGTGCCGTGCAGGTTGATGTAGTCGACGTCGGAGGGAGAGACTCCGGCCGAACGCAGCGCGAGCTCCATGGCACGGGTCGACTCGGCGCCGTCGTGGCTCATGTGGACCCGGTGGTGCGCGTCGCAGGTCGAGCCGTACCCTGCGATCTCGCCATGGATCCGCGCTCCGCGTTCGATCGCGTGCTCCCTGTCCTCCAGCACCATCAGGAAGGCTCCCTCCCCGAGCACGAAGCCGCTGCGGTGGCGGTCGAATGGGCGGGAGGCCTTCCCGGGACGGTCGTTCCAGCCGACCGCCGCGGCCCGCATCCGGCAGAACCCCTCCATCATCCCCAGGGTGATGCAGGCCTCGGCCCCACCGGTCAGGACCAGAGGCAGCTCTCCTCTCCTGAGTGCGTGCAGGGCGTAGCCGAGGGCGTCGGTGCTGCTGGTGCAGCCGTTGCTGAGGACGTGCGACGGACCGGAGAAGCCGAAGCGGATGCTCAGCTCGCTGCTCACCATCCCGACGACCGAGGAGGAGATGGCGAACGGGTTGACCCGCCGAATCCCCCCGCGGTAATACGCTTCGTACTGGCGCTCGGCGAAGTCGATAGCACCGGCGCCGCTGCCGATGACGACGCCGATATTCCGGCGCACCTCGAGCGGCAGGTCGCCTCCGAGGCCTGCGTCCAAAAGCGCCTCGCGCGCCGCGGCGATCGAAAGCGGCACGATCCGGCCGACGCGTTGCAGGTCCTCGGGATCGAGGTGCGCCGCGGCATCGAAGGAGGGGACTTCCGCCGCCACCTGGCACGGCAGATCGACCGGGTCGAACAGCGTGATCCGCCGGGCGGCGCTCCTTCCCTCGCGCAGTCCGCGCAGGTACGCCTCCACCCCGAGACCGAAGGGGGATACGACGCCGAGTCCGGTCACGACGGCGGCCATGACGATCGAGTCTATCACCCGGTCCAGGACCCGGCGACGGGGGCCATGAGGCGGGCCGCGCCGCGGGCCCGTTCACGCAGCCAGTCGGCGCACAGGAGGGCGTAAAACGGCGCGTACTCCACGAACCGGATCCAGGGGTACGGCTCGGTCTCCCGGCCCGAGGCCCCGAGGTTGACGTACGCCAGGGACGCGAGCCCGGTGAGAAGAATGAAGGAGCGCGAAGGGTAAAGGCAGAGCCACGGCAGGAGCCACAGGAAGTACCACGGGTGGACCGTCGGCGACAGGAGGAGCACCGCACAGGTCAGAAGGAAGCAGCCCCTAAGTGGCTCCACGCGCCGCCGCCACAGCGCGGCCGCGAACGCGAGCAGGACCAGCCCGCAGACGCCCTTGGCAAGGTCGATGGGATAGACATAGACGTACAGGCCATCGAGAGCGCCGGTGTGCGGGACGCTCCGGCGCACCCAGGCGATGCCGGCCTTGAGCCATGGCGTCGGGTCGATCCGGACGATCGCGGCGAGCGTGACTGCGAAGAGCGATTCGTTCCCCAGCCAGCGATCGGCATACTCCCGCAACCCGGCGAAAAGCCGCCACCCCGCGGCGCGAAAGGGCCAGTACGCTGCCGCCAGCAGAACCGGCACGAGAAGCAGGAAGCGCAAACGGATCGACCTCAGGAGTGGCACGAAAAGGAAAAGAGGGAAAACCTTCAGCAGACCGCCGACGATCAGGGCGACGGTCGCCCGGCCTTCCCTTTTCTGTATAATCGCGCCGGCCGCCAGGAGCGCGAAGAGGCTCGCCGCCGCCTCGAGGTGGCCGCTCCAGGCCGTCTCCGTAACCGCCAGCGGGTTCCAGGCATAGATCAGCGCTCGCGCCGCCGGCTGCCCGCGCGCCCGCAGGAGCGTCCTAAGAGCGAGAATCGCGAGAAGATCCGCGGCGACGAGCAGGATCTTGATCCCGTAGACGCCGAGGTGCAGCGCGGCCCCGGCCGCGAACAGCGTCTGCGCCGCCGGCGGGTAGATTGTCGGCACGTCCGAGTGTTCGAGGCGCGCGGGGTCCGCCTCGCCCGTCTGGACGAAAGCGCGTGATGCCGGTGTTGTGAGATACGGGTTCCCGCCGGCGAGTGTCGTGCGGCCGTCCCAGAGATAGCGATCGATATCGTGGCTGAGGAGCGGCGGGGCGGCCAGGAACGTGAGCCTGAACACGACGGCCAGTCCCAGGATCAGGAGGCCTGTGCTGTCCCGCGGAGAGGCGGCGCTTTTTCCGAAGTCCCCGTCCGGGCCGGCCGAAGCGAGGGCGAGCCTTACGGCGAAGAGATAAAGACCGAACACGGCGAAGAACAGGATCAGGAAGGGAATCGTCCGGCCGAGACCGGGCCGCGCCCTAAGCATGGCGAGAAGGCCGCCCTCGATTCCTACGCCGAGGACGAACAGACGGGAGAGGGACCGCTGCAAGGCCCGGGAATCGTAGCAGAGACGCTCACGGCCCACAAGTGAGGTGCCCCGCGTGACCGTCGTCGAAGGTGCTGTCGTCGCGGCCTATTATGCGACGCTCCTGGTGCTGGCGATCTACGGCCTGCACCGATACTATCTCCTGCACCTCTTCTACAGGCACCGGGGAGACGGCCCGGGCGCCGCCGAGCGGCTCGATCCTCTGCCGCACGTGACCGTCCAGCTCCCGGTCTACAACGAGCGCTACGTCGTCGAGCGGCTCATCCGGGCCGCCTGCGCCCTGGACTACCCGGCCGGCCGCCTGCAGATCCAGGTGCTCGACGATTCGACCGACGACACGTCCCGTCTCGCCTCCGCGGCGGTCGAGGCGATGCGCCGCCTCGGGCACGACGTCGTGCACCTGCGCCGCGGGACGCGGGAAGGATTCAAGGCCGGGGCGCTGTCGTACGGGCTGGCCCGGGCGAAGGGCGAGCTCGTCGCCGTGTTCGACGCCGATTTCGTGCCGCCGTCTCCGTTCCTCCTCGACCTCGTGCATCACTTCAGCGACCCGCGCGTCGGGATGGTTCAGGCGCGCTGGGGCCACCTCAATCGCGAGTACTCGGTTTTGACCCGCATCCAGTCGATCTGCCTGGACGGCCACTTCGTCATCGAGCATGCCGCGCGGCACCGCGCCGGCCGCTTCTTCAACTTCAACGGCACCGCCGGAATCTGGAGGCGGGCCTGCATCGAGTCGGCGGGAGGCTGGCAGGCGGACACCCTGACCGAGGATCTCGACCTGTCGTACCGCGCGCAGCTCCTGGGCTGGGAGTTCGTGTTCCTGCCGGATGTCGTCGCCCCGGCCGAGCTGCCGGCCGACAACGACGCCTTCAAGACCCAGCAGCACCGCTGGACCCTGGGATCGATCCAGACGGCCCGCAAGATCCTGCCATTGCTCTTAAGGTCGCGACTGCCGCGAAAGGTGAAGGTGGAGGCGTTCTTCCACCTCACCAACAACAGCGCCTACGCCCTCATGGTCCTGCTGGGAATCCTGATCGTACCCGCCATGCTCGCCCGCCGCGCGCTGGGCCTGGACGGGCTCACGTACCTCGACTTGCCTCTCTTCTTCCTGTCCACTCTGTCGGTCTCGACCTTCTACATCTGCTCGCAGCGCGAGGTGCGCCAGGACTGGCTGGCCAGCCTCGTCTACCTGCCTTTCCTGATGTCCCTCGGGATCGGACTCAGCCTGAACAACGCCCGCGCCGTGTGCGGCGCCTTTTCGGGGAGGAGGGTGGAATTCCTCCGCACTCCGAAGCACCGCCTGGAGGGAACCGGCGGGGATTGGTCGCGCTCCTCCTATCGCGGCCCGGGCCGCCGCGTGTGGACGGCCGCGGAAATGCTCCTGGGTATTTATTTCACCGGCGCGAGCGCTTACGCCATCATCGCCGGGAATGAAGCCATGCTCCCCTTCTTCCTTCTGTTCCAGATGGGGTACCTCTACACCTCCTTCCTGTCCCTGGCGCAGGCCCTGCGCCGCCGCCTCGAGCCCGGCCTCATCTTTCGGGCATTTCGAGAACGTGAGAAAAAACGCCTTGACGCGGACCCCGGCGCGGCGTAGATGAGTGCGCGACGCGAATCATTTCTAACCCGTCATTTGCTGATCGGCCATCGCCTCCCCCCGACGGATCCGGTTGCAGCCCAGAGGAGGGTCTGTGCCGCCGCTGCGGGCCGCTGCTCTTGCCGCCGGCGCTCTGCTCGTGCTCGACGCCGCGGCCGCCTCTCCGCTGGCGCCGGGGCCCACGACCTGCGCGATGGAGCTTTCGGCCCGCGACGCATCCGGCAATACCGTGCTGCAAACGGTCGCGTACGCCCTCGACCGTCCCGGGCTGGTCCTGGCGCCCCTGTCCCCGGCGGCGCGCCTGCGGCCACGCTGGCAGCGCCTGCAGACGACCCCCGATCCCGCCCTGTTGGGGCCGGGCGCGGGGCGCGCCCCGATCGAGGTGACCGAGGTCCTGCTCCAGGACCCGAGCCGCGACCTAGTCCTCCTGCGCGCCCCGGGGCTTGCGGCCTGCAACGCGGGATGGGAGGGGACGGGCGACGGCCGGCCCGACGGCGCCGAGGCGGCGCCGCCCCGGGCCGAAGGCGAGGCGCTGATCGGCATTCGCAATCGCGACGGGTATCGCCCGCGCGTCTTCCAGGCACGTCTCGATCAGGTGATCGCCACGGGCGACGGTCCGATGCTCCTCAAGATTCGCATCCCGGACGGCGGGGGCGCCGCCTCCGGCTTCGTCCTGGATCGACACCAGCACCTGATCGGATCCATCCTGCCGCCTCCCCCCGGCGGTGATCGATTGTTCGCCTGCGCCGTGCCGATCGATCGCCGCGAGCTCGACCTGGCCGCGTCCGGCGCCGGCCGCCCGGTGTCGGACGCGCTGGCACCGCCGTCGGTGGACGAAGTCTCGCGCACCCCTGCCGGCCTCTGGGCCCAGGCGCTCCTCCTGACGCGCGACGACCAGGCGGACCAGGCGTTGCGCCTCCTGGACGCGGTCGCGACCTTGACCGGCGAATCCGATCTCCTGCTGATGGAACGCGGCGTCCGCCGCTTCCGCATCGGCCGGACCGACTCCGCCATCGAGGATTTCGCGCGCGCCGCGCAGTTCAACCCGCGCCGGCACCTCGCGCGCTTCAACCTCGGCGTCGCTCTGGGCAGCGCCGGCCGCTACCCGGAGGCGATCGAGGCGTTCAGGCGCGCCCTCGAGATCGATCCGCGGCACGCGCAGACGCATTACCAGCTCGCCTTAGCCCTGATGGCCGCGCACCAGGCCGACCGGGCACGCGAGGAGTGCGACAGCCTCGAGCGGATTGATCCGGCGCTCGCCCGCGATTTGCGCACGGCCCTCGTATTCTGAGCGGGTCCCCCGGGGTCAGTGGAATCCCGGGACGGCCGATCACGATCCCGTAACGCCCCTCCGATAATTCCCGCGTCCGGCTTGCGTTCCATGACTCGGACCTTATATTGCGAATGCGTGATTCCCGAGGCCTGCACGTCGCCCGGCGGATCAGGCCCAGAGCGCCGCTTCTCGGTGACGACGTCGAGTGGCGGCGTCGACAAGATCGGGAGGATCGAGGATGAAAAGGAGCGTTCTTTCGTGCGCGGCGCGGCTCTGTGTGCTCCTGGCCACGGTCACGCCCATCCTGGCCCAGGAGCTGACCACCGGGACCATCGCCGGCAAGGTCGTCGATCCCACGGGGCGGGGCATTCCCGGCGCCGTGATCATCGCGACGTCCCAGTTCGGGACCCGCACCGCCGAGACCGACGCGGGTGGCGGCTACATCCTGCCGTTCCTGAGGCCCGCCACCTACACGGTGCGCGCCGAGGCGCCGGGCGGGTTCACCACCGTCATCCGCAATGACGTGACGGTCGGGCTGAGCCAGAAGACGAATCTCGATTTCACCTCGAGCCGGGCAAGACCGAGACGATCACGGTCAGCGGCCAGGCGCCGCTGGTGGACGTGACCTCGACCTCGACGAGCACGAACATCAAGTACAAAGACTTCGCGGACGCCGTCCCGATCGGCCGCGCCTTCACCGACACGTACGCCGTGGCGGCGGGTGTGGTCAGCGGGCTCGGCACCGGAGACGGCAACTACTCGATCAGCGGTGCCTCGGGATTGGAGAACGCCTACCTGATCGACGGCGTCAACATCACCAACACGGGCTTCGGCGGCATCGGCGCCTACAACATCAACTACGGCTCGCTTGGCACCGGCGTCACCAGCGAGTTCCTCGACGAGGTGCAGATCAAGACCGGCGGCTTCGAGGCCGAGTACGGCCAGGCGCTCGGCGGCATCATCAACACGATCGTCAAGTCGGGCACCAACGACTTCAAGGGAAGCGTGTCCTGGTATTCGAGCCCGAGCAGCCTGCAATCGTCGCGGCAGCTCATCAAGCTGGACGGCGGGGCGTCCAACCGCGTCAACGAGGACGTGCAGGACTTCGCGTTCTCGGTGGGCGGGCCGTTCGTCAAAGACAAGCTCTTCTACTTCTTCGCCTTCAACCCGGTCCTGACGACGCACCGGGTGACGGCCCAGGCCCTGACGGACCCGGCTTTCACGGCCGCGAGTGCCGGAGTGTCCGTATTCGACGAGACGGCGCCGACCGGCTTCGACGCCCCCACCGCCCTGGCCTTCCCATCGGCGGGCCGCGAGTTCGACCGGAAGCGGACCTCCAACAACTACGCCGGCAAGATCAACTGGCAGGTATCGCCCAAGCAGCAGATCGAGTTCTCCTTTTTCGGCGACCCGTCCACGGGCAAGACCGGCCCGCAGCGCGGCACCGCCGTGCAGTATGGCGACTTCGCGTCCGGCGGCGGCGACAGCGAGATCAAGTACGGCTCCGACAACCAGACGCTGAAGTGGAGCGCCGTGTTCACTCCGCGCTTCTTCATGGAGGCGCAGATCGGCCACCACGCCGGCAAATTCCGCGAGACCTCGGCGCTCGACCAGTACTCCTACACCGACCTCCGGAACACCCTGGAGTTTTTCCGCGGTGCCGACAGCTACGACCCGGGCGGCGGTCCCGTGCCGTTGACACTTGAGCCAGTGACCGAGCGCCGCGGCGGCATCGGTTTCATCTCCAACCAGGACGACAAGGACACGGCGTACTCGGTGAAGATGACCAACGTGTTCGGGAAGCACGAAGTGAAGTACGGATTGCAGTACGACGATATCTCGTACAGGGATACCGCCACCTACACCGGGCCGTCGTTCGACGTCCAGTTTCCGGTCAGCGACCCGCTCACCGGAGCGCCGGTGGACGCCGACGCCAACGGCTTTCAGGACACGGTGAACGTGCCGACCCGCGGCGGCGGCCTGGTGAACGTGCGCAACGGCATCGGCACCGACGTGGCCGTGGCCTACGACAGCGCCAATCGGTTCCGCGTCATCCGGGCGGGCCTGGGACCCGAGCTGCCGCCGACCAAGGCGACCGAGATCGGCGGCTTCGTGCAGGACACCTGGCAGATTCTTCCGCGCGTCACGGTCAAGGCCGGAGTACGGATGTCCACCGAGGCGGTCGAAGGCGCGGGTTCCTTCACCCTGCCGTTCGGCACGCAGAACATCACTCTCTTCGGCGTGACCAACCGGATCTTCACGCCGGGGACGTCGACGTATACGCCTGACTCGTACGTGTTCGCCGGCAACCTGGCGCCGCGCCTCGGCGTCACCTGGGACGTTCTCGGCAACGGCAAGAGCCGCGCGTACATGAACTGGGGCCGATATTTCGAGAGAGTGCCGAACGACCTGGCGATCCGCGCCCTGAGCAACGAGGTCGGGATCAGCCGCCAGGAGTTCAACGACCGCGATCTCACCACGCCGCGCCTGTCGCCCAACGGCCCGACCACCTGCAGCGATGGCGCCGGCGGCACCAACTCCTGCACGCCTCTGGTGGGCGTGTTGAGCCAGGGAGTCGACAAGACCAACGTCGTCGGCGGCACCAAGCTGCCTTACGAGGACGAGCTGTCGGCAGGCTTCGCATTCGAGGTGACGCCGAACTCTTCGTTCGAGGTACGGACCATCTACCGGACCCAGGGCCGCGCCCTGGAGGACGTCCAGGTCAACGCCATCGAGCAGATCCAGAACTTCTACTACGGCTACTCGTACGGGTATCCGTACGATCCGTTCGGCGGCAGCAGCGGGACGCCCCAGAGCGCCTCCTTCCCGGCCGCCACGTTCGGCTCGTACGAGCTGGCCAATCCGGGCACGAAGAACGTGCCCAAGGGCGGCCTGTTCACGTTCCCGAAGCCGAACCGCCGGTACAAGTCGCTGGAATTCATCTACACCAAGCGCTTCTCGGACAACTGGTCGGTGTACGCCAATTACCGTTTCTCCCGCCTCATCGGAAATTACGAGGGTCTGTTCCGCAACGACAACGGCCAGAGCGATCCGAACATCACGTCGCTGTATGACTTCCCGAACTCGCCCCTGATGTCGGGCCAGTTCACTTCGGGACCGCTGCCTGCGGACGTGTCGCACGTGCTGCACGTCTACCCTTCGTACCAGTTTGCGAACAAGCTGCGCCTGGGCGCCAACTTCTCCTGGGCCTCGGGCGTGCCGCGCACCTCGATGCTGGCACATCCGAGCTACCAGAACTCGGGCGAGATTCCGGGGATCAACCCGACGTATGCCTACTGGGCCGATCCGGGTAATAGCGGCAATCCGGCGAACTTCGTTCTGCGCAAGACGAAGAGCCTGGGCGCGGCCTATGATGACAACGTCGAGCTGACGGCCGGCGTCACCGATCCGGACTTTCTGAAGCCGGTCCAGTACCAGGCACCTCGACAGTGGCGCCTGGCGGCGCGCTGGGAATTCTAGGGACTCGTCGCATCTCGGAACCTCCGACTTCGGGCGGCCCCCGCGAGGGGGCCGCTGTTTTTTTCAGGGGCGGCGCCGCGGCGTCGTGCCCTCGTCGCCCTCCCCCCGTCTCTCTTATACTCGGGACGTGAAGTCCGATCGCAGGCTCCCGACCCCGCCATCCTCGGTGCCGCCTCCGCGCAGCCGCGCCCTGTCGCGCCGCGGCGTCATCGTCCTCGCCGCTCTCGTCACCGTGACGGCGGTCCTCGGTATCGGTTCCGTGGTGCGGGTGCCGGAAGGGATGGTCGCCGTGTGCGGCGGGGCGTTGCGTGGTGCCGGCCTCCACCTCAGGCGGCCGTTTTCATCGGTCACGCTCATGGCGCAGAGCGGCCGTCTGGATGGCGTGACCATCGACAGAGCCACCGAGGAAGGGGCCATCGTTCGCATCCGATTGTCGTTCGCGTACGCGCTTTTACCCGAAGCGGTGGCCGCGCGGGCCGGGGAGATCCGGTCATCCGGCCTGCGTGGAGTCGCGGCGGTCGCCGCCAGAGCGGCGATCGACCCGGTGCCGCTGGCGGCCCTCCTGCCGGCCGACCCCGCGCAGGGAAGCGCCCCTCTGCCGCGCGCCGCGTGCGAGACGATCGTCAGGGCGCTGCGCGCCTCCGGGATCGAGCCGATCAACCTGGTCGCCCGGATCGGGCCGCCGGGTTCTTTCGCCGAGGCGGCGCCGGCGCTCAAGGCCGAGGCAACCGGGCTTCGGGTCCTGCTCATCGGTCTCGACGGCGCTGACTGGGACACGATCGGTCCCCTGATGGAGGCCGGCCGGCTGCCTCATCTGAAGGCCCTCGTCGAGGGCGGGGCCTGCGGCCCGCTGCGTTCGTACGACCCGATGATCTCCCCTCTCCTGTGGACGACGATGGTCACGGGCGTCGGCCCGGACATCCACGGCGTCGCCGACTTCCAGGCGATCGATGAGACGACCGGCCGCCGCGTGCCGATCACCAGCCGGTTCCGGCGGGTCAAGGCCCTGTGGAACATTCTGGGCGATGCCTCGAGGACCAGCGCCTTCGTCGCCTGGTGGGCGTCGTACCCCGCCGAGAGGGTGGAAGGATTCCAGGTCTCGAACCTCGTGGTGTTCCAGACGCTGCGCCCCCGACCGCCCGCAACCCCGGTGCCGGGAGGTCTCACCTACCCGCCTGAGTACTTCGAACAGATTCTTCCGTCCCTGCGCACCGCCTCTGACCTGGCGTACGAGGAGATCACACCCGTCCTGCACATCGGCCGCGCCGAGTTCGAGGCCGCGCAGGAGGACGTCCTGAAGCCCGCGACGTCCGACGACGAGAAGGAGAACCGGCGGCTCGCGCAGCGCCCCGTGCCGCTGACCATCTCGATTCTCGCCGGCTCGAAGAATTACGCGACCATCGCCTCGGATCTCGTGGCGCGGCGCCTCGACCTGACGGCGGTGTACTTCGAGGGGATCGACATGATGGGGCATCGTTTCCAGCACTGCATGCCGCCGCGCATGACGATCTGTCCGAAGGAGGACTACGCCCGCTACAGGGACGCCGTCACCGGGTTCTACGTCAAGCAGGACGGGCTGATCGGTCGTATCGTGCAGTCGGCCGGTCCGGGAACGACCGTCATGATCGTTTCGGACCACGGCTTCAAGACCGGCGCAGGCCGGCCGCTCGACGTCCTGCCGTTCACCACCGAGCAGCCTGTCGAGTGGCACCGCGAGGACGGCATCTTCATCCTGAGCGGCCCGGGCGCCCGGCGCGGTCGTCTCGCGCCGCGCGCGACTCTCTTCGACATCATGCCGACGCTCCTCTACCTTCTCGGGCTTCCCGCCTCGGAGGAGATGCCGGGGCGCGTCCTGATCGAGGCGATCGACCCCGCGTTCGCCTCCGCCCACCCGGCGCGCACCATCCCGTCGTACGAGCGGGTCGGCGCGCCGCGCGAGACGACCGTCGTGGCCTCGAGCCCCGGCGCGCGCGAGGCGGAGGAGGAGTTGCTCGCGAATTTGCGCGCCCTCGGCTACATCGGCGGCGATCCCGCGGGCGGCGCGCACGCCGGCGTGCCGGAGGCGGCTACCGGGCCCCCGACGACCCCGGCCGGCATGAGCCCGCCGCCGGACGGCGCCGCCACGCACACGGTCGCGCCCGGCCCCGGCGCCGAGACGCAGGTCTTCTATCACCGCAACCTCGCGACCTACTTCTTGAAGCGGCGCGACTATGGCCAGGCCGTCGAGCAGCTTCGCCTGGCCAATGAACGCCAGAAGCTTCCCAAGAACTACCAGCTCCTCTCCGAGGCCTATCTCGGGCTGGGCAAGGAAGACCTGGCGCTCGCGGCGCTGGAAGAAGGGCTGCGCACGATGGAGGCGATGGACCCGGAGTCGGTCCTGTGGATGGTGCAGCTCGCCCTGTCGCGCAAGGGCGGCCGCGACATGGCCACCGACATCGCGCGGCGCTGGGCCGGGCGCACGGCGAAGAAGGCCGGCCTCGACGACGCCGTCGCCGGCATCCTGAAAGAGGACGCGGGCGATCACGAGGCCGCCGCGGCGCTCTACATGAAATCGCTTCGGGCCGATCCCGCCCGCGCCGTCGCCGCGCAGCGCCTGTTCGCACTGCAGCCGCCGCAAAAGCGCGCCCTCCTCGAGCCGATCCTGCGCCGGGCCCTGTCGCGCGACCCGCGCATCGACGAGTATCACAACCTCCTCGGAGTCCTGCTCGCCGAGTCGGGGCGGGCCCGGGAGGCGCTGGACGAGTTCCGGCGCGCGGCGGAGCTCGACCCGGAGAACCCGCGCTTTCTCGCCAACCTGGCCGGCGCCTACGCGCAGCTCCAGCGCTGGGATGAGGCGGGTGCGGAGTACGAGCGAGCCTGCGCGGCGTCGCCGTCCTCGGGCATGTATCTGAAGCTGGGATCGGTCTACAGGAGGCTGGGCCAGCCGGAGCGCGCCCTGGCCGCGTTCCGCCGGGCGCGCGACCTGGGGGACGACGGGAGCGCGCCGTTCCTCGGCATGGCGCTGGCGAAGGCGGAGATGAAGCGGATACCGGAGGCGATCGAACTCGTGCAGCAGGGGCTGGGCCGCCATCCCCAGGACGCAGCCCTGCGCTCTCTCTACGACGACCTGGTCAGGAAGTCACGTAGTCCAGGATCGCCTCCTGGTCCGCCTGGCTCAGACCGATGAACTCCACGCCCGCCTGCTGGGCCCCGTCGGGGCTCTTCGCCGCGCGCACCACCTTCGCCTTCACCTTCACCTGCGATCGCGTGCCCGGCAGGTAGAACTCCAGCTCCAGCATCGACCCGACGGAGATCGCGGTGGAGGTCTCGAGCAGGAGCCCCTTCTCGCCCAGGTCCTTTGCCTGCCCGATCACCTGCCGCGAGGCGTGGGTGCCGGTGACGTTGAACACCACCGTGATGCGCTTCGCCTCGCGCTTCTTGATCGACAGGATGCGCGCCACGATCCCCAGAAGCTCGTCCGGCTTCTCCGGCTTGGCGACGAATTCCGTGCACCCCGCCTTCATGCAGCGCTCCCGGTTCTGCGGCGTCCCCGTGGCGCTCATGATGATGATCGGCGTCGCCGCGAGCGCCGGTATCTTGCGCATGGCCGCGCAGGCCGCCGCCCCGTCCGTCTTCGGCATCTCCAGGTCCAGAAGCACCAGGTGCGGCTGCCGCTTTGAGGCGACGGCCACGGCCTCCTCGCCCGACGAGGCCGTGAGCACTTCGAAACCGCCACGCTGCAGGTACGATTTTTCGGTCTCGAGGAAGAACTTCAGGTCGTCCGCGATCAGGACCGTGACCCTGGACAAGCGTTCCTCCTGGGGCGACGCCCGCCCCGAGCGAGGATAGACGCCCGCTCCCCATCGTCGTGCCGTCCTCGAAGCGAGCGCGCGGAGGCTAGCACGCCATCGAAGAGAGTGTCAACGCAACGTATCGCGCCATCTAAGATGTAGCCGTTTCACGGCGCCCCGCGGGTATGATGGCCGGGCAAGCCTGAACGCGCGCACGAAAGAATAAGGAAGGGAGAGGGGAAGCCCCCTCTCCCTTGGATAGCCAGGTGTCCAAGCTCCGACAGGACAGCCTGTGCGTTAAACTCAAGTGTCTCTACGCGTCAGGGCTTGAATACCTCGTTGGCATCGGTCGAACTACCAGGTGCAGGATTTGCACCGCCCACGACGTATACCCTGCCGCCGTGGGAACGGGTACCGGCCTCCAGACGGGCCGTTTGCATCGGCGTGGCCGTAGACCAGGAGTTGCTGGCGATGTTGTACACCTCGTTCGCACTCAATGACGAGGCTCCATCCCACCCGCCAATGGCGTAAACTCTCTGGCCCGAGCGACCTGCCGCTAAACTGGCGCGCGGCGTGGGCATGGGCTCCAGTCCCGTCGTCCAGGTGTCCGTCTCCGGGTCGTACATATCGACCTCGTTCGTGACGGTACCTGTACCGGTGCACCCGCCGAAGACGAAGACCTTGCCTCCGTGCGTGACCGCGGCCAGGTCAGAGCGCGGACTCGGCAGGGACGCCACTGCACTCCAGGTGTTGGTATCGACGTCGTACTTTTCCACGGTCGCCAGGTAGGGTCCGCCGTTGCAGGGTCCGGCGGCACTCGAGCGGCCTCCGATGACGAAGATGTTATTGTCGACCACGGCCGCCACCGCCCCTGCCCGGGCGGTAGGCATCGAGGCGAGAGTCGTCCATGAATCAGTGACCGGATCGTAGCGTTGGAGATCGCGCAGGACCCCCCCGGAGTTCCCGCCACCGATCACGTACAAGAATCCCGCATGGGTCGTGTCGCCATAAGCCGCCTCAGAGCGAGCCGGCAGGGGGGCCGGGGCTCCCAAGTTCCATGAGTCGGCGGTGATGTCGTACAGGCGCGTCACGTTCGTGTCTCCGGTGGACGATGCTCCGTAGGCGCTAATGATGACCTTCCCGACTCCCCCCACGGTCATGCCTTCCGTGGGAGCAGGGACAGGCGCCAGCGCCGTCCAGGTGCCCTGTGCGTATCCCGCCCGTGCTGCGCCGAAGGTCGCCAGCGCTCCAGCCACGATTGCCAGAAGCCACTTTCGTCGGGTGCAGAAGTGGTTGAGCATGCGTTCCTCCTTTGGACGCGCATGATAGGCGGCGAGGCGGCACGAGACGATCAGGCCAGCGCTGAAAAACGGGCGGGGAAAACTTCGAGACCGGCGTGAAGGAACGACCCCCTCTCGGGTAGGGAAAACCCTACCATCGCGGTGGTGGGCTCGAGGACCTCCCGTATGGATCCGTTTGTCCTTCAATCATATGCGCGGATTGGACGGGGGTTCTCGCCATTTTCCTTCCGGGTTCAAAGGCTTCTTCAAGACACCGGCTACGCTTTTGTAATTTCTGGACGGGTCGGGCACAGATCGCAGCGCCCGCTTTGTCGGCCGAACCCTGGTCCACATCTGGACACCTCATATCCGGAGCTTATATTCCCTTGACGGGGACTTGAAAGGCCGAGTCCTTGCGCGCCGACCTCGGGCGGGGCGGCTCAGTGGAGAGGGAACGCCACGGACCGGAGCGGAGAGGTGTGATGAGCGGCGAAAGGATCTTGGTCGTGGATGACGAGGCCAGTGTCCGGGGGGCCGTTTCCCAGGTTCTGCGGGAGGACGGGCACCAGATCTCCGCGGTGGCCAGCGGGGAGGAGGCCCTCGCGATATTCCAAAAGGAGCCGTATCCCCTGGTGGTCTCGGACATCGGGCTCGGCAACATGGACGGCCTTGAACTCTTGAAGGAGATCAAGCGGATCCACAGCGACACGGAGGTCGTGATCATGACGGGTCACGCCTCGATGGATAACGCCATCACGGCGATGCGCGCCGGCGCCTACGACTACCTGATCAAGCCATTCGAGGATCTTCAGCTCATTTCCAGTGCCGCGAGCCGTGCGCTCGAAAAGATCCGCCTGCGGACCGAGAACCGGCGGCTGATGGAGACGATGAAGAAGCAGAACGAGGAGCTCGAGCGCATGAATCAGTTCCTGAGGGAGCAGGCCAGCCGGGACGGGCTGACCGGCCTGTACAACCATCGTTCCTTTCAGGAAGCGTTGCAGAACGAGATCACCCGGTCCGATCGCCACGACCATCCCTGCTCCTTGATCTTCATGGACGTGGATTGCTTCAAACAATACAACGACACGCACGGCCACATGGCCGGCGATCGCCTCCTGCATACGCTCGGGAGGATTCTGACAGAGCGCCTCCGTAGTTCCGCCATGGTGGCCCGTTACGGGGGCGAGGAATTCGTGATGCTCCTCCCTGAGACGCCCAAACAGGGGGCCCTCGTGGTGGCCGAGAGACTCCGCCGCCGGATCGAGGACCATCCCTTTCCGGGGCGTGAGACGCAGCCGGGCGGCAAGATCACGATCAGCCTGGGAGTGGTCACCTTCCCCGAGGACGGTTCGAATCGGGGAACATTGATGCAACGGTCGGACCAGGCGCTCTACCGGGCAAAGCAGGACGGCAGGAACCGTGTGTGTGCCGGCCAGGAATGAAGGATGTGCGGGGCGGACCCGCGAGTTGAAGCCGCGGTTCAGCGCCGGCCTTTCCGCCTTGAGCCTGGCCTGGCTTGCGCCGACCCTGACTGAAGCGCAGATCGCCTTCGATAGCGCCTCATCCGCGGCGACCAGCGGTCCTCAGACCAACCTGTCATGCTCGCATGCCACCGGCGGCTGCAGCCGCCTTCTCGTATTAACGCTGCGGTTGCAGTGACGATACGGCTCTGATGAACAGGCGGTGAAGAAGAGATGGATTGATACGCGTCCTCGGAGGGACGACCACCGATAAAGGCCGCTTCGATCGAGAGGTCGAAGACGCAAAGCCACGGGGCCCCGATCCGGAAAGGTGGAGGCCGGCCGGGCTGCCGAAGTGGGACGAGCGCTCGTCAGCCAAAAGCGGCCCGCTGCCCGATCGGTCAGCGGGCCTTTTTCTTGAGGAGATTCTCGGCAGCGAACAAGAGACCGTCCGGTCCACGCGCGTTCAGGCAGCGGACCCCCGGGCCGCGGGAAGAAACGGGCCCGGGAATTGAACGGGAGTGGTGTCTAAGGTGAGCGGGTCACGCAGCACAGGGCGGCTGATGGCGGCGGGGATCATCGGGATCTTCATCGCCGGCGGCGATCTGCGTCCGGCCCGGGCCGCCGCGATACAGAACTCGGCGACGGGGACTGTTGGCGGCTCCTCGCTCGATCTGGGCAATGCGACCATCACCCTCAACGGCGTGCCGTCCGGCAGCGCCGTCACCTCCGTGGTGGCCGAGATCTCGCCCAACGCAGTCGCCATGGGCAGCGGCGGCAATGTCTTCATCTATGACGTCCTGCCTACGATCGGAGGCTCGGACACCGGCGTGGACCGCGTTGCGATCACGGCCCCGTCCGGCTACGCCAACCTCGCCGTGACGAGTGTCTCCGTCGGCGGTGCGCCTGCCGTGGCGAGCTGTCCCGCTCCCGCGGCCGGCGAATACTGCGCGACGGCGACCGGCCAGGTGATGACGATCGCGCTGGGGACGAAGGTCATGGCCACGCTCACGAACATCCGGGTCAATTTCACCGCGGACGCCCCGGGCTCGTCAGGAAATGCCGATTTCGGCTCGACCGTGGACGACAGCGCCACCGGCAGCGCGGCCCAGGCCGCCACCGCGGGGAACGCAGACGGCGATCCCGCCGACGCGAACAGCGTGAACGTGACGGTTCTCGCAGGCGTGAGTCCGGCCCTCTCGACGGTCGTCGCGGCGCCTCCGTTCGTCCCGGCGGACGGAGTCACCGTCAGCACCATCACCGTCACGCTGCGCGATTCGAACGGCCAGCCGGTCGCGGGGAAGACCATCGCGCTCTCGTCCGATCGGGGCGCCGCGGACACCATCACGCAGCCGGCCTTGAACACCGACGCCGGCGGCGTCGCGACCGGGACGGTTCGCTCCGCCACGGTCGGAACGGCCGTCATCACCGCGTCGGACACGACCGACGTCATCGTGCTGGCGATGCAGCCCACCGTGGGCTTCAACCAGGGCCTTGTTCTGAACATCGACAAGGCGGCCGGCAAGACAGAGGCACTCCTGGGTGAGACGGTGACTTACCGGATCGAGGTCAGGAACACGACGGCGGCGGACGTGGTCCAGGTCAAGGTGGACGATCGGATCCCGCCGAGCTTCAAGTACCTCCAGGGAAGCGCCCGTCTGAATGGAGCTCCCGCGGCCGATCCGACCGGGAACCGGACGCTTACGTTCGACCTCGGGACCGTCCCGGCGCTGGCGGATTCCAACGGCAACGGCCGGGCCGATCCGGGCGAGCCGGGATACATGGCCTTGAGCTACCAGCTCGTGATCGGGTCCGGCGCCACGCCGGGCGAGTACACCAACACCGCCGTGGCGAGGGATGTCTGCGCTCTGTGCGTCATCTCGAACCGGGACGAGGCCGCGATCTCCGTCGTGGTGGATCCGCTCTTCGATCTGGGAACGATCATCGGCAAGGTCTTCGAGGACAAAGATCGCGACGGCCGGCAGGGGCCGGACGAGCCCGGCGTGGCCGGGGCGATGGTCGCGCTGGACGACGGAACGTATGCCGTCACGGACGAACATGGACGGTACCACTTCCCCGCGGTGACGCCCGGACAGCGAATGCTCAAGATCAATCTGAACAGCATCGCGGCCGAGACCGCGGCCACGACGGGTGAGACCCTGGTCGTCTCGATGACCCCGGGTCTTCTGGCCAAGGCGAATTTCGGCGTGCTCCACCGTCCCGGATCGACCGAGACGATCGGCCATCCGGGCCTGACGGGCGTCGCCGTCGGAACAACGAGCCAGACGGAGCCGGTGGACGTGACGGGCAGCCTCGAGGCCTATTTCGTCCTGATCAACGGCCAGCAGGCGGACCTTCCAACGATCGACGTCCGGATGGGCCTCCAGACGCTGGAAGAGGTGGTCGAGCTCGAGGGCGACCGCCTCACGAAGCCGATCGAGTTCCAGATCGAGGCGACACGGCCCGAGGACGTTCTGTCCTGGAGCCTGATCATCACGGACGCGGCAGGCCAGGCCATCCGGACCCTTCAGGGCCAGGGGGCGCCGCCGGCCTCCCTTTCGTGGAACGGAGACACGGACGACGGCCGGACGATTGAAGGCGGTCAGATCTACCAGTACCGGGTCGACCTGCGCTATCCGGACGAGGGCCGTTCCAGCAGCCCCCCGCGGCTGTTCGGAGTCAACCGCACGACCGCGGTCTCGCTCAGCCTTTCGAGCGGTGCGTTCCGGGGGCGCTCGGACGAGCTGAGCCCGAAGGCCAGGCAGACTCTGAAGCGAGCCGCAGCCGTCCTGCGGAGGTTCCCGAACGAGAAGATCGTGGTCGAAGGTCATGCGGATGCCACGGTCTCGAAGGACCTGGACATGGATTTTTCGCGGAAGCGGGCCGAGGCCGCGGTCCGATATCTCGTCGAGGTCGAGGGAATCGCGCCCGAGCGGTTCGTTGTTCGCTGGTACGGCTCTGCCAGGCCGATCGCGAGCAACGACACCGAGAAAGGCCGCCGGATGAACCGGCGCGTGGAAGTGAACGAGCGGATCACCCAGCCGGGGCTGGCCAGGATGCGCGAGCGGGCGCGCACCGAGCCACAGGTCCGGATCAACGAATCGGCCGTCCGGATCGACTCCGACGGCCATTTCCAGACACGCGTGAGCGGTGAGGACTTGCGACGGATCCCGATCGAGGTCACCGCCAGTGACGGCTCTTCGCTCCGGACGGTCGTGCCGATCCCCCGTCTCGAGATTCTGGAGCCCCGCGGCGAGCAGCGTCTGGTCTATGGCACCCGGGGAGACGGGTATCGCGTGTTCGATCCGGCCGACCGGGGTCCGACCGGTCCCGGCGGCGCCATCGTGGTGCTTCGTCTGCGGGGTCGGACCGAACCGGACAACGAAGTACTTTTCGACGGTCAGCCCGTGAGCGTGAACCCGGATGCGACCTTCGAGGCCGAGCTTCCCATGAAGCTCGGCCATAACTCCTTCGGGCTGGTGGTACGGAATCTGGCAGGCTACACGCGCATCACCAACCTGCTGGTTGTCGTCTCGGATCGGGACGAACGCGGCGGGCTGCGGGTGGTCGTCGAACCGGTCCCCAATCTGACCGTGAAGCTGCCTCCGGCCGGCGGCACGCTGAAGAGCCCGGTCCTGGTCATCGCGGGCGCGACCGATCCGGGCAATCGCATCCAGGTGAACGAGAAGCCCGTGACGGTCGGGCCGGACGGCCAGTTCAGCCTCACCACCAGGCTGCCCTCCGGCCGAAGCCGGATCCTGATTCAGGTGACCGATCCAGAGGGCCGCACGGGCGCCATCGAGCGCGAAGTGGAGGTGTCCGAGACGCAAGTCTTCTTCATGGCCTTTGCCGACGGCGAAGTCGGACAGATGTCCGCCCGGGGTTACCTGCAGGGGGCCGGGATGGACAAGCGCACCGAGTTCTATTCGAAGGGGCGCGTCGCCTACTACCTCAAGGGCTTCGTCGCCGGGAAGTATCTGATCACCTCGGCCTTCGATACCGGAAAACGGGAGTTCGGTCAGATGTTCAAGGACCTGGACAGGGCCGAGAACGACCGGCTCCTCACCAACCTGGATCCGGACAAGCTCTATCCCGTGTACGGCGACTCCGGCACGGTCGTCTACGATGCCCAGTCCCAGGGCAGGTTCTA
>QHXX01000076.1 GCA_003223135.1 Acidobacteriota bacterium | reverse complement strand
GGACGGCACCCAGGCATGGGAGGCGCTCCAGGGAGAAGAGGCGCCCCGTCTCGCGCTTCTGGACTGGATGATGCCCGGCATGGATGGGCCGCAGATCTGCAGGAAGCTGCGGCAGACGCCGGGCACGGAGGCGGTGTACGTGATTCTACTGACCGGGAGGGACCGAAGGGAGGACATCGTGGCCGGTCTGGAGGCTGGCGCGAACGACTACGTCACCAAGCCGTTCGACCACGACGAGCTGCGGGCCCGGCTCAGGGTCGGCGTGCGGATGGTGGAGCTGCAGAAGCTCCTCGCGGATCGTGTGCGCGATCTCGAGGTGGCGATGGCGAGCGTCAAGCAGCTGAGGGGGCTGCTGCCGATCTGCTCCTACTGCAAGAAGGTGCGCGACGACAACAATTACTGTCATCCGGTTTCCCGCGACCCGGGATTTCCCGTGGGCCTCTCTGCTGATATTCGGCGCCGGTCTGTTCCTGATCGCTCGCGGGGTGGGGCGCGCCTATCGCCAGCCGCAGCTCTATCGTGGCAAGATCGCCGGCCCGATCCTCCTCGTCCTGGGGGTTGGCCTTCTGGGTTTCTTCTGTTTCAATATTTTTTATTTTTTGCGACAGGTCCCGCCGTCGGCCGGAGCGCCGAAGGTCGGTCAGCAGGCGCCCGACTTCACTCTGCCCGACAAAGACGGCAACCCGGTCACGCTCTCGAAGCTGCTCGATGCGGGCGCCGGCGGGGCGGACAGGCTCAACGGAGTGGTCCTCGTCTTCTACCGGGGCTATTGGTGACCGCTCTGCAACTCCGAGTTACGGAGTCTTGAGGACCGCCTCGCCGATTTCAACGCGCGCCGCGTGCGCCTGATCGCGATCAGCGTCGATCCGCCCGAGATCAATCGCGAACTCTGCCGCAAGCAGGGCTACACGTTCACCTTCCTCTCCGATATCAACTCCGAGGTGATTCGACGCTATGACCTTCTTCACGAGGGAGCCGGGCCGGACAGCCGGGACATCTCGCGGCCGGCGGAGTTCCTCATCGATGCCACGGGCACGGTCCGCTGGGTGAACCTCACGAAATCGATCGCAGTGCGCGCCCGTCCCGATGAAATCCTGAAGGCCGTGGACGCCCTGGGCGGCTAATGCTTTTTCTTGGTTTTCTCCTCGGGAGCGCGCGTGCCCGAGAAGGTGTAGGTGAGAACGTCGCCATCCTTCGTGGTCCAGACCATCCGCCCGGCGATGGAGTCGCCGTCGATCAAGCCGGACCAGTGCATTTTCCCGTACTTCCTGGTCTCGGTGTCCACCGAGAATTCCTTATCGTGGATGGTGTAACCGGCCGACGTGAAGCCGTAGAGATACCAGGTCTCGGACCGGAAGACCCCCTGCTGCATGATCAGCGTGTCCTTGGCCGCCTTCTCTCCCTTGGCGGCCGCGGCGGCGTCCGGCGTGACTCTGACGTTCCAGGAGCCGTATTCGATCGGTCCTTTTCTCTTCTTCGCGAGCGCGGGCGTGGCCGTCATCACGAGGACCAGGAGCGCCGCCCCGACCGGGGCGATCCATTTCATCATCGGATATCCCTCCCTCATGAAGGACCGTTCGATCCTGGCGCGCACTCTATCCCGTCCGCGGGATCGGAGTCAAAGCCCGGCGGCGTGACACGCCCGACTACTGGACGAACGTGCCCAGACGGAGGTCCTCGAGTGCTTTCTCGATCTCGGCCCGCGTGTTCATCACGAAGGGACCGTAGCGCGCGATCGGCTCGTGCAGCGGCTTGCCGGAGACCAGCAGGAAGCGCGCCGGCTCCTCGCCCGTCGTGACGCGGACCTCGTCGCCGTCGCCCAGGACGACGAGACGCGGGTGCGGCACCACGACCTCCTCGCGTCCCGGGCCGGGGAAGGTCGCGCGCCCCTCGAAGACGTACGCGAACGCCGTGTGCCCCGATGGAATGGGTCCGCGGTAGGCGCTTCGGGGAGGGACCAGGACATCGAGGTAGGTCGGGTCGGCGGCGATGTCGGTCACGGCGCCGCGGACTCCGCCCGCCGTCCCGGCCACCACGCGGATCCGGGAGCCGTCCCGGCTCTCGATCTCGGGGATGCGGTCCGCCCGCACATCCTGGTAGCGCGGCCCGGTCATCTTGACCTTCGCCGGAAGATTGACCCAGAGCTGGAAGCCGGCGATCCCCTCCGGACGGACCTGCGGCATTTCCTCGTGCAGGATGCCGCGCCCCGAGGTCATCCACTGGATGTCGCCGGCGCCGATGCTGCCCGCGTTTCCCAGCGTGTCCTTGTGCTGCACTGCGCCCGAGAGGATATAGGTCACCGTCTCGATTCCCCGGTGGGGGTGCAGCGGGAATCCCGCCTCGTAGTCGTTCCGATCGCGCGACCCGAAATCGTCGAGGAGCAGGAACGGGTCGAGATAGTTGACCTCCCTCGTTCCGATGCTGCGCCGCAGCCTCACCCCCGCCCCCTCGACCACTGCCTGGGGCTCGACGATCGCCTTCACTCGTCTCGTTTCGGTCATCTGTGTCTCCCTCGGGCCGCTGTCATCGTGCCTCCGCTCTCACCGCAGCCGCCTCGGAGATCGCCGCGAGGTCAGACGAGGCTGCGGATCTCACGGAGCGTCGCGTCCATCTCCTCCGGTGTGTTGAGGACGCTGGCGGCGACGCGCACGTACTGCGTGGCGTAGGGCGTCTCGCTGGCGATGATGCGCCGCTGCATGAGACGGTCGACCGCCGCTTGCGGTTTCATACCGTCGATCTCGAAGCAGACGATGCCTGAGGAAAGGCTGTCGGACATAGGCGTCAGGAGTCGCACCTTGGTGATTTTCGCCAGCCCCTCCTTGATGTGCCGGTTCAATTCATGTGTCCGGGCGGCGATCCTCTCCTTGCCGAGGCCGCCGTGGAAGCGGAAGGCGTCGGCCAGGGCCCAGCGGTGCTCGAACGAGTGAAAGCCCCCGGGTGTCATGGTGGCGCTGATCGGGATCTCCTTCGGGGGGATCGTTTTCATCCAGATTTCGTACGCGTCGTGGTTGAAGGTCGGGATGATGGCGCTGGCGGCCGGCCAGGCCTGCGGTTTCCCCCAGACGAACCCGGTGCCGCGCGGACCGAAGAGCCACTTGTGGGTGCCGGCCACGAAGAAGTCGCAGCCGAGCTCGGGCAGCGTCACGTCCTCAATGCCGAGTCCGTGCACGCCGTCGACGCACAGGAGCGCCCGGTCGGCCGGATCCCTCTGTGCGTTCACCGGGGCCAGGGCGTCGGCGATTTTCCGAATCGGCAGCTTGAGGCCGGTGCTGGAGTGGACCCAGGTCACGGCGACCACGCGGGTGCGCGGGGTCAGCGCCTTGAGGATCGACTGGACGATCTCGTCTTCGGTCACCGCCTCGATCCGTTCGTAGAGCGGGATCGATCGGACGGTCGTGCCGGTCCGTTCGGCGCGCTTTTGAAGCGAGATTTCGGTCGAGTAATGGTCGTGCCGGGTCGTCAGGATCTCCTGTCCCTGACGGAGCTTGAGCCCGCCGTAGAGCAGACCCAGGCCCATGGTGGTGCTGTCGGTCAGGGCGATGTCGGTCGGCTGGACCCCCTGGTGCTGCGCCGCGGCGCCCAGGACGTCCGCCTCGAACCGGTCGATGTTCTCGAACCAGTAACCGATCGGGCTCTCGTCCAGCCCCCGGCGGTGACGGTCGATCGCCTCGCGGACCGGCTTCGGATGCGACGCGAGGAAGAAGGATGCGAGATGGATGTGATCGCGCGACAGATTGAACTGGGCGCGCACCGCGTCCCAATCCTCGAGGAGCGTGGCCGCGCGCGCCGGGGCCTCCGCGGGCGAGCCCGCGAACGCCCGTCCGAAGCCGGTGAACGCGCCGGCTCCCAGGGCCAGACCGGTCCGCACCAGGAAGTCTCTTCGCTGCATTTTGCACCCCCCGGGACTGGAGCGCGCACCCGGGCCGAGCGCTGACACGGCCGGCCGAGCGGTCATCGGTTCCCGGCGAGCCGAGGCTAGTGCGTGCTCCTCGTCCTCGTCAAGTCGTCGTCACCCAAGATCGGTCGGGACTGCACGAGGAGATGGTGACGCAGATTCCGATGTCAGGGTGTCCCGCCCGGCGGAGGGTCGGACTCGTGAACGGGGACCCTTGATGGCCCGCCGGGGTCCTCAGCCCTTTCGGGTGTAGCGTCCGTCGAATACGACCGTCCAGCTCTTGCCGCCGTCGGACGACTGTTCCCAGAGCTGACGCACAAAACCGCCGGTCACCGTCTCCCAGGTGATGCGATCCTGGACCGTCCCACCTCGAGGCGAGCGCCCGACGCCGCCGAGGGTCATCTTCCCGTCCTTGAATTGTCCCTCGAGGAGCAGGATGGATCCGTGGCTGTCGACCCACGTCTGGTGCCACCGGCCGCGCGCGGCGTCGTAGCTGTTGAGGCTCGTGCCGGTCATGCCGCTCGTCCCTTCCCAGTTCTCCTGCAGACCGCAACCGCCCTGGATGGACGTGATTCGGTTGGTCCCCGCCAGGGAGCCGTCCGGCGTGCGCACCTCCCACTCGCCGATCCAGAAGTCGAACTGGTGGTGTGCGGGAGCGCTGCAGGGACGACTCGTGTCTGCGGCCCAGGCGGGAAACAGAAGGGCGACCGTCATCGGGATCATGAGTAGACGAACGACGCGCATCGTGAAGCCTCCCTGATCCCGGTGGGGAAAGTTACGCCGGTCGGGATCACGCGGTGCCGGGACGATACAACGACGCGGCGCGGGAAGGGACCGCCGCGCTCATGCTGCCGCGGCTCGCGAGCCGCAGACGCTCGGCGAAACCTGTGCGTCGTCTGACGCTGGCGGCAGATAAGCGCCCCTGTCACGCTCGAGGACCGTTGCGCCTATCCCTGTCGAGGTCCGATGTGTGGAAGGGAGGAGGTGATGGACATGAGCCGGATCCTGAGCCGAGTGCTGCCCGCCGTCGCATTGATGGCGATGCCGGTGGCCGCCTGGGCCGCCGAGAGAGTAGTCTCGACAGCGTGTTGCTGCTGCCCGTTCTGCTGCCCTTAAAACGGGCCCGAACCGACTGAAGACCGGATGGATCGCGCGACACTCTCCGAGCTGCAGCGCCTGATGGAACGGCTCGCCGACGGCGACCGCGCCGCCTTCCATCCGGTCTTCGCGGTTCTCTGGCCGCTCCTGCGCCGCTTCGCGGCCCGGCACCTCCGGCCCGAGGAGGCCGAGGAGACGGCGCAGGAGACCCTCGTGAAGATTTTCCTCCGGGCCGGCGAGTTCGACGCTTCGCGGAGCGCCCTGGCCTGGGCCCTCGGGATCGCCGCGTTCGAAATCAGGACGGTCCGCCGCCGCCGGTTGCGCCGGCGGGAGGAGAGCCCGCGGGAGGGGGAGCTCGAGGGAATTCCCGGCGCCGGCCCAACACCCGAGGAGGAGGCGATGGCCCGCGACATGGAGAGAATGCTGCAGGAGGCACTGGGAGCCCTCCGCCCGGAGGACGCCGAGACGCTTCGCCTGTACGCGCGCGGCCGTCGACCGGCGGTGGCCGCCGCGACCTTCAGGAAGCGGATCGAACGGGCCATGGCGCGTCTGCGTGGAATCTGGAGGACGACCGATGGGCGACCTTGAGACCCGCCTGATGCGGCGCGCCCGGCGCGCCTACGAGGTGGGACGTTTTAGCGCCGCCGCGCGCCGCAGTGTTCTTCTCCTGCCCGTCATCGGGCTCGCCCTGATCTCCTGCACCAATCTCGCCGGCACCCTGGTAGGCGGCGCGGGCCTGCTCGCCCTCGTCACGTTCTGCCTGTGGCGCGGCCAGGACTATCGCCGCGGCGTCCGGCCCGGCCTCGTGGCCGGCTTCGTCCCCCTCATCCTGCCGATCCTGGCCCAGGCCGGCGGACAACCCTGCACCTCCGGACGCTGTCTCCTCCTGCCTGCGGTCTGCGGCCTGGGGGGTCTCGTCGGAGGCATCGCGCTCGGTCTGATGGCCCCGCGCCCGCGGGACGGTCAGGCAATCCCCTTCGTCACCGCCTGCCTGATCGCCGGCTTCGCCGGGTCGGTGGGCTGCCTGCTGTACGGTCTCGTCGGCCTCGGCGTGATGATCCTCGGGCTCCTCCTGGGAGCCAGCCCGGTCCTCGCGGTCCGCCGCGCCTGAGATACCGTTCCGGAACACTTCACCCTGGGTTGCCCGAGGCAACGAGTCGGCGCTATCATTATCGCACCATGCCGACGTCCGCATTCCACGATCGGAGGAAGATCGCCCTTGCGGCTCTCCTGACAGTATCGACGGTTGTCTTCCCGACAGCCTTGCTCGCGAGCCCCTTCTGCTGCGTGCGAGGTGGTCCGAGCTGCCGCGCCGGTCTTCCGTCCTTCTGTCACAAGGGAAACATCGAACGACCGGCGAGTATCGATAGCGGGGCTGCCCCGGGCTTCGCGAACGGCAGCATCGCTACGGCGACCGCGTCCTGCTGCCGGCAGATCCTCTCGGGCGACAGCCAGGCGCGGGCCGGCCTGTTCGAATTACGCGCGCCCATGCCGGCACCGCTGGTCGCGTCGACAAATCTCCCGTTCAAGCCGGACCTTCAGCCGACCCTCCGGCCCCCCTCGGCGCCGGCGGAGGCTCACCCCGGGCCTTTCTCTTCACCTCCCCACTCCCGCGCTCCTCCCCTCATTTAGCCGTTCCGTTCTCGCACCCAGCACACTGAACGATCACTCACCGGGGATTCTGGACCGCGCTGCCAGAGTCTCGGGAAGGAGCTATTTGATGGCCGGACGATCTCGCAACTTGCTCTGCCTGCTGGCCGCGACGGCGATCCTGATAACCGGAGCGGGCCTCCGGTCACGAGAATGGGCCGCCGAGGCGCCCTCACCCACGCCGACGACGCCCGGAACACGCAGCCCCGCGACCCCCGCGCCCGGCACACCGGTACCCGGGACCCTTGTTCCCGGCTCGCGTGCACCGCTCTTCTCCGCCCGGAAGCTCGACGGCGGGACGCTGGCGCTCGCATCGCTGCGGGGACAGGTCGTCCTCTTGAACTTCTGGGCGCCGGCCTGCCCCCCTTGCAGGATCGAGATGCCCGAGCTCGAGAAGATCCACCGCCGCTACGCCGATCGAGGGCTGCGGGTGATCGGCATCACCGAGATGGATCCATCGCGCGAGCAGGTGCTCGGCGCTCTCAAAGAGGTGGTCGTCACCTACCCGGTGCTCCTCGACCCGGGCGCGCGCGTCGGTTCTCTCTACGCCATAGTTGCCCACCCGACGTCGGTCCTGATCGACGCGCGCGGCATCGTGTGCTACGTCAATGTCGGTTACCTCAGGGGGGAAGAGAAAGACATCGAGCAGGCCATCCTCCAGGCGCTCGGGCCCCGCCGCACCCGCAGCGCCGGCACAAGGTCGCCCGACGCGCGGGACGGTGGGCCGTGACGGCGCGCGCGCGCGCGCGACGATTCATCGCGGCCGCGATCGGGGTGGCCCTCGGCAGCTTCGCCCCGGTCCTGGCTCACGAGCCGCTCTGGGGAGAGACACCGGTCATCTTCGGACCCGGCGTCATCCACCCGGAGATTAAGATTCGCCTCGTGCGCACTGGACGGACGCTAGACCCAGGCGACACGCGCTCCCGGATGATCGAGCAGGAGTACGGTCTGCAGTACGGCATCAACCGCTTCGTCAACGTGCAGATCATGCTGCCCGTCACCTCCATGGATCTCGACGAGAATATCGCGGGGACGGTTCAGCGGACCCGGGTGTCGGGCATGGGCGATGCCATGCTCAAGGCCAAGTACCGCTTTCACCTTCGCCAGGAAGTGGGGTTCCAGACCGCCCAGACGCTCGTCGCCGGTTGGAAGATCCCGACGGGATCAGACCAGAGGACCGGCCCCGACGGCTCCCGGCTGCCTCCCGGAGATCAGCCCGGCAGCGCACGCCACGGGATCGAAATCGGCTACGCGTACGATCGCGAGCGGCTCGCGAATTCCTTCTGGGCGAGCCTCTTCTTTGATCATGAGTTTGGGGACGGGTTCCGGCGAGGCGACGCTGGTGAGCTGGACGCGACCTACGGGTGGTGGCTCCTGCGGCCGAACGTGGCGGAGGAGCTAGGCGTCAACCTCGCCGTCGGCCTGCACGCAGAGGCGAGCGCCAGTGACCGGCTCGATGGCGGCGCGTCCGCGCTCACGGCCCACCGTGTGGCCGGCATCCATCTGACCCCGATCATCACCAAAGGCCGGAACCAGTACCGCGTCGGCCTGTTCGTGCCGGTCTTCAAGGGCGGCAACGCAGAGGAGACCGACTTCGGGTACGAGATCCGTGCCGGCTGGGAGATGTTCTTCTAAACGATGGCCGTTCTCGAAAGGAGAGGCTATGACCGTAGCAGGAAAGCTGATGATGGCGCTGTCGCTCGCTCTGTTGCTGGTGGCCCAGGTGTCCGCCGACGTCAAGGAAGTGCGGCTCGCGGTCAAGGGGGCGACGTGAGCGACGTGAGGCTACAGCCTCGTCAAGGGGCTCAAACGCCAGGCTGGCGTTAGCAGCGCGAAGCTTTTCCTTGACCCACCCGAAGTACGGGTGACACTCGAGTCGGGAGTCTGGGTCGATCCGAGAAAGATGATGCAGGCGATCCGCGACGCCGGGTTCACCCCCGTGCCGGAGGATGTCCGAATGACCTTGACGGGTATCCTGGAGTCGCGAGACGGCCGCTGGGTCCTGAAGCTCGACCGGATGAAGACACTGATGGAGCTGCCCTGTGACGATGGCCGGCAAGACGGTCCCTTGGCGCGCGCGCCCAAGGAGAATGCGGGTCGGGTCGTCGAGGTCCGAGGGCGGTGGATCGCAGAAGGTCCGGGCGCTCTGGAAGTGGAGACGATCAGCGACGCTGTCGCGGATCGATAGACCTTTCGCATGCGAGCGTGCGCCCCGCCATTTCAAACAGGAAGAGTTCTGGCTCCCCGGGCGCGAGTCTCCCCGGGCGCTCACTGGATGAGGACGCGAATTGACATCCGGGCGCGGGGGTGACAGCGTACGAGAGGGAACTGGCGCTTGAGACGTCGGGCATCAAGGGACGCGCTCCGCCTGCTAGGGGGGCCGCGGAGGGTTCGTGGGTGATCATGAGGTCAGGGGTGGTCATCGCGACCCGGACCTCCGGTTCCATGCTCCGCCTCTGAGCGCGATCGACCTGCACCGACTGCGCAGGGAGCGGCTCGACCGTCTCCAGGCAGCGATGAGGGCGCACGGCGCGGACGCCTGCCTGTTCTTCGATTCGGGAAATGTTCGCTACGCCACCGGCAGCACCCTCATGACCGTGTACAGCATGAGCGCCTCCGTGCGCTGCGCCCTGGTCTCGGCCACGGGGCGGCCGATCCTGTTCGAGCACCCCCAGTCCATCCATGTCTCGCGCGGGGTCGTCGAGGACGTGCGGCCGATGCGGGCATGGGAGTGGACCGATGATCCCTCCGCCGAGGCGGCCCTCTGGGCGACGGAGATCGCGCAGGCCCTGCGCGAGCTGGGTGTCGTGTCGAGACGGCTGTTCGTCGACAGGCTCGGTACGCCGGCTTTCCTGGCTCTGGCCCGGGAGGGGATCGAGGTCGTCGATTCGGGGCCGGTCACGCTCGACGCGCGCGAGGTGAAGACACCTGAGGAAATCCGGCTCATGGAATACAACGCCGCCATCGGCATGAAGATGCTGGCGGCGTTCGAGGCGGCGATGGCCCCGGGCGTGCGCGAGCAGGACCTTCTGGCGGCGCTCACGGCGACACTCCTGCGCGAGGGCGGGGAGTACTTGATCACGCGCGCCTGCGTCTCCGGCCCGAACACCAACCCCTGGAATCTCGAGGCCACGGACCGCGCGCTCGAGCCGGGCGACCTGGTGTACGTTGACACCGATGCGGTGGGGTACGAGGGGTACTTCATCGATGTCTCCCGCACGTTCCTGTGCGGCGACGTCAAAGCCACCCCCGTCCAGCGCGCCGCCTATCGTGCCGCCTACGACTGGCTGACGCGCGCGACCGTCCTTCTGAAGCCGGGTGTCACACTGGGCGAGCTGGCGTCAAAAATGCCGCGCCTGCCCGATCGGTTCCTGCCGCAGCGCTACGAGACGATGGCCCACTGCGCCGGGCTGGCTGATGAGGGTCCGAGCATCGGCTATCCTCAAGATCCCCAGCCCAACGGGAACCGTCGTTTGCGTGAGGGAATGATCGTCTGCCTCGAAGTGTACGCCGGCGAGACCGGCGGCCGCGACGGGGTCAAGCTCGAGGACCAGGTCCTCGTGACCGCCGAGGGCGCGCGCGTGATGGTGCCCTACCCGTTCTGCGGCGCGCTTCTCTAGCTTCCGCCAGAGGCAGGCTACTTCATCTTCGGGCAGTCTGAATTCTCGCCCGCGGCCCACTGCCTGACGCCGGCGGCGATCTTCTTGAAGCCGATCGCGGAGCGGTACAGCACGACTTCCGTGCGGCTTTTGCCGAGGGATCGAATGTCGGCGGCCATGATGTAGAGCCCGCCGGCCGCAATCTTGGGGCCGATACCGCGCGGCCGGTGGACGACCTGCAGGGCGAACTCGGCCTTGTTTCCGCCGACCCTCTTGAGA
>QHXX01000075.1 GCA_003223135.1 Acidobacteriota bacterium | reverse complement strand
GTAATCCACGGGATTCTTGCGCTTCCCCAGGGGGACGCGGTCCAGATCCCAGGATGCGCCGGGGAAAAGGGAAAGACCGACGTCCGTCCCGGCGGCGGCGGCCGCGATCATTGAAATTGCGCACTTCTCCACGAACGCGCCGTCGCCCGTCTCGGGTTCCACGGCGTAGTCCTTGACCGTGGCTCCGGGCCAGAGCCTGGTCCAGCGGTCCTCCGTATTCCGGCGCCTGTCCACGGAGGACTGGTGATAATCCGCACGGGCGTCCCGGCCGAATTCGCCGAAGAGTCTGGTCTCCGCCCGCGCGGAGACGACCGGCCCCGGAAGCACGGTCAAATCCAGCCGTTTCTCCAGACGATGCGACGTCGCTTCCGCCGGGGGAAGTGTCACGAGCTTGCCCCTGGCTCCCGCGACCAGGACGGCCCGCTGCCCCGCCAGGATCGCGGACAAAGAACCCGCGGGGGTGAATTCGTCGGTGGAATCGAGCACGAGCAGGCGTCCGAAGTCGGGATCTTTCAAGATCGCGGAATCGTAACGCGCGGGCAGCGCGACGTCCCCGGGGATCGCCGCAGCCAGAACCAGGTGGTTGAAGGCCCAGACCGGGCCCTCCGCGGGAATCGAAATTCGTCCCCCGACATTCACCAGGAGCGGATAGGAGGTGATGCCGCCCGCGGAAAGAACCGACTGAAGCAGCGTCCCCTTGTCCTTGCAGTCTCCATAGAGTTTGGAAAGCGTCTCCGACGCAGGGCGGGGCTGGTAACCTCCGATCCCCAGCTCCACCGCGACGTAGCGCACGCGATCCCGGACCATCGTGGCGGAGGCCAGGATGCGCTCCAGGGCGCTCGGGTCTCCCTCGGAGGTGCCCCGCCCGGCGGCGGCCGTGGCGATGGCCGGAGTCACGTCCCCTCGTCCCTTCGCCATCGCCTCGTACCAGCGGGACACGGCGGCCCAATCGGAAAAATTCGCTGCGGCGGGGACGGCACCGGGAGGGGGAGCGAGATTCACACCCAGCTCGGGCGCCATCTCGTCCGGGGGAGGCGCGAGATCTTCCTTCACCGGCGCCGGGAGGTCCCTCAGGTCCCATGACCGCACGGGACCGGTCATGGTGGGCTCGGGACCCTTGCCTTGCAGCCAGGTCCAGCGGGCCGACCACCCCGGCGGCAGCTCCAGCTCGAAGCGGGCCAGACCCACGGGAGCGCCTTCGAAAAAGAGGTTCGTCAGGGTCAGGAAGTAAGGTTTCTCTTTGGCCTCGAATTCAAAGAAGACCAGGCTTCCCTTCTTGACGTCATCCACGGGGAAGAGCCTGGTCTTCGACGACGTGAGAAAGGCATCCCCCACGGCGATGTCGACGGGCGCCGAATGGCTCCTGCGCACCGAGTCATCGTGACGGAGATGCCATGCGCGACTTGCGACAATCTGGGCCGTCTCATCGAAGTGGAAGTACCCGATGCCCACCCCTTCCGTGACGACGCTGAGGGCCTGCACGGCGAGACGCCTTCTTACACGGTAGGTCCCGTCGGGCTGGACGGAGTATCGCGTTTCGCTGAGGAGAACTCTCGTGGGAGTCGCGGGGGACCCGGGGGGGACCTCGGGAGCGGCCGCGGCGATCGCGGCGGCCCATTCGGGGAGGTGGGCGGCACGGGCCTGCGAACCCGCGAGCAGCAGCGCGAGCGCCAGGATCGATCCGCGCCGGCGCAGATTTCGGCGTCTCACGACGTCACGGTCCAGGGGCGCGCTTGAATCCAAGACTCGTCGCATCGGCCCGGGCCACCTCTTCGAAGAACTGTCGCAGCGGATCGTAGTCCTTCACGAGGACCGCCACGGCGGTCAAGGCATAAAGTCGCTCGACGTGATACCCCTCTGGCGTGACCGAAATCAAGAGAGCGTAGCGGCCGAAGGCGGATTCCACGGTCGGAGGGGTCTGCGCTCCGGAGGGGACGAACCCCGGCGGGGCCTCGACATCGAGAATGAGGTGATCGATCCGCGGGTAGGAAAAGACCACGTTCTGGGTACGGGTCGGCGACGTGAAGCGCGGGGTTTCTTCGACCCACGGGCCCATGAATCCGAAGTGGTACCCTCCCAGATCCCGATGGAAGTTGGAATTCATGCGGCTCCCCTCGCACTTGAGGTGGTAGTCGGCCGTCGCATCCTCCAGGTTCGGGGCCTGCGCCTTCGAAACCTCGATGTCTCCCGAAGCGCCGCAATAATTTTCCAGCTCTTTGGCACGTTCCTCCGGACCGAGACCGCGCAGCCTCCACCGGGCGGAGAGGCCCCGCTGGACCTTGTTGTCGGTGACCGTGGTGAATGGCGACGTCCCCTCATCCAGGTTGAAGGAAATCTTCACGTGCGTCTCCGAGACGTTCTTGCGCGGGTCCGACACAGGCAGGGTCACCACACGATGCCCCTCGGCGCTCGCCAGGAATGCCCGGGACCCGGCGAGCCACCACGGAATTTCTCCGAAGGGAAGACCCGATCCGAGATCCACGAAGACGAGCTTGTCATCCGGATCGCCCTTGGCCTTGACGGCGACCAGCGTCCAGTCGAACTGCTCGATCGACAGAAAGCCTGGATTGAAGTAGTGGTCCGTTCGATCCGCGGCGAGCACCGGGAACGCCTCGGCGCCCAGCGCGCGAGCCAGACCGAAGAAAAGGAAGTCCAGGTCCCTCGCGCTGCCTTCCCCCGCGGCGAGAATGTCCTGGGCGGTCTTCCATGCCTCCGGTTTCTCCTTGTCGTCCGCGCGAACCGCCTCCGCCTCCTCCGCCGTACGCCGTGTCGTGTTTCGGAGGGTGACCGAAGCCCAGTCGTAGGCGGCCCTCAGCTTCGTCATCAGGTCCGCCCCGGCGGGAAACTTGATGGACAACATCGCCTGGGCGATCGGTTTCTCCTTGGTGAAGGTGGTGGCCCGCCGGATCAGGCGCTGCGCCTCCAGATCCCAGAAGTCCTTCGGCTTGCTGCCGGAGCGTCGGTAGTAGAACAACGCCGAGGCACGCGACTCCGAGTCGGGCGGCATGTAGGGCTCGTCCAGGACGGCGGGCAGGTCCGCGCCCGTGACGAGCACCGAACGCTGATCCCGGGTCATGGTGACCGATAGACCTTCCGTGTGTAAGAGACCGAAAGAGGCCGTCGCCCCGATGTATGGCACCCATCGACACCGGAACAGCTTCACGGGGGCCTCCCGCTGAATGTCCACGCGCGTCGTCGAGTAGAACCCGGGTTCCTGCAGCACGTAGCCATAGTCGATGACGCTCCCCGGTACAATGCCGGGAAGCGAAGTCTTCAGCGCCACGTACGCCCGGCCGCGGCTGCTGGCCAGCTCCTGCTCTTTGAGATCGCTCTGCTTCGTCTCCAGCACGGTCCCGTCCGGCAACAGGGTGAATCCCCACCATTTCTTGAGGAGACCCCGGTCCCGGACATGATCGATCTCGATGTCCCCGAGGCGCCGCCCCTCGTTGCTGAAGATCTTGGCGCGGACGTGACGGAAGAGATTGGTCTCGGTTCCCGTCGACTCGTCCCGGACCGATTCGTCCACAAGAATGGTCCCGTGCTGCGACCCGCGGGCGGGATCCGCGGTCATGGCATTTTCTTCGGGGCTGATGGACTTCGCACCCGGCACGATTTCAATGGCGGTCTTGGCGGCGGCCCAGGCGGGGACGGGCGCCCCCGCGACAGAGAGCGCCGCCGTCAGCAGAATGAAGGTGGGCGTACGCGCGACCAGAAGACGCAGGACGCCGGACACGATTCCCCTCCCATCCGACCTTTTCGCCAGCTTACCCAAGAGGAGGGCGGAATGTCCAATCGTGGCACCGGAGGACGCCACGCTCCGGAACCCACGCAAGATCACGGTTGACCGAAGGGAAGATTCGACGTACTCAAGTCAACATCCACTCATGCGGGGGCGACCATGAAAAACGCTTTCCGAACCGGAGGTCCGCAACGCGGGCCGAGCTCGTTGCTGCTGTCTCTTGCGCTGGTGGCATCCCTCACCCACCCCGCGGCGGCTCAATCTCTGGCTCCGGCGAAAGGCCCGAGGAACATCACGTTCGGACCGGATGGCGTGGTCATTGCCGACCAGTCTTCGAAGCTCGGTCAGGAGGAACCGGGGATCGCGGTGAATCCGGCGGACCCGCTGAACCTCGTGGCCGGGTTTTTCGAATGGCCGTCGCCCTTCAAATCCGTGCCCTGTCGCTTCGCCTTCACCACGGACGGCGGGGTGACCTGGAGCGCGGGCGGATCGGTTCCCTTGCAGACCGATGGCGATTTTTGCGCCGACCCATCGATCGCCGCGGACGCGACGGGCAACTTCTATTACGCCTATATCGACGATAGCCCCGGCAAGGGGCGGACCGCAGGGAACACCAACATCCAGGTGGCCAAGTCGACGGACGGCGGCAGGACCTTCCCGACGTTTTCCATCGTCGACCAGGGGGTAAGCAATGACAAGACCTATCTGACAGTCGACACGCAGCCGAGGAGCAGGTTCAATGGGACGGTCTACGTCGCCTATACCAGCCTGGGGGCCGGCGTGAGGGTCGCCGTCTCGCGCGATGGGGCCCTGACCTGGTCGGCCCCGGTCGCTGTCACTTCATCGACGACCAGTCAGTTGGGGGCCCTGCCGGTCGTGGCGCCCGATGGCACCGTCTACGTGTTCTACGCGGAATCCAACGACACCATGGGAAGCCTCGGCATCATGTTCGCGAAATCGGCGGATGGCGGATTGACGTGGAGCCCACCCGCAGCCGTAGCGTCGCACCTCCCCAGCCCGGGGTTCTTCAACCTCAGGAACGCGGACCCCAAGTTCGGCTCGGCCGCTGTCACTGGGTTCTCCTCCAACAGCATGCCCGCGGCCTCCATCACCCCCGATGGAACCATCTATGTGGCGTGGGTCGATTTCCCGCAAGGCTCGTGTCTCGATGTCCTCAGCAATCATGTGCCCTGCACGAACTCCGACGTGCGGCTGTCGGTGTCCAGGGATGGGGGCAACAGCTGGACGGCACCGGTCAAGGTCAGCGATGAGACCAACTCCACCGATCAGTTCTCCCCCTGGATCGCCACCCACCACGACGGGCTGCTCAGCATCATCTGGCTGGACAAGAGACTGGATCCGAACAACCAGAACTACGATGCGTTCTACACGAACACCGCGGACGGCGTGACGTTCCTGGCGAACGTGAGGGTCTCCACGGTGACCTCCATCATCGGGAGGACGACCTTCATCGGGGATTACAACGGCCTTGCGGTCACAGGCGGGAGCGTCATCCCTGTCTGGAACGACAAGCGCCTGCAGCTTCCGGCGGTATTCAGCGCCGTGGGGACGCTCGCACCGTAGCCTGGACGGAACGTCACTCCCGGAGTGCGCTAACATATCATCCCGTCGTGGA
Source organism: Acidobacteriota bacterium (assembly GCA_003223135.1). GTDB lineage: Bacteria > Acidobacteriota > Polarisedimenticolia > Gp22-AA2 > Gp22-AA2 > Gp22-AA3. The sequence continues at coordinate 12,666 of QHXX01000075.1, read as the reverse complement.
CGCGCCCCCCAATCACCATTCCAACCCGCTGAATCCATCGCTGTCGCGCACCACGCCGGGCGACCGATCTTCTAAGGGCGCGCGCTGGCGCGATGGGCGCCATGTCGCGGCCCTGGTGATCGCCCTCGCCGCCGATGCCGTGCAGATCGGACTGCTGCCTCTCTTCATGGAAGGTGCCGCGGCGCCGTGGAATGACGCGCTGGATATTGCGGTAGGGGCGGCGTTGATCGCGCTGCTCGGCTGGCACCCGGCGTTTCTCCCGGCGTTCCTCGGCGAGCTGGTGCCATTCCTCAACCTGTTCCCGACCTGGACTGCAACTGTGGTGTTCGTGGTCACGAGGAAGAGATAGGACCGACGAGCTTTCCTCTGCGTCAGTAGATCCCGTTGCCGGGGCGGTCATTAGGGCTACAGACTCAACGGACGGACGCCGGCGCAGGCACTTCGCGAGGCGGTGTCGAGGAGCTCCCACCCTTCACGTCGGAGGATGTGACGCCAACCGAAAACGCCACTGCCTGAGTCACACCCCGGAGGCCGGGTGTCGGGTAATTACCGTGCTTGTACATGAAGAGCTATTCACCGGAGTCGAGCACCTTCGTTGCTAGCACGCTGGGCCGGCTCATCGCCACCCCTTGAGAAGCGACCCCTCCATCACGTCGCGTCTTCATGCTCAGCGAGCGGCGCTCTAGCAAGGATCGATTCCCAGTATAGTTACCAAGGAGGTAAGGATGAGACCTCATTTGCGAACGGTGACGATCATCTTGGCGACATTCTTGATCTCAACTGGCATGGCGGTCGCGCTGCAACTGACTCTTGCGCCGGCTCAGCCCATGTTCCAGAAACTGCAGGACGTGAAGTGGGCCAAGATCCTTCCTGATCTGGGGGAAATGTCTCCTGAGATAGCGATCCTGCGCGTCGATCCCAAGACCCAGGCGACGCAGTTACTTATTCGCACGCCGAAGGCAATCCACGTGCGCAAACACTGGCACACAGCCAACGAAACCCACACCATGATCTCGGGCAGGGCCATCTTCGCGTGCGAGGGCAAACGGATCGAGTTGGGTCCCGGTGATTTCAATTACATGCCTGCGAGAATGGTTCATGAAGCGTGGCTGCCCGAAGCCTCGTTGACGTTCATCACGGTCGACGGCGCGTGGGACGTCAACTGGGTCGAGGGTCCACCGACGGCGACGGACGTCACCAAGTGATGGTGAGGGCTGCCTCGCCGAAACGATTGCCTCGCCCGCTCACGACGACGATCTACACGCACCCGAGCGACGAGGAGCTTCACCACTCGGTCCGGCTCCTGCTCTGCCAGCCGCGTCATTTTTGGGGCTGCCAATCACCCGCTACCCGACCAGCCCGATGGACGCGATGACTGCGTCTGGAGAAAACCCGAACTCAGGGTCCAGTCTTCGCGTCACGCTTCCCGGCATCTGATTCATTGCTCGGCACGAGCACGTACTTGGCGACGTAGTCCTTCAGCTTGCTTCGCTCCGCCGCGGGAAGAAGCAAGGTAACGTCCGGGGAAAGGCGCGCGTAGATCTGGTAGTACACGAACTCATTCAGCATCCCGTCGTCCAGGATGGTCTTGATCCGCTCGATGGTGGCATTCTGGGGAATCTTGCCATCCTCTCGGCTCTGCTCGTATCCAATGACCAACGCCGCCAAGCATTCGGACTCTTCAGACGTCGACCATCGATGTTCCTCGTGACCCGTCAGTTCCTTCCGGTGTCCAGGGTCGCCGAGCCAAAACCCCTTGCACATCGCGTGGTAGAACCACGGCAGGTCCTCAGGATTCGAGTAGATTGCGACCGTGTCGCCCTCTAGTCGGGCAAGCGACTGGGGAAGGAAAGAGGCATCCTCTATGACTACTCCCATCTGTGTCGCATAGTTCTTCACGGTCGTGATGATCGACTTCCGGCGGGGGTGCAGGGTCAAACTCTCGATGAAGGCTTCCTTTGCCTCCTTGAACCGCTTCATCTTCACAAGAGCGTGCGCCTTGAAGAAAAAGCCGCGGAAGTCGAACGGGTTCAGGTCGGTTGCTTTCTGGTAAGACTCAAGGGCTTTGTCGAAATCACCCGAGAAAAAGCGACAGTCGCCCAGGCCGATGTACGCGAAGTAGCATTTGGGGGAGGCCTCTATTGCCTTCTGGTATAGTTCGGCGGCACGATCATACTTCTTGTCGCCATACGCAGATTCCGCCTCCTTCACAATATCCATCGAGCCACCTTCGAACGGGTACGACAGCAGGCTCAGGCCGCCTTTAACGTCATCCGAGATCCAGGGGTACTCGAGTTGCTTTTCTGAGGATGGCCAGTAGACTTCTGCGAACTGTTCCGGCCCCATGTCCTTCAGTGACTTTAGCATGTCGATCTTGTACGACGTCTTCGACTTGTCCATCGCCTTAACCATCTCGCCGGGTGTCAGGAAGTGATTCGATTCCTTCGCGCGCGCGGGCAGAGATGGGAGCGCAATGACCAGCGTCAGGACCAGCAGCAGCATTTTCTTCATCAGGTTCCCTCCATTGCTGGCCAGGTGCTCCGTCGAAAAGGTACTGCCTCTCATCTCAGTCGCATTCCTTTTGCCCTCTCTATCGCCACCCTCACTCCCTTAGCCTCCCGGATCCTCCTAACCTGCGCCTTCTGCCGCGGCTTCAGCTGCCGCATGTAGCCCATGTAGCGGCCCTGGAGGACCAGGGAGGCGCGACCCTTTGCGGAGAGGCGGGGGCGGGAGCGGCCGTTGCCTTTTGGGGCACCGTTCATGGACATGGCAGCAGAGAACATGGGGGCGATGCGGCGGAGTGAGCGGTCGAATGCCTTGAGCGTCTGACGCAGGGTCAAGAGTTCGCTGCTAACACGACGATGCAGACTTGGCAAGGATAATCCTCCTATTCACCCGACGAAGTGTTCCGATTCACACGACTCGAACATCGTCTGTGTCGTCATGAAAAATGCTATTCTTCTGGCGGTTCGAGAGCGCGCCTGAAAGCCGCGACGGCGTCACGATCTTCTTCCACGAGACCTTCCTCAGGCAAGTCTTTCAGTAATTTCTGGATTCGGGCGACTGGTACAAACTTCTCGACTTCCTTGGTGTCGATGCGTTTTCGCACCTGCGATGTTCCCTTGAGTAACTCGGTCACGACGTCTTGATGTGTGAAGGTCGCAAGAGGCCCTCCTTCTTGCTGATCAGGTTTTCGACCCACCCTCTTGGCTCGCTCTCGGGCCCCAAATCATGCCAGCGATAGAGGATGAATGGTAGCTCCGGATGGGCGCTGAGATCATTTTTCATCGCGGCGTCACGAATCCTGGCCAGAAGCAACTGCCTGGCGACTCGCAGGTCTTCTCCGACGAGGAGCGGCGGGCGTGCTCTGGAATCCTTGTCCTTCTCGGGTTCTCCTCCGTAGAAGACCCCTATCAACGGCAAATAAAGGCCATCTGTAGCCTCGATGGCTGAGCGCAAGTACTTGCTGCGCTCTACTTGATCGACCTCTCGTTCGAGCAGGCGCCTGATTAGCAGCCAACAGACCCGGTCAATCCCAACCATCCACCCACTCGTTTCGGTGTTTGGCAGATTGTCACCAATATCAAAGAGCGAGGTGATAAAGGGCACAGGCACAGCTAGATCTAACTGATTCACGCGCCCCGAGGCGGCCCAGCAGGTGTTCAAGAGTTTTGCGCTGGGCTGCCTCCTTCAGCTTCGCTACAAACTGTCCACGGTCGCCGAGCGAAGATATGACTTGCCCGAACTCTTCCTCGGAAATCCCCCCCTCCGGGATGGCCAGTAGGAAGTACCTATCAAACATGTCCCCTGAACATACTCGCAAATCACGAAGCCAGCCGTCCGATTCTTCCCGGCCGGAGCGCTCCACAAAGATCCAATCTACCGGTGGGAACAGTTGGGTGAAGATCTCTTTCACCTTCTCTTCATGCCCATTGGAAGCGAATTGAGCTAAAGCTCCGATGTTGCTCATCCCTTGTTCACCCGAGACAGCATGAAGGTTTTTAGGGGGAGCGATTGTACTCTTATGACAAAGTGCGGAGAGATTCCACATGTCGCCTTCCGCTCCGATGACGACATGTTTTGCCTCCGCTGCCCATTGGTTTTGTATCGTGAGGTTAATTTTCCGTTCTTGCTAGCAGCCGCCATGCTTCCCCGTCCCATACCTGCCGGCCGGACCCCGGAGACTGATTCGTTGCGGTTCCGGAAAACTTGCGTCCCACAAGCGGACACCCCTCGCCTGTCCGGCACCGATCTCCACAACCTCAACGCCCTGAAGCAAAGCGACTTACGCCAGCCGCCCCGGTTGGTATGGATCTCGCTCTAGATACCGGCAACTCGGGATCGAAGTTCTGCGTTTAGAGGAGTGGAATCGTGGACGTACCGCGGCAGGTCAACAAGCGCAGACGGACGGTCACCCGCACGCTCTACGGGATCGGAGGCGTGACACTGCTTGCGGCGATCACGGTCGGGCTGTCGCACCTGAAGCCGGCCGCGCCCTCGGTGTCGCGCGCCACCGTCTGGGTCGACACGGTGAAGCGGGGGCCGATGGTGCGGCAGGTGCGCGGGCTCGGAACGCTGGTCCCGGAGGAGATCCGCTGGATCCCGGCCGCGACCGAGGGCCGGGTCGAACGCATCCTTATTAAGCCGGGCACGGCGGTGAAGGCGGATTCGGTCATCCTCGAGCTGAGCAATCCCGAGCTGGAGAACTCGGCGAACGAGGCCGATTGGCTGCTCAAGGCGGCGGAAGCGGACTACGCGAGCCTGAAGGTCAAGCTCGAAAGCCAGCTTTTGGATCAGAAGGCGGCGTTCGCGACGACGGAGGCCACGGCGAAGCAGGCGGAACTGCAGGCGGCGGCGGACACGGAGCTCGCGGATCACGGCTTGATCTCCGACCTGACGCTGAAGCTGTCAAAGTCGCGCGCCCAGGAATCGGCGACGCGCATGGGGTTCGACCAGAAGCGGCTGGAGATCGCCGCCGAGTCGACGCAGGCCGAGCTGGCGGCGCAGGAGGTGCGTCTCGGGCAGCTGCGGGCCCAGGCCGCATTGCGGCGTGACCAGGTGCAGCAGTTGCGGGTGCGCGCGGGGATCGAAGGCGTTCTGCAGCAACTCCCCGGTGCTGAACGGCACGGTCACCGTGGACGTGGCGCTCGCCGGCGCCCTGCCGAAAGGGGCGCGCCCCGATCTGAGCGTCGAGGGGACGATCGAGCTCGAGCGGCTCGACGACGTTCTGTATGTCGGCCGCCCGGCGTTCGGGCAGGAGCAGAGCGTTGTCGGCCTGTTCCGCCTCGCCGACGAGGGGCAGGGGGCCGTGCGCGTGCAGGTGAAGCTCGGACGTTCGTCGGTGAACACGGTGGAGATCCTCGACGGCCTGCAGGCCGGCGACCAGGTGATCCTGTCGGACACCTCGGCGTGGGACGCTTTCGACCGCCTTCGTTTGAACTGAACATCGATCCAGGAGACCGCATGACTGCAAACGGCCGCGCGATGATCCATCTCGAGGGAGTGACCAAGGTTTTCTACACCGACGAGGTCGAGACGCACGCCCTCGCGACCATTCAACTGGAGATCAAGAAGGGAGAGTACGTGTCGATCGCCGGGCCGTCCGGCTGCGGCAAATCGACGCTCCTGTCGCTTCTCGGCCTTCTCGACTCCCCCACCGACGGGAAGTACTGGCTTGACGGCAAGCAGGTCGCCGACCTGTCCCTCTCGGACCGGGCCCGCATCCGCAATCTCCAGATCGGTTTCATCTTCCAGTCGTTCAACCTGATCGGCGACCTGACGGTGTTCGAGAACGTCGAGCTGCCGCTGACCTACCGCGGCATGAAGGCCGCGGACCGACGCCAGCGCGCCAACGACGCGCTCGAGCGGGTCGGCATGGCGCACCGCGCGCGGCACCTCCCGAGCCAACTCTCGGGCGGACAGCAGCAGCGCGTCGCCGTGGCCCGCGCGGTCGCCGGCAGCCCCCTCATCCTGCTGGCGGACGAGCCGACCGGCAACCTCGATTCCAAGAGCGGCGAGGCGGTCATGGAGCTTCTGCGCGAGCTGCACCGGGGCGGCGCCACCCTCTGCATGGTGACGCACGACCCGCGCTACGCGCGGCACGCCGACCGCACCATCCACCTGTTCGACGGCCGCATCGTCGAGGAGAGCGCGGCCACCGCCGCTTCCTGATCCGTCTTCCGAAGGCGCGAGGGGCCTCACCATGGTCAGCCCGATCCATGCCTTCCGCACCGCCGTCATCCCCGGGCTCGCCCCGGTCCTGCACGCTCTCGAGCCGGTCCTCGTCTCGCTGCCGAGGGGTGAGAGCGGCATGACCGGGGCGCGTTGCCCCGGCGGGCTCGACGCGCCGCCCCCGGGGACGACGGCCGCCCGGCGCCGCCTCTAGGAGAGATGATGGACGCGATCCTGCAGGACCTGCGCTACGGCCTCAGGATGCTCCTCAAGAACCCGGGCTTCGCCGCGGTGGCGGTGCTGGCGCTGGCGTTGGGTATCGGCGCCAACACCGCCATCTTCAGCGTCGTGAACGCGGTCCTTCTGCGGCCGCTCCCCTTCCCCGATCCCGACAGGCTGACGATGGTCGTCTCCGTCAACCCCGCGAAGGGATTCCCGAAGTTTCCGGCTTCTCCGCCCGATTTCATCGACTGGCGCGCGCAGAGCCGCGTCTTCGAAGAGATGGCGGCGGTCGACGGCGCGCCGTACAACCTGAGCGAGGGAACCGAGCCCGAGCGCCTGAACGGGTCGCGCGTCTCGGCGTCGTTTCTCGGTGTTGTCGGGGTGAAGCCGGTCCTCGGCCGCGACTTCCTCCCGGAAGAGGATCGCGAAGGGGCCGAGCCGGTCGTCCTGATCGGCCACGGGCTATGGACGAGGCGCTTCGGCTCGGACCCGGGGATCGTCGGCCGGACGATCGCGCTGAACGGCAAGCGGCGCACCGTCGTCGGCGTGCTGCCGCAGGGTTACACCTTCCCGAACCGTTCCGAGGTCTGGACGCCGATCGCGTTCGACCACGACGAGCTGTCGGGCCGCGGCGCCCACTACCTGCATGTCTTCGCGCGTCTCAAGCCGGGCACAACACTCGAGGCGGCCCAGGTCGAGATGGACACGATCGCGGAGCGTCTGCGAAAGCAATACCCCGACTCGAACACGGGCTGGGGAACGCTCGTCTCGCCGCTCTCCGAGATGATGGTCGGCAAGATCCGGCCGGCTCTCATGGTCCTCCTGGGTGCGGTCTGCTTCGTCCTCTTGATCGCCTGCGCCAACGTCGCCAACCTCCTGCTGGCGCGCGCCACGGAGCGCCAGAAAGAGGTCGCCATCCGCCTCGCGCTCGGCGCCGGCCGGCTGCGCCTGGTGCGTCAGCTTTTGACCGAGAGCGCCATCCTGGGGCTTCTCGGCGGACTGGGCGGGCTCGTCCTGGCGCTCTGGGGCACCGATCTCCTGGTCGCGGCGGGCGGAGACAATCTTCCGCGCTTCCGCGAGGTCAGCGTGGACGGCCGCGTCCTGCTCTTCACGCTCGGATTGTCCCTGGTGACCGGTCTCTTCTTCGGCGTGGTTCCGGCCCTGCAGGCTTCGCGGCCGGATCTCAACGAGACCCTCAAGGAGGGCGGGCGCGGCGGCACCTCGGGCCCCGGCCGCCACCGTCTCCGCAGCGCCCTGGCGATCGGAGAGATCGCCCTGGCCCTCGTCTTGCTCGTCGGGGCCGGGCTGATGTTCAGGAGCTTCCAGCGGCTGCTCTCAGTCGATCCGGGGTTCCGGCCGGATCACCTGCTCACGCTCGACGTCGCGCTGCCGGAGACGAAATACCCGGACGGCGCCCGCCAGACCGTGTTTCTCCGACAGGCGCTGGAACGGCTCGGGGCGCTCCCCGGTGTCGTCTCGGCGGCGGCGGCCACGACCGTGCCCCTCGCCGGCGGCGTCATCTCCTACTCGTTCAGCATCGACGGGCAGCCGGAGCAGCCTCCGTCCAACAGGTCCTCGGCGCGCTATGACGCGGTCGGCGGCGACTTCTTCCGCGCCATGGGCATCGGAATCCTGCGGGGACGGGGCCTCTTGGACTCCGACGTCGCGGGCGGCCCACGTGTCGCCGTCATCAGCTCCGGAATGGCGCATAAGTACTTCCCGGGCGAGAACCCGATCGGCCGGCTCATCAGGATCGACAACGACCACGAACGGGCGCCACGGGAGATCGTCGGTATTGTCGCCGACGTGAAGCACTCGTCGCTCGACGGAGAGGCGGCCCCGCACGTATACGAACCCCTGGCGCAGGCGCCATCGACCTGGCTGACCTTCGTCCTGCGCGCCACCGTCGAGCCGATGAGCCTCGCGACCGCCGCGCGCCAGGCCGTCCTCGCGATCGATCGCGAGCAGCCGGTCTCCGAGATGAAGACGGGCGAGGCGCTGGTCTCCGATTCGGTCACCCAGCCGCGCCTGGCGATGATCCTGCTCTCGGTGTTCGCCGCCGTCGCGCTCCTTCTGGCCGCGGTGGGAACGTACGGTGTCGTCGCCTACTCGGTCAGCCAGAGGACGCACGAGTTCGGCGTGCGCATGGCGCTCGGCGCCGGGCGGCGCGAGGTCCTCGGGCTGGTGGTGCGTCAGGGGCTGGTGCTGGCGGCGGCCGGCGTCGTGCTCGGCCTTCTCGTCGCCGCCGGGGCCACGCGCCTTCTGGCGGGGCTCCTGTTCGGAATCAGCCCGACCGATCCGATCACCTATGGGCTGGTGGCGGTCATCCTGACCTTCGTGGCCCTTCTGGCCTGCGTCGTCCCCGCGCGCCGCGCCACGCTCGTGGATCCGATGACAGCCCTCAGGTGCGAGTAGAGGACGCGATGGATGCGCTCATGAAGGACCTTCGTTTCGCGCTGCGGTTGCTCGGTAAGAACCCCGGCTTCACGGCCATCGCGGCCCTGACTCTGGCGCTCGGGATCGGGGCGAACACGGCGATCTTCAGCGTGGTCAACGGCGCCCTGCTGCGCCCGCTCCCCTACCCCGACTCGGACCGCCTCTCGATCCTCACGATCGATCGGCGCGATCTCGGACACCGTTTCACGGTCTCGAAGGCGGACTACCTGATCCTCAAGGAGCGGATGCGGAGCGTCGAGTCCCTGGCCGCGTTCACGCCGGACCGCGTCAATCTGGGCGGGCAGGAGCCGGAACGCATCTCCGCGATGTGGGTGACGGCGGACTTCTTCTCGGCCCTCGGTGTTCCCCCGATCCTCGGACGCAGCTTCCGGCCGGACGAGGACCGGCCCGGCAGCCCGATGGTGGCGGTGATCAGCCACGCCCTGTGGCAGCGCCGCCTCGCAGGCGACGCCGGCGCCGTCGGCCGGACGATCGTCCTGAACGACAAGAGCTGCACGGTCGTCGGCGTGATGCCGCCCGATTTCATGGCGCTGCGCAAAACCGATATCTGGCCAATCCTGCAGCTCGATCCGCCGACCCGGCATTCGCCATTCCTCTACCGGCTGGTGGGCCGGCTCAAGCCCGGAGTCTCCCCGCAGCAATTGGGCGCCGAGCTCGTGGCGATGCATGGCGAGGTCCTGAGCGCCTGGCCCGATCCGCAGAAGTCCGACTGGGCCTTCGCGGCCGAGCCGATGAAGGAGTTCATCGTCGGGGACGTGCGGCCGGCGCTGCTGGTGCTGATGGTGGCGGTCGGGTTCGTGCTTTTGATCGCGATGGCCAACGTGGCCAACCTGCTCCTGTCGCGCGCGGCCACGCGCGAGAAGGAGATCGCCGTGCGCGCCGCGCTCGGCGCCTCGCGCTGGTGTCTCGTCCGGCAGCTTCTGACCGAGAGCCTGGTGCTGGCGGCGCTCGGCGGGGCCTTCGGCCTGCTGCTGGCGCAGTGGGGCGTCGACGCGCTCCCGGCGCTCGAGCCCGGAAATCTCCCCCGGCTGAACGAGATCCGGATCGACCGCGGGGTGTTCGCCTTCACCGCGCTCGCGTCCTTGCTGAGCGGCGTGCTGTTCGGTCTCGCCCCCGCGCTGCAGATCTCGCGCACCCGTCTGAACGAATCGCTGAAGGAAAGCGGCAGGACCGTGACCGAGGCGCGCGGCCGGCAGCGGCTGCGCGGGCTTCTGGTCATAGCACAGATGGCGCTGGCGCTGATGCTACTGGTCGCCGCCGGGCTGATGGTCAAGAGCTTCGCGCGCCTGAAGGAGGTCGACACCGGTTTCGAGCCTGCGGGCCTCTTGACCGCGCAGCTCTCGTTGCCGGAGACCCGATACCCGAAGCCGCCCCAGAAGGAGGCCTTCTACCGGCAGCTCGCGGAGCGCCTCCGGAGCCTGCCGGGTGTGCAGGCGGCCAGCGTGAGCAATTCGGTTCCGCCGGAATGGCTCGACATCGTCGAGTCGATCGAGATCGAAGGACAACCGGTCCCGGCCGGTCAGAACCGCCCGCTGGCCGAGGAGCTGGTGGTCGGGACGGATTACTTCCAGGCGCTTGCGATCCCATTGGTGAACGGACGCCCCCCGGCGCCGCAGGACAACGCGGACGCGCCGCCGGTGGCATGGATCAACGAGACCATGGCGCGGCGCTACTTTCCCGGCGGCGACGCGCTCGGCAAACACTTTCACGCGGGCGGCTTCGGGCCGGAAGACCCGTGGATCACCGTGGCGGGGGTGGTGGGCGACGCGAAGCACAACGGCCTGCGCGCCGAGAAGGCGCCCACCATCTATGTGCCGTACGAACAATATCCCTTCTGGGGCGGGCAGATGTACCTCATGGTGCGCGCCGCCCGGGACCCTCTGAGCCTGGTGGCGGCCGTGCGGCGGGAGGTGCAGGCGATGGACTCGACTCTGCCGCTCGCAAACGTCAAGACGGGCGACGAGCTGATGTCCCTGGCGTTCGGGCGGACCCGCTATCAGACCACGCTGATCGCCCTGTTCGCGCTGCTGGCGCTTCTTCTGGCCGCCGTGGGAATTTACGGCGTGATCTCCTACTCGGTGGCGCAGCGCACGCACGAGATCGGCGTTCGTATGGCGCTGGGAGCGCGGCCGCGCGACGTGATCCGTCTGGTCGTGGGGCAGGGTGTCCGGCTGGCATCTCTCGGCGTCGGCCTCGGTCTGATCGGCGCACTGGCCTTGACGTGGCTGATGAAGAGCCTGAAGAACCCCGGCTTCACCGCCGTGGCCGTGCTCACGCTGGCGCTCGGGATCGGGGCGAACACGGCGATCTTCAGCGTGGTCAACGCCGTCCTCCTGCGGCCGCTTCCCTACCGCGACCCCGCGCGGCTGATGCTGGTGAACGAGTCGAGCAAGCAGGTCCCCGACATGTCGGTCTCCTATCCGAACTTCCTCGACTGGCGTGAGCGGGCCCGCGTCTTCGAGAAGACGGCGGCGCTTCAGCCGACGCAGGTGACGCTGACGGGGCTCGAGCGGCCGGAGCGGCTGGGAGGCTGGAACGTCTCGGCCGATTTCTTCTCAACACTCGGAGCGTCGCCCCGCCTCGGGCGCGATTTCGCGGCGCAGGACGATCGAGCCGGAGCCGAGCCTGTCGCGATCGTCACCGATCGGTTGTGGAAGACGCGGTTCGGGAGCGACCCGGGGCTCGTCGGCCGTCCGCTGACGCTCGACGGCCGCAGCGTCGTGATCGTCGGCGTCCTGCCGGCCGCCTTCCGCGTGTATTACCCAGAGGCCGACGTGTTCCTGCCGCTCGGGCTCTACGCAGACCGGATGCAGGACCGGGACAAACACCCGGGCATCTACGTCATCGGCCGCCTGCGCGAAGGGGCCACCATCGAAGCCGCCCGGGCCGACATGGACTCGATCGCCCGGGCGCTCGAGCAGCAGTTTCCGAAGTCCAACACCGGCTGCCGCGTGGCCATGAAGCCGCTCGAGGACGAGGTGGTCGGGACCCTCCGCCCGGCGCTCATCGTCCTGGCCGCGGCGGTCGGCTTCGTCCTCCTGATCGCCTGCGCCAACGTGGCCAATCTTCTCCTGGCCCGGGCCTCGACGCGCGAGAAGGAGATCGCCATCCGCAGGGCCCTGGGCGCCAGCCGGATGCGGGTGTTGCGTCAGGTCCTCACCGAGAGCGCGCTCCTGTCGCTTTGCGGGGGCGGGCTTGGGCTGCTTCTGGCGACCTGGCTGTCCGATGTCCTGCTGTCGCTCGTGCCAGCGACCTTGCCGCGCCTCGACGAGGTCCGGCTGGATGGCGCCGTCCTCGGCTTCAGCCTGGTCCTGTCGCTTCTCACGGGCCTGGTGTTCGGGATCGCACCGGCCTGTCAGGCCAGCCGGTCGGGACTTCTCGAGCCGCTCAAGGAGGCGACCCGCGGCTCTTCGTCGGGACGCCGCCAGCACCGCTTTCGTAGTGTCCTGGTGGTGAGCGAGATCGCCCTGGCGCTCGTCCTGCTCGCCGGTGCCGGATTGATGGCGCAAAGTTTCCTGCGTCTCAGCCGGGTCGATCCCGGCTTCCGCCCCGACGACGTCCTGAGCGCACAGATGGTCCTTCCCCGGGTCAAGTATCCGGAGGGCGCGAAGATCGTCGCCTTCGCGGACCGGCTCCTGCCGGCCGTCACAGCCCTTACGGGTGTCGTGTCGGCCGGGCTGGTGAATCCGCTACCGCTGACAGGTGAGGGCTGGCAGACCAATTTCTGGGTCGAGGGACGTCCGGTCCCGGCCCAGGGCGAGGTCCCGAACTCCGACTACCACGTCGTGGGGGGCGACTATTTCGGGGCGATGAAGA
>QHXX01000031.1 GCA_003223135.1 Acidobacteriota bacterium | reverse complement strand
GACGTGATCGACGCCGTCCTCGACGTCGTGCGTCGCAGCGGGCCGGTCTCCATCCTTGATTTCTGCGCGGACCCCGACCACAACCGCTCCGTCCTGACGCTGGCGGGAGCGCCCCCGGCGATTCGCGCCGCCCTCCTGGCGCTCGTCGCCTCGTGCGTCGAGCGGATCGATCTGCGCTCGCACCAGGGGGCGCACCCGCGCATGGGAGCGGTGGATGTCATCCCCCTCGTCCCGATCCGCGGTGTGACGATGCAGGATTGCGTCGCCCTGGCGCGTGATCTGGGCGCCGCCATCGCCGCGCGCCACGGCCTTCCGGTCTACCTCTACGAGAAGGCCGCGACCGCCCCGCACCGACGCAACCTGGCGGAGGTCCGCAAAGGAGAGTTCGAGGGGTTCCCCGGGAAAATCAAAGACCCGCTCTGGAAGCCCGACTACGGACCGGAGCGCGTGCATCCGACCGCCGGCTGCGTCGACGTCGGGGCGCGCGAGTTCCTGATTGCCTACAACATCAATCTGGCGTCCTCGGACCTCGACCTGGCGAAATCGATCGCCCGCGCCATCCGCGAGAAGGACGGCGGGTTCCCTTGCGTCAAGGCGATGGGTGTGATGCTGAAAGACCGCAATTGCGCCCAGGTTTCGATCAACATGACCGACTTCAGGACCACTCCCCTTCACGTCGTCTTCGACAGGGTCCGCGAGGAGGCCGCGCGCCACGGCGTCGGGATCGCCGGCAGCGAGATCGTCGGCCTCGTGCCGTCCGAGGCGCTGGTCCAGGCCGCCCGGCACTACCTCAAGCTCGAAGACTTCGAGATGTCGCGCGTGCTCGAGCGGAGACTGGAGGAGGCGATGGCGGGCGGACGGGCGGGGCCATGAGCCGCTCCGGAGCCCCCCTGGTCGCCATCCAGGGCGAGCGCGGGGCCTTCTCCGAGCTGGCGGTCCGGTCGTTGTTCGGACGGCGTGCGCGTATCCTGCCCTGCGCCGAGTTCGACGCACTGTTCCGGGCCGCCGAGACGGGGCGCTGCCGCTACGCCCTGGCGCCGGTCGAGAATACCATCGCGGGGTCAATCCATCGCGTCAATGACCTGCTTCTCGAGTCCACGCTCAAGGTCGCGGGAGAAGCGGTCATCCGGGTCTCGCACGCGCTCGTCGCCCTGCCGGGGGTCCGTCTCCGCGATGTGAGACGGGTCTATTCCCATCCCGTGGCCCTGGCTCAATGCGAGCGATTCTTCAGGCGGAACCCGCGCCTGACCCGTGTCGCCACCTACGACACGGCGGGGAGCGTGCGCCTGCTGCGCGAAGAGGAAGCGCGCGACGCGGCGGCCATCGCCCCCGAGCTCGCGGCCCGTCTCTACGGCGCGCGTATCTTAAAGAAGGGGCTCGAAGACCACCGCGCGAACTTCACGCGCTTCTTCGCGCTGTCGCGCGACGGGGTGGCCCTCGGTCCGGCCGACAAGACCTCCGTCCTGTTCTCCACCCGGCATGTCCCTGGCGCGCTATTCCGCTGCATGGGGGTGTTCGCGCTCCGGGATATTAATCTTCTAAAGATTGAGTCCCGCCCGATACGCGGCCGGCCGTGGGAGTACGTTTTCCACGTCGATTTCGAGGGCTCTCCGAAGGAAGACCGCTGCCGGAACGCCCTCCGTCACCTCGAGGAAGTCTGCGATTTCGTGCGTGTCCTCGGCTCCTACCCCCGGGCGCGCACGCCGGGCGCCTGACGGACGATCCCGGACAGGCGATCCCGTTCAGAGCCGTTCACCCAGGCGGTGCAGCTTCATCAGATTGGTGGCTCCAGCCCGGGGCGAGGTCCCGGAGACGACCACCACCCGCGCCCCCTTCCCGATCAAACCTGCCGCCAGGATGGCGCGCTCGCCGTCGCGCAACATGCGGTCGGTGCTCCGGGCGAAACGCAACGCCATCGGCAGGACGCCCCGGTAGAGCGCCATGCGACGGCGGATGGGCTCCGAGGGGGTGATGGCGACGATCGGGCATGGGGGCTTCAGCTTCGACAGGAGGCGCGCGGTCATCCCTGTCTGGGTATAGACCACGATGGCCCGCGCCACCCACTGGCGCGCCGCGTCCACGGCGGCATGGGCGACGGCGTGCACCTCGCGGTCTTCCCCCTCCTGGGCCTCGCCAGCGGCCTTCATATACAGACCGCTCCTCTCCGCCTCGCGGATGATCCGGTCCATCACCGCGACCGCCTTGAGCGGGTGGCGCCCGGAGGCGGTCTCGGCGGAGAGCATCACCGCGTCCGTGCCGTCGAAGATGGCGTTCGCGACGTCGGACGCTTCGGCACGCGTCGGGCGCGGCCGTTCGATCATGGATTCGAGCATCTGAGTGGCGGTGATGGCAATCACCCCCGTGCGGTTGGCCTCCTGCAGGATCCACTTCTGCAGCACCGGCACGCGCTCGAGCGGCACCTCGACGCCGAGGTCTCCGCGCGCCACCATCACGCCATCGGCCGCCCGCAGAATCTCCTGCAACCGCTCCACCGCCCGGCGCACCTCCAGCTTGGCGATGAGCGGCACGTCCCTCCCCTGGCGGCGCAGGAGGCGCCGCACGCGCGCCATATCCTCCGCGGAGCGCACGAACGACAGCGCCAGATAGTCCACGCCGTGGCGCAGGGCGAACGCGAGATCGGCGCGATCTTTCGCGGTGAGGACGCTGCCCCTGAGATCCGTCCCGGGCAGGTTCATTCCCTTGTTCTCCAGAAGCAGGCCGCCGGTGATGACGCGACACACGACGTCCTGGCCGCGCACGCGCACGACCGAGAGCTCGATGCGGCCGTCGTCGAGGAGGATCGGATCGCCGCGCCGCACGTCGCGACCCAGGCGGCGGAAGGTGGTCGGGATCAGGCCGGGGCGGCCGGGGACATCGCGTGGCGTGAGCGTGACGATTTCGCCCCGCCGGAGAGGCACCGGCCGGCCGCCGTGAAGGCGCCCGATGCGGGCCTTCGAGCCCTGCAGATCGGCGAGGATGGCGATGGGCCGGCCGAGCGCCTCGGCCGCGCGCCGGGTCCGCGCGATGACCCGGGCGTGCTCGGCGTGGTCGCCGTGCGACAGATTCAGCCGGGCCACGTCCACGCCGGCGCGCAGCAGGCCCGCGAGCACCCCGGGCGCCGCCGTGGCCGGGCCCAGGGTGGCGATGATCTTGGCGCGTCTCATACAGACACAGAGGGCGAGGGTCCGGCGACCCTCGCCCTCGACTCAGACGCGATGGACGCGTTCAGTGACAGCCGCACCCCGTGCCACAGCCGGCCGTCTCGCCGGTCGAGGCGTGCAGCGCCGCGGCTGCGTCCGCGAGGCCTGCGCCAGACGACGGTCCGGGAACGTGAATCTCGAAATCGCCCGGTGTCGGCGGGCCGGCGTCGGCGGAAGGCCCGAGGGGAACGTGCTTGCCCGCCGCGAAGATCGGGTGGCGTCCCTTCTCCTTGAACCACTGGGACGTGCTGTGCGTGGAGAACATCTTCTCCACGATCTGCCGCCATCCCACGCCGGTGTTGTAGGCGCAGAACGACACCTCCCCCAGCTGCGTGGCGTACGGGATGATGCACATCTCGGTGCGGCGGAAATCGTAGTTGAACAGGTCCTGGAACCACATTCCGGCGACCATCATCACGCGCCAGTTGTAGCGGGACTTGTCGGCCAGGCCGAGCTTCGCGCCGTTGTGCCCGTCGATGATCTTGACCATCTCCCAGAGGTTCATTCCTTCGGGCATCTCGGAGAAGCGCGCGTTTCGCAGCACCGACACCATGAACTGGAACACGGTGACCGCCTTCGGGCGGCAGGTGTCGTTGATGACCTTCAAGTCCTCGAGCAGCCGATCCGTGTCCAGGATCTGCGGGAATGGCACCGCCTTCCTGTCGGTCTGGTTTACCAACAACATCGTGCCGATTCCGCAGTTCGGGTGGCAGCCGCACTTGAGGGAGCCCCACTCGGCATCGAGACCCTCGAGCTGATCACGCAGGTCGGAGAAAGGGCCCGAGGCCGACAGCGGATACCAGTCGCGCAGCGGCTCGGTAATACCGAGCTGTTTCTTGACGTCGTGCGCCAGGTGCGACAGCGTGTAGCGCTGTTTCTTCCGGGTCTCGTCGTCGATGTCCTCGTCCCGGCCGGTGAAGGAGACCGGTTGGAACGACACGGCGTTGATCTTGTCGATGTTCTCGATCGCGAACTGGACGATCGGCCCCACCTGCTGGTCGTTGATCGTGTTGACGATGGTGGTCACGAGCGTGACGTCGACGCCGGCGGCGTGCAGGTTCCGGATGGCGCGTTTCTTCACGTCGAACAGGTTGCCCACGCCGCGGTGGTTGTTGGCCTCGTTCGTGACGCCGTCGAACTGAAGATAAGTCAGGCGCAGGCCGGCCGCCTTGGCGCGCCGCGCGAAGTCGAGATCCTGCGCGAAACGGATGCCGTTGGTGGCGGCCTGAACGCTGTTGTAGCCAACCTTCCGCGAGTACGCGACCGCGTCCAGGAAGTAGGGCGACAGCGTCGGCTCGCCGCCCGAGAACTGCACCGACATCTGGCGCCGCGGCTTGACGTTGATCGAGTTGTCCAGGATCTGCTTGATGTCGTCCCAGGTCAGCTCGTGCACGTAGCCGACCTGGTTGGCGTCCATGAAGCAGGGGTTGCACATCATGTTGCAGCGGTTGGTGAGATCCACGGTGAGAACTGCACCGCGGCCGTACTTGATGGTGGAGGACCCGTGGTTGTGGAACGGATCCGGCGCCATGCGGAAGTCGCGTCCCGGATAAAGACGCTCCATGCGGCGCAGGAACTCTGCGTCCATGGCCATGAGGTCCTCG
This sequence comes from Acidobacteriota bacterium, assembly GCA_003223135.1. Taxonomy (GTDB): domain Bacteria; phylum Acidobacteriota; class Polarisedimenticolia; order Gp22-AA2; family Gp22-AA2; genus Gp22-AA3. The sequence goes on along the minus strand of QHXX01000031.1, from coordinate 27,615 downwards.
AAATGGCCGTGGCGCGCGCAGTCCTTCTCCATCCAGATCTGGTTGTCGCGCTCGACGATCTTCGCCTTGATCTCGCCGGGCTTCCCGTCGATCAGGACGCGCCAGTCGCTCTCGCCCTTCAGGATGCTCTCCCGCACCTCTTTGACGCACTGCGGGCAGAGCGAGTCGGTGGCACGCGGAAAGCCGAGCTGCGGAAAGGTTCGTTCCCTGGTCTTCATGAGGGGGGCCGGGGCCCACTTCGGCTGCTTGACTCCGTAGGGCAGACGGGTGTTCACCGCCTGGAAGGCGTGCCAGGTGACGTGGGCCGCCGCCTTGAACATCGAGCCCAGGACGACACTCGGTCGAAGGTATCGCCCGCGGCCCCTCTTCGGGGCCGCCGGGCGGGGCGTCTCGGCCGGCCGGGGCGACGCATGGTGCGCGTCCTCTACGGGACGCGCGTTCAGCCCGACTTCGGTGCTCTCATCGATCCGGGCCACAGCCTGGTTCATGTGCGCTCCTCTACGCAAACTCTGGTGCGTTGTCAATCCACGCCTGCGCGCCGACCCCGGAGACCTGCGCTCCGGCAGGCGATTCAGCGCGCATCCTCGGACCTCGGGCTCGACCCGCGGTCCGACATTCCGAACGAGCGTGCCTTTTCCTGAAATTTTCGAACGTCGCTCTGATCGAGCCGCTTCCTGGTCCGCCGGGCGCGGACGCTCCTCCTCGCACGCGTCACGGCGTGGTCGAGGAGCGGTGCGGCGGCCCTGTGCAGCGGCACGGTTCCCAGCACCTCCGCGAACGAGCTCCAGACGTCTCCATGCAGACCCATCGCCCACGTCCGGTGTCGCCGCAGCGCCTCCAGGAATTCAACGCGGTCGCGGGCGCGCGCCACCGTGGCGGTGCGCCCCACGCGCGCCGCCGTGTGGGCGTTGCTGCCGGCCGTCACCCCGAACCCGAATCCGGCCCCCTCGTGCACGAGGCGCGCCATCAATTCGTTGCAGGCGCGGTCCTCCGCGCCATTCCTGATCTCGAACAGGTCGAACCGGTGCAGGAGGTCGCGGACGAGACCTTCCGACCCGCCCGCCACGAGAACCCCCAGGAGCGAGCCCAGCGAGGCCAGCAGACCGGCGCTTTTCGCGAACTCCGCGACGTCGCGCACGTCACCCCGGAGCGCCTGGATTTCCCGGTGCTGCGACTCGGTCAGGTCGTAGACCAGGATGCTGATGAGAGCTCCAGTGCGCGGCTCGACGGCACGCACCTCCTCGGAGACGAAGAAGTCGGAGGCCTCCGGGTGGCGTTCCAGGAACGCCAGGCACCCGTCGATGGTGTCGAGATCGGTGAAGGTCACGAGGCTCAGACCGCGCGCGCGCGCGGCGCCATACAGCGCCTCGGGCTCGGGCAGCCCCTGCCGCATGCGCGGCACGCGCAGGTGACCGCCGCCGGAATGACACGTGTGCACGTGCAGGTCGGCCCGGCAGAGCGCGGCCCCTGCCTCCATTTCCTTACTCTCATCGGACAAAGCAGACCCGATTGGTCCGAAAGACGGCAACGGGGCGCCCTCCAGGGGATCACAAGGTCGCTTGAAGGATGTCCTCCAGCGTCGTCTGTTCCAGGATGGAGGCGACTTTCCTCTGGACCTTGCGGAACACGCGCTTCACGTGACAGCGATGCTGCCGCCCGCGCGCCCGCAAGTGGTCCAGGCAGCGGTGGAATTCGATCGGTCCCTGCAGGGCTTCGACGATTTCGCGCAGTGTGATGCGCTCCGCCGGGCGGGCCAGCCTGAATCCGCCGCGGAAGCCGCGCCTGGACCGGATCAGCCCTTTGGTCGCCAGCCTCTGGAAGATCTTCGACAAGAACGTCTCCGGAATCGCCGTGGCACGCGAGATGTCGCGGATCATCGCCGGGTGGCCGTCGTCGCGGCGCGCCAGGTACAGGATTCCTTCGATGCCGTACTCAACACCCTTGGTCAACTGCATGCACGCACCGTATCCCCCGCCCGGACGATCATCTTAGTAACAGACGTCAAAGGGGTTGTCAAGACTTGCGGCCGAAAAAAATCACGACCCGTCCCCCCCGCGGATGCCATAGGCCCGCATCTTGCGGTACAAATTGCTGCGCTCAAGGCCCAGCAGCTCGGCGGCCCGCACGACGTTTCCGCCGGCCTCCTCGAGCTTCTTCTGGATGAACTGCCGCTCGAAGTTCTCCCTCCCCTCCCGGAGGGACGCGAAGCCGCGGAACAGGTCGGGAGAGGCCTCGGGTTCGGACCCGATCGTGCGCCGGACTTCGGAGAGGCCGATGACGCTCCCGGGGGTCAGGATCACCAAACGCTCGATGACGTTCTTCAGCTCCCGGACGTTTCCGGTCCAGCGGCAGGCCTGGAGGGCGGGAACGGCCTCGGGCGCCAGTGTCTTGACCCGCCCGTAGGCGCGCGAGAACTGCTCCACGAAGTGGAGGGCCAGAGGAGGCACGTCCTCCGGCCGCTCGCGCAGGGGCGGCACGCGCAGCGGCACGACGTTCAACCGGAAGTACAGGTCCTCGCGGAAGCGACCTGAAGCGATCTCGGACTTCAAATCCTTGTTGGTCGCCGCAATCACCCGCACATCCACGCGCAACGTCGAACCGCCCACCGGCTCGAACGCCTGCTCCTGGAGGACGCGCAGCACCTTGGCCTGGGTGCGCAGCGACATGTCGGCGATCTCGTCCAGGAAGAGGGTGCCACCGTCGGCCAGGGCGAAGCGGCCCGGCTTGCTCTCACCGGCGCCGGTGAACGACCCCTTGACGTGGCCGAACAGCTCGCTCTCGATCAATTCCTCGGGGATGGCCGCGCAGTTCATCTCCACGAACGGCTCGTCGCGCCGCGCCGACAGGGCGTGGATCGCCCGCGCCACCAGCTCCTTGCCGGTGCCGTTCTCTCCGAAGATGAGAACCCGCCCGTTGGTGGGCGCCGTGACTTCGATCTGCTGGCGCAGCTCGCGGATCGGACGGCTGTCGCCTATCAGTGTTGTGCCCTCGTCCAGTTGCTCGCGCAACTGCCTTATGCGTTCGTCCTTCTTCTTGTCGGCGACCGCGTTGCGCAGCGTCAGCGCCACCTTCTCGAGCGACAGCGGCTTCTCGATGAAGTCGAAGGCGCCGAGGCGGCCCGCCTTGTGGGCCAGGGGCACGTCGGCGTGCCCCGAGATCATGATGACGCGCGGCGGGCGGGGCTGGGCGATGACCTCTTCAAGGACCGAGAGACCATCACGCCCCTTGAGCCAGACATCGAGGAGGATGGCGTGGAACGGGGCGCTGCGCACCATCTCCAGGCAGCGCTCCCCGGACTCCGCCACCTCGACGCTGTACCCCTCGTCTTTCAGGATATTCCGCAGAGAGTTGCGCACTCCCTCCTCATCGTCGACAACGAGGATCCGCTCCTTGGACATGCGGGGTATTGTAGCAGCGAGCGAGGGTGGGCTACGCGGCCGCCGGCAGCTCGATGACGAAGCGCGCGCCGCGCGGTGTGTTGTCTTCGACACGGATGCGGCCGTGGTGATCGGAGACGATGCGATGCACGATCGCAAGTCCCAGGCCCGTGCCCTTCTTCTTGGTCGAAAAGTAGGGCAGGAAGAGCCGGTCGCGGTCCTCTTCCCGGATGCCGGGGCCGTCGTCGGCGACCTCCAGTCTCACGATGCCGGTCGCGTCCCTCCGTGCCTCGATGGTGACGGTCCCCTGCCCGCCCATTGCCTCGACGGCGTTGTCGAGCAGGTTGACGAGCACGCGTTTCATCTGGTCCGGATCCAGGAGGACGCGCGGCAGGTCGGGGTCGCAGACCTCGCGGATCGTCACATTCGTGTGCACGCCGTTGTAGAGCGACAGCGAGGCGGCGATCACGTCTTGGATGCGGGCGGCGACGGGGTTCGGCGCGGGCAGACGGGCGAAGCGTGTGAACTCGTCCACTAGATTCTTGAGCGTCGCCACCTCGCGCACGATCGACGCCGTTCCCTCCTCCACGATGTCGTCGAGGCCGTCCGCCTCCTCGGCGTATTTCTTGCGGATGCGCTCGGCGGAGAGCTGAATCGGGGTCAGCGGGTTCTTGATTTCGTGCGCCAGGCGCCGCGCAACCTCCCGCCAGGCGGCGATCTTCTGGGCCCGCATCAGGTCGGTCAGGTCCTCGAGCACCAGGATGGCCCCCAGCGGCTCGCCCGCCTCATCGCGCAACGAGGTGGCGCTGGCGGCAAGCGTGCAGGTCTTTCCGCCGATAGAGAGCTCCAGCCCGCGTGCCGCCGACTGGCCTCCGCCGGAAACGACCTCCGCCATCAGCTCCTCGAGTGGACCCCGTCCCTCCGGCGGCAGGAGCGCGGCCAGCGGCCGCCCGACCGGTTCGGCGTCGAGCTCGAGATCGAGCAACCGGAGCGCCGCGCGGTTCACCGTGGTCACGCGTCCTTCCCGATCGCACGAGAGCACGCCGACGGTGACGCTGTTGAGCAGCGTCTCGCTGTAGCGCCGGCGTTCCATCAGCTCCCGGTTGCTCGCCGACAGCTCGACATTGCGCTTCTCGATCGTCTCCTTGCCTGCCTTGAGCTCGGCGGTCATGCGGTTGAAGGACTCGACCAGGATCCCGAGTTCGTCCCCGGCCTCCGTCTCGACCCGGTAATCGAGGTTACCCGAGGAGATCTCACGCGTCCCCTGCAGGAGCGTCTGGATCGGTTCGGTGATGCGGCGCGCGAGGTACAGCCCGATCCAGGTGACCGAGAACAGGACGACCAGCGTGATGAGGGCGAAGACCAGGACGTACACCCTCTTGATCAACCCCTTCTGGGCACGGATCTGCCGGTAGTCCTCGTTGCTGCGCGACACGGAGGCCGCGAGGCGCGCTAGCTCGCGCGGCACGTAGATGCCGACGACCGCCACCGCGCGCGCCTCGCCTCCGGGCGGCTCCCTCACCGGATGACCGCAGCGAATGAGCATCCCGCCGCGGTACTCGGACATCCAGATGAACGCCTCGCCTCTGAGGGCGCCCCGACGCAGATTGATCGGGATCTCCTGCAGCTCGCCCGTGGCCGGCACGTGCGGGTCGAGGACCAGGTAGGGCGGTTCGCGCCCGAGGTCGAGCGCCACGAGGTCCAGGTGATACTCACTCAAGAGGCCCCCGAGCGTCTCGTGGATGGAGGCGCGGGACGACGGTTTGATCGCGCCCGTCTCCTCCAGGCGACGCGCGATCTCGCGCGCGAAGGCCGCACCGCGTTTCTTGGCGTCGCCGTAATACGTGTCGACGATCTGCTGCGAGGCGTCGGTGAGCCGGTCCATCGGATCGTTGAACCAGCGATCCACGCTGCGCTGGATGAGGTGCAGCGCGGTCCAGAAGATAATCATGGAGGGCAGGAGCCACAGGAGGAGAAGCGAGAAGACCAGCTTCGTGCGGAAGCGGGAGCCGAGGATACCGCGGCGGCGCTCCACCAGCGCCTTGATCAGGTTGCGCATGAGGAGCGTGACGAGCGTGAGGATCAGGATGGCGTTGATCAGGAAGAGGGACGACAGGAGCACGGAGTTGGTGATGTACAGCCAGGAGAAGGTCGTCGCCTTGCGCAGGAGGAAGGTGCCGCCCAGGAAGACCAGCAGGAGCAGCAGGATGCTGGAACGGATCAGGCGGTCGATCCGGATGCGGGAGGCGGGCCCACCGGCCCTGCGTTCAGGGTCCTGTTGCGGCACTCTTCTCTCCCAGGGGGAGCAGGGGGACCCGCTCCCAGTTGGTGTCCATCGGCCACGGAATGACGTAGAAGCGCCAGACGAGGCCGAGGTTCGATTTGGCCTTGAGGTAGTACTCCTCGCCCGGCTTCAACACCACGCTCTTGATGAGGGGCACGCCGCGCAGGGCCGTCATGAACTCGCGCATGGCTTTCGGATCGTCGGTGACCCGCGTCTCCAGCAGGTCGCCGTCCACGCGTCGCGTGAGCGTGTACTGCTGCGTCAGGGTGTCGTAACGCACCGTGCACTCGATGCGTTTCTTCAGGAGAAGCTGATCGAAGAACGCGGGTCGGCGCCTGTAGACGTGCAACCGGTACTCGATGGTGGTGGACAGCCCGGCGGCGATCTCCTCCTCCACCTCGGGTGTCAAGCCGCCCTCGAGGCGGCAGGAGGCCTGGTACGAGTCCCCATCGCGCTCCGCGGTCAAGTGGGTCAGGGCGGGCCCGGCGAGGGCGGGCGCGAGACTCAGGCCGGAGACCAGACAGACCGTGAACAGGGGGCGGGTGGCCTTCATCGCTCGTTTGGGTCGGAACCCGTGGCGCCCGGCATGGCGGACGCGCGAACTCCGGCACCCGGACGTGGCCAGTCTATCGGAGAGGACTTCCGGTGGCAAGCGCGGCGGACCGGTGCGTGCCGGTCCGCCGGAATCCGGCGCCTGGGGCGGCCTATCCGGCCAGGCCGACCGGGAGCGGCAGGAGGCCGTCTTTCAGGTGGGCGAATTCGGCCAGCCGCGCCGCGGGCAGTCGATCGTCGGAGGTTCCCAGGGACCAGGCAGAACGGGTCGACATGATCTTGGCGACCAGGGCCGCGTGCAGGCGATGACCCCCCTTGAAGGCGATCAAGTGGGCTCGAATCGGCGCCCCAAGGAGCGCCAGGTCGCCCACCAGATCCAGAACCTTGTGCCGGGCGAACTCGTCCGGGAAGCGCAGCGAGCCGTTCAGCACCCCGTCCTCGCCGACGACCAGAGCGTTCTCGAGCGAACCGCCGAGCGCCAGGCCCGAGCGCCGCATCGCCTCGACATCCTGAAGCAGGCAGAACGTGCGCGCCGGGGCGATGCTATCGGCGTAAGTCTCTTCCCTCACCTCGATCGAGACCGTCTGGGCGCCGATCGCGGTGTGCGGGAAATCGATCCCGTAGGTGGCATGGAAAGCGTTGTCCGGCAGCGCCAGGATCTCCTTCTCGCCCGCCTTCACGCGCACCGGTCGCGTCAGGGTCAGAAACCGGCGCGCCTTGCCGAGAGAACGCAAACCGGCCTCGTGGAACAGCCGGACGAACGGCAGCGCGCTGCCGTCGACGATCGGCACCTCCGGACCATCCAGCTCGACCCGAGCGTTGTCGATCGACATCCCGTGGAGGGCGGATAGCAGGTGCTCGACCGTCGCGACCTGCACGGAGCCGCGCGACAGGGTCGTCGAGAGGTTGCCACCGTTCAGTAGGCGGTGCGAGGCAGGGACCAACGCGTTCCCCGCATCATTCCTCACGAAGACGATTCCGGAATCGGCTTCGGCGGGCAGGACACGCAGCCGGACCTGCTTGCCGGAATGAAGCCCGACACCTTCCATTTCGATCGGCCGGGCCAGTGACTTCTGGTTCTGCACCATGCGTCCCCCCGCGTCACCACGAACGGTTAGCGGTACTGCAGCCTCCGTGCCATGAACGGCCCAGTCAGGATCAACGACACATCTCTTTTGATATCTACAACTTCCCAGGGTGCCAGGAGAGGCTCCGCAACACCTCGATGCGCTTGGAGTCGCAGGGTAGCCACATTCGGGTGTGGCAATGCTGCCACCCGACGCTTGTTTGACTGAGACGATCCGCTGTGATATCTAACCGCCGCCAGTATCTCCGGACGGGGACAATATGGCCGGTCGCCTGAAAGACAGGGTCGAGGACGAGGCCAACCGGCTGTTGCGTGAGCGCGTGGAGCGCCTGAGGCTTACCTTCGAGGACGCCTTGTCGGCGGCCTCGGAGCCTCTCCGCCTACCCCTGACACCGGGAGAGTGGGGCGCCGCCGGCGGCACCGCCCAGCTCCACGTCATCCGGGACGCCGTCGACTCCATCTCGCGGCACGAGACTCAGCGCGAGATCCTCTCCGCCCTCATCGACGCCTCCGCGGCGATCTATCCGCGCACCGCCCTGTTCATCGTCAAGGGCGGAACGCTCACGGGGTGGGCGGGTCTCGGCTTCCTGGGCGAGGGGGGCTTCAGGAGCGAAAACGTGGCCGGGCTGAACCTCAGCGCATCCGGTCATCACATCATGGCGCGCGCTCTATCGGGACGCGTGGCGGTGCGCGCCGCGGGCCAGGGCCCCGGCGACGAGGTGCGAACCGGCCTCGGCGGCGCTCGACCGGCGGAATCCTGCGCCGTGCCCGTCCAGGTGCACGGCCGGCCGGCCGCGGTCCTTTACGGCGACACCGGAAGCGCCGTGGAGGGCGGCGACCCGCTGGCCCTCGAAATTCTTGCGCGCGTCGCGGGGCTGGCCATGGAGCGGCTGGCGGCACCGCACGGCAGGGCGCGCTCCGACGCCGAACTGTCAGCCGCCGCGGGCGGTGCTGTGTCGCCTCGTGTGTCGCACGGGTCCGCCGTCACGGTCACCCCGCCGGAGGAGGCCGAGCTGCAGGCGATCCTGGCCGACCTCGGGGGCAATGTGAGGGTCCCGGCCGCCGACGACGGCCTCCCGGACGAGGAACGACGCCGCCAGGCCGACGCGCGTCGTTTCGCCCACCTGCTCGTCGAGGAGCTACTTCTTTACAACGAGGCGGCCGTCATCCAGGGACGGAGACACCGCGATCTCTACGCCCGCCTGAAAAGGGAGATCGACCGAAGCCGCCAGGCCTTCCAGACCCGATTCCCGGCGATGACCAAGGGTCCCCACGACTACTTCAGCCAGGAGCTGGTGCGAACGCTCGCCCAGGGAGACCCGGGACTATTGGGGAACTGACCGGAGACGGGAGTCCGTCAGCCGCGTGCGGCGAGTGCGGCGAGAAGCTGGTCGTGCAGGCCGCCGAAGGCTCCGTTGGACATCACCAGAACGACGTCGTCGCGCCGCGTCTCCCGCACCAGGTGAGAGATGATGTCGGGGACGGCCGGGATGTAGTCGGCGTCCTTGCCCCGCATCCTCAGATCGGCCACCAGCTGCTCGACCGAGAATCTCCCTCCCTCGGGGGCCCGCTCCGGATGGTCGACGGCTGCCACGACGATGTGCCCGGCATCGTCGAAGCTCCGCGCGTACTCCTCCTGGAAGACGCTGCGGCGCGTCGTGTTGGTGCGCGGTTCGAACACGGCCCAGATGCGCCTGCCCGGATAGCGATCGCGGGTCGCGGCCAGCGTGGCGCGCACCGCGGTCGGGTGGTGCGCGAAATCATCGACGACCGTCACACCGGCGGCGACGCCGCGCACGTCCTGGCGGCGCTTCATGCCCGCGAAGGTCTTCAAACCCTCTCCGATCGCGACCGCCCCGATTCCGCGGTGGTGGGCGACCGCGATCACGCCGAGCATGTTGCGCAGATTGTGTTGTCCGGTGAGCGGCGACCGGAAGACGCCGAACAGGACGCCGTCTCTCGATACCTCGAACTCCATACCGTCCGCCCCCGCGACGCGGACCTCACCCCTGAAACCTTTACCGCGGCCGCAACCATAAGGAACCAGCGCCGCGCGCGCCCCCTGCACGACTTCGCGCACGTTCGGGTCGTCCGCGCAATAGACCAGGAGCCCGTCAGGCGGGACGAGCGCCACGAGACGCCGGAACGCCTCCTTCACCGACAGCAGATCGGGGTACATCTCGGCGTGGTCGTACTCGACCGAGGTCAGGATCGTGCTTTGCGGACGATAGTGCAGGAACTTCGGTCCCTTGTCGAAGAACGCCGTCTCGTACTCGTCCCCCTCGACGACGAAGTCGGCGCCCTTGCCGAGGCCGTAGGATCGGCCGAAGTTCTTCAGGACCCCCCCGACCAGGAAGGAGGGATCCCGGCCGGCCGACGTGAGCACCCAGGCCATCAGCCCCGCGGTCGTCGTCTTGCCGTGCGTCCCCGCCACGACGATCGAGTGCCGGCCCTCCAGGAACAGCCGGCCGATCGCCTGGGGCATGCTGAGATAGGGAATGCCGCGCTCGCCCGCCGCAACCGCTTCGGGGTTGGCTTTCGTCGCGATGTTGCCGATCACGACCAGCTCGGGTCGGTCGTCCAGATTCCCGGCCTTGTAGCCCTCGAGGATGCGGATTCCCTTGTCGCGCAGCATCGTGCTCATGGGGGGATAGACGGCCTCGTCCGAGCCGCGCACCTCGTACCCGGCGTCGGCCAGAAGGCCGGCGAGCGAGCCCATGCCGGTGCCGCAGATGCCGACGAGGTGGACCCGTTTCACGGAAGGACCGGATGGAGGGAGGGCCATCGCGGAGGGTGCCCCTCTCGCTCCGCCGTTCGGAGCGCGTGGAGACGACGGCGACGTGTTACTGGGCGCCCTGCGTCACGTCGAGGTTCTCGTCGGTGATCAGCCCAAGCTGGGCGCCGCCCTCGCGGATCTTGTCCATGACGTTGACCACGTCCTGGTAGACGAGATCGTTGTCCGCCGTGAAGAACACGATCTTCTCGCGCCGCCCCTTCATCAGCTCCTCGATCCGGTCCTTGACCCCGTCCAGGCCCCCCGGGATCTCCTCCCGGTTGAGGAAGACCTTGGGTGGGTTGCTGGGACCCTTGACGCTGATGATCAACTGCTCGGTCGGATCGACCGGGGACGGCGTATCCACCTTCGGCGGCACCGCGACGTCGAGGGCCCGGCTGAGCATCGGCGTGACCACCATGAAGATGATCAGCAGCACCAGGACGATGTCGACGAACGGGGTGACGTTGATGTCCGACTTGACGCCGGACGATCCGAGCTGCATGGCCATGGTTCGCTCCTCTCACTCCTCCTGGCCGGGGACCTTTTCGGTCACCAGGGCGACGGAGTCGAACCCGGCCTGGTTGGTCTCGATCATCATCTTCCGTACGTCGCCGTACTTCATGCTCCGGTCGGCCTTGATCAGGATGCTCTTGTCCGACATCCGGTCGTGGATCTCCGTCATCTCGGCCAGGTACTGGTCACGCGGGATCGGCTTCTTCTGCACGTAGACGGTCTGCTCGCCGTTCTGCTCGGTCTTCACCGCGACGACGATAGCATGCGCATCGTCGTCCTCGTGCTTCTCGCTCTTCTTGGCGTACGGCAGGTTGATCGTGATCCCTTCCTGCAGCATCGGCGTCACGACCATGAAGATAATCAGGAGCACCAGGCAGATGTCGACGAAGGGGGTGACGTTGATGTCGGAGTTGAGGCCTCCGCCGCCGCCAACATTCATCGACATGTTACTTGCTACCCGGCCCCTGCCGCTTCAGGAAGAAATCGACCAGCTCCGACGACGAGTTGGCCATCTCGATCCCGAAGAACTCGACCTGGCCCTGGAAATAGTTGAACATCCACACCGCGGGGATGGCCACGGCCAGCCCCACCGCGGTGGTGATCAGCGCCTCGGCAATACCGGCCGACACGGCGCCGATCCCGCCCGAACCGGTGGCGGCCATGCCGGTGAACGCGTTGATGATCCCGACGACCGTGCCGAACAGACCGACGAACGGGGCCGTGGCGCCGATGGTCGCCAGGCCTCCGAGGCCGCGCTTCATCTCGGCCGTGGTCAGGGCCGCGGCCCGCTCGACCGCCAGGCGGACCGACTCGACGGCGTCGTGCGTCGGCTCCTCCGCTTTCTCGAACATGAACTGCTGCAGCCCTGCCGCCAGGACCTTCGCCAGGTGGCTCTTGTTGAAGCGTTTGGCGGTTTCAACCGCGAGCTTGTAGTTCCCCTCGCGCAGCGCCTTGGTCGCCACAGGCAGGTACTCGATCGACTGCTTCTTGGCGGCGCGGAACAACAGGAACCGCTCGATGAACAATCCGAGCGAGTAAATCGACATGAGGATGAGGAACATGGCGACCGTCTTCGCCAGGAACCCCATCTGCATCCAGATGTCAAGGACCGAATGCCCCATCATGAGCGCGTATCCTCCTTCTTAGACCTCGAGTCTCGTTCTCACTGCAGCACGAAATCGACGACGATCGTGAAATACACATCCACCGGCTTGCCGTTCTGAAGCCCGGGCTTGTAACGCCATTGTTTCACCGCCGCGATCGCCGCCTCGTCGAACCCGAACTTCGAGCCGGGGGAGCGCAGCACCTGGATGTCCCCCACCGTGCCGTCCTTCCGGACCACGGCCTGGAGGATCACCTGCCCCGACACCTTGGCCTTTCGGGCGATCTCGGGATACGTGGGCTTGATCTTGGACTTCGGGATGAGCTCCGGGTTGGTGACGCCGCCGATCCCGGCGTAGAGCGGCTGGTCCAGCATGCCGCCGTCCACACCACCGAGCATGCCGCCCAGAACGCCCCCGACGACGCCTCCGACCACCCCGCCGACCACTCCGCCCTCGACACCGCCCTCGACACCGCCGTCCACTCCGTCGTCCTCACTCGAGTCCTCTTCGGGCGCGGTGATCGGCACCGGTTTCTCCTCCGGCACGACCTTCGGCTGCACAATCTCGGTCGGCTTCGGGATTTCTTTCGGCTTCACCTCCGTCGTCTTCTTGTGCCGCGCCGGAGGCGGTGGCGGAGGCGGTGGCGGCGGGGGGGCGGCCACGAAGGAGATGGTGATCGGCGGCGGAGGGACCGATTCCACCGACAGGAACGAGGTCAGGATCAACCCTCCGAACACCACCGCGTGCGCGAACAGGGCGAAGGGGACCGTCAGCCACCGGCGGGTCCGGCGCTTCTGCGTGGTGGAGAACACCATCGAGTCGAACAACGGCTCACCTCATCGTCATGGGAAGGCCTCTTCCGCAGCGGCGGCCGGCGGCGCCGCGGTCCTCAACCCTTCTTGGCCATCGCCTTCTTGCGTTGCTCCAGCGACAGTTTCATGAACTTGTCGGCCTCCTGCGTGTACTTGGCGAAGTCCTCCATGTTGCCGGCCAGCTGCGCCAGCTTCGCCTTCTCGCGGTACATGAGGTTGATGTAGGAGGTCGCCTCGAAATAGTCGTTCCGGATGTCCGCCGCGCGCTGGAGATAGTCCATCCCCATCTCGACGAGCTCCTTGCGCTTGTCGAGGTCCATCGTGATGCCGGCGTGGTAGACCTTGTCCCAGCAGAGAACGCCGATGGTATAAAGCGCCTCCGGATTGTCTTTCTGGATCTCTGCCCGCTTTTTGTACCACTCCAGCGACGAATCGAAGTCGCCCTTCTTGGCGTAGATCATCCCCAGGATCTGCGCCAGGCGGGATGCCACCTCCGGGTCGCTGCCGCGCTCCTTCATCTCCGCCTCGAAGAACTTGGCCGCGTCGTCATAGCGCTCCGCCTGCAGGAAGACGGTCAGAAGCTGGTTCTTGGCCTCCTCGTTGTCGGGCTCGTAGTTGAGGAAGCGCTCCAGGTGATCGATCGCCTGCTGCGCGTAGTACAAATCCTTGGGGTGGTGCGATCCGGGCTTGTAGAGGGCCATGAAGGCCAGCCCGGCGTTGTGGTAGGCGATGGGCAGCTCCGGATTGAGATACAGGGAATAGCGGTACCACTCGACCGCCTTCTGGTAGTCCTGCGCCTTGTAGAGGTCGTTTCCCTGCTTGGCCGCGAAGTTGGCCTTCAGGTGATCAACGATGCCCTCGCAGCCCATGCCGGCCAGACACAGCGTCAGGAGGGCGAGTCCCCGGGCCAGGCGTTCAGGTCTCATCAATCGTTTCCCTCGTGCGGCGTCATCGGCCCGCCGCCTCCCGTCCCGATCGTCTTTTTTGCGGACGGGCCGTGTCCACCGACCGGCCCGGGCGGGATAGTATCGCGATCCTACCCGATTTGCCAAGCGACACAAGAGCCCGCTCACGTGCGGGTGGAATTGCTTCTGCATACTCCCCGCAGCCTTCGCGCCCGCGCCGCCGGTTCAAAAAAAAGCCGCCGCCCGCGGAGCCGGGCGGCGGTCCGGACACTGTTCACCGGCCGTAAGGGCGCTCTCTTCGTCAGGCCCCCATGAGCTGACTGCGCATCCCGTCGAGGGTCAGACGCAGCTTGAGCAGGGCCTCCCGCTCGAGCTGCCGGACACGCTCCTTGCTGAGCTTGAGGATCCGCGACACGGCCTCGAGCGTCAACTCACTGCCGTCGCGCATCCCGAAACGCCTCTCGAGGATGTAGCGCTCCCGCGCCGGGAGCTGCCGCAGGGCCCTGTTGAGGATCCGGTCGACCTCGGCCCGCAGGATCTCCCGCTCCTGTCGGAAGGAGTCGGGATCGGAAATGAGCGCCTCGAGACGCGTGTCCTCATTGGGGGAAATGAAGTCATCGTAGCTGGTTGCGTGCGGAAGCAATTGACGCCACATGCCGTCCTCCTTTCCCTGCCCAGGTGCACATAGCAACATTCCTGCCAACGGGGCCCGCCGGCCGGAAGGGCAGGTTTGCGGGTCGAATGCCGCGGCCCGCGGCCGCCGAACGCTGAAAGGCGCGCGATTTCCGGAGGATGAGAAACCCTTCCCATTCGGGCCGGTTCGTGTCGTTCGCGCCCCCGGAGCGGTACGACCCGGACAGCGCCCGCCTTTTTGACGCACCTGGGCGACACCATGACTTTTTGACAGGTCACTTCGGCTCCGGTAGTATCCGGTTCGCCAGATCCGCTCATGGACGAGAGCCGCGTCGCCAACTTCCTGGAAAAGATCGCCCTGCCGGTCGGAGCCCTCGACGCCGCGCTGGCCCACGGTCGATGACATGGCCCGCCTCGTGATTCCGCAGCGCCGCCGTGCCACAGGCCAGCCGGGCCGCTCCCCGGCGGCGCGTTCCCGGGTCGCCGCGATCGTCGCGGCCCTGCACGAGGCCCGCCCGGAGGCGCGCGTCGAGCTTGAGCACGAGTCGCCTTTCCAGCTCCTGATCGCGACGATCCTGTCGGCGCAGTGCACTGACGCGCGAGTCAACAAGGTCACCCCGGAGCTGTTCCGCGCCTATCCGGACCCCGCGGCCTTCGCGCGCGCCCCTCATCCTGATCTCGAGAGGGCGATCCGCTCGACCGGCTTCTTCCGCTCCAAGGCGCGCTCGATCGTGGCGTGCTGTCGGGCTCTGGTCGAACGGCACGGCGGGCAGGTGCCGCGCACCATGGAGGAGCTGACCCGCCTGCCCGGTGTGGGGCGAAAAACGGCGAATGTAGTGCTGGGGGCCGGCTACGGTATCGCGTCTGGAATCGTCGTGGACACCCACATGGCGCGGGTCGCGACCAGACTGGGGCTGACGCGACAGACCGACCCGGTTAAGATCGAGCGGGACCTCCTCGCCGCCGTCCCGCCCACCGAGTGGATTTTCTTCTCCATCGCCATGATCCTTCACGGCCGCACCATCTGCCAGGCACGCCTTCCACGCTGCGGCGCCTGCCCCCTGCGGCCGCACTGCCCGTCACGTCACCTGGAGGCCGCGCTCCTGGCGGCGAAGAGCGTGCGGGCGAAACGGAGGGGGAAGGAGGGCGCGCGGGTGCCTAGGACGAAGGCCGCGGGGGGCCGGACGGGGAGGAATCGTCGGGGCCGTCTTCATCCGGCCCCAGGTCGAACTTGATTCCGACCTTCTCCGCCTCGCGCATCGCGCGGCGGAAGTACCACCTCTCGCGCGCCCGGCGCAGGATCCGCCGGACCCAGCGGCTCTCGGCGCTCAGAAGCGTCAGTCCGGGGATCAGAAATAGGACACCGGGGCCGGGAAGGACCAGGAGCACGACCCCGATGCTCGTCAGCAGCCAGCCGATGCCCAGGCGAATGAAATGCCACGCCTGCTTCTTGCCACTTTCCAGATCCATGGGTGGGTCCCCGGGGGAGAGCCTCAGGTTCTGGGCTGAAATCCCTGCGTCGCTTCCTCGGTGAGCTGGCCGACGTAGACCAGCCGGGCCTCCCCCTCGAGCCGCACGCCGGAGGCCCTCTTTGGCGGCCCCTCGAAGCGCACGCGGACGAGGGCGCCCGAACGCGTCCGGAGCGACACCGGCGCTTCGGCCTTGCCCGAAGCGACCGCGGCGATCGCCGCCGCGACGCAGCCGGTGCCGCAGGCGAGGGTCTCCCCTTCCACCCCGCGCTCGTAGGTGCGGATGGCGAGAACACCGTCGCCACCTGGCTCGACGAAATTGACGTTCGTGCCCGAGGGCGCGAAGCGCGGATGCATGCGCAGGACCCGACCCAGGTCGTGAATCGAATCATGTTCGGGAATCGCCCGGAACACCACGAAGTGCGGGACCCCGGTATCGACGAAGGAACCGCGGATCGTCTCGTTCCCCGTCCGGACCTCCACCGCATCGTCGAAGCCCTGCGGGTCGCGCATCTCGAACGAGACGAGAGCGCCCTTCACCTCGGCGCGGTGCACCATGACGGCGGTCTCGACCGTCATGCGCGCTGGAGCGATCCCCTGCAGGTATGCCAGCCTGCTGGCGCAACGCGCGCCGTTGCCGCAGAAGGTCGGCGCACCGTCGGGATTGAAGAAGGAGACGCGCACATGCGCGACCGTCGACGACCCCAGCAGGATGACTCCGTCGGCGCCCACCGACAGCGCACGCGTGCAGAGGCGCCGCACCAGGTCCGGAAAATCGTCGCGCCTCAGCGTCCCGGAACGATTGTCGAACAGGATGAAGTCGTTGCCGGCCGCCGACATCTTGAAAAACTCGATCTGCGGAGGCGTCATGATCGTCTCCCCATGGCCCGGGCTCATCCCGAGGCGTCGGCGGGCAGGCCCTCCGACACCTCCTCCGAGCGGGCGCTCTCGTTGGGCGGCGTCGCTCCATCCACCGCGCTCACCGCGTAATGATAGCGCACGCCGCGCGCGGCGGTCGTGTCGGCGAACGACGTCTCCGCCGCGTCCACCTTGCCGATCTGCCGGAATTCCTCCCCCTCCTGGCGGCGATAGATGCGGTAGCTGCGCAGGTCCGGCTCGCTATTGGGGAACCAGTACAGCTTGATCGCCTGACCCTCGACCGCCGCCGCCAGACCGGTCGGCGCCTTCGGAGAGTAGACATCGAGCGGCCGCACCTCCACTTCGGCGCTCGGGGCGCTCTCGCGCATGGGCGGCGGCGGCGTCAGGAGCGCTCTCACCGAGTATCGGTAGGTCTCGCCGTACTGGAATTTCGTGTCCACGTAGGTCCGGTCGGGGATCGGAGCCAGGTTCAGCGGCTGAAGCGGCACGTCCTCCTCCGCTGCGGCGCGACGGTAGACGTTGAAGAGCTCCTTCGTCGTCCCGGGCTGGCCCGACTCCCAGGACAGACGCACTTCCCCCTCGGCGGCCGTCGCGACAAGACCGACGGGTGCCTTGGGCGGCGGCGCCACCTGGATCTCCTGCGGCACGGATGGGGGCGATCGTTCCCCCCGCTCGTCGACGATCTGGACGGAGTAGAGGTAGCGCGGCCCCGGCACAGCACCCGTCCCCACATCGGCCGCCGCCCGATCGAGGTACACGAGACGGCCGGAGGCCGTCGCCCGCTGCAGCTCGGCCCCGCTGAGCGATACCGCGACCTTCGCCTCCTTCTGGAACACCAGCATCAGGTAGCGGACCGACACGCCCCCCGGCTTCAGGGTCGGCGCGGGGCGCATCTTCATGACGTGCACCGCGGCTCCGGGACCGAGCGGCGATCCATCGGTGCGGCTGAGCGACAGGGTGGACTCGATCACGATATCCGGCCCTAGCTGGCGCACGTGCACGTTCTGCGCCGGGCGCGGCAGGATGCGCACAGGCGGCAGGGGCGGGCCCTTCTTGCCGCAGCCCGATGCGGCCGCGGCGCCCGCGGCCAGGAGGACGCACAGGGCGGCCCGGAGCCGGAACGCGCGGGAGGCGTGGCGGGTGGCGGCGGAGGGCACGTTACAGGATGTAGCGGCTCAGGTCCTGGTCCTTCACGATGTCCGCCAGCATCCTGCGGACGTGGGCGGCGTCGATCGTGACCTTCCTCTCCGTCATTTCGGGGGCCTCGAACGAAACGACGTCCAGAAGCTTCTCCATGATGGTATGCAGGCGGCGCGCGCCGATGTTTTCCGACTGCTGGTTCACCTGGGCGGCGAGCTCGGCGATGGCGCGGATGGCGTCGTCGGTGAACACCAGCTCGATACCCTCGGTCAGGAGAAGGGCCCGGTACTGCTTGATGAGCGCGTTCTGCGGCTCGGTCAGGATGCGCACGAACTCCGGCGCCCCCAGCGGCTGCAGCTCGACCCGGATCGGGAAGCGCCCCTGCAGCTCCGGAATCAGGTCGGACGGCTTGCTGACGTGGAACGCGCCCGAGGCGATGAACAGGATGTGGTCGGTGCGCACCATGCCGTGCTTGGTCGACACGCGCGTCCCCTCGACCAGGGGCAGGAGATCGCGCTGCACCCCCTCGCGGCTGACGTCGGGCCCCTGGCCGCGCTCGCGTCCGGCGATCTTGTCGATCTCGTCGATGAAGACGATCCCGGACTGCTCGACGCGCTGCAGGGCTTCCCGCTTGGCGGCGTCGAAGTCGATGAGCTTCTCCTCCTCCTCGTGCTGCAGGATCTCGCGCGCCTCGCCGATCGACACGCGGCGCGTCTTCCTGCGCGCGCCGAACAACCCCCCGAGCGACTCGCGCAGGCTGATGTCCATCTCCTCCAGGCCGCTCCCGCCGAAGATGCGGAAGGCCGGGAAGGAGTCCTGCTTCACCTCGATTTCGACCGGATGATCCTCGAGAAGGCCCTCGCGCAGCTGCTGGCGGAGCTTCTCCCGCGTGCGCCGGTACTGGTCCTCCGGCTCGCCCTCGGGCACGTCGCGCCGCGGGCCCGGCGACGGCAGCAGGATGTCGAGCAGGCTCTCCTCGACGTGGGCGCGCGCGGTGACGGAGACCTCCCTGGAGCGTTCGACCTTCACCATCTCCAGGGCGATGTCGGCCAGGTCGCGCACCATCGACTCGACGTCCCGGCCGACGTAGCCGACCTCGGTGTACTTGGAGGCCTCCACCTTGATGAACGGAGAGTTGGCCAGACGCGCCAGCCTGCGGGCGATTTCGGTCTTGCCGACGCCGGTGGGGCCGATCATGATGATGTTCTTCGGCGCCACCTCCTCGGCCATGTCGGGTGGCAGCTTCAGACGGCGCATCCGGTTGCGCAGCGCGATGGCGACCGCCCGCTTCGCCTTCTCCTGCCCGACGATGTAGCGGTCCAGCTCCTCGACAATCTGCCGGGGCGTCAGGTCCGCGGGTGGCTCGGCCAGGCGCAACGTACCGTCCCCACCCGCCTTCGGCAGCCGCTCGGCCATCACAGCTCCTCCACCACGATGCGGTCGTTGGTGTAGACGTCGATCTCCGCCGCGATTTTGAGCGCCTCCTCGACGATCTCCCGGGCGCCCAGGTCGGTCTTGCGCGCGAGTGCCCTTGCCGCCGCGACCGCGCACGGTCCGCCCGAGCCGATCGCCACCAGGCCGTCGTCCGGCTCGATGAGATCACCCGTGCCCGAGAGAAGGAACGATTTCTTGTCGGAAGCGACGAGGAGGAGCGCCTCCAGACGGCGCAACGCCCGATCGGTTCGCCAGTCGCGCGCCAGCTCCACGGCGGCCCGTTCCAGGTTGCCGTGGTATTCCTCGAGCTTCGCCTCGAAGCGGGTGAACAGCGCGAACCCGTCGGCCGCGCCCCCTGCGAAGCCTGCGAGGATGCTGTCGCGGTACAGGCGCCTGATCTTGCGCGCTCCGTGTTTCATCACGGAGTGGTCGAGCGTCACCTGGCCGTCGGCGCCCATCGCCACCTTGCCCCTGTGGCGGACGCACAGCACCGTCGTCGCGCGGATCTTCACTGGGATCTCCCGCCCGGCATTATGGGGGAAGACCCCCCCGGGGTCAACGCGCCGCGGGGGCGAGGCGAACGCGGGCGTCGACGACGAACGAGGAGGCTCGATCCGGGCCGGCGAGGAGAGGGTTGATGTCCACCTGGTCGATCTCCGGGTGCTCCGCCGCCATCTGCCCCAGCCGCAAAAGCCCCTCCACGAGGAACGCTTCGTCCACCGGCGGCCCGCCGCGCGCCCCGGCCAGAAGGGCATGGCCGCGGATGCCGCGCACCATCTCCTCCGCCTCCACGTCCGTGATCGGCAGGATTCGGAAGACCACGTCCTTCATCACCTCGACGAAGATGCCGCCCAGGCCGAACATGAGGATAGCACCCAGCTTCGGGTCACGCGCGATACCGAGGATCGTTTCGCGGCCGCCGCGCACCATCTTCTGGACCTGGTAGCGCAGGGCCGGCTGTCGGAGCGGCTCGTCACGCGCCGCCCGGTCGAAAGCCTCCCGCATGGTACGGCAGGCCTGTTCGACCTCCGCCGCGGAGCGCAGGTCGAGAAACACCGCGCCGGCTTCGGTCTTGTGGACCAGATCCTCCGCGATCCCCTTCAGGACGACCGGGTACCCTACCTGGACCGCCGCGGCGACCGCCTCCTTCTCGTCGGCGGCGATTTTCGACGGCGCCATGGGCAGGCCGTAGGCCACGAGGAGCTGCTCGGTCTCCTCGGGCAGGAGGACGCGCCGGCCGGCCGACGCCGCCGCGCTCAGGACCGCAGCGGCGCGCGGCCGGTCCACGTCGAAGGAACGAGTGCGCCCCTCGGGCCGCGACCGGATGCGCCGGTAGCGGTCCAGCCCCGCCATGGCGCGCGCCGCCTCCTCGGGAAACATGTAGACCGGTATCCCGGCCGCCCGCAGCTCCTCCACCCCCTGCTTTCCCTGCTCCTGCCCCATGAAGCAGGTCAGGATCGGCCGCCGGGCGTTCCGCGCGGCGGCGATGATCGAGCGCGCCACCTCGACGGCGTTGATCATGATCGGCGACACGAAGATGACGATCAGCCCGTCGAGGCCGGGTTCGTCCTTCAGGATGTCGAGTGCCTTGGCGTAACTCGAACCATCGGCGGCGGCGACCATATCGACCGGGTTGCGCGTGCTGGCCTCGGACACGAGGACGCGGCGCAGCTTCGACTGCGTGTCGGCAGGGAGCTCGATCACCTCGAGGCCGAGCGTGACGCAGGCATCGGTGGCCATGATCGCCGGCCCCCCGGCATTGGTGAGGATGCCGACGCGGGGGCCTTCCGGCAGGCGTTCGTGGGCGAAAGCGGCCGCCAGGGTGAACATTTCACTGAGCGACTCGACCCGGATCACGCCGGCCTGATCGAGGAGCGTGTCGTACGCCACGCTCGCGGCGGCCAGAGCTCCGGTATGCGAGAAGGCGGCGCGCGCCCCCGCTGCGGTGCGCCCCGATTTGACCGCCAGGATCGGCTTGGTGCGCGTCACGCGGCGGGCGATCGAAAGGAAGCGCGTCGGGTTGCCGAACGACTCCAGGTACATCAGGATGACGTTGACGCGCCGGTCGCCCTCCCAGGCTTCTACGAGGTCGTTGCCCGAAATGTCCGCCTTGTTCCCCATGCTCACGAAATAGGCGATCCCCAGGCCGATCTCGTGCGCGTGCGACAGGATCACCTCACCCAGGGCACCGCTCTGCGACATGAAACCGGCCGACCCCGGCTCGGGACGGGTGGCGGCGAACGTGGCGTTCATCCGCACCTCGGGGTCGGTGTTGATCACCCCCATGCAATTCGGCCCGACCATGCGGATGCCTGCGGCGCGGATCCTGTCCCTGATCGCGTGCTCGGCCGTCTCTCCCTGCCCGCCGACCTCCTTGAAGCCGGCGGTGATGACGACGAGCCCCTGCACCTTGCTGGCAATCGCGTCGTCGACGACGCGCGGCACGAACTCCTTCGGCACCACGACGACGGCCAGATCGACCGGGTCGGGGATGTCGCGCAGGGTCGGGTAGCACTTGATGGAATGGATCGAGGAGGCGTTCGGATTGACGGGGTAGATCGGTCCGGAGAAGCCGTACTCGATCAGGTTGTGCAGGATCTCCCGCCCGATCGACGTCTCGTGACGCGAAGCGCCGACGACCGCAATCGAGCGCGGCCTCAGGATTGCCGAAAGAGTCCGGTCCACGTCGTCCCCCGGCGCCATCGATTACAATGAGGGATGGCCGCCGACGTCACCCAGGTCTTCGGCAGGACGATCCTGATCCTCGGGATGGTTCTCGTCGTCGCCGGCCTCTTCCTTCTGCTGGGGCCGCGCCTGCCCGGCTTCATCGGCAGGTTGCCCGGCGATATGTCCTGGAGCCGCGGCAACATGCGTGTCTACTTTCCTCTCGGGACCTGCATCCTGCTCAGCCTGGTCCTGACGATCCTTTTCTCGGTCATCTCCTGGCTGCGACGCTGAGGCCGGTCCCGGCACGCCCGTCGACGGGCGCGCGGCCCTGCTCCGACTCCGCAGCGACCTTTGTACCCTAGGACGCGCCCCGACTCAAGACGCGCCGGCCGCGCCGCTTCTTGACACCCACTCGAGCGCATTCATAGCATGTGCCGGCACCGGAGATCGTCCATGACCCCATCCGTGCAGAAACGCAACCTCGACCTTTCCGTCGGCTACGCCTCGCTCGCGCTCTTCGGGGCCTCGATCATCGTGCTGATCTGGTTCCTCGTCGAGCGCGTGGACAGTCCCGAGCCGCTGTTGGCCTTCGTTCACCGCGAGATCGAACGCGCCACCGACGGCCGCGGCGACGCGCGCCCCACCTTCAACGTGCTGCTGATCCTGACCTGGGGATTCCTGCACTCGCTCCTGACGCGGCCGCGCCTCAAGGTCCATCTGCAGAAGGTGCTGCGGCCGCACCTGGAGCCGGCCGTCTACTCCATCATCGCGAGCGCCGGCCTCATTGCCGTCTGCCTGCTGTACCGGCCGATCCCGCGCGAGGTGTACGTCCTCGAGGGGGGCGCTGCCTTGCTCGTGCGCCTCCTGTTCTACGCCGCCTGGGCGCTCTTCCTGTACTGCTTTTTCCACCTGGACGTCCTGGAGGTCGCCGGCCTGCGACCGATCCTGCGGTACGTCGACGGGGTCGGGAAATCGCTCGAGCCGTTCCGCCCCGCAGGGCCGTTCTTGTGGGTGCGCCATCCCGTCGAGCTGGCCTTCCTGGTGGCCTTCTGGGCCGCGCCGCGGATGACGATCGGCCACCTCCTGTTCGCGATAGCCATGACCTTTTATACCTTCCTGGGCGTCGATCACGAGGACCGGCGCATGCTCGAGCTGCACGGACCGGGGTACGCCGAGTACATCAGGAAGGTGCCCCAGATCCTGCCGCTGCCGCGTTGAGCGATCACCGACCGCTGTTTCACCGCCTCGCGCTCGGCCTGCTGCTCGGCGTCACGTTCCTGTGCTGCCTGCCGGCCGTGGATGCGCCGTTCACCTACGACGAGCATTCAGGCATCGAGGACAACCGGGTCGTCCATCCCGGCGCCCGGTTCCGCGAGGCGCTCGCCTACCGCTATTCTCCGGACCAGGCGCGTCCCCTCTTCTTCGCCTCGCTCCTGCTCGACGCGGACCTGTGGGGGATGCGGCCGCGCGGCTTTCGCGTGACCTGCTTCCTGCTGCACCTCGCGTGCGGCGTCCTGCTCTACCTGCTCCTGAAGCGTCCGCCCGGTACTGCGGAGGCGGCCCTCGCCGGGACGGCGCTGTTCCTGTTGCACCCGCTGCAATCGGAGTCGGTCCTGTACATCTGGGGCCGCTCGGAAGTCCTGTCCACGCTGTCCGGACTGGCCGCGATGCTTCTCGCCCTGCGGGCCGGGGAGCGGGCCGGTCCCGGATCGACGGTGCGATTCCGCGCGCTCTGGGCCGGCGCTCTTGGCTGCACGGCGCTCGGTCTGGCCTCGAAGGAGGAGACGGTCGCCCTGCCGGTCATTTTTTTCCTCTGGTGGACGCTCGCCGAGGTTCAGCCCGCGAGGCCTGCCATGAGACACGCCGCCGTCCTCGCCGCACCGGTGGTCCTGTTTCTCGTGATCCGCGCGGTCGCCCTGGGGGAGGTCGGCCGGCAGGTCTACGTCAGGAGTGTCTTCGACAACATCCTGGGTCAGGGTGTCGTGACCCTGCAAATGCTCCGCCTCTTCTTCGTGCCGATCGGGCAGAGCATCGATCACCCCCTCTCGGTTCCGGACGTCATCTCGGGATCGGCGGCCATCGCAGTGTGCGCGGCGCTCGTCGCGGGAGCCATCACCTTGGCCGCGTACGCCAGAGGGAGCCCGACGGTATCCCCGGCCGCTTCGAGGTTCGCCGGCGGCCTGTTGATCACCGCCGCCTCATCCATCCTCTATTGGCTCGTGCCGCTTCCGGATCTGATGTGCGAGCGGCGGCTCTACCTGCCCCTGGTCGGCGCGGCCCTGTCGCTGTCGGGCGTTCTGATGGGCGTCCGGCGACGCGGCACTCTCGTTGCCGCCACCCTGCTCGCGCTACTCGCGCCCGCCATGATGCTGCGCGCACGGGTCTGGGCCGACCCGAGCCGTCTCTGGGGTGAGGCGGCCCGCCTGGCTCCCGGGAAGTCGCGGCCGCTCATCAACCTGGGAGTGATCGCCATCGACAAGGGCGACAGGAAGCAGGCCCTCGATCTGTTCAGCCGCGCCATCGCGCTCGAGCCGCGCAACGCCGAAGCGCTGTTCAACCGCGGCAAGCTGCACCTCGACGCCGGGGAGTACCGCCAGGCGATCGACGATCTGCAGATGGCCGTGGCCGCCAATCCCGGCCTCGTCCGCGCCCGCATCAACCTCGGGATCGCCCGCATCGACGCCGGCGATCTCGCGGGCGCCGAGGCCGAGCTTCGCGCCGCCCTCGCCATCGAGCCCAGGAGCCCCCGCGCCCTCACCAACCTCGCTGAGATCCTGCGCGCCAACGGGCGCGCCAGCGAGGCGGTGGCGCTCTACCACGAGGCCCTCGACGCCGACCCGACCTACTCCCACGCCGCCGCCCGACTGGGCGTGACGCTCGAAAACCTCGGAGACCGCCGGGGGGCGCTCGACGCCTACCGCGAGTTCCTGGTCCGCGGCACGACGTCGTCCGCCGACCGCGATGCAGTTCTCAAGAAGGTTGAAACACTCGACCCGACGCACGTTCCCTAGGGGCCTCTTCTCCCCCACAACACCGGCGCAACGCTCATTGCGGCCAAACGACCGTATAATGAAGCACCACCATTCGAAGGAGCACGGACACTTGCGGGCGATGACCGGCGTGACCCGATGGCTGTTGCCCGGACTGCTCCTCTCTTTCCTTGCGGTCGAGGCGCGAGCCGCGACCTGCGCGACGATCGCCGCCTGCACGTCGACCGCGCCCTGCGACTGGAACACACCCGGGACCTGGACCTGCGGTCACGTGCCGGCCAGGGCTAAACACGACGCCTGCGTCATCACCGCGAACACCACGGTCGTCCTCAGCACGGATGACCTCGACTGCGGCGGCACCACCATCGACGGGACGTGGGTCTTCGATGAGTCTCCGGTGGGGCGCGATCTCAACGGCTACAGGACCTTCACGGTCGGCGGCGACCTGACCGGGAATGCGGGAGGCGCGCTGCGCATGAGGGCCGGGCACCGGCTCGCATTCAGCGCGGTCACGGCACCCCGGGTGTTCATGGTCAATGATGGCTTCAATCTGGACATTCAGGGACAGGTCCACGAAGCCGCCATTGCAGCGCTTGCCGATGACCCGGCCAACCCGGTCGACTGCGGCCAGGGCGCACCCGGGCGCGAGTTCACGATCACGCCGGACAGCGGCGAGCCCGTGGCCCACAGGACGGGGCGGGTCGTGTTCCTGAGCGGCAGGGCCCGCAACCGGCAGTTCGAAATCAGGAGGATTACGGCGGGAGGATTCAGTGTGTGCACCGATACCGTCGACGCGACGAGCGGCAACGACAGGAGCGGCGGCCAGCGTCTCACGCCGCACGCCAACCGCAACGCCTTCTGCACGGCGGCCGGTCAGCCCTCAGCCTGCTGCACGGGAATGAACCGGGGCAATTGCCCCGCGACGCCTCTGAGCCGGCACAGCGAACCTGCGCCCTACGCGGTCTCGGCGTGCACCGGCCCGAAGATCCCCTACGCCTGCTGCACCGGCGCCCAAACCGGCACCTGCACCGGAGCGATCCCGGCGATCGACGACCGCATCGCCATCGTCTACGACGCCTGGATCTTTCAGAATGCAGGAAGCAACGGTTATCGGATCCTCGGCGACCTCACGTCTGGCAACGACCCGATGCCGACCTTCAAAGCCGTCAACATCGCCAACGCCGGTACGCCCGCCGGCTTCACCACGAGCGCCGTCGAGTTCATGACGAAGGCCGGCGCCGCGACGCCCGACCTGGAGTACGTCAATTTCCACGACTATGCCCCGCAGATCGACGGTATTCGTTACTACGACGCCCACGACTGGTCGGTGCGCTGGTCCGCCTTCCACGACGTCACGCCGAACACTCAGGGGGACACCAACTCCACGCTTGCGGCGGTCTCGTGGAACCGGAGTGCCGACAACGTCGCCTATGTGGACAATATCTTTTACCGTAACCAGGGCGTCGGGGCGCACCTGAACGAGAATGCCTTCCTGCCCGCGACCGGTTGCAAGTTCCTGCGCAATCTTCTGTTCGACTCCTGCCTCGCGGGGATCAACGAGTGCGGCGGGCTCCAGGCCGACGACTGCCGCGGTGGCGAGGCGGCCTACAACGTCGTCTATGACTACAACGCCGGCGGGAGTCCGGCCTGGCTCGGCTTCACCCTCGGCATGGGCGGCGTCGGCGCTTCACTGCACCACAATTGGGTGGTGAACAGCAGTTTCGGGCCCACGTCGCTGCAGGGCGCGGGTCTGACCCATAACTATGTCAGCCACATGGTGGCTGACGGGGGTGAGGGCGGCAGCTACTTCTCGAACGTCATCCGCGACTACGGTCTCGGGCAGACAGGTGTCGCGACCGGCATCGTGAATGCCATCAAGGCCGCTGGCAACTACATCCTCGGCGTCGAGAGCAGCATCCAGTCGAGCGCCGACTGCACGGGCAACAATCACTGCGGCCGGATCGGCATTCGCTACATCAAGGCCAGCGACAACAACAACCGGACGGCGACGACCGCCCTGGACAACGTCGTGGTGTCTCTCGCCTCCTATCCGGGGTTTGGAGGCGACGGTCGATGCGTCGAGTTCGACGGTTTCAACCTCTCCGGCGGGGGCGGCCTTGACGCCGATTGGGACGCGCGCGTCGAGCACCTGACCTGCGACGGACGCGCCCCCTCGGTCCCGATCAGGGGCCTGAGTTTTGATCAGGACGAGGCGCCGATCAGCCCCGCTATCACGGTCCAGGGATCGGACCTGGCGATGCTATTCAACAATGACGGCCCCGCCGTCTGGTGCACAACCCTTCCGGGAGTGGACGAGATCCTCGGGACCATTTACTCGCTCAAGACCACCACGACCTCCGAGTGGGGCGGCGACTACGCCGTCGCCTCGGACTGCACCAGCGCGCCGGGAATCACGATGGTGCCGTCCATGGATTACCGGGACCGGCCCCACGGCGATTACAACCTGCTCCCCGGCTCGGCGGCCTTGGCCGCCGGGAGCGCTCCCCCCGGCTCCCCCATCGGCGTCCGCGCCTTCCGGTTCAGCCGCGCGTCGCTGCAATCTCTCTGGGCCACGAATCCGGGCGTGGCCAACGACTTCTGCACCGGAGCGGGGACGCCGGCCGCCTGCTGCGCGGGAAGCGGCACCGGAACGTGCAGCGAGAGCGTGATCACCTTCGACGGCGAGTTCCCCGCCGACGTCGCGAACGTCGACAATCAGGACGCCGATGGCGACGGCGTCATGGATCTGCACGACAACAGCCCGGCGAACTGGAACCCCGACCAGCTCGACGCGGACGGCGACGGATACGGCGCGGCCTCCGACTGCAACGACGCCAACCCCGCGGTCCACCCTGGCGCCGTCGAAATCTGCAACGGCATCGACGACGACTGCGATGGCCTCGTCGACGCAGGGCTCCCGGGTCCGGATCTGGATCGGGACACCTTCCCCGACACCTGCGACAACTGCCCAACCATCTGGAACCCGGGGCAGGA
>QHXX01000074.1 GCA_003223135.1 Acidobacteriota bacterium | reverse complement strand
CGTTCCCTTCACCGTCTCCCTGTACGGGAAGGTGCCGGGGAGCGCCGAGCCAGCGCGGCTCGAGCTATGCAGGGACGTTGTGATACAGGCCGACTTCGCCAGCCCGCGCCCCGGCGCCGACGACCCGATGACGGGGCGGACCGACCGCAACAACGCGCCGGCCGAACCGCAGGAGCCTCTCTGCTCCACCGGCACGTTCATGCGCACCCAGGACGGCTTCAACTACGCGCACGAAATGCGCTTCGACCGGCCCGGCACCTACCGCGTCCGCCTCACCATGGTGGACGCGACCGGCCACCGCGCGATCTCGAACGCCGTCCAGGTCAACGCGCTCTAGGGGACCCGCCTACTTCTTGGGCAGCGGCTTCTTCAGGATTTCCTGCAGCTCCTTGCGCGAGGCCTCGTCGCCCGTCAGCGCCGCGATGATCTCCCCGCGCGACGCCGCGTCCGCCAGGAGCTTCTGGATCAGAGGGGTCCTGGTCGTCGCGTCGGCCACGAGCTTGTCCACCGCCAGCGCCTTGATCGACGTGTCGCCGAGCAGCGTCTCGGCCATCTCCCGCTTGGTGTCGTCCTTCGCTGCCAGCTTGGTCATGATGTCCCGCTTGGCCACGTCATCGGTGAGCAGCTTCGCGATCACCTCGTCCTTGTCGCTGGGATTCATGATGATCTCGTCGATGCTCTTCGTGCACCCCGCGAGGACCACCGCGACCAGTGTCGTGGCCGTCGCGACGCCCATCCTGCGCGCAGCGTTCATTCGGAAGCCTCCTCATCTGCATTAGAATTGAGACGTCAAGTGGGATGTCGGTGAACGGCCCGATACGTGGACCGGGATGTCGTGCCTCATGCGACCCGCCCGCGGCGCGCCGCCGCGACGGCCGGAACCCGCGCCTAGGTCGCCGGGGTCGCGGCCTCCGGCGGGGCGGCGGCTGGCTTCTCCTCGGCAGCCTGGGCCGCAGGCTTGGCGCCCTTCCCCATCTCCGCCGATCTCTTCTCGAGCGCCAGGGCAGTCCGCCACGCGCGCTGGAACCTCTTCAGCTTCTTGCGCAGCACGCGCTGCTTGTCGGCCGCCAGAGATGCGCCTTTCGCCGCGAGCTTCTTCTCGAGCCTGTCAACCTTCGCCTTCAACTGGCCGGATTTACCCATCCACCGCCTCCAGGGCTTTCGTGTTCGGAAGGGGCGGGAGCGTAGCATCGGCCGCCTCGGGCCGTCAAGCCCGCGGGGACAGGGATGGGACTGAATGTGGCAGGCGCGAATGATAAAATCGCGCACCATGATGAGTGACGACGCGACCCGCACAGGAGGAGCGCCGTCGCGGCGGCCGCGACGGACTCTGAGCCTGGCCGACCGGCTGGTGCGCGTCCCGATCGGCTTCCTGTGGCTCGGGGTCCTGACGATCGTCGCCCTCCCCGTGATGATCTACATGACCTGCCTCTACTGGGCCGTACGCTGGATCTCGGCCCTTTTCCCCAAGAACCGGGCGACGCGCGCGAATCGGGCCGATCGGGAAGAGCGCGTCGCCTGACGCGCCTTCCGGTGACACTGATCGACACCCCTGACGGCGTCGCCCGGGTCCACGCCGGCCGTCCTTCTGCCACGAAGGGCGCCCGGCTGCTCGACGGGAGGTTGCGCGCGCATGGGCAACTTGACAGGCAGCGGAGACAACCTATCTTGGAGCGGGGGTCGATTCGCCACAATGAAAAAGCGGGCAGTCCTTATCGTCGCGGCGGTCGCGGCGCTGGCGTATTACTGGATCAGACCGGGCGTCAGCCTGGCGCTTCAGATCGTGACCTCCGAGCCAGCGATGAACGCGATCGTGGCCTCGTATCCCGCCCCGACGATCCAGAGGGTTCTCGTCCTGCCCGGTTATCGCAAGCAGACTGAACTGATCGACCATGAGCCCATCGAGACATTCAGGCGGAATCCCGGAACGGACACGATCCTCATCGTCGGACGCCATCTCAAGTCGTTCGTAGCGGCCGATTCTCGGGCGGCCACGGTCACGACGATCGGGACGCACTCGTTCACCCGGCCGCAGTGGGACGCGTTCACCGATGCCGTCGTGGCGTTCGAGGTCGACCACTCGATTCTTCCCGGACCGCCGGATCAAGCCATCGACATCACCGTGTCCCGGGATGGAGAGTCGAGCCGCCCCTTCGTGCTCACGGGCGCCGAGGTGAGCCGCCAACTCGAGGTTGCGCGCGGAACGTCTCCCGCCGTCGTCGATGCGATCCCGCTCGGTTATGCTCTCAACGAGTCCCATGCCCGTGAGATGCACGTTCTGTTCGTCATTGCCGGCTGGCCCGCCGAAGGGGTGACGTTCTCGCCGAAATTGGATCCGTGCAGCTATGAGGTCGACGACAAATTGTTGGAATGCCGGAGGTACTATCTCTTCGACGGCCTGAATCTCATGCTCTGGTCCGTCGGAACGGGACTGCCCGATCACCGGGCGTCCTTCGTCCTGAATGGCGTGGCTTCTCCTCCCTTGACGTTCGATACAAGGGAGTCCGAGCGGTACTGCGAAGAGGTGCTGGCTGTCGTCGGCGCCTACCATCAGAAGCGGATGGGCAAAAAGCGGGCGTCGGAGACAGGGCAAACTCTCCTGGCTCAAAGCAAGGATGGTTCGTTGCCGGCGCTGGGGATCAATATCGGGCTCACCCTTATGTCTCTCCTCCTGATGCGTCCGTGGCGACACAGCGGCTTCGGTCGGTGGGTCCTCTCTTTCGTCATCCCGGTCGTGCTCCAGGCGCTGGGCGGGGTCGTCGTCGGGTTGGTCCTTCAGGGAAGGGACTTCCTGGCCCCGGTGATTGGCGCGATGTTGATCGTCATGTCGCTGTCTCAGGCTCTCTTCCCTCTCGCCCAGGCCATCGTCGTCGCGATCCTGCTCACTCTTGCGACGCGATCAACCCGCGAATCGACGGGCTGAACCGCGTCAGCACCAGGTCAAGCGCCCCGAACACTCGCGAAGTATTCACAGAACCTCGCTTGCCTTGTCCCGGTGGGCGTGCTATTGTGCAACCAGGAGGTTGCATATGAACACATCGAGCACCGACCGCATCGAGAAGAGGATCGAGCTGAAAGCCCCTCCAGCCAGGGTCTGGCGGGCGCTGACCGACCACAGGGAATTCGGAGAGTGGTTCCGGGTGAAACTGGAGGGACCGTTCGTTCCCGGCAAAACCACCCGGGGAAGAATCACCTACCCGGGCTACGAGCACGTGACCATGGAGGTCGAGGTCCAGAAGATGGTGCCGGAGCGGCAGTTCTCCTTCACGTGGCACCCGTACGCCGTGGATCCGAAGAAGGACTACTCGAAGGAGCCGCCCACGCTGGTCGAGTTCAAGCTCGAAAAGACGCCGGCGGGAACGGTGCTGGTCGTCACGGAGTCGGGATTCGACTCGATCCCGGCGGCGCGGCGCGATGAGGCGTTCCGGATGAACAGCGGCGGCTGGACCGAGCAGATGAAGAACATCGAGGCCCATGTCACCAGCAAGCCGTGAAAGCGGCGGTCGCGACCTGCGCAGAAACGCGCCGATATTCGCCGCCCTGGGAGACGCGACGCGGCTGAAGCTCCTGACGAAGCTCAGTCGAGGATCGCGAGTCTCGATCGCGCGTCTCACGGAGGGCTCGACGCTCACCCGCCAGGCGATCACAAAACATCTTCGGGTGTTGCAGGACGCCGGCCTCGTCCGGGGCGTTCGCCGGGGACGCGAAAACCTCTTCGAGCTCGAACCGGAGCCGCTCGACGAAGCGCGGCGGGCCCTCGATGTCATCTCCCGGCAGTGGGATCAGGTGCTCGCGCGGCTGAAGTCGTTTGTCGAGTAAGCCCGGGGCTATCTTGACGCGGGCGCCGCCGCCGGCGACGCCGCTTCGGAGCGGAAGCCGAAGGCGGGGTCGAGCGGCGGCAACGGGACGCCGAAGAACAGGCGCCGCTGCAGACGCGGCATGATGAAGGTGTGGGCGATTAGCGGCAGCATGATCGGCGCGACCCATCGGAGGACCGATGCGCGCCGTCCCGCTCCCTGCAGCACCCGCCCGACGCCGCGCTGCAGGGCGTGCAGTCTCCTGACGTCGGCTTCGCGCAGGCGCTGAACGTTGGCCAGGGCGTCGCGCGGGATCGGGCCGGAGCCAAGGCGCGGATAGATCTCCTGGGCGGCGACGGCGGCGGTAGCAAGCGCGACGTTGACGCCGATCGCACCGGCCGGGCTCATCGTGTGCGCCGCATCGCCGATCAGGAGAAGACCGTCCCGGGCCCAGTCCCGAACGAGCGCGATGATCACGGCCAGCGGGAAGAAGGGCGTGAAATCACGCAGCTTGCCGGCGAAATCCGCGAACACCGGGTCGAGACAGCGGAGACGCTCGGCCAACGCCGGGACCCCCAGCTTCTTCCACTCCTTCCATTCGTCCTTCTGGAGCAGGAGGCCGACCTGGATCTGGTTGGGATATTTCGGCAGCATCAGCACCGAAGGTATCGTTCCCAACGAGAAATAAATCGTCTTCTTGAAATCCGGCGGCGGGTCGATGACGAACCAGAGGAGGTCGAAGTCGTGAGACTCGTACTCGGTCTCGAAGCCGCCGAGACGGCGCACCTCCGAAAACCTGCCGTCGGCGGCCACCACGACGTCGGCGCGGACCTCGAACGGCTCCTTCCCGTGGCGCTTTCCCCTGACGCCGACGACCACGCCGTTCTCCTCGACCAGCTCGTTGACGTGCGCGCCCATCCAGCAGGTGAAGCCGGGGAACGAGGCCCCCTTCTTGGCGAGTGCCTCGAGAAAGATCGGCTGCGGCATCCAGATGGCGTAAGGATACTCGGGAGAGATTTTCCTGAAATCCAGTTTTCCCGCCACGCGACCGCGGACGCGAAGTAGTCCATCGGTCAGTTTCAGGTGCGGCTGGGCGAAGATGTACTCGAGAAGCCCAAGCTGATCGAGCAGCCGCGACGTGCTCGGCTGCAGGACCTCGCCCCGGAACTCACGATCGAAGTTCGGATGCCCCTCGAGCACGATGACGCGCGCGCCACGCTTCGCGAGGAGAAGTCCAAGCAGAAGACCTGCGGGCCCGCCGCCGACGATACAGGCGTCGGCCCGCGCGCTCTCGACGATCCGATTCTCCACTGTCATGCCGCGCGCCTCGCCGCCAGAGCGGAACAATGGATCGACGCCACGGAATGCTGATGTTGAGTTGTCAGGGATTCTAACTCGCCACGGTTCCGGCGGAGCGACCCGGCGGCTCCCGGCTCGCTATGGTCCCGGCACGAAATGAAGGAATCCCGGCCCGACCCGCATCCCCATGGTGATGGTGTCGGGCAGGGAATGGACGATCAGGAACGAGACGACCCCGTGCATCACACCGAGGACGAGCAGGTTCGGCGTGCGGCGATAGAGCCAGCAGGAGAGGGCCCCGGCGCCGAAGGTCGCGAGGGTGAGGAACGGGTTCGGCAGGTGGAGCAGGGCGAACACTCCGCTTGCGGCCAGGAGCGGAGCGCCGCGATGCCGGGGGAGAAGCTCGCAGAATCGACGGTAGTAGACGCAGAGCAGGCCGTACTGTTGCATGAATCCCCACACGATGCCGTCCCGCAAGGCGCGGGGCCAGAGGGCGAGGGGCGGAAAGTTAAGACTGCCGAGCAGGGCCCCGGCGCCGGCGAGGAGGAGGCCGATCGCCATCGTCGCCACCAGGGCGTCGCGGGCCCCGGGAACGAGGGTGTCGATCCGAATCCCGAGATCGGCCGGGCGCTCCCCCGCCCGGAGATGCGAGGCGAGGCCGATGCCGAAATAAAGAATGACGCAGACGGTGAAGTCACGCTCGAAGGCGCCCTCCCAGCCCCAGATATAGGAGATCAGGAGGGCGGACATCGCCGCGATCTCGAAAAGCGGCCAGAGGACGGCCGGGGCCCGGATGACGGCTGGTCGTTGCATGTTCACCAAGATGTTCCTATCTTGATTGGGCGGCAACCTGACCGCGCGTCACAATATTGTTCCCAGGAGGACCATGGCTCTTCCGTCGCAGCCGTTTTCCATCACCCGCCCCCCGGCCGAAATCCGCTACGCGCTCTACCTGACTCTGATCATGAGCGTCGGGGCGTTCGTGGTCCTCGCCTCGATCCCGGTCAGCCGCTTCGACCTGGCATCGACAGTGGTCAGCTTCGGCCTGCTGCTTTTGTCGTACCTTCTGTTCACGTCGCGGCACTACCTGGAGTGGCTGCGCGAGCGCACCGAGAAGAGCCGGTTCATCTTCCCCGCGATGCTGCTGGCGGTCTATATCCTTTATGGACTCGGCCCCGGCCGGCTGAGGATACCGGAGTCGCTGCTCATCCCGGCCTATCTCGCGTTTCCGATCCTGTTCGCCTCCTTCGCCGTGCAGCGAGGCGAGCGGCCGAACCGCTACGATCTGCTCACAGTCGCCTTCCTCTACCTGCCCGTCGAGCTGTCGGCTCTCGCCCGCGCGTGGCAACCAGCCCATGCCGGCATCCCGTCCCCGACGCATCCGCTCAGCCAGCTTCTCGCGATGAACCTCGCCCTGTTCTGCTTTTTGGTGGTCCGCCCGATCGACGGGATCGGGTTCACCTTCCGGCTGCGGAAGCCGGATGTCGTACAGGCGCTGATCGCGTTCGCGTGGTTCTTTCCGCTCGCCCTGGTGTTCGGGATGGCGACCGGCTTCGTGCCGTTCAAGCCGCATCTTCCCGCCGCGGCCCTCGTCATTCCGATGATCCTGGGGAAGAGCCTGATGGTGGCGCTGCCGGAGGAGGTGCTGTTCCGGGGGCTGCTGCAGAATCTGCTGCAGCGCGCAGCCCCGACCGCCCGGGGACGCGTGGCGGCGCTTCTCGTTACTGCGGTTGTCTTCGGATTCAGCCACCTCAACAACCATCCGCTGTTCGACTGGCGCTACGTGACCATCGCCTCGGTGGCCGGCATCGCCTACGGCATCGTCTACAACCGCACCGGCAAGGTGACCGCTGCGGCGATCACGCACTCTCTCATCGACGTCATCAGGGGGCTCTTCTTCTGAAGTGAAACGCCCATCGCTCGCCCCGGCTCTCCTCGTCGCGGTCCTGCTCCTGCCGGCCTGCGCCGCCGGCGGACCGCTCCGGCCGGACGTTCCGGCGGATGCCACCCCCCTCGATCGCTACGTCGCCGCCCCGGACCCGGCTTATGCCTGGGAGCCTGTCCGCGAGCTGCAGGGGGAAGGGTGCGTCGCGCACGTCTTGAAGATGACCTCCCAGACCTGGCTCACCGCCGATGACGTCGACCGCACGACGTGGTGGCACTGGCTGACGATCGTCGAGCCCGGGACGATCACGAGCGACATCGCCCTTCTCTTCATCGGCGGCGGCAACAACGACGACGCCCCGCCCCAGGAGATCCGCTCCACCTACGCGCGGATCGCCTTGACCACCGGCAGCGTCGTGGCCGAACTGAAGATGGTCCCCAATGAGCCGCTGCGGTTCGCCGGGGATTCCGGCGCACCCCGCAGGGAGGACCGGCTGATCGCCTTCGCCTGGAGCAAATTCCTGCGTGGCGGCGACCCGGTCTGGCTGCCGAGGCTGCCGATGACCAAGAGCGCCGTGCGCGCCATGAACACGGTCTCCGCCTACTTCGAAAAGCGTGGCGGGAGCGGCCCGCGCATCGGCCGCTTCGTCGTCGCCGGCGCCTCGAAGCGGGGTTGGACCACCTGGACCACGGCCGCCGCCGATAGGCGGGTCGTGGGGATCATCCCGATGGTGATCGATCTCCTGAACGTCGAGACCTCCTTCCGGCACCATCACGACGTCTACGGGTTCTGGGCGCCGGCCATCCAATCGTACGTCGAGATGGGGATCCCCGACTGGTTCGGCACGCCGCAAATGCGGCGGCTGCGGGAGATCGTCGACCCGTACGAGTACCGCGCCCGACTGACCATGCCGAAGCTCATCATCAACGCCACCGGCGATCAGTTCTTCGTCCCCGACTCGTCGCGCTTCTACTTCGACGATCTGCGGGGAGAGAAGCACCTGCGATATGTTCCCAACGCCGATCATTCGCTGCGCCAGACCGATGTGGACGAGAGTGTTTTGGCGTTCTACCGCTCGATCGTGAAAGGCGCGCCGCGCCCCGAGTTCACATGGACGTTCGAGCCGGACGGCTCGATCCGCGTCCGCGCCGGCGGCCCCCAGGTTCCGACCGAGGTCAGGCTCTGGCAGGCCACAAACCCAGACGCGCGCGACTTCCGTCTCGAGACGCTCGGACCGGCATGGCGAAGCACCGTCATCGCGCCGCAGCCGGACGGCGACTACGTCGCCAGGATGGCCGCGCCGGCCTCCGGCTGGACGGCGTTCTTCGTGGAGCTGACCTATCCGGGCGGCGACGCCCCGCCCCTCAAGCTGACCACCGCGGTCCGCGTCCTGCCCGACACCCTCCCGTTCGCCGACGCTCGTCGCTGATTTTCTCGCGATACGAGGGGTTGGCCGTTGCGACCGTCCTGTGGCAGAATGGGGCTATCGCCAACCGAAGTCCTAGAAGAGAGGTGCGCCATGACACGTCGCCCGACTCTCCTCATGGTTTTCTCCTTGCTGCTCTTCCTGCCCGCCGGTCTGGCGCTGGCGCAGACGACGATCTCGTCGACGCCGGACCAGATCTACCGCTTGACTCCACGGAGCAGTTTCGAAGAAGGCTGCTTCGATCCCTGTCTCTGTTTTGCACACTTCAGCGACGCATTGATCGGCACCTGGCGGATGACGCCCGGCGCGCTCGACCCCCGGTTCAGGGTGTACGACATCACCGACGTGAACTGGTTCCTGCCGGGCCTCGATCTCAGGGTCACCGGCAAGGGGACCTACCGAATCGGCGGGGAGTTCGCCCTCATGCACCAACTGGCGCTCGACCTCGTGGTCGGCGATCGCCCGGTGCAGCACTTTGACAGCGGCCTGGTCCTGGGAGGCGCCGAGTT
The DNA here is from genome assembly GCA_003223135.1 of Acidobacteriota bacterium. Lineage (GTDB taxonomy): Bacteria > Acidobacteriota > Polarisedimenticolia > Gp22-AA2 > Gp22-AA2 > Gp22-AA3. Next base: position 2,003 of record QHXX01000074.1, on the reverse strand, counting down.
CCCGGAGATCAATCTGACCATCTCGATCAACAACATGGTCTGCCACGACACGGTGTTCCACGTATCGGCGGCCCCCGTCCTCCTGAGAGAAATCGTCCCCTACTCGCTGCAGGGCTCGTCTTACAACGAAGGATGCTACGGGCCCTGTGATTGCGCCATCGTCTCCAGGCCGCTCATCGGACGCTTCGGACTCTTGACACTGCGTGCCTCCGACACCGGCATCGACTACGCCGTCCTCGACATTCGCTGGGCGGTCCGCGACGCGAGCACCCTGACGCTGAGTACCGCGACACTCGTGAACGGATACGGCGTGTACCTGACCCGCGCCGCCACCATCGCCGACCCGGCGGGGAGCACCCAGAGGATGATCCTTGACCTCATCGAGGGCGGAAAGGGCCCGACGCGCTTCGACAGCGGCCTCGTTCCCCTCGGCGCACCCGGGGACGAGCGATTCCCGCTGCGGGTCGACATCGATGTGGCGGAGCACGGGTTCGCGTGCTACGACAACGTCTACTCGATCCACGCCAAGCGGCGCACCGCCATGATGACTCCTGGCACCGTAGACACGGAGCCGACGCCGATTGGCGTCAAGCCGGCGCCTTAGTCCTAAAACCTGCGGTCCGGGGACGTACGGCGACGGGTCAGGAACACCAGGCCCGAGGGACGCGCTCGACGCCGCCACGGTCCCCCCGGCCTGCGATCAATGCTCGGGTCGGGCCGGAGGGGCAATGATCACCTGCAGTCTGCCATCGGGCAAGATGAGCAGTTGATGGCCGGAGGGCCCACGGCCCCCCGGGAAGGCAAGGCAGCCGCGACCCGTCTCCGATATTGACACTCCCCTCGCAAGGGGCGTAGTGTCTGCCTCAACGTAGACAAGGCAACGTGGAGGAGGTCCGAGAGGTCGTCCAGGGCCCCTCACATCTCCTCCGCAGATATGGCCGCGGATGAAACCGCTCATCGCCGCATCCGCTTTCCCCACCCCGGAGGGCACGTCATGACACGCACATTCATCGCCGCACTCCTCGCGCTCGCCGCGACATCCGCGATGGCGCAACCCACGGAATTCAACGAGGCCACCGTGGCGCAATTGCAGGCGCAGATGGCGGCTGGCACGCTCACTTCCGTCAAGCTCACGAGTTTCTACCTCGACCGCATCCAGGCGCTGGACCAGAACGGGCCCGGCGTCAATTCCGTCCTGGAGGTCAACCCGGACGCCCTGGCGATGGCGCAGAACGCCGATAACCTGCGCGCCAGAGGCAAGCTGCTGGGACCGCTGCACGGCATCCCGGTGCTGCTGAAGGACAACATCGACACAGGCGACAGGATGCAGACCACCGCGGGCTCGTTCGCGCTGGCTGGGAAGACCGCCATCCGCGACTCGACGGTCGCTGCGAAACTGCGCGCCGGTGGAGCCGTCATCCTCGGCAAGACCAACCTCTCCGAGTGGGCCAACTTCCGCTCCTTCTTCTCGACCAGCGGCTGGTCGGGGCGCGGCGGGCTCACCCACAACCCGTACTCGCTCGATCGCAACGCCTGCGGCTCGAGCTCGGGGTCCGCTGCGGCCGCGGCGGCCAACTTCGCGGCGATCAGTTTCGGCTCGGAGACCGACGGCAGCATCGTTTGTCCTGCCAACGTCAATAGCGTGGTGGGCCTCAAGCCCACCGTCGGCGTCACCAGCCGAGGGGGCGTGGTTCCCATCTCACACACGCAGGACACCGTCGGGCCGCACGCGCGCACAGTGACCGATGCGGCCGCCGCTCTCAACGTCGTCGCCAGCCGCACGCCTGATCCGCGCGATCCTGCGACCTCGGGCGTGCCGCTCGGGTGGCAGGGAACAGGCCGGACGCGCCCGGCCCTTCCGGCCGACTATACCGCCTTCGTCGATCCCAACGGATTGGCGGGTGCGCACGTGGGCGTGACGCGGCAAGGGATTGACAGCGCGCCGCCCCAGGTGGTGGCGGCGTTCGACAGCGCCATCGCCGCCATCCAGGGAGCGGGCGCGA
>QHXX01000073.1 GCA_003223135.1 Acidobacteriota bacterium | reverse complement strand
CTTCCCTACCGTGACGTCTTCGACAACCACACTCCCCTCTTCCACATGCTCAGCGCCCCCCTCGTGGCGCTCATCGGCGAGACCCCGCGGATTCTGGTCCTGATGCGGCTGGCGATGATCCCATTCTTTGCGGCGACGCTCCTGGGATCGTTCCTGATCGGACGACGCCTGTTCGGGAGGCGCGCCGGCCTCTGGTCCGCTATCCTCTGCGGGCTCTGCCCGACGTTTTTCTTCAAGTCGCTGGAGTATCGCACCGATGTCCTGTGGACCGCCCTTTGGATCCTGGCGATCGTCGTTCTCCTCGGAGAAGGGCTCGGTGTCGTGCGCGGCTTCTGCGGCGGACTCCTCCTCGGCGCCTGCCTTCTGGTCTCGCTCAAGACCGTGATGCTTCTGTCCGCCCTTCTGATCGCCTCCGCGGCACTCCTGGTGCTTGCGCCCCGCCCCGCTGCCGCCTCGCGGCAAAGCACCCTCGCCTACACCCTGTCCGCCCTGGGCGGTCTCGCCCTGCCGCCTTCGGCGCTTGTCCTGTTCTTCGCCGCGAGAGGGGCGTTGCGGGAGCTGTTCTATTGCACCGTGACGCACAACCTGTTGCCAGGGGTTGGGCGCTGGGGCACCTCGAAGCGGACCGCGCTCCTCCTTCCGATACTCGCCTTGCTTCTCTGCGCGGCCCGCGTCATCATGAGGCGCTTCCCAGGCGACGGAGTCCGCGTCGCCTTTCTGTTCCTCCTGGCGGGATCCCAATATCTCCTACTTTCGACGGTCTGGCCGGTGCACACGCGCCAGGATCTGCTGCCGTTTTATCCGCTCTTCACCGTTCTCCTGGCGGGGTGTCTCCTGGCCCACCGGGGTGCAGGCGCTCCTGGCGGCGAACGCCGGTGGAATTGGATCGCACCTCGGGCGGCGCTCGTCCCGGCGATTCTCGCTTCGCTCGAGCTCGCCGTCCTGCCGGGGCTGTCGCCGATCACCGGGCGCGGTGCGGCGCTTCAGGAAAAGCCTCTCGCCGAGGTCCTGGCCCTCACCCATCCCGACGACTACGTCCTCGACCTGAAGGGACAGGCGATCTTCCGCAATCGCCCCTTCTACTATGCTCTGGAGACGATGACGCTCGAACGCATGGCGCGCGGGTTGATCGAAGACACGATCCCGGAGCGGTGCGTCGCGACGCGCACCTGCGTCGCTCCGGCCGACATCGGCGGGTTCCCGCCCCGGACCCGCCGGTTCCTTCAAGATAATTACGTCGTGGTCGGCGCCTGGCGCGTGGCGGGCCGTATCCTCGACCCGGCCCCGGAAAATCTGGCAGGGCCGCTGGCGTTCGACGTGGTCATCCCGGCGCGCTACGCGGTCGTGTCCGGGCGCGGCGAGGCGCACGGCACCCTCGACGGCCGCGCGTACGACGGGCCGCGCGATCTCGGACCCGGCCGGCATGTCTTCATCCCAGAGACGGGCCCGGGGCCCCTGGCGGTGATTTGGGCGCAGGCGGCGGAGCGGGGGTTCTCACCCTTCGGCGAGACCGGGGAGGTGCTGTGACCTGGGACGGTCCGGGATCTGGCGAGAGCGTGCTCCTCCTGGCGCCGCATCCCGATGACGAGACGCTGTCGGCGGGCGGCCTTCTGCAGCGCACCCTGGCGCGTGGCGGGCGGGCGATGGTCGCGTTCGCCACGGACGGCGAGAACAACCCATGGACGCAGCGTCTGGTCGAAAGACGATGGCGTGTCGGCCCCGACGACTGCGCCCGCTTCGGCCGGCGGCGGCGAGAGGAGGCGCTTGCCGCCCTGTCGGAGCTGGGTGTTCCCGCCGCCGACGCCGTCTTTCTTGGACTTCCCGACCAGGCGATGACCGGTCTCGTGCTGTGCGGGAATGAGATGGCCGTCGACCGGATCGTTTCTCTCCTCGCCGGCCGCCGCCCGACGCTGCTGATCGCTCCCTCGCTCTTCGACCTTCACCCCGATCACAGTGCCCTGGCGGTCCTGGCGCGGCTTGCGGTGGTGCGTGTCGATCCCGGGCTACGACCCCGGCTCCTGAGCTATCTGATCCACCGCTCCCCGAGAATGGCCCGGGCAGGATCGGCGGATGGCCCTGGCGCTTTGCGGTTCGACCCGAGCGAGAAGGAGAAGGACCGCAAGCGTCGCGCCATCCGCTGTCACGCCACCCAGCTCACAGTCCACAAACGCAAGTTCCTGTCGTTCGCCGACCGGTCGGAGATCTTTTTTCCGGGTGAGCCCGTGCCGGCCGGCGACGGCCTGCATCCCGTTCGCCGCGTGCTCCTGGGAACGGAGAGCCTGAAGCTCGAGGTCGAGCTGCACCCGAGGCTCGGTGCCTTCGGACGCCCGACGCTCCACCTGGCGACCGGCGCCCCGGGCGAGCGGCGGAGCCTCCTGTTCGATCTGCGCTGGAAGCGCGGCCGCGCCGACGTAAAGGATTTTCTCACCGACGAAACAACCGGCGGGGCGGCTCTCAGGGGTGATCGCCGCGGCGGCATCGTGGAGGTGCCGCTCCAGGCCCTGTCGGGAACGCGCAGGTTTTACGTGAAGCTGGAAAGACGATTCGGGTTCTTCGACGAAGGAGGCTGGCTGGAAGTGGAGAACGCGCGCCGCGAGGACGCCTGAGCGGTGCGGCCGGACCTGCGCCGCACCGCCCGTTTTCGCGGTCCCGTCAGCCTATTTCCTCAGGAACTTGTCGTAGACCAGCCCGGCCAGAACTCCGCCCAGGATCGGTCCGATCACGTAGACGAACCAGTTGCTCCCATACCCGGAGGCAAGTGCCGGGCCGAACCAGCGCGCCGGGTTCATCGCGGCGCCGGTCAAAGGCCCGCCCATCAGGATGTCGAAGGCGATGGTCAGGCCGATTCCGAACCCTCCCAGCTTCGGCGCGCGCGCGTCGACCGCCGTGCCGAACACGGCGAAGATCAGGAAGAAGCTGAGGATCGCCTCGATGAAGATCCCGGCGCGGGGGGTGATGCCGTAACCGAGCATCGGCGTGCCGAGATGAACCCTGTCCCACACCGCCTTCGGGAAAATCCACGTCAGGAAGAAGCCCGCGAGCGCTCCGCCCACGAGCTGCGAGACGATCAGCTGCGCCACTTGCTCCCACTGTTTGATGCGACCGGTCGCGTAGAGCGCGAGAGTGACGGCCGGGTTGAGCTGTCCTCCCGAAATCGCCATGGTCGAGGACACCGCGATCGACAGAACCAGGCCGTGGGCCATGGCGATGCCGATGAGGCCGACCTGGCCCTTGGTCAGGGCGTCGGTGCAGATGGCACCGGCCCCGATGAAGCACAGGGCAAACGTCCCGATCAACTCCGCAACGCACTCCTTCCAGGCGATACGCATCGCGGACACCTCCCTGGGTTTCGCTGGTGGGACCCGCGGGAACGGCCCCGCAGGTTGGAGCGGCCACAACCTACCCGAGGCGTGCGCGGATGTCAATCCGATCGAGCTCCTGCGCGTCTCCTCTCCCTCGGGCGTGCCGCAGCGCAATGCGGCTCGCTCTCGCTCGCGCCTCGCGGCCCGTACCCTTCCCACCCACATGGCGCGGCTCGAAATCGCCGCACCGCGCTGCGGCCCGCCACCTGCGGGGCTCCGCCACAAGATGCACGCGGTCATGTCAGCAGCACGGCACAGCCGGATTGTGTTGCACCCAGGCGAAGAGCTTCGCACGCCGAGACCCGGCCCGGCGTGGTCACCACGACGAACTTCGAGAGCTCGCGGAGGTGAGGTGGTGGGGCACGCCGCGGCGGCGCGATTTCGAGCCGCGCCATGCGCGTGGGAGGCTACGGGACGCGAGGCGCGAGCGAGCATGAGCGACGACGCGGCGTGCCCCACCACCCGGCCCCGGGGACGACTCAGGATCGCCGAGAGGATCCCGAGGGCTGCTCGATGCGGCAGGCGCGAGCAACACCGTCGCGGTACAGGTGCCACAGATCGAGGCTGCGGGACAGGACGCGCCGGATGCGGTCGGCGACGCGCGGCGAATCGGCGTGATCGAGCACCATCTTCCAGGCCATCTTGCGGTGCCCGGTCTCGACCATGTGGTGCGCCCGCTTCAGATCGAGAAAGCGCGGATCGACGCCGTAGTGCTTGACCAGGGCGTTCCGGCGCAGCTCGGCCTCCAGGTCGACGGGGTCCTCCGGCTCGGGAGCGCTGATGCGGCGGCGGTCCTCGACGCTCCCCTCGATGAAGATGGTGACGAGGGCCGCCCCCTCGATCCAGGGGCGGCGGGTCGTGACCTGGTCGATCCAGGCCCTGTACGCCGCCGCCTCGGGCAGGAGATCGATGCCGTTGAAGCGGGCGCGCGGGAATCCGAGGCCCTCCATCATGATCAGAAACAGCTCCGGGTGCGGCACCCCCTTGCTGAGCTTGCCGGTCTCCTCCTCGTACAGGTTCTCCGCAAGGTCCTGGCGCACCTCCGCGTGCGGGCAGCGCGAATGAACGCGGCTCAGGAATACCGGGAAGTCACGCACGTACACGTCCAACTCTTGTTGGAAATGCAGCAGGAGCTGCGGCCGGGTGGCATGTCCTTCGTTGAGGTGCGGCCAGGCCCAGTGGTTCTTCCTGTCCATGATCGACAGGAGGTCCTCCTGCAGCTCCTGGGTCTCGGCCACGGCGAGGGGCATTACGACTCCTCTCGAGCACGATCTCGGGCGTGCGGCCCGGGGATCATGGTGCCCGCCCGGCGCGAAATCAAGCGCCCCCTGCAGGAGGATCAGTAGGAGGCGGTGTGGGCTCGGGGGTCGCCTCGGCCGGCGGTGCAGGGGCCATCTCGACCGCGGGACCTTCGGCACCGTCGCTCGCGGGGCCCGCTTCGTCCGCCGTCGCTTCGGAGACAGGCGGGGGGATGCGGAACGGCACGCCCTGCGGGGAGGGTCCGGGCTGCAACACCGGCGGCCTCGCCGGCCGGCCCGGTCGGACGCTGCGTGGCGGCTCCTGGCCGGCGTCCGGCAGCCGATAACCGATCGGCGCCACCAGCAGCATGGGCTCGCCCGGAACTAGGGAGCGGTAAATCTCGCGCGCCGCCGTCTCGTCGACGTGGACGGCGAGGCGCAGGACCACGCCGCTCCCGCTCCCGCTCGGCCACAGGCGGCTCCACCATCCGAGCGCCCCCGTCCAGGCGGTCTTCTTCTCGGGAACACCCTCGACGCGCAGGACGATCGGCTGCTTGAATTGGAGGTCGAAGTCGGCCGGGGCCTCCGGCGGCAGGGCGTCCGCCACGTTCTCGTCCGCCGCGCCGGCTTCGATCTGCTCCGGCGTTAGCGGGGACAGACGCGGGTCTTTCTCCTTCTCTTTGAGCGTGACGATCGCGGCCAGCGCGAGGGGGCCGGGAGGACCCTCCTCGCCCGCGAGCCTTAGACCGTCCATCCAAATGGCGGTCGAGGGGATCTCGCGGACCGTCATGCCGAGAAGGCCGTAGCGCAGGCGCTTTCCCGGAGCGTCCACGATCAGGTAGGTCTTGCGGGAACGCGCCAGAGCCAGCTCGCTCTCGAGGACTGCCACGCGCCGCCGCAGGAGATCGAGATCGCCCCGAGTCGCAGCGCTCGCCCGGACGGCGCCCGGCGCAGCCTTCGAGTCGATGGCGGCACCCGCGAGGAGCGCCAGGAGCGCCAGGAGCACAGGGCGCAGGCGCTCGCCAGGCGATGTCACAACGCGCGCACGTCTCGTTCCCATCACGGCATCCTTCAAAAGATGTAGACCGGCGTCCCGATCCGGACGGTCCTGTACACGGCTTCCAGGTCGCGGTCCCCGAGACGAACGCAACCGTGCGTGATGCTCAGCCCCAGCGCCCTTTCGTAGAGCGTGCCGTGAATGAGATAGCCCTCTCCCAGGTCCATGGCATAGGCTCCGAGCTCCGTCGGCGCCAGACGGGCCGCGAGATCGCGCGGTATCGGCTCTCCCTCCTCCAGGAACGCCCAGTCCGGTTTGATCCAGACGGGATTGGGATATTTGGCGCGGATGGTGAACTCGCCGTGCGGCGTATCGAACACCCACAGGCGACGCCGGACCGGATCCGCGAGGGCCCGGCCGCTGCCGGTCGAGCAGACCGCCTCCAGCACCTTCTCGCCGTTTTTATAGAGCGACAGCAGATTGCGGCCGGAATCGATGACGATGTAGGTGCCCGTGGGGCGGAGCACTGCAATCTGGCTCTGAAGCGACTCGGCCCGCTGCAGCAACGCGCGGTACTCCTTCTGCTCGGCCGGGGTCAGAGGCGTGGTGTCGGGCGGAGGGGCCTCGAGCCGCAGAAAGTGCATGCGGTAGAGGATGGTGGCCAGGACCAGCACCAGAAGCGCCGTGACGAAAAAGAACCCCGCGCGGCGGATGTGTCCCGGGCCGGGCCGCCTGCCACCCGGAGTCTCGAGGCTCATGGAAGGACCTCCTCCGGGATGGTCCCCACGATGGTGACCCGCGTTCCGACGCGCACCCGGGGCACCAGGCTGTCCATGTCGTCGTTGTCGAGCGCCACGCACCCTTTCGTCCAATCCCGCTTGCGGCCGCCGTGGCCGTGGATCTCGATCAGGCTGCCGACATCGTCGCCGCGCGCCACGCGACCGGAGCGCTTCAGCCTCCGGAAGCGCGCCACGTCGTCGGCGTTGGGATAGTCCAGCATCAAGGCGCGGTAGTAGTGCGTCTGCGTCGGGCCTCGCACCTCCGTGATCCGGTAGCGCCCCTCCGGTGTGGCGTCGTCCCCCGCCCGGATCTTGCTGTTCAGCCCGCCGATTCCAAGGTCGACCGGGTAAGCGGCCAGCTCGTCCCGGCCGCGGTACAGCAGGAGCTCCCGGCGCAGCTTGTCCACCAGGATCACCGGTTCGCCCGTGCGCGCGCTGTCGCGCAGCGTATCCTTCACCCAGCGCCTCCAGTCGGCACGGCGGGGGCTCGTCGCGTAGGTGTCGAACAGGCGATTGATGTCAGAGACCGCCTGTGCAAGCCGGGCGCGACCACGCTCTGCCGCATCCTCCGCCCGCTCGAACTGGCTCCTCTCGAAGGCGACCTTTCCTTCCCCCAGAGCGATCTCCGCCTGCACCAGATCCTCGGCGACGTCGGAGTCCCCGACGTGCCGCGAAAGCGAGGCCGCGCGCGGCAACGCGGTGGACAGATCCGCGAGCGCCTTCCGTGCCCTCTCGCGCGTCCGCGCCCGCGCCGCTCCCGCCTGGAAGGCGCAGGTCTCGGCGGCCAGGCGCGCCTCCAGGGCGAGGCGTGCCGCCTGATCGTAGTCCCTTCGCAAAGCCGAGCGGCGCGATTGCACCCTTGTCTCGGCTTCGGCGCGCACCAGGATCGACTGGGCCGCGGCGCACTGGTTGGGAGCGCGCGCCACGCCCTCCGCCACCGCGGCACGCTCCATGGCATCCCGCGCCACTTCGATGTCGCCCAGGGGCGGACCTCCGCAGCCGGCCAGGACGATGCAGAGCAGAACCAGCCGAGGACACGCGGAAACAACGACGACGCGGGAGGTCGCGAAACTTCGAGGGACGGACACTCCTGGAAGCAGGACCCCGGCCCGCCTCATGCGGGCCGGGGTACCGCTGAGGACGTTCTTACGCCCTGGGGCGCGCTCCACTTCTCTTCTTCTTGGCCTCCTCGAGCTGATCGGCGATCGAGGTGGCCTTCTCCTTGACGGAGTTGGCGCTCTCGAGCGCCTTCTTGTAGTCCTCGGACGCGAAGGCCTGGCGAGCCTGCTCGAGCGTTCCCTTGTACGTTTCGAGATCGCTCTTGAACAGCGCCAGGTCGGCCCTGGAGTCCTTGGTCATCGGGGCGACCTTCAGGTTCCCCTCGGCCGTCTGCAGGGCGGTGTCGGCCGCGGCGATCGCCGCCTCGGCGTCCTTCTTGGCCTGCTCCTTGTTGGCCACGGCGGTCGTCGCCGCCTTGGCCGCCTCTTCCTTGGCCTTCGCCAGGAGCTCCTTGGCCTTGTCGTAGTTCTTGATCCACTTTGCGTTCTGGGCCTGGATCTCGGCGTCCGCGGCGCTCATCGCCTGGTCGGCGGCCTGGTACTCGTTCGCGGCAAAGGTTTCCGCCTGGGCCTGCCGCGCCTTCTCCATTTCGGCCTTGGCGCCGTCCACGTCTTCCTGCGGCGCCTTGGCGCAGGCGACCGCGGCGACGATCACCAGCGCAACGGTAGCGATGATGTTCCAGCGTCTGTTCATAGTGTGGATGTGCCTCCTCGTGTCCCGTGTCGTCTTGGTTGTGGAAAAAGACATCGAAATCCCTCGGCCACTCCGCCTCTGTACCTCCTCTCTCGAAGGGGGCAGAGGATACCAGAAACCGGTCGTTCAGGTGATCAACTGTGGATCAACTCCGCGGCCCTCCGTGTGGCCCGCACCACGGCCTTGATCAGGGTCACCCGCAGGCCTCCTTCCTCCAGCTCGAGCAGGCCGTCGATCGTACACCCGTCGGGGGTGGTGACGATATCCTTGAGCTTCGCCGGGTGCTCACCCGTCTGCAGCACCATGGTCGACGCCCCGAGGACCATCTGGGCCGCCAGGATCGTCGCCACATCGCGCGGCAGGCCGACCTTGACGCCACCCTCGGCCAGAGACTCGATGACCACGTAGATGTAGGCCGGCCCGGACGCCGACAGGCCGGTCGCCGCGTCCATGTGCCGCTCATCGAGGATGAGACAACGCCCGAGCGGCTCGAAGATCCGGCGAGCGACGTCCAGGTGGTGCGAGTCGGCGAAACGCCCGCGGCACAGGGCCGTCATCCCCTGGCGCACGAGGCACGGAGTGTTCGGCATCGAGCGCACCACCGGTACTTTCGGCCCGAGGCGTTTCTCGATAAACATCGTGTCGACCGAGGCGGCGACCGACAGCACCAGCTGGCGGCGCGTCACGCGCCCGCGGATCGAACGCAGGACCTCTTCCATCGCCTGCGGCTTCACCGCCAGGATGACGACCGACGCCCCGCGCACCGCCTCGGCATTGTCGAGCGTCGTTTCGATCCGGAGACGCGCCTGGAGCGCCTCCAGGCGCTCCGGGTGCTTGGCGGTGGCCACGACTTGATCGCGCGTCACGAGCCCCGAGTCGATGAGTCCTCCGATGAGACTCTCGCCAATCTTTCCGGCGCCCAGGACCGCGATCCGCCCCAACCCTTTCTGTTTCACGTGGCGTCCCCCGCCAAAGTCCGCATAGTCTAGCACCCGGGACCGCGCCCCGCGTCACGCGGCCGCCAGGAGCCTGCCCACAGGGTGCATCCGATTCGCGTGACCGACGACTCCGGCAGCGGGAACCCGCCCTTCAGACGCCCGGTCTGCCGCCCGGTCTGGCGATCCCGGCGGCACCCCGAGCCGGTACGCCCGGAAGCGCCGCGTGATGGTGGTGTTCCGCCCCTTTCGATCCAAAACGCAATCGGACGAACACCTGGGCCGATAGCGGGCGGTTCCCGTAGACAGGATCGAGCCTGTCGTCGAAACGGTACATCGTCACGCCCGCCCCCAGCGCCGTCTCGGCCTCCGACAGAAGCGCCAGGTCGCGCAGGTAGCCGAGCGTGAGGGCGTCGACGGAAGTGCGGCGCTCGGGTGTGGTCTCCGGTCTCTGGCTCTTGTTGACCAGCTCGTACAGGTCCCGGTCCACTTTCTCGGCGCGCCCGTAGACCGTGTTCTTCCCCGCGAACTTCCAGGTCGCCTCGAGCGTGTTGCCCCATTCCTCGTGGCCGCCCTCGAGGAGGTTTCTTCCGGAAATCAGGGCCGCGGCCACAAAGCCTGAGGTCGTCGTCCGCTCGTACTCGATCGACGCCGTCTGGCGCGTCTGGTCGCCCTCTTCGAGGGCTTCCGGATGTTCCCGCCTGGCCGCCGACACTTGCAGGCGCAGTCCTCTCGCCGGCCCGATCCAGATACGGCCCGAGTAGGAGTCGAGGCTCCCCTGCTCGATGTCCCAGCGGTTCTCGTCCGGCTCGCGACCGTGAAACACCGAGCCCTCAACGCTCACGGGCCCCATGTCCAGGGCCGCGGTGACGACGTCCGCCGAAATGTGGGTCGAGTCCTGGTTGTGATGGGCCAGAGGCGCCGTCGGGTTGGCCGAGGCCGAAAGCCGGTGCACATAGACGGTCGGTCCGACGGCCGGCTCGCCCCAGGGAGCCAGGTACAGACGGAAGCGCGAGCGCTTCGCGAAGCCGCGACTCCACAGCGTGCCGAGCTCCACGAAGAGATCGTGCGCGTGCTGCCGATCCACCAGCAGCACGTCCTTGTAAGTCTCGCCCCGCTGAAAGAGCTCGGGTGCGCCCTGCCGCGGCACCGTCATCGGCTCGGCGGTGAAGGTGCCGAGAAGCGTGAGGGTCCAGCTCCCCACAGGCCTCGACGACACGATCATCACGTGGTTCTGCGACTCGAAGTCCTGGTCGCCCGAGCGGCCCCCCTGGCGGTTGGAAGTCAGGAAGGCCCAGCCGTGGACCACCGTTGTGAAGCGTCCGATGCCGGCCGCTGCCTCGGCGCGCGGGGCCGCGGCCGTCTCAAGTACGCCGGGCCCGCTCTCCGCCCGCGCCGTGGCCATTGCACCGAACAGGATCGCGAGAGCGATCGGTCTCTGCCTGCTCATCGAACCGGAGATTGCGGAATGTCGTAGATGTAGTACGCGTGCCCGACGACGGCCACCGGGCGGGCGTGCAGGAGCCAATTCCCCGGCCCGTTGCCGAACTGACCGCGCAGGGTGCCGATGGCGCGGGCCAGGATGTGGGCGCTCAGGGCGTACAGGCCCGGCGCGGGTGTCCGTTGCAGGTCGTCCACCCTCACCGCGAGCGCCTCGATGCCGTATTGATCCGGCCCCATGCTGCCGAAATACCCGAGACGCAGGGGCTGTTGCGGGGGGTGCGCCAGAAGCCAGCTCTTCAACTGCTTGGCGCCCTGTCCCCAGTCGACATTGCTGTCGTCGAGCCACGTTGGCCCGCAGTACCAGCCACCGTCGAGGCGCACCTGGGAGGGCGCCGTCGACGCGCACGCCGCCTCGTTGAAGTACGACAGGTGGTCGGGGTAGATGGCGGTCCCCGCCATGGCCATCCAGACAGAGAGCAGCGCGGCGCACACCCGCCGCCACGCGCCGCCCTCCTTCAGCAGGAACGCCAGTCCGGCCCCTCCGACCAGATGCAGGAAGGGCAGCGCGGGAATCATGTAACGGAAGCCGAGGTTGTCGGAGTACAGCGAGTAGGCCAGGAACAGGAATGCCGGCGGCAGGAACAGGAAGGCCCGGTCCATCCGAGGCAGGGCGCCGGGACGCAGGAGCGCCCACGCGCCGACCGCCGTCAGGACGATCGCGGGCACAGGTTCCTTCAGGAGGTAGGCGACCAGGTAGTACGTGT
>QHXX01000030.1 GCA_003223135.1 Acidobacteriota bacterium | reverse complement strand
GACGCCTGCGCCACGAGCGGACCCTTCCCGGTTGCCGTCAGCCCCGCGTACCTGGAGAGCGGAAACGCTGCTCAGGGCACACTGCTCCTCGCCTCCGCCGCGCCGTCGGGCTCCGACGCAATGGTTAGGGCCGGGGACTCCCAGACGACCGCCTTCCCGACGGGCTTTTTCCCGATTACCACCGGTGCCACTAACGCGAGCTTCCGTGTCGCCACCTCGATCCTGCCGTCCATCGAATTCTCTTCGGTGGGAGCGAACATCGAGATCCCCGTGCCGATCAGCGGCGGCGGCACCTTCCTCAGCCACCGATTGGGTCTCACCTGGCTCGCGATGACGCCTCCGAATCCTCCGCCGGCCCAGCCGATACCCACCCTCGGCCAGGTGTCGGTCGATATCGACCCCGTTATCGGTGGCAACAACTCGCTCGTCTCGATCTGGTTGAGCGCCGTTTCGACATCGGGCGGACCCACGATCGTGATGACGAGCAACAATCCGCAGGTGGCGAGCGTGCCGCCGAGCGTCACCATTCCCCCCGGAAGTAACGTCGAGAACGTGACGATCGCAACGTCTCCGGTCGCGAGCACCACCACGGTCACCATCACCGGCACAGAGGGTCCGCGTTCCCTGAGCGACACGCTCACCGTTCAGGCCTCCTCCTGTACGCCGACCACCTGCGCGGCTCAGGGCAAGAACTGCGGGTCGATTCCGGACGGCTGTGGCGGGACACTGACCTGCGGGACGTGCAGCGCGCCGCAGACGTGCGGTGGCGGGGGGACGCCCAACGTGTGCGGGGCCACGTGCACGCCGACGACCTGCGCGGCTCAGGGCAAAAACTGTGGGTCGATTTCCGACGGCTGCGGCGGCACGCTCACCTGCGGCACCTGCGGGAGCGGCCAGACGTGCACGAACAACGTCTGCGTCAGCGGCGGCAGCGTCACCTTGTCCTCGCTCACATTGAGCCCGACGAGCGTCTCGGGAGGGGATGATTCTCGAGGGACGGTCACCTTGACGGCCACTGCGTCGGCGAACACGACGGTGAACCTCTCCAGCAGCAACTCGTCCGTGGCATCGGTTCCGTCGACGGTGACGGTCGCCGCAGGCGCGAGGAGCGCGACGTTCACGATCAGGACCAACCGGGTGTCGAACTCCACGAGCGTCACGATCACAGGCTCGCAGGGAGGTGTTACGAAAACGGCGACGCTGACCGTAACGGATGGAGGGCGGCACTAGGACCATCGGTTGCAGAACATGGTTTATGCACTTCCGTAGGTCTCTCAACTTGGGCGACTGGAATAGAGCGGTGACGCAATCTTGATGGTATATTCATGTGCGCAGCAAGGAGGGCCCGATGGAAAAGCCGCGAGGATGGATTCTGTGGGTGATTCCTTGTATCGTGCTCGGCTACGCTTTCAGTGTGGCGCTGGGACAGACAGGCCCGACCGTTGCCTCCCTGGTATTAAGTCCGTCGACGATTGCCGGTGGTACGGGCGGCACCTCGACGGGCACCGTCACGCTCAACGGTCTGGCGCCTGCCGGCGGGACGCTGGTGGCGCTTTCCAGCTCGAACCCGGGCCTCGCGGCTTCGCGGCCAACGGTCCTCGTCGGCGAGGGAACCGGCAGCGCCACCTTCACGGTGGCCACGAACGTCCGTTACCGCCGTTACAGCGGGCTTTCATTTTCAGCGACGATCTCCGCCTCCGCCAACGGCAGCACCCAGACGGCGACGCTGACGGTGACCGTGCAGCCGATGCCGGCGGACATCCGGAACGACTCGACGCAGCGGCACGGCACGGTCTGCGGCGGGAGTTTCCCCGCGAGCTCGGGCGAGCAGGGCATCCTTTATACCTGCTTTGATGGGCCCAACCCAGGGACGGTTGGGACGTGCACCTTCAATGCCGAGTGTCTGGCGGCCGGCTGCCAGACGGAAATGTCCAGGAATTTCGCCTTCAACGACGCCTGCGCCAGCAGCGGCCCCTACCCGATCGCGCTCAGCCCGGGTCTCATCGAGAGTGGCAGCGCCTCCCAGGGCACGCTCTCTCTCCCTTCTCCCGCGCCCTCGGGGTCCGACGCGTTGGTCGGCTCGAGCAACTCCCAGGCGACCGCCTTTCCGACGGGCTTCTTCCCGATCCCGACCGGCGCGACCGCGGTACCATTCCACGTGGCGACCTCGATCCTGCCCTCGATCGAGTTCTCCGCCGTCGGTACGAGCATCGAGATCCCGGTGCCCATCAAGAAGGGCGGCATCTTCCTCAGCCACCGGCTGGGACTCGCTTGGCTCGCGATGACGCCCCCGGAACCTCCGCCGGCCCAGCCGGTGCAGACGCTCGGCCAGCTATCGGTCGACGGCGACCCGGTGACCGGTGGCAACAATTCGATCGCGTCGGTCTGGCTGAGCGCCGTCTCCGCGTCGGGTGGCCCCACGATCGCACTTTCGAGCGACAACCCGGAGGTGGCGAGCGTGCCGCCGAGCGTCACTATTTCCGCCGGCAGCAACGTGGAAATCGTGACCATCACGACCGCACCCGTGGCGACGACAACGACCGTCACCCTCACCGCCACTGAGGGTTCCCGGTCGTACAGCGACACGATCACGGTCGTGCCCGAAAACTGCGTGCCGACGACATGCGCCGGCCAGGGTTTCAACTGCGCCTCGATCTCCGACGGATGTGGCCTCACCGTCGATTGCGGAACGTGCGGCCGCCACGAAATGTGCGTCAACAACGTGTGCACGCGCAAGTGACGCCCACCGCGTAGCTGTCGAGAAGCGATCGAGCGGGCGAGTCGCCAGGGTGCCGGACGGAAGCGGACCAAGTGAAGCGCTCCGGTGTCAACCTGCGACCCGCCGTTCCAAAGAAGTATGAGTTCTGGCTCCCCAGGTGATCGAAGCGTTCGAACCGTGGGATGTCTGGCACTGTCGACGCGAAAGCCCGGGGCATCTCGCCGTTCGCGATCGAGATCGACTGGCGGGACGAAAGCGACAACGAGTACGGGTTCGTCGTCGAGAAAAGAGTTTCCGAAGGAAAATACGCGCGCATCGGCTTCGCCAATCCAAACCAGACGCGTTTTGTCGAGCATGGGCTCGTGTCCGGCACGCGCGCGACCTATCGCGTCCGGGCCTTCAACCCGCGGGGCGAGTCTCCGGCGAGCGGAGAAGCGGCCGCCGAAACCTTGTCGCTCGACGGGTGGGACGCTGTGGCAGCCGCCCTGCGAAACCGCCAGCGGCCGTCTCCGGGTCCCTGCCTGCCGCAGGCGTACCTCGAGGATGTGAGAAAGAATTTGGAGGAAATTGCCACGAAAACCGGGACAGGCGACGAGGAGGGCGGTGAGGACCAGATCGAGGTCCGTTTCAACTCCGTCGATCTCGGCAACGGGCACGTGGTGGACGCAATGATTGGGACGTGCGGGCAGGGAGGCTGCGACTGCCGTCTATACGGAACCTACGCCGGCTGCTATCGCGAGCTCGCCGACTTTGGTGTGAAGGTGGATGCGGACCGCCCTGATATCGCATTCCCGACTCGCTCCGGATGGCCGATCCTCAGGAGCCAGATGCGGGCGGGTCTGGGGATGATGGACACGCGGCTGCTGATGATGGTCAACGGTCGCTATGTCGTTGTCGATTCCTTCGGCGGGTGCCCGGACGGGGGCCGGTATACAGAGCCCGAGTGGCTCAACGACCTAACCAAGAGCAGGCCACCCTTTTTCGATTCCGACTGTCAGACGCGCTGATCAGAACGTAGAACACGACGCCCGGCGCCGGGACCTCGAATCAGCTGCTTCCAATCACAGGCAAGAAGAGCGACCCGGTGTCCGCCTGCGGTTGCTGGCGTCAGCTCGAACACCGGGTCAGATGAGTTCTGGCTCCCCAGGTAGGACCCGAACTTTCAACCCTCCGGTTAACACGCGGGGGATTCCCTAACAGGACGGGGGGGGTGCGGCGGGGCGGTGCGGCGGCTTGACGCGTCGCCGGGCGCCAGAGTAGCCTCAGGCATCTCGCACGACGATGATCCCGGACCCGGGGGCGGCCGAACGATCGTCCTCGGGCAGAGGTGCCGTGAGCTTCTTCCCATACGTCGATCTGGGCGACGCGTTCCAGCCTTTCCTCGCGCTCCGGCAGGGGCTCGGCTTCCTACCCGATCTGTTCCGCGCCCAGACGCTTCTGCCGCGCGCCATCGAATCCGAGGCGCGCGTCGCCGGCGCCTTGCTGCTGAAAACGGCCTCCCTGACACGCATTCAGAAGGAGTCGATCCTCGTTGCGATTTCGGCCGCGCACGAGAACATCTATTGCGTCACGGCGCACGTCCACCTGCTGGAGACGCTGGGCGTGCCCGATGAGAGGATCGATCAGGTCGCCACGGACTACCGTGCGGCGGGTCTGCCGGCCGGAGACGTCGCCCTTCTGGATTTCGCCTGCAAGCTCAGCGGCCGGCCGACCTCGATCTCCCGCGCCGACTTCGACGCCCTGCGCCGGCACGGATTCGCCGACGGGCCTATCCTCGAGGCGGTCCTGATCACCGCCCTGACCGAGTTTCTCTGCACGCTGTCGACGGGACTGGGGGCCGAGCCGGACTTCCAGCCGCGGGATGTCCGGCCGGCGCGCCGATGGTGGCTCGGCACCGCGGCGGGAACCGGGCCCGGTGTCGGCGGACACGACACACCGGGGCCCTTCCTGCGTGCCTTCGACATGCCGGCGGGGAGCTTTCCACCCTTCGCCTTCTTCCGCGACCGCTTCGGCTTCGTGCCGAACATCTTCCGCGCCCAGACCCTCCGGCCCGACATCGTGGAGGCCGAGGCGCACATGGTCGGGACGGTGCTCCTGACCGAGGACGTCCTGTCCCGCACGCGCAAGGAATACATCCTGCTGGTCGTCTCGGCGGCGAACCTGAACACGTACTGCGTGGCGGTCCACTGCGAGATGTTGCGCGCGCTGGGGGTGCCGGAGGAGATTTCCGACCAGATCGCCGTTGACCACCGGCGCGCCGCGCTCCCGGAGGCCGACGGGGCGCTCCTGGACTGCGCGCTGAAGCTGGCGCGCCGCCCGCGCGAGTTCTCGAAGGCCGACATCGAAGCCCTGCGCCGGCATGGCTTCAGCGAGACGCAGATCCTGGAAGCGGTCATCATGACTTCGCTGACGAACTTCTTGAACACGCTGCAGATGGGGCTGGGTACAATCCCCGACTTTCCTCCCAAACGCGTCGTCTCGGGCGGGACGACGGATCGTCCGCGCCCCGCGTCGGCGCGCGGGGACGGAGAGGGAGATACCCGGTCATTGCCCGGGGACGACGACACTCATCTGGTGGAGCAGGTACGTCGCGGTGATATCACGGCGTTCGAAAATCTGGTCCGCCGCCATCACCGCCGTGTCTACCGTACTTTGATGGGCATCACCGGCAACCACGAAGAGGCGGAGGACGGCGTCCAGAACACGTTTCTCAAAGCGTTCGAGCACATCGGCCGCTTCGAGGGAGCCTCCCGCTTCTCGACCTGGCTGACGCGCATCGCCATCAACGAGGGCGTGCAGCGCCTGCGGCAGCGCAGAGACACGGAGAGCCTCGACGCGCCGACCGCGGTCGGGGCCGACGAGGAAGAGCCGTTCCGACCGGGTGACCTGCAGGCCTGGACCGAGGACCCGGAGCAGCTGTACTCCCGCGCCGAAATACGCGCCCGGGTCGAGAAGGAGCTGATGGGACTTCCGGCGAAGTACCGCCTGGCGGTGATCCTGAGGGACATCGAGCGCCTGTCCATCGACGAGGCCGCCGCGGCCATGGGGCTGGGCGGGCCGACTTTCAAGACGCGTCTGTCGCGCGCCCGGCTGATGCTGCGCGAGGCGCTGGCGCCACATTTCGCCCGAGGGGGCGGGAGCCATGCCCGTGATTAGCTGCGATCAGGTCCTGGCGGAGCTGTCCAAGTTCCTGGACGACGAGGCCGCCGTGTCCCTCCGTCGTGACCTCGAGGCCCATCTTGCCGATTGCCGCACCTGTCGGGTCTTGTATGACTCGACCCTCAAGACCCTGAGGATCGTCATCGACAGCCGCTCCTTCGACCTGCCCGAAGGGGTTTCCGAGCGCATGATCGCCTCGATCATGAAAAAGGTCCGGCTCCCCTCCCCCGACTGACCCTCCGGGACCGCGCGATCCCCCTTTGAAAATCAGTTTGACATCTTTCTGCGTCTCGCGGCGTCCAACGAGTAGACCCGGTTTGGGCACAGATTCGGAGAGGGTGCGCACATGGACCTGGGATTCGGCGAGACCGGCAGCCTTCTGATCGAACAGCCCGAAGCGGGGATGCGGCCGCCTCGCATGCCCTCCGCCGAAGGTCGGCTGGTGGCGCGTCTCAGGCAGGCGGACCACGCCGCCTTCGAAGAGGTCGTGGAGCAGTACGAGGCCAAAGTCTACGGCCTGGCCCGCGGCCTGACGCGAAACGATGAAGACGCCCAGGACGCGGTCCAGGAAACTTTCCTCAGTGTCTTCAAGAACGTCAAGTCGTTCAAGGGAGACAGCAGCCTCTCGACGTGGATCTACCGCATCACGGTCAACGCGGCCCTCATGAAGATGCGCCGCCGGAGGCACGACGACCGTACCGTGCCGATCGACGAGGCGATGCCGACCTTCGACGAAGACGGGCACCGCGTCGCGACCCTTCCCGATTGGCACCCCCGGGCCGACGAGATGCTCCTCAACAAGGAGATGGGCGGCCACCTGAGGCGGGCCATCGCGGAGCTCGAGGTCGACTACCGCAGCGTCCTGATCATGCGCGACCAGGAAGGCCTGAGCAACGAGGAGGTCGCGGCGACGCTCGGGTTGACCGTCGCCGCCGTCAAGTCGCGCCTGCACCGCGCGCGCATCTTCGTGCGCGAGCGGATCAAACTCTACATGCTGCAGGGGCGGTAGCGAGCCGCCCCCGGACGCGGTCATATAGGACGTCAGCGGTGCTGAGCTGCCAGGACCTGCTCGCCGATTTGAGCGAATACCTGGACGACGGGATGACCGTCGAGGTTCGCCGGGAACTGGAGGCGCACCTCGCCCACTGCTCCACCTGCGAGGTCCTGGTCGATTCCACGCGCAAGACCCTGAAGATCGTGAGCGAAAACTTCTCCTACGAAATACCCCCGGAGGTGTCCGGAAGGATCCTCGCCAGGATCCGCACCGCATTGGAGGATCGATGAGTTTTCTGCGTGAAGTGCCGCTCGACGAGCACGAATTCCCGCCCTTCGCGAACGCGCGGAAAGCGTTCGGGTTCGTGCCGAATTTCTACCGGGCCCAGACGTTGCGCCCCGACCTGATCGAGGCCGAGACCCGTCTCGTCGGCTCGGTCCTGCTGCAGGAAGGCGCCCTGTCGCGCGCGCAGAAGGAGTACATCTTTCTCGTCTGCTCGGCCGCGAACCTGAGCACCTACTGCGTCACGGCCCATTGCGAGATCGTGCGCGCCCTGGGCCTGTCCGGGCCCGAGCCGGAGAAAATCGCCGTGGACCACGTCCACGCCGACATCCCGATCGCCGACAAGGCGCTCCTGAACTTCGTCCTCAAGCTCAACCGGCAGGCGACCCGGGTGGGCCGCGACGACATCGAGGGCCTCAGGACCTATGGATTCAGCGACGAGCAGATCCTGGAGGCCGTGGTCCTGACCGGGCTGGCGCGATTCGCCAATCTCGTCTCGGCGGGGCTCGGCGCCAAGCCCGACTTCGAGCCGAATCCGGCCGCTCTGCGGCAGGAATAGCCGGGACCTGGCCGGAGGCTCCGGCTCCCGCGGGGGCGTGGTCCCGAGTTCTGCTTATTGTGGGCGGATGCCCTGCACGTTGAGTCTTATCCTGTAGAGCCCGGTCTGTGCGGTCAGGTAAAGGGTGCGCCCGTCGTCGTCCCCCCAGGCCATGTTGTGCGGGTGCTCGGGACCCCGGATCGTTCCCAGGCTTTTCCCTTGGGCGGACAGGATCCAGAGCCCCCCGGGACCGGACACATAGACGTTTCCCTGCCGGTCCACCTTCACACCGTCGAGAGCATCCTCCCCCGGGGCATCGGTCATGTCGAAGAACACACGGCCGCCCCGGAGCGTCCCGTCCGCGCTCACCTCATAGCGCATCAGCACCTTCTTCTTGGGGTCCCAGTCGCCAACGTACAGGTACTTCTCGTCGGGTGAGAAGGCAAGGCCGTTGGGGCCGGTGAGATCGGTCGTCAGGAGCTGCAGGCGACCGTCGGAGATTCGGAACACGCCGCTGAACGGAAGCTCCTTGCGCGGGTCATCGAATAGCTTCGGCAGACCGAAGGGCGGGTCGGTGAAGTACAGTGACCCGTCCGACCTGTAGACCAGGTCGTTGGGGCTGTTCAGCCGCTTTCCCTGGTACCTGTCGGCCAGGACGGTGATCTGCCCGTTCTTCTCGAGGCGCGTGACGCGCCGGTTGCCGTGCTCGTTGATGGTCAGGCGGCTCTCCCGGTCCAGGGTCAGGCCGTTCGATCCCGGCTGACCGTACTCGCCGACGTCGAAACCCGCGTACCCGCTCTTGGTGCGGAACACCGAGACCTGACCGTCGGGCGACCAGCGATAGATCATGTTGCCGTTGGGATCGCTGAACAGCAGGTAGCCGTCACCGACCCACACCGGCCCTTCGGTGAACAGAAACCCACCGGCCAGTTTTTCGATACGGGCGTCCTTCGGGACGATGTCGTCGATCGCCTTGTCGAGCCGGGTGACGACCGTGTCGACCTCCCGGGCGCGGCCGGGCGGGTCCGCCTTGTAGAAGTCGAGGGTGGCCGAGCGCACCCAGATGAAGTTCCCCGGCGGGTTCGAGATCGGCCCGTTCATGCCGAACACGGCGAGCTGCATCGTCTGGCCGGGACGGGCGTTGCGGGCCACGACCACCCGGTTTGGGGCGTTGTACCCCTTTACGGCGGGACCACCGGCCTGGCCGAGCACCAGAGGCAGCTTTCCGTCGACCCAGATCTCGGCGTAGTCGTCGATCACGATCTCGAAGACAACCGTGGAGCCCGCGACCTCGAACCCTCCGACGCGCTCCGGCAACGTGACCTTGATGCGGTACCAATCGAAGCACATCCGGCCGGTCGAACGGCGCCCGTCGAGCGCCGTGGGGTCGATGATCTCCCACTTCGAATCGTCGAAGTCCGAACCGCCCGCCTTCGGCGCGATATCGTGCGTGCGGTTGGGCGGACCCGACGGTTTCAGGTCCGGCCCGGGGCCGCGGTGGTCGACTTCGACGATCTTCGCGTCGCTGTACCGCCACTCGCCCTTCACGAGGCGAACCCCTTCGACGGTCCTCAGGTCGACGATCGCCTCCGGCCGCACCGCGGGGGCATCCTGGGTGACCTGGGCCGGGACGTCGGAGAGCGCCGCAGTCAGGAGGAGGCCGAGCGGCGAAATGAGGCGAGCCCGGCCTGGTCTCATTGTCCGCCCTCCGCCTGCCGTACTTTCACGACGTAGTACAGGAACGGTCCGGTCACCTCCTTGAACCAGTGAGGCACGCCGTTCGGCACGATCAGCAGGTCCCCCTTGCCGAGATGCCGCACGGTGCCGCCGCTTATCGACGCGCCGCGGATTTCCTCGGGGGCGACGGTCCGCGGGTCGACGACCTCCCCGCCCGTGATGATGGTGGATGCCCCCTCGAGCACGTAAATGATGTCGATGTCCACGGTGTGCACTTCCGCTTTCCCGACCCCTTCGCGCCGGCTGGCGTGCACCTTGTAGCCGTCGCGCTCGACGAGTGGCATGCCCCTGGCAAACGCCGCCGCCACCTCGGCGGCCGGCAGGTAGGTCACGTCCGGGGACAGGTCCTGCGCTCGCCCCGAAGGGACCGAGAGGAGCGTGAGCAGGACGACGGGGGCCACGATCCCCGGGCGGACCGTCGGTCTCCTCCTGGACAGGCCGTCGCGGGGTCTCACTTGATCGCTCCCGCCGCGATCTTCGCGATGTCCTCGTCCTGCTGAGCGCTGGCCGCCCCGGCGACGCCGACGGCGCCGACGACCTGGCCGTCCACAACGACCGGAACGCCCCCCTGCAGAGGCAGCAGCTCGGGGTTGGCGACCAGGGACAGGCGCCCGTTCTTGATAGCATCCTCGAACGCGCTCGTCGGCTTCCTGAAGTTCGCGGCCGACCGCGCCTTGGCGATGGCGATATTGGCCGCGGCCGAGAACGTATTGTCCAGGCGTTCCAGGAAGAGGAGGTTCCCGCCGTCGTCCACCACGGCGATGGCTCCGCCGGCATTGTTCTTCTTCGCCTCGGCCTCGGCGGCCGCCGCCACCGCCCTGGCCCCCGCAAGACTCAGCACTCTCTTGTCCACCGTCTGCGCCGGAGAGGCGGTGCTCCCCGCGGCGCCCGCGATCACAACGCCCAGAACCAAACTTGCGAGTCTTCTCAAGAATCACCTCGTCTTGATCGTTCGATTGAAGGCGCGTCGCCTTCGGCCGCGCCCGGAAGTTCTCATGACCGGTTGGCCGGCCGTTCCGGGAGGGATAACGATGATCGGCCGGTCACCAGGAGATTGGATTCAGGTTGCGGCGGGCGGATTCAGCCGCGATCGAGGCGGGCCAGGATCCGGCGCAGCGCTTCGTCGAACATCGCGGGGTCGGGCAGGAGACTCAGGACCAGGTAGGCCTCGCGGGGGAAGTCGAAGAAGTACCCCGGGTGGACCAGGACGTCGTCCTCGGCCAGGAGGGCGAGGACCAGCTCCTCCTCCGGGATCACCGCGGGCACCTGCAGGACGGCGTACCATCCGCCGTCCCTGTCCAGGACGCGGCAGGAGGAGGAGCCGGCGCGTGTTCGTTCCATGAGGGTCCTCAGATTCCCTTCGAGCCTCTGCATGATGGCGGACCGGATCCCCGCCCCGATCTCGAACAGCCGCGGGGCCGCCCGCATCACCGGCGTACCAACCGACAGGTACGTGTCGGCGATCAGGTCGATCCTCTCCAGCGCTTCGCGCACGCTGTGGTCCGGGCCGTCCACCACGATCCAGCCGAGTTTCATCTGCGGCATTCCGCAGGCCTTCGACAGGCCACCGAGGGAGAACGTGAGCGCGTTGCTTCCCTGCTCCGACGGGACGATCGGGTCGCCCGACCGTGCCGCTTCCTCCACCGCCTGCGGGTCCAGGAAATCGAAAAACACCTCGTCCGCGATGAGGGCGGCGCCGTGGCGTCCGCAGATTTCGTGCAGGCGCTCACGCTCGCCGCGCCTCAGAGCCGAGCCGGTCGGGTTGTTCGGGTTCACGACGATGACGGCGCGCGGCGGCGCCGTGCCGCGCGCGTCGAGCGACCGCTCCATGGACTCGAGATCGATCGACCAGCGGTCGTCGTAGGCCAGGGAGTAAGTCACGACCCGCAGGCCTTCCAGGGCCGCCAGGTAGTCGAACAGCGGATAGCTGGGGCGCGGCACCAGGACGGCGTCCCCGGGATCGCCCAGAAGCTTGAACAGTATCGCGTAGGCCTCGCTGGTGCTCGCCGTCAGGACGATGTCGTCCGGCGACACCGGCCTCCCTCGCCCTGCACAGTAAGCGGCCACGGCCGCACGCGCCTCCTCGAGGCCGCGCGGCGACGGCTCGTAGAACGCGACGCCCGAATCGGCGAACGCCGCCGCGATCGCCTCCCCGGGGTAGGACAGTCTGGCGCGCGTCGGGTTCGACTCGGTGAGATCGAGACGGTCGGCGCCGCGCGCCCGCTTCTCCTCGAGGAGGCGCGCCAGGCGGTTGGGGGGGTACGGCCACTTCAAGCGTCGCGAGAACATGCGTTCGAGTATACGCGGCGCACGCCGGCGCCCGGGGCGGTCGGCGCGCGACCCGATTGCGGTTTCAACATGCGAGCCAATGTTTCAATTCTCTTGCGCCATCGGTCGCGCGGCTGGTATATTTCGGTCGCCCGGCGGAAGGAGACGGACATGGCCAACGCAGCCGACAGCAGGACGCCCGGGAAGGATGCCGTTCGTGGTGGCGCGACCTTCGCGCTCGCGGCGCAGCCTTCAAGTCCTTCTGATCTCGAGCGCGAGCTCGCCACGATCCGTCTGCCGCTCGAGGAGGCCACGACCCTCCCGGGCCGCCTCTACCACGATCAGCAGATCTATCACCTTGAGTTGCGTGTCATCTTCTCGAAGATGTGGCTGTGCGTCGGGCGCGATGAGGATATCGAGAAGCCGGGCGACTTCCTGACCCGGACCGTCGGCCAGGAAAGCGTCCTCGTGGTGCGCGACGCCGGCGGCGCCGTCAACGCCTTCCACAACGTCTGCCGTCATCGTGGCTCGCGCCTCGTATCCGAGCCGTCCGGCTCCGGGCTCAAGCACCTGCTCTGCCCGTACCACGCCTGGACCTACGGGCTCGACGGGGCGCTGCGCGTGGCGCCCCACATGGATGATGCCCGCAACTTCGACAAGGGAGAGTACGGGCTCCATCGAGTGCGGCTCGAGCGCTGGGACGGCTTCCTGTTCATCAATTTCTCGAACGAGGGCCCCGGCCTGATGGAGTTCCTGGGCGAGATGGGCACGAAGTTCTCGCGTTTCGAGATGGGCGGCCTGCGCCGGGGCAAGCGCGTCAACTACACGGTCGACACCAACTGGAAGATGCTGTGCGAGAACTACTCGGAGTGCTACCACTGCACCCTGATCCATCCCGAGCTGAACAAGGTTTCACACTACATGAGCGGCGAGATCGACCTGATCAATCAGGCCACCGTGGGAGGCTGGATGGAGCTGCGCAGGGACGAGTACCAGACCATGTCCCTCTCCGGCCGCAGCAACCGGCCGCCGTTCGAGGGCCTGCCGTCCGAGGACCTACGCCGCATCCACTACTACATCGTCTACCCCAACATGCTCCTCAGCCTGCACCCGGACTACGTCATGACGCACGTCATCTGGCCGCAGGACGCCGGTCGCTGCGACATCGTGTGCGAGTTCCTGTTCGACGCGAAGGAGACGGCGCGACCCGATTTCGACCCCTCCGACGCCGTCGATTTCTGGGACCTGACGAACCGGCAGGACTGGCGCGCGTGCGAGCTGGCCTTCCAGGGAACGCAGTCGGGCGGCTACACCAAGGGACGCCTCAGCTCCCTCGAGTGGATGGTCCACATCTTCGACAACTTCGTCGCCGACCGCCTGCTCGGCAGGACGGAACGCACGCCGATCAACCGCTCCGGCACGGAAGCCGCGTCGGTCGGCTGAGCGGGCGGCGCGGCCGCCGTCTACATCATATTGAGCTGGAGTTTCGCCGCGTCGGACATCTTATCGGGGGTCCAGGGCGGATCCCAGACGACCTCGACGCTCACCTTGCTGACGCCCGGGACGGCGCGGATCTTGGCCTCGACCTCGGGGGGCAGGGAGCCCGCGACCGGGCAGGCGGGCGAGGTCAGGGTCATGCGCACGTTCACCTCGCCCGTCTCCGCGTTGACGCCGACGTCGTAGACCAGACCCAGCTCGTAGATGTTGACCGGGATCTCGGGGTCGTAGCAGGACTGCAGGACCTCGACCACCTTCCCGCGCAGATCGGTGGCCGGCTTCAGATCGGGGATCGGGCCGGACAGGTTGACAGGCTCGCTCATCGTCGTCTCACTCCGTGGTGGCGACGCCCTGCGCGTTCTGCAGGGCGGCGCGCAGCGTGTGCCAGGCCAGCGTCGCGCACTTGACGCGCACCGGAAACTCGCGCACGCCCGAGAAGACCACCAGCTTGCCGAGGGCCTTCGGGTCGGGGACCGCGCCGTCCTCGGTGAGCAGGCGGTGAAACTCCAGGAACAGCGCCTCCGCCTGCGCCCGGGTCCGGCCCTTCATGGTCTCGGTCATCATCGACGCCGACGCCTTGGAGATGGCGCACCCGGAGCCCTGGAATCGGATATCCTTCACGGCGTCGCCCTCGAGGTCCACGAACACGGTGATCCGGTCGCCGCACAGCGGGTTGTACCCCTCGGCCCTGCGGTTGGCGCCCGCCAGCTCGCCGAAGTTCCGCGGCTTCCGGTTGTGATCCAGGATCACCTCCTGGTACAGATCGCCCAGATCGGATGACATCAGCGGAAGATCTCCAGGACCTTGCCGATCCCGGCCGCCAGGGCGTCGATCTCCTCGCGCGTGTTGTAGAGCGCCAGGGAGGCGCGGGCCGTCGCCGGAACGCCGAAGCGGTCCATGAGCGGCTGGGCGCAGTGGTGGCCGGCGCGGATGGCGATGCCGTCGCGGTCCAGGATGGTGCCGATGTCGTGCGGATGCACGCCGTCGACGACGAACGACAGGACGGACGTCTTCTCCCTCGCGGTGCCGATCAGCCGCACGCGCGGCAGTGCTGTGATCTTCTCCGTGGCGTACTTCAAGAGGTCGTCTTCGTGGGCCATCCGGCCGGCGGCGTCGATGCCTTCGAGGTAGTCGATGGCGGCGCCGAGACCGATCACCCCCGCGATGTGCGGTGTGCCGGCCTCGAACTTGTGCGGCAGCCGGTTGTACGTCGTCTTCTCGAACGTGACGGACGCGATCATGTCGCCGCCCCCCTGGTAGGGAGGCATCGCTTCCAGAAGGTCCGCCCTGCCGTACAGGACGCCGATCCCGGTGGGGCCGAACATTTTGTGCCCCGACAGCGCGTAGAAATCGCACCCCAGCTCCCGCACGTCGATCGGGAGGTGCGGCGCCGCCTGGGCGCCGTCGACCAGGACCGGAACCTCTCTCTGATGGGCCATCTCCACGATGCGCCGCACCGGGTTGATCGTCCCGAGCGCGTTCGACACGTGCGGGACCGAGACGATGCGCGTGCGCTCCGTGAGGAGCCTTTCGAACTCGTCGAGCCGGAGCGCGCCGCTGTCGTCGATGGGTGCTATGCGCAGGCGGGCCCCCTTCTCTTCGCACAGGATCTGCCAGGGGACGATGTTGGAGTGGTGCTCCATCGCCGTGATCAGCACCTCGTCCCCGGCCCCGAGGTGCGGTCGCCCGTAGCTGTGCGCCACCAGGTTGATGGCCTCGGTCGTGCCGCGGACGAAGATGATCTCCCGGTCCTCGGCCGCATGCAGGAAGCGCCGGGCCTTCGCGCGTGACTCCTCGTAGGCGGCGGTCGCGCGCTCGCTCAAGGCGTGCAGGCCGCGGTGGATGTTGGAGTTGTCCAGCGTGTAGAAGCGGGTGATCGCGTCGATGACGGCCCGCGGCTTCTGGGCGGTGGCGGCGTTGTCCAGATAGACGAGCGGCTTCCCGAACACGGTCTGGTGCAGCACCGGGAAGTCCTCCCGGATCGCGCGCACGTCGAACGCCGCCCTGGTCCCGCGGGCGCCGGCGGCGCGCAGGTCGCGCGCGACGGTCATGCCTCCACCCCCGCCCCGTGCCCCTTGCGCAGCCGCGTGAACAGGAGGCACTCCAGCCCCGCGCGGATCGGCTCGATCCGCATGCCGTGGAGGACCTCGCTGACAAAAGCCTGGATGAGGAGGTTGCGCGCCGCCGCCTCGCTGATGGCGCGCGTCCTGAGATAGAACATCGCGTCCTCGTCGATCTGGCCGATGGTCGCGCCGTGCGTGCACTTCACGTCGTCCGCCAGGATCTGCAGACGCGGCGTCGAGTCGACCAGCGCGTCCTCCGAGACCAAGAGGTTCTTGTTCGTCTGGTGCGCGTCGGTCTTCTGCGCGTCCTTGCGGACGATGATCCGCCCGTCGAACACGCCGCGCGACCGGTCGTCCAGGACCCCCTTGTACAGCTCGTGGCTGGTGCAGCCCGGACTGGCGTGGTCGATCAACGTGTGATTGTCCACGTGCTGCGACCCGCCGGTGATGTAGAGGCCGTCCAGCCGCACCTCGCCCCCCTCGGCCCCGAAGAGCGCGTTCACGTCGGTGCGCACGAGCCCACCCCCGAGCGAGATGTTCCAGGATCCGAGGCGCGCGTAGCGCCCGAGGTCGGCCTGCAACACGGCCACGTGGAACGCCTTCTCGCTCTCGCGCTGCAGCCTGTAGTGGTCGACCGCCGCGTCCTCGCCCGCCACGATCTCGGTCAACGCGTCGGTGAAGTAGAGATCGTGGTGCGGCCCGACGTAGCTCTCGACGATCGACAGGCGGCTCCCCTTGCCGGCCACGATCAGGTTTCTCGGGTACGACACGACCGGCTCTCCCCTCGACGTCGAGATGAATAACAAATGCAATGGCTCCTCGATCGAAGCGCCGTCGGCGATGCGCACGTACACGCCGTCCTGCATGAACGCCGTGTTCAGCGCCGCGAAGGCGTGGTGGCGGTCGTCGGCGTGCCGCGCCAGGTGCGGCTCGATCTCGTCGCGGCGCTTTTCGAGCGCCTGGGCCAGGGGCTCGACGATCACCCCCTCGGGAAGCGGTCGCAGACGCGACAGCCCGGGGGCGAAGTGGCCGTTGATGAAGACCAGGTGCGTGCACTCCCACGGCTCGAAGGTGTAGCGCTCGAGCGCCTTGGCCGTGAAGCCGTTTGCGCTGTAAGCCGGCTGCGCCGCGAAAGGGACCCTCAGGATCGGGGCGACGCTGGTCTTGCGCCACTCCTCCTCCTGCAGGGTGGGGAATCCGATCTCGGCGAAGCGCGTGATGGCCGCCTCGCGCAGCGGGCGGGTCCAGGAGCCCTTCCAGGCCGGTGATTCCTTTCGAAGACGGGCGAAGGCCGCGAGGTACGGGTCCTTCTCGATGCCGGCGCGTGCCGTGGACACGGGGTCTCCTTCCCTACGCACTCGGCGGGGCGCCGGCGGCCATGCCGCGGGCCTCCTGCTCGATCCAGGCGTATCCCTTCTTCTCGAGCGCCAGCGCCAGGTCCTTGTCCCCCGAACGCACGATCCGGCCGTTGTAAAGGACGTGCACCCGGTCGGGCACGACGTAGTTCAGGAGCCGCTGGTAGTGCGTGATCACCAGCATGGAGCGCTCCTTCGAGCGCAGGCCGTTGACGCCGTTGGCCACGACCCTGAGGGCGTCGATGTCGAGGCCGCTGTCGGTCTCGTCCAGGATGGCCAGCTTCGGGTCGAGGACCGCCATCTGCAGCACTTCGTTGCGCTTCTTCTCGCCGCCCGAGAATCCCTCGTTCACGGCGCGGCTCAGGAAGCTCTGGTCGATGTCGACCAGCTTCATTTTCTCCTTGATGAGCGCCAGGAACTCGATCGCGTCGACCTCGGGCAGGCCGCGGTGCTTGCGGATGGCGTTCAGGCCGGCCTTGAGCAGGTAGAGCGTGCTGACGCCCGGGATCTCGACCGGGTACTGGAAGGCCAGGAACAATCCCTCCCAGGCGCGCTCCTCGGGCGGCATCGCGAGGAGGTCCCTTCCCAGGTAGAGGACCTGGCCCTTCGTGACCTCCACCGACTCGCGGCCGGCCAGGACGTTGGCGAGCGTGCTCTTGCCCGAGCCGTTCGGTCCCATGATGGCGTGCACCTCGCCCGCCTTCAGGTCCAGATCGATCCCCCGGAGGATCTCCTTGTCCCCCGCCCGGGCGTGCAGATTCCGGATCTGAAGCATGAGCGGATCCCCCGTTCGAACGTTGCGCTGGTTCAGCCGACGCTGCCTTCGAGGCTGACGCCGAGCAGCTTCTGCGCCTCCACCGCGAACTCCATCGGCAGCTCGCGGAACACTTCCTTGCAGAAGCCGCTCACGATCATGTTGACGGCGTCCTCGGGCTTGATGCCGCGCTGCCGGCAGTAGAAGAGCTGGTCCTCGCCGATCTTGGACGTCGAGGCCTCGTGCTCGAGCCGCGCCGTGCTGTTCTTGACTTCGATGTACGGGAAGGTATGGGCCCCGCAGGTGCTGCTCATCAAGAGCGAATCGCACTGCGAGTAGTTGCGCGCTCCCCGGGCCCCCTTCAGGATCTTCACCATCCCGCGATACGTGTTCTGGCCGTGCCCCGCCGAGATCCCCTTCGAGATGATCGTGCTGCGGGTGTTCCTGCCGATGTGGATCATCTTCGTGCCGGTATCGGCCTGCTGGTAGTTGTTGGCGACCGCCACCGAGTAGAACTCGCCGATCGAGTTGTCTCCCTGCAGGATGCAGGACGGGTACTTCCAGGTGATGGCCGAGCCGGTCTCCACCTGTGTCCAGGTGATCTTGGAGTTCTCTCCCAGGCACTTGCCGCGCTTGGTGACGAAATTGAAGATGCCGCCTTTCCCCTGCTTGTCACCCGGGTACCAGTTCTGCACCGTGGAGTACTTGACGGTCGCGTTTTTGAGCGCCACCAGCTCCACGACCGCCGCGTGCAGCTGGTTGGTGTCGCGCATCGGCGCCGTGCACCCCTCGAGGTAGGAGACGTAGGCCCCCTCGTCCGCCACGATCAACGTGCGCTCGAACTGGCCGGTGTCGGCGGCGTTGATGCGGAAGTAGGTGCTGAGCTCCATCGGGCAGCGCACGCCCTTCGGGATGTAAGCGAACGATCCGTCGCTGAACACCGCCGAATTGAGCGCCGCGAAGAAATTGTCGTTGTACGGCACGACCGAGCCCAGGTACTGGCGCACGAGGTCGGGGTGCTCCAGCACGGCCTCGGAGAAGGAGCAGAAGATGATCCCCAGCTCCTTGAGCTTCTCCTTGAACGTGGTGGCCACCGACACGCTGTCGAACACGGCGTCCACGGCCACCCCGGCCAGCCGCTGCTGCTCGCCCAGGGGGATTCCGAGCTTCTCGTAAGTCTTCAGGAGCTCGGGGTCGACCTCGTCCAGGCTTCCGACCTGTTTCTTCACCTTCGGCGCCGAGTAATAGATGATGTTCTGGTAGTCGATCGGCGGGTAGTGGACGTTGGCCCAGGTCGGCTCCTTCATCGTCAGCCAGTTGCGATAGGCCTTGAGGCGCCACTCCAGCATGAACTCGGGCTCACCCTTCTTCTCCGAGATCGCGCGGATGATGTCCTCGTTCAGGCCGCGTGGCACCGTCTCCGCTTCGATGTCCGTGACGAAGCCGTACTTGTAGTCCCGCTGCGTCAGATCCTGAATCGTCTTGGTCGAGCTCGAAGCCATCACCGGCCCCCTTGACCGCAATCGATGCAGCGATGGACCGGAACGCCGCTGTTGCACGCGACCGGCGCCCGCTCGTCCAGGACTGCGTGCATCGTCTTCTCGCTGCTGATCAGCTCGGACAGCATCGTCCTCCGGAGCACGCGCTCCAGGAGATCCTCGAGCACGCCCCAGAGCGAGCGGATGGAGCAGTCGCCCATGTGGGTGCAGACTTTCAGGTCCCCCGCGTGCCGGTCGCAATAGCTCGTGTCGTACAGCCGGCCGCCGCCGAGCGCCGCCAGAACCTCGGCCACACTGACCTTCTCGGCCGTCCTGCTGAGGCTGTAGCCGCCCGTCCGGCCCAAAACACTCTTCACCAGTCCGGCCTTGCGGAGGGTTCGTATCAGCTTCGCGACGTGCGGGACGGTCAGCCCCTCTTCCCGGGCGATCTCCGCCAGTGTCAGGGGGTTGCTACGCCCGCTCCTCTGGTGCCGGGCGATCTGGAGGATGCACCTGAGTCCGTATTCTTCCTGGGCGGAGACTTTCATTTTCGTAAGGCTCCCGAGGCCATTCGCCGCTGCCGTGAGACGAGGTCAGTCTATTAAATGTGTACTTTCAAGTCAACTATAATGTGGGCCTCACCGGACAGTCGCGCAAGGGGCATCTGGTAGGATGGAGCCTCCTCCCGGAGAGCAGGATCATGGGCGCCAACCGGACAGAGCGAGGATTCGATGGTCTTCTGGTCGGGGCGTTCGAGAGCCGGTTGGCGACGGAGATGTCCCGGCTGATCGAGGCCCACGGCGGCCGGGCGATGGTCGCACCGTCCATGCGCGAGATCCCCCTTGAAGCGAATCGGGAGGCGCTCGATTTCGGCGAGAAGTTGCTCGCCGGACATTGGGACGTCCTGGTCCTTCTGACCGGCGTCGGCCTCAGGACGCTGGTCGAGACGCTCGAGACCCGCCACCCGCGCGACCTCATCGTCGAGGCGTTGGGGCGGGTGACTCGCGTCTGCCGCGGGCCGAAGCCGGTCGCCGCCCTCAAATCCCTGGGTCTTCCCCCCGGGATCACCGTCCCCGAGCCGAATACCTGGCTGGAGCTCCTGCGCACGCTCGACGAGAGGTCGCCTGTGCGCGGCCTCAGGGTCGCCGTGCAGGAGTACGGCATCAGCAACCTCGAGCTCCTACAGGGGTTGAAGGAGCGCGGCGCGCTAGTGACCCGCGTCCCGGTGTACCGCTGGGGCCTGCCGCAGGACCTCGCGCCGGTCCGGGCCGCGCTCCGATCGATCGCCGATGGCCAGGTGCGGGTCGTCCTGTTCACCAACGCGAACCAGGTGGAGAACGTCATGCAGGTCGCCCGCGACGGCGGCCTGGACGAGCGGGTGCGGGCGGCGCTGGCCCGGGGTGTCGTGGCCTCGGTCGGGCCGATCGCCAGCGAGAGCCTGCGCAACCACGGCCTGCCAGTCGATCTGGAGCCGCCCCATCCGAAGATGGGACCGCTGGTGAAAGAAGCGAGCCTGCGCTGCCACGAGATCCTGGAGGCCAAGCGGGACGGGCGCGGCGGTGGAGCGGGCGGCGGCCATGGACCGACGTCGCTGGACGGCGCCCCGCCCGATCGGAATCCCGGCCGGGGGCAGCGCGCTTCGGGTGGCGCCGCGACGGCGCCGGCCCGGGCGGTCGCCGCCCTCGAGATCTCCCCGCGACCGGCGCCGCCGGCAGAGCGCGGCCGGGATCCCCTCCAGGACAGTCCGTTCATGCGCGCCTGCCGCCGCGAGACGATCTCGGTCACGCCCGTCTGGCTGATGCGCCAGGCCGGGCGTTACATGCGCGAGTACCGCCAGATCCGCGCCAGCCGCTCGTTCCTGGAAATATGCCGGGACCCCGATCTGGTGACGCAGATCACCATCTACGCCGTCGAGCGCCTCAAGGTCGACGCGGCGATCATCTTTGCCGACCTCCTTCTTCCGGTGCAGGGGACCGGTCTCACCCTCGCATACACCAAGGGGGAAGGGCCGTCGATCGATCCCCCGCTGCGCACGCCGGAGGACGTCGATCGCCTGCGCGAGCCGGATCTCGCGGAGAGCGTCGGCTACGTCTTCGAGGCCATTCGCAGGACGCGCCGCGCGCTGGCGGCGGGCATCCCCCTGCTCGGTTTCGCCGGCGCGCCGTTCACCCTGGCGTCGTACATGATCGAAGGAGGCGGCTCGACGCACTACGTCAAGACCAAGTCCTTCTTCATGAAGGACCCGGGAGCGTGGCACGCTCTCCTCGAGAAGCTGTCGCGCCTCACCGCCTCTTACCTCAACGCGCAGATTGCGGCCGGAGCCCAGGCGGTGCAGCTGTTCGACACCTGGGTCGGCTGCCTCGGACCGGCGGACTACCACGCGTTTGTCCTGCCGCACACGAAGCGCGTCCTCGACGCGATAGCACCCGGCACGCCGGTCGTCCATTTTGGCACCGGGACGGCGACGCTCCTGCCTCTGATGCGAGAGGCCGGCGGCAGCGTGATGGGTCTCGACTGGCGGGTGGACCTGGTGCGGGCCTGGGACGCCCTGGGAGAGGTTGCGGTGCAGGGGAACCTCGATCCGACCGCGCTGTTCGCCCCGCGCGAGGAGGTGCGGCGGCGGACCCTCGACCTCCTCCGCCGCGTGGGCGGCCGGCCGGGGCACATCTTCAACCTGGGTCACGGCATTTTGCCGCACACGCCGCTCGACAACGTTCTGGCCCTGGTGGACGCGGTGCATTCCTGGGGAGGCGCGTGAGTGGGCATCCGGAACGCGCACGATTCGGTTCTCCTGATCGGCTTCGGCGGACCGACGCGACCGGAGGAGGTCCTCCCCTTTCTCGACAACGTCCTGCGCGGCAGGCCGATCCCGAAGGAACGCTACGATGAGGTCGTCCGCCACTACGAGGATGTGGGGGGCGCGTCCCCTTTCAATAGATTGGCTCTCGCCCAGGCGGAGTCGCTGCGCACGCTCTTGTCCCGCGAAGGGCCGAGCTTCCCTGTGTACGTCGGCATGCGCAACTGGGAGCCGTACGTCGCCGACACCCTCGCCGCCATGTCGCGCGAGCGACGGCACCGCGCCATCGGAGTGGTCCTGGCCGCGCACCGCTCCCCCGCATCCTGGGAGGTGTACCTCCGGAGCGTCGACGAGGCGCGCAGGCGGCTAGGTGACGCGGCCCCCATGGTCGATTACGTCGCGAACTGGTCCGATCATCCCCTGTTCATCGAGGCGCTCGCCGAGCGGACCGACGCCGCGATCCAATCGGTCCCCGTGCCGAGACGCGGGAGCGCCCGGCTGGTCTTCACGGCGCACAGCATCCCGAGCGTGATGGCGGAGCAATCGGGCTACGCCGCCAGCCTGAAGCGAACGGCCGGCCTCCTGGCCGGGCGAATGAACGTGAGCGCCTGGTCGCTCGCCTATACGAGCCGGAGCGCCAATCCCGCGGATCGCTGGCTCGAGCCGGACATCGGTGACCACCTGCGATCGCTGAAACAGGACGGCGCCCTGGACGTCGTCGTGTCGCCGATCGGGTTCGTGAGCGATCACGTCGAGGTGCTGTATGACCTCGACATCGCGGCCCGCAGGACGGCGGACGATCTCGGGATCGGGTTCTTCCGGGCACGGACCGCGGGCGATCACCCTTCCTTCACCCGCATGCTGGCCGCGCTCGTGCGGGAGGTCGTGGCGCGGGCATGACCGGTGCCCTGCCTTCGACGGTCGGCGGCCCTTTCCGGGTCGTCGTCGCCGGCGCCGGAGTGGCCGGTCTCGCCTGCGTCCACCGACTCCTCGCCCTGGCCCGCGAGCGCGGACTGCCGCTTCGGCTCACGGTGCTGGAGGCCGCGTCGCGGCCGGGAGGAGTCATCATCACCGACCGGGTGGACGGGTGCGTCATCGAAGGAGGACCGGACTGTTTCGTCTCCGACAAGCCCTGGGGGCTCGACCTCTGCCGCCGGGCCGGTCTGGCGGACGAGATTGTCGGGACGGCCACGAGTCACCGCCGGTCGTTCGTGTACATGCGCGGCCGTCTGCTGCCAATCCCCGAGGGGTACCAGCTTCTCGCGCCGAGCCGCATGCTGCCGTTCACCATGACGCCGATCCTGAGCCTGCGCGGCAAGCTGCGCGCCGCCTGCGATCTCGTCCTGCCGCGTGGACCGCGGGTGCCGGACGAAAGCCTCGCCTCGTTCGTGAGGCGCCGCTTCGGGCAAGAGACTCTCGAGCGTCTCGCCCAGCCTCTCCTGGCCGGCATTTACAACGCCGACCCCGAGAGACTCAGCCTGCGCGCGACCATGCCGCGCTTCCTGGAGCTGGAGCAGAAACACAGGAGCGTGATTCTCGGTCTCCTGCGCGACAGACGACGCTCTCCCGCGGCGGCCTCGACCGGGGTCAGCGGGGCGCGTTACCCGCTCTTCGTGACGCTCCGCTCCGGGCTGCAGACCCTGACCGATCGCCTGGCGGCGTCCCTTCCACCCGGATCGCTCCGGCTCGGGACGACGATGGCGCGCCTGGAGCCTCTGGCGGACGCGACCGGGCGCGAGGCGATTGCGGGCCCGGCCGGTCCGGTGCGCGGCGCCTCCCGCTGGAGAGTGTCCACCTATCAGGGCGAGACGTTCGAGGCCGACGCCGCCATTCTGGCGCTGCCGGCGTGCGCCGCGGCGCCGCTCGTGCGGCCGTTCGACGAACGACTGGCGCATCTCCTGACCGCGGTTCCGTACGGCTCGGCCGCGACGGTCAGCCTGGTCTACCGCCGGACGGACGTCGCCCACCCTCTCGACGGCTTCGGCTTCGTCGTGCCCAGGTGCGAGAACCGCAGACTGGTCGCCTGCTCGTTTTCGAGCGTCAAGTTTCCGGGGCGTGCTCCCGGGGACAGGGTCCTTCTGCGCGCCTTCCTCGATGGGAAGACCTCCGAGGGCGCCGACCCCGCGCGTCTCGAGCGGATCGTCCGCGACGAGCTGCGCGACATCCTGGGAATCGCTTCTGCCCCTCTTCTCGTCCGGAGCTACGTGTTCGCCCGCGCCATGGCGCAGTACGAGGTCGGACACCTCGAGCGCGTGCAGGCCGTGGAGGAGCGTCTGGCGCGCCATGCCGGGCTTGCCCTGGCGGGCAACGGTTTGAGGGGAGTGGGCCTGCCCGACTGCGTG
The DNA here is from genome assembly GCA_003223135.1 of Acidobacteriota bacterium. Lineage (GTDB taxonomy): Bacteria > Acidobacteriota > Polarisedimenticolia > Gp22-AA2 > Gp22-AA2 > Gp22-AA3. The sequence continues at coordinate 14,989 of QHXX01000030.1, read as the reverse complement.
CGCAGCGGCGAGCTCGCCGCCGACAGCGTCCTGGCGACGGCCCGAGTGGTATCCTTGGCGCGATGAGCTCCCGTTTCGCATCCGCCGCGGCGCGCATCGGACCGGTTCTCGCACGCCTCGCCGTCCTGGCCGCGGTCCCGGCCGCGCCCGTCGCGGCCCACGACCTCTGCCTCATCCCGGAGCTGTCCGCTCCCGCGCCGGGAGCGACCCTGCGCGTGGCGTTGCACGTGAGCGAAGTCTTCCCCGGCGAGCCGACCGACTGGCGACCGGAGAAGACGCGCGACTTTTTCCTGTTCGACGCCAGGGGAAGGCTCGACCTCAAGGGCGGGGCGCCGGAAGGCAAGCCGCTGATGCCGCGCCTGACCCTGCGCTCGCCGGGGTCCACGATTGTCGCGCTGGTCACAGAGCCGAGCTACATCGAGATCGAGGCGCGCAAGTTCCAGGACTATCTCAAGGCCGAAGGGCATGACGACATGCTGGAGATGCGCGACAGGATGAACCAGGTCAGGGCGATGGGGCGCGAGCGCTACCGGCGCTGGGTGAAAACCCTCGTCAACGCCGGCGGCGAAGCGTCCGATGTGGCGCTGGCGGACCTGAACCTCACGATCGAGATCGTCCCGGAGGCGCAGCCCGCCGCGGTGCGCGCCGGCGACCGGCTGCCGGTGCGCGTGCTGTTCGAGGGCATGCCGTACGACGGCGGCACGTTGTGCGCCACGCACGCCGGCTACTCGTCGAAGCCCGACGCCTACGCCTGGTGCGGCCGGCTGGACCGCGCCGGGCGCGCCTCGGTCCCGATCGCGGCGCCCGGCTGGCAGCTCCTGAGGATCACGAAGATGCGCGCCCTGGCCGGTGACGGGCGCGCCGACTGGGTATCGTACTGGGCCGCGCTGACCTTCGAGGTCGCGAAGGAGGCACGGCCGCGAGAGCACCCCGAGGAGAGGAGCTCTCCCTGAGCGCCGCACGCCCGTGCCACAGGAGCCCGGAATGACGATCGTGATCGGCTGCGATCATGCGGGATACGCCCTCAAGAACGTTCTCCTCGAAATGTTGCGTGGCGAAGGCCACAAGGTGCGGGATCTCACGCCCGACTTCGACCCGGAGGACGATTACCCGGACTCGGCCATCGCGGTCGCCCGGGCTGTGGCGAACCGTTCGGCCGAGCGCGGCATCCTTGTCTGCGGGAGCGGCGTGGGCGCGTCGGTGGCGGCCAACAAGGTGCACGGCGTGCGGGCCGGTCTCTGCCACGACACCTACAGCGCCCGGCAGGGTGTGGAGCACGACGACATCAACGTGCTGTGCCTGGGGGCGCGCGTGGTCGGGGACGCGGTGGCCCAGGAGCTCGCGCGAGCGTTCCTCGGCGCCCGCTTCAGCGGCGAGGAGCGGCATGCGCGCCGTCTGAAGAAGGTGCAGGATCTCGAGAAGGGGTGACGCATGGAAATCGGTCTCGTCGGCTTAGGTCGAATGGGTGGCAACATGGCGCGGCGCTGGATGCGCGGCGGCCATCGCGTGACGGGTTCGGCGCGCAGCGTCTCCACGCTCGAGGCCTTCGCGAAGGAAGGACTCCTCCCGGCCACGACTCTCGAGGACCTGGTGTCCCGTCTGAAGCCGCCGCGCGCGGTCTGGCTCATGCTCCCGGCGGGCGCCGCGACGGAGGAGGCGGTGGCCCGCCTCGGGTCCCTCCTGTCCTCGGGCGACGTTCTGGTCGACGGCGGCAACACCTACTATAAAGATGATATGCGCCGGGCCGCGGCGCTGGCGTCTCGGGGCGTCCAGTACCTCGACCAGGGGACGAGCGGCGGTATCTGGGGCCTGCAGGAGGGCTATTGCCTGATGATCGGCGGGCCGCCGGAGGCCGTGGACCGTTTGAAGCCCGCCTTCGTCACGCTGGCGCCGGCGGCCGATCGCGGCTGGGGCCGCGTCGGACCCGTCGGGGCAGGCCACTTCGTCAAGATGATCCACAACGGCATCGAGTACGGAATGATGCAGGCCCTTGCGGAAGGCTTCGCGCTGCTCGAGTCGAAGCAGGAGTTCGAGCTCGATCTGAAGCGGGTCGCCAACCTCTGGCAGGACGGCAGCGTCGTCCGCTCGTGGCTCCTCGATCTGGTGGCGAGGGCCCTCGAGCAAGACCCCGGCCTGCGGGGGATCGAGCCGTGGGTCGAGGACTCCGGCGAAGGGCGCTGGACCGTGCAGGAGGCGGTCGAGAGCGCCGTGCCCGCCCCCGTCATGGCGCTCTCGCTCATGGCCCGTTTCCGCAGCCGCCAACCGAAGTCGTTCGCCGACCGGCTCCTGGCCGCGATGCGTCACCAGTTCGGCGGCCACGAGATCAAGAGGCCGGGTCCTTGAACGAGACGAGTACCGCGCAGCCCGCGCCCGTGCTGGTGATATTCGGGGCGACCGGCAGCCTCGCCACCGGCAAGCTCGTCCCGGCCCTGTTCAGCCTGCACAGGAAGGGGCGGCTGCCCCCGGGCACCCGCATCCTCGGCGTGGCGCGCCAGGATCTGAGCGACGACCGCTTTCACGCCCTGCTCGAAGCGGCCCTGCGCGCGGCCGGTGTGGTCGCCCAACCCGCCGCGTGGCGGGAGTTCGCGCGCCGCATCCATTTCGTCAGCGGCGACGTGTCGAGCGTCGAGGGGCTGTCGGGGGTGAAGCAGGCGCTGGAATCGGAAGGAAGCGACGGCGGGCACCTCTATTACCTCGCCCTGGCGCCCTGGCTCTATCCGAAGGCGATCGACGGGCTGCTCAAGGCCGGCCTCGCCGGCCGGCCGAAGGCCGAGAACGCCCCCTTCCGACGCATCGTCGTCGAGAAGCCGTTCGGCCACGACCTCGCTTCCGCGCGCGCGCTCAATCGGAAGATTCTGTCGGCCTTCGACGAGTCGGAGGTGTTCCGCATCGACCACTTCCTCGGCAAGGAGACGGTGCAGAACATCCTGGTCTTCCGCTTCGCCAACATCATGTTCGAGCCGCTCTGGAGCCGCAACTTCATCGACCACGTGCAGATCACCGTGGCCGAATCGAAGCGGGTGGAGGATCGCGGGCCGTACTACGACGGGGCGGGCGTGCTGCGCGACATGTTCCAGAACCATTTGATGCAGCTCCTGTGTCTCGTGGCCATCGAGGCGCCCAGCCGTTTCGAGGCCGACGCGCTGCGCGGCGAGAAGGTGAAGCTCCTGCGCGCCGTGCGGCCCATCGACGAGATGGCGGCGCGGCGGGACCTGGTGGCCGGCCAGTACCAGGGGTACACCCTCGAGCCGGGTGTGCGCAAAGAGTCCCGCACGCCGACCTACGCCGCGGCGCGCCTGTTCATCGACAACTGGCGCTGGCAGGGGGTGCCCTTCTACCTGCGCTCCGGCAAGGGGCTGGCGCGCCGGGTGAGCGAGATCGTCGTGCAGTTCCTGGCGCCGCCGCACAACATGTTCGAGCTGCCCGCGGAACAGAGCCTCGAGCCGAACCGCGTCAGCCTGGGAATCCAGCCGGACGAGGGGGTGCACATCCGCTTCGAGACCAAGATCCCGGACCGCGGCATGGAGGTACGCTCCTCCACCCTGGTGTTTCACTTCGCCGACCAGGAGACCGCGGCGCCGCCGGACGCCTACGAGAGGCTGCTTCTCGACGCCCTCACCGGCGACGCCTCGCTGTTCATGCGCGAGGACGAGATCGATCAGGCCTGGTCGATCATCGACCCGCTCACCCACGCGCAGGAGGATCCCACAGCACCGCCTCCCGAGGTCTACCCCGTCGGCTCGTGGGGTCCCGCCGCGGCCGACCGGCTCCTGGCCCGCGACCGCCGCGCCTGGGTCCTCGAGACCGTGTCGGAGACCGGGACGGCGCCGCCATCCGTCTCAGACGAACAGCCGGATCACGAGGTAGGCCGCCGCTGAGATCGCGGCGGAGACCGGGATCGTCAGGATCCAGGCCCAGACGATCTGACGGGCCACCCCCCAGCGCACCGCCGTCAGACGGTGCGTCGCCCCCACCCCCATGATCGCCCCTGTGATCGTGTGCGTCGTGGAGACCGGGATGCCCCAGAGCGCCGTCCCGAGAAGGGTGATCGCCCCGGCCGTCTCGGCGGAGAAGCCGCCGATCGGCCGCAGCTTGGTGATCCGCATCCCCATCGTCTTGACGATCCGCCAGCCGCCCGCCAGCGTCCCGGCGGCGATGGCGGCGTGGCAGGTCAGGATGACCCACGTCGGGACATGGAACTCCTTCATGTACCCCGACGAGAACAGCAGGATGGTGATGACCCCCATCGTCTTCTGGGCGTCGTTGGTGCCGTGGCCCAGGCTGTAGAAGGCCGCGGACACGAGCTGCAGCCGGCGGAAGCGCCGGTCCACGACCGAGGGAAGCGAACCACGGTGCAGCCAGAGCATGAGGAGCATCGTCACGAAACCCAGGACGAGGCCGATGATCGGCGACAGCACGATGAACAGGAGGATCCTCCCCAGCCCCTTCGGGAGCAGGACCGCGAACCCCGAGTGCATGACCGCCGCTCCCGCGAGGCCTCCGATGAGGGCGTGCGAGGACGAGACCGGCAGCCCCAGCCACCAGGTGATCAGGTTCCAGGCGATGGCGCCGGTCAGCCCGCCGAGCACCACCCAGCGGTCGATGGCCGACGGATCGACGACCCCTTTTCCCAGGGTCGTTGCGACTTTCACCCCGAAGCCGAACGCGGCCACGAAATTGAAGAACGCCGCCCAGGCGACGGCGGTGTTGGGTGACAGCGTGCCGGTCGAGACGACGGTCGCCACCGAGTTGGCCGCGTCGTGGAAGCCGTTCAGGAAGTCGAAGACCAGCGCGACGACGACGATGGAGACGACGGAGAACAGCACGGGATCGATGGCCGGCCCCCTGCGACGGTCCTCTTGGACCCGTTGTGTCTACTGGTTCTTCAGGATGATGCGCTCGAGGACGATGGCGATGTCTTCCCCGGCGTCCGTGGCCGCCTCGAGGGTCTCGATGATCTCTTTGGCCTTGATGACGAAGATCGGGTCGCGTCCCGAATCGAAGATGCGCGCCATGGCCTCGCGGTACAGCCGGTCCCCGTCCTTCTCGAGCTGGTTGATCCGCGCGCAGTGCCGCAGGACGGTCTTGGCGTCACGCAGGTGCGGAACCGCCTGCTGGATCTCCACGGCCTGCCCGTGGATGATGCGCGCCAGGTCGGCCGCGTCCGGGATCTCCCCGCCCACCCCGAAGAGCACCGCGCGGCTGGCGGCGGCGTCGATCAGATCCACGAGATCGTCCATGCGCGCCGCAAGGTCGTGGATGTCCTCCCGGTCGATGGGCGTGATGAACGTCCGGTGCAGCGTCTTCACCAGCTCGTGGATCTGCCCGTCGCAACGATGCTCGATGTCCTTGATGCGGGAGGCGTAGGTCGCGGCGTCGCTCCCCTTGCCGTTGCGGAACATCTCCTCGAGGATCACGGCCGCGTCGACCGCGCCGGCGGCCATGGCGTCGAAGGTGTCGAAGAAAAGCCGGTCGGTTTTCTTGACGCTCAGCAGCACCGGTGCCCGTCTCCTGTCCCGAGATGCGCCGGCTCGACACCGGCGGCCGCGCGGAACCTAGCGCAGCCCAGGGAGCGTGTCAAGGCATTCCAGTCAAGCCCCGCGGACGGGATCAAGGCTTGCGCTCCCGGCCGGGACGGGAGCCGCCGTGGTGGCGGGGACGCGGCTCGGCCAGACGGTGATAGTCGCCCTCGTAGTACAGCAGCGGCCTCCCCTCCGAGTGGCCGGCGGCCTCGACGCGGGCCACGAAGATGGTGTGGTCCCCGCCGTCGTGGATCGCCTGAAGCATGCAGTCGAACCACGCCAGACACTCGTTCAGGATCGGCGCGCCGGTCTCCGCCTTGCGGTACGGCACGCCCTCGAGCCAGTTGCCCTGCTCCCCCGCGTGACCGGCCGCCAGCTCGGACAGGCGTTCCTGCCCGGTCTTCAACACGTTGATGGCGAAGGCCCGGTGCCTTTCGATCAGCTGGTGGCTGCGCGCCTTCTTGTCGATGCAGACCAGGATCATGGGCGGGGCGAGCGACACCGAGCAGAAGGAGCTGACGGTGATCCCCATGATGCCGCCCTCGCGCCTGGTGGTGAGAATCGACACGCCGCTGCCCCAGCGCCGCATGGCGCTCTTGAAGTGATCGGCCGATAGCGGCAAGGTCTCCCCCGCGGCGGCGCCGCGGGGAGTTGCCGAGGGCGGGCCCCGCGCGCGCGAAACGGAATATTATCCCGACTACCCCGGTTCCCGAAACTCCGGATCCGGGTGTGCGGGAAGCGGCGAGCGCGGGCGGTGCGGCGCCGCGGGCGGCCTAATCGGAGGCGGGCGTGCGGCGCGCGGACAAGGGCCAGGGGGTCTACAACGTCGTGGTCATCGGCGCCGGCACGGGCGGTCTGGTGACCGCCGCCGGGACGGCCGGTCTCGGCGGCCGCGTCGCCCTGATCGAGAAACACAAGATGGGCGGCGACTGCCTGAACTACGGCTGCGTGCCGAGCAAGGCGCTCATCCGCTCGTCGCGCGTCGCCGCCCTGATGCATCGCGCTGATCTCTTCGCCCTCGATCCCGTAAGGCCCCCGATCGACTACGGCCGGGTGGCCCGCAGGGTCAAGGCGCTGCGTGCCAGGATCGAGCCGCACGACTCGGTGGAGCGCTTCGAGGGCCTGGGGGTGGATGTCTTCCTCGGCCACGCGACCCTGGAGTCGGCGCACACCGTGCGCGTCGGCGACACGCTCCTGCGCGCGCGGAACATCGTCCTGGCCACCGGCGGCCGCGCCGCCGTCCCCGAAGTGCCCGGCCTCGAGGAGGCCGGCTACTTCACCAACGAGACCATCTTCGAGCGCGAGGAGGCGCCGGGCCGCCTGCTGGTGATCGGGGGCGGACCGATCGGCTGCGAGCTGGCGCAGGCGATGGCCCGCCTGGGGGCGCAGGCGACCGTGGTCGATCGCGGCGCGCAACTGCTGCACCGCGAGGACCCGGAGGTCGCGGATCTCTTGAGGGCGCGGATGGAGGCGGAAGGAGTGCGCCTGATCCTGCGCGGCCGCGTCGATTCCGTCGTCCCCGGCCGCGGCGGCCCGCACCGCGCCAGGGTGCGGCAGCAGGGCAACGGCATGGCGTCGGCGGACTCGTTCGAGATCGACGCCGACACGATCCTGGTCGCCTCGGGTCGGTGCCCGAACATCGAGGGGCTCGGCCTGGAGCGTGCCGGGGTGGCCTTTTCTCCCCTCGGCGTCACCGTCAACGCCTTTCTGCAGACCAGCCGGCCGAACATCTACGCCGCCGGCGACATCTGCGGGCCGTACCGGTTCACCCATTTCGCCGAGTACCAGGCGCGCATCGTGGTGCGCAACATCCTTCTGTCGCCGCTTCTCGGTCTGGGGCGGGCCAGGGCCGACACGAGGGTCGTGCCGTGGACCACGTTCACCGAGCCCGAGGTGGCCCGCGTCGGCTTGAACGAGAATGAGGCGAGGCAGGCCGGCGTGGCGTTCGATGTCCACCGGTTCTCCTACTCGGATCTCGACCGCGCCATCCTGGAGAACGAAGACGCCGGGTTCGTGAAGGTGATCGCGGCGAAGGGCCGGGGAACGATCCTCGGCGCCACCATCATCGGCGCCGGGGCCGGCGAGCTGATCCACGAGCTCGCCCTCGCGATGCGGGAAGGGATCGGTCTGCCGACGTTGTCGTCGCTGATGCACGTCTATCCGACACTATCGCAGGCGGTGCAGCGCACGGGCGATGCCTTCATGCGGACGCGGCTCACCGGAAGGGCGCGCGCCGTCTTCGCGCGGCTCTACGCCTGGCAGAGGCGGGGCCTGTGAGCGCGGCCGGAGGCGCGGACCGGGCGCGCCTCGTCCTGGGCCTCGTCCTGCTCGTGGCGATCATCGTGGCCCTGCGCTTCCTGCCGCTGGCCGACTGGCTGCAGGGGCTGACCGATTATTTCGCGGCGCTCGGACCGTGGGGGATCGGTCTGTTCGCGATCGTCTACGCCCTGGCGGCCATCTTCTTCGTTCCGGGGTCGGCGCTGACGATCGGCGCGGGCGTGATCTACGATCTCGGCTGGGGGTTCGTCGCCGTCTCGGCCGGCTCGACGCTGGGGGCCGCGGGCGCGTTCCTGGTCGCCCGCTATCTCGCCCGCGACCGGGTCGAGCGCTGGGCGGCCAGAAACCCGCGCTTCGCGGCGATCGACCAGGCGGTCGGACGGGAGGGATGGAAGATCGTCCTCCTCACGCGTCTGAGCCCGATCTTTCCGTTCACGCTTCTCAACTACCTGTTCGGCCTGACGCGCGTCGGCTTCGTTCCCTACGTCCTCGCGTCCTGGATCGGGATGATGCCCGGCACCGTGCTGTACGTGTACCTGGGGTTTGCGGGCCGGGCCCTGGCGCAGGCGGCCGCAGGGCGGGTGACGCGCTCCCCGGCCGAGTACGCCGTCTGGGCGGTGGGCTTCCTGGCCACCCTGGCGGTCACTCTCTACGTCACCCGCCTGGCGCGGCGGGCTTTGCGCGAGAGCACCGGTGTCGGCGCGGTCCACCCATGAGCAGGATCGAGAGTTTCTTTCTCGCCGGACCGGCCGGCAGGATCGAGTGCATGCTGAAGCGGCCCGGAGAGGAGTCCGAGGCACGCGCCGCCGCGGTCGTGTGCCATCCGCACCCGCTGTTTGGCGGCACGATGCACAACAAGGTGGTGCACGCCGCGGCCGAGGCGATCGTCGGCTGCGGAATCCCGACCCTGCGCTTCAACTTCCGCGGGGCCGGCGGGAGCGGCGGCACGCACGACGGCGGGCGCGGGGAGCAGGATGATCTTCGGGCCGTGCTGGACCACCTGTCGCGTCTCTATCCCGGGCGGCCGCTGCTCCTCGCGGGGTACTCGTTCGGCGCGTACGTCGCGCTCGTCGTCGGCTGGCGCGACCCGCGGGCGAAAGCGCTCATCGGCATCGGGCTGCCGGTCAACCTGGTGCCCTTCGGATTCCTGCGGGCGTGCGACAGGCCGCTCACGCTCATCCAGGGAGACCAGGACGCCTTCGGCCCCATGCCGCTGGTCATGGCGCTGGCGGCCCATGTGCCGGGCGGAGCGCGGGTCGTCGTGATCCAGGGGGCGGCGCACAACTTCGCCGGTCACCTGGACGAGCTGGCCCGGCGCGTGGCAGAAGCGATTCCCGAGGATCTTCGTCCGGCGCCGGGGCCCGCGGCCGCGATTGGAGACGACCCGTCAAGGGTGGTATCGTAGCTACAGGTCCATTCCATCAAGGAGGGTCATCGATGCAGCGGAGTCTGGCGGTCGCGATGGCGCTGTCATTGGGTCTCGGGATGTCCGCCCTGCGGGCCGAGGAAGCCGCCAAGCCCGACGCGGCGAAGGTCGGCAAGGGACAGCAGGTGTACGCCGCGCAGCACTGCAGCATGTGCCACTCGGTCGCCGGCAAGGGAAATCCGAAGAATCCGCTCGACGACGTCGGCAGCAAGATGACGGCGGACGAGGTGAAGAAATATATCGTCAACCCGAAGGCCGTGAAGCCCGACTCCAAGATGAAGGCCTATTCGTCCCTGGCGGCGGACGACCTTGACGCCCTGGTGGCCTATCTGCAGACCCTCACGAAGAAAAGCTCGTAGCCGGACGAACGAGGCGGGACGATGAGCCGTCGCCAGCGCTCCCGCATCCGCGTCGGAATCAGCGCCTGCCTGCTCGGCCAGGAAGTGCGGTACGACGGCGGGCACAAGCGTGATGGCTTAATCATCGCCACGCTGGGCCGGCTCTTCGAGTGGGTGCCGGTGTGCCCCGAGGTGGAGATGGGGCTGGGCGTTCCCCGCGAAACGCTCCGCCTCGAGGGCCGCGACGACCCGCCGCGGCTCGTGTTCCTCGAAACCCGGGTCGACATCACCGATCGGATGAATTCCTGGTCGCGCCGCCGCCTGAAGCGGATCGAGGCGATGGATCTGTGCGGCTATGTCTTGAAGAGCAACTCGCCGTCCTGCGGGATGAGGCGCGTGAAAGTCTTCAAGGGCGGCGGCCCCGGTCGTCCCGCCCGCAAGGGGGTCGGCCTGTTCGCCCGCGCCCTGATGGATCGTTTCCCCCTGCTGCCGGTCGAGGAAGAGGTCCGGCTGCACCGGCGGGCGGCGCGCGATCGTTTCGTGGAGCGCGTCGTTTCCTACCGCCAACGGCGCGAGCGCCGGCTCCGGAAAGGGGCGTAGACAGTGTCAACGACCCCCGGCCGGGCTACCGCGGAGGGGACGCACCGGCATCTGGCAAACTTCACCGCGCACGCGCCGCACGGGCACGCCGCACTCGGAGGCACCGGGCTGACCGTCAGCCGGCTGGGTTTCGGCTGCTACCGGGTGGACGACGAGACGCCGGACCACCGCGAGGCGCTCGCGGCGTCACTCGCGTCGGGCTGCAATCTCATCGATACCTCGACCAACTATACCGACGGCGGCAGCGAGCGGCTGGTGGGCCAGGTTCTTCTCGAGATGTGCCGGGCCGGCCGGCCGGCGCGCGAGGCGCTCGTGGTCGTCTCCAAGATCGGCTACGTGCAGGGCGAAAACCTGCGTCTGGCGATGGAACGCGAGCGCGCCGGGTTCCCCTTCCCCGAGATGGTCAAGTACATGGACGGGTGCTGGCACTGCATCCATCCGGAGTTCCTGCGCGACCAGCTGGGGCGCTCGCGCGAGCGGCTGCGCCTCGAGACGCTCGACGTCTGCCTCTTGCACAATCCCGAATACTTCTTCTCCGATGCCAAGAAGCACGGCGGGGGCTCCGACCTGGATGTGCTGCGTGCCGAGTTCTATAGGCGCGTGCGCGAGGCCTTCGTCTTTTTCGAGGCGGCCGTGGCGCAAGGCGAGATCGCCTGCTACGGCGTGTCCTCGAACACGCTGGTGGTGGCCGCGGACGATCCCGAGGCCACCTCGGTGACCTGGTTCCTGAAGGCGGCCGAGGACGCGGGCGGCAGGGACCATCACTTCCGCGTCCTGCAGTTCCCGATGAATCTGTTCGAGTCGGGCGGGGCGCTCCTGGTCAACACCGGGCCGGAACGCAGCCGGACGCCGCTCGAGGCCGCGACCGAAGCCGGCCTGGGGATCCTGCTCAACCGTCCTCTCAACGCCATCGTCGCCAACCGTCTCATCCGGCTGGCCGACGGCGACGCGGCGGCGCCGGGGGAGGGCCTCGAAGGGCCCGCGAAGGAACTGAAGGCTCTCGAGGAAGAATTCCGCGCGCGGATCGTGCCCGGGCTCGGCACGCCCCGGGACGCGATCGACCCGTTCTTCGATCTCATCGGCGAGCTGCCGCTCCTGCCGGACCGGATCGAGGATCTTGAGACCTGGAGGCAGGTCGAACAGCAACAGGTCATCCCGCGCATCAATCACACGGCGCGGGCCATGGCGCAGAACGTCCCCGAGGATCTGCGGCCGCGCTGGGACAGCTGGTGGCAGCGCTGCGTCCCGTCGCTCGAGGGTCTCCTGGAGGCGATCGCCCGCGAAGTCTCCCGCCGCAGCCGGTCGCGGAGCGGGAAGGTGGCCGCGGCGATCGATCCGCTCCTGCCCGACGAGCGGCGGCGCGAAACTCTGTCGCGCAAGGCTCTCTGGGTCCTCGCCAGCACGCCCGGCGTCTCGGGTGTTTTGGTCGGCATGCGCCGTCCCGCCTACGTGAAGGACGCGCTCGGTGTTCTCTCCTGGCCCCCCCTCCCCGATCCTCTGCGCGTCTATCGGCGCGTCAAGCAGCTGCGGTCGAGATAAGAAAATGCCCGACCACCGTGGAGGCGGGCGTCCGCGGATGACGCGGTGGTTCTACCGTCTGTCCGGCCACGGACGGCTTGAGAGCCTCGGCGCCCCAGACCTGCTTCTTAAGTCGATGGATCCCCGGCGCTTTCTTCCTGCGCCCGGGTCGAACCCGCGGCGGCACGATTCTTTCTACGACCTGCTCCGTCCGCGTCGACGGAGGGTTCGATGTTTGTTCCGCCGCGTTGCCCATACGCCGCCTGCACCGCTCACCTCACGCCTACCGTGCAGTTCTTCCATCGCGACGGCCTCTATCATCCGCGCTGCCGCGCCCATTCGGTGCAGCGCTACCGGTGCCGGCTCTGCCGGCGCCGCTTCTCCAGGCAGTCGTTCCGGGCCGACCGCAACCACAAGAAGCCGCATTTGAATGCGCCGTTCCTGCGCCTGATGCTCGCCTGCGTGGCGCTGCGCCAGTCGGCCCGCATCCTCGGAGTCGCCCGGCGGACCGTCGAGCGACGATTTCTCTGGCTGGCCCGTCACGCCGCCCGGTTCCACAGCAACCGTCTGGCGTCTCTGGCCGGGCCGTTCATGCTCGACGAGCTCGAGACCTTCGAGGGGAACCGCTACCAGCCGGTCACCGTGCCGGTGCTCATCGAGCCTCGGAGCTTTTTTCTCATCGCCTCGGCGGCGGGGCCGCTCCGGCGGAAGGGGCGCATGACGCCGGCGCAGCGGCGCCTCAGGGCCGCGCATGAGGCGGTCCACGGCCGGCGCCCGTCGCAGTCCGCCGCCGCGGTGCGGGCGGTCCTGGAGTGCCTGCGGCGCTGCCTGGTCTCCCAAGGACCGGTGGTCCTGCACTCCGACCGGAAGCCCCTGTATGACCGGCTCGGCCGCCGGCTGTTCGGGCGACGGTTCCGCTGGGCGCCGCACTCCGCCTCGGCGCGGCGGGACCGCAACAACCCGCTCTTTCCGATCAATCACACCAACGCCCGGCTGCGGCACTTCCTGTCGCGCCTGCGACGGCGGAGCTGGTGCGTGAGCAAACGCCGGCTGCGGCTGCAGCAACACCTGGAGGTCGCGGCCTTGTGGGTAAACTACTGCCGCCCGATCACCAACCGCACCGGCACCACGCCGGCGCAGGCGCTCGGCCTCGCGCCCCGTCGCTACCGCGAGGAGGAGGTCCTCGCCTGGAGAGAGGATTGGGGACGACTCCCGATCGCCCACTGACCTCGCCGCCGGCTACCTCCACTGTCGTCGGGCATTTTCAATTGAGGTAGGATCACGGCCCGGTGACGATGATGAAGATCCTGGCGTTCGCCGGCGCCCTGCGCGCCGGCTCTCACAATCGCAAGCTTCTGGGCGTCGCCGTCGAAGCTCTGCGCGACCAGGCCGACGTCGATCGCCTCGACCTGCGCGAGGTGCCGATGCCGCCCTACGACGGCGACATCGAGGCCAACGAAGGTCTGCCGGAGGGGGCCCGGGCATTCAAACTGCGGATCGCGGCGGCCGACGCGCTGCTCATCGCGAGCCCCGAGTACAACTGGTCGATTCCCGGGACGCTGAAGAACGTCATCGACTGGGCCTCCCGCCCGCCCAACAACCCGTTCAAGGGGAAGGTCGCGCTCCTCATGGGCGCCTCGCCGGGGGCCTACGGCGCTGTCCGCAGCGTGCTGGCGCTGCGCCAGGTGTTGACGGCCCTGGGCGTCCTCATCCTTCCCTCGACCGTGCAGATCGCCCGCGCCGACCAGGCGTTCGACGAGGCCGGGAAACTCAAGGACCCGAAGAGCACGGCCCTGGTCGAGAAGGCCTGCGCCGAGCTTGTGCGCGTCACCGGGCTGATGAAGGGCTGAGCGTGCGCGGGCGCCTGATGACCTCTACGATGAGCCTGGGCGGACCGACGGGTCGGGCGGTACGGCGGCGTTCAGCGACCAGTCGTAATCCAGAAAGCCGATCGGTGGCTTGCCCCCGTGGCGGTCGATGAACACCTTGACATCGGGAGCGGCGTAGCGCGCGATGTAGGCGGCCACGCTGTCCTCCGTTCCCTTCCAGCCGCGCGTCGTGAAGTCGCCGGCGTACCAGTCGAAATATTTCGAGACCAGGAGCCTCGAACCCTCCACCCGCACGTTCTTCGGATCGGACAGGAATCGCCGGGCCCTCTCTTCGAGCTGCGCGTCGATCCGGTCGCCTTCGTAGGCCCAGGGCGGTAGCGGAGCGCACGATCGCGAGGCGCAGTTCAGCGCGAAATGGAGACGCGGGTCGCGGAAGTAAGGACGCAGGATTCGGTGCTCGATCTCATCGAGCGTCAGGCCGTAGTCGCCGACCCAATGATGGATCTTGGTCCACACCCCCGGGATCTCGCGGATCGAAGACACGTCCGCGTACTGGAGGATCGACAGGACGGTGTACGCGTTGTAGGCGTTGATCAGCAGCGCCTCGAGGTGACCCGGCGCCATGTCATCCAGGTGCGCCTCCTTGACGGTCTTCAGGTATGACTGAAGATCGGCGCGGTGCTCCTGCATGAAGCGGTAATCGACCAGACCATCCTTCGTGCCCCGCGAGAGCAGCGCCCCCCAGGCGGCGTGATCGAAATGCTCCGTGCCGCCCGCGAGCGCCGCCTCCACCGCACGCGCGACGTCCCCCGTCGCGCGCTCGGCCGACGGCGCGCCGCAGCCGGCCGCGATCGCCAGGACGCAGACGACCGCGAGGCGTCGGATCACAAACGCCCGGGCGGCCAAATGGAAATGAGGGGAAGAGGTGGTAGCGCTACGGGGATTCGAACCCCGGTCTGATGGCTGAGAACCATCCGTCCTAACCCCTAGACGATAGCGCCACGCTTCCGTTGAGTTGGTTCCGGGACAGGGATTCGAACCCCGATACCGTGGTCCAGAGCCACGTGTCCTACCGTTAGACGATCCCGGAAACCGCGGCCGATTCTAGCGAACGCCCCCCAGGAGTGTCAATCGCGAAGCCCACCCATCCCGAGCGCCTGCCGGGACTTACCCGCTCGCGGCCCCGGGCTGGCCGAGCCTCTCCCCTGCGCATGACCTTGCACCCACGCGGCCGCCGCGGTATAGTCCCATCAGCGAGCCCCACAGGCAACAGATGATGTTCGAACAAACCGCCTCAGCCTCCACACTCACGTCGCGCTGTTCGAGTGCGGGCCTCATCCGTCAATGGGCCGACGCCTTCGCTGCCTTTATTGGGTTATATGGAGAGGTACCTTCATAAGGTGTGGAAATAGAGAAAAGGCGGTGTAGCCTTCCGGGTGACGAAACCCAGGGCCTCAAGGCCCAGGAAGGAGCACACCG
>QHXX01000018.1 GCA_003223135.1 Acidobacteriota bacterium | reverse complement strand
ATGACGGTGAACAACGTCCAGCCGTACAGAAAGCCGGTGAGATCGCCGTACGCCTCGCGCAGGAAGACGTACTGGCCGCCGGCGCGTGGCAGGGCGGCGCCCAGCTCGGCGTAGACCAGAGCGCCGGCGAAGGACAGGAGACCCCCGGCGACCCAGCCGAGGATGAGGAGCCCGGGCGACGGCAGAAGGCGCGCGACACCGCTCGATCCACCTGTGACCAGGAACACGGCCGACCCGATGACCAGGCCGATCACGAGGAGGGTCGAATCCCACAGGCCGAGGGCGCGCACCAGGCCGCTGTCGGCCGCGCTGCGGCCGGGAGCGGCGCTCACCGGGGCGGCGGCGTCCGCTTGAGAACCCGTCCCTTCCCGTGGTCCGGTCATCCGTCCTGGCGTCGGGGGCGGGGATTATATCTCCGGCGCGTCTTACGGGCAGGGGGTGTTGTTCGGCCGGACGCGGCCGGCGCCGTCGACGCCGAGGATCCCCTCGACTCCGGCGTGAACCCCGGTCACCAGGTAGAAGAACGCCTGGCCGCCGGGTGGGTTCGCGGCGTCGCTGAACGCGGGGGAGGGCAGGCCCTGCAGGAAGCAACTCCCATAGGACGTGGCGGAGAGGCCGGGGATCGAGCCGCGGTAGACGTTGTAGAAATCGACGTACGGGCTGTCGCTGCCGCCGAACGAAGCGGACGAGGTCGCCCCCAGGTCGGTGACGATCGAAGCCGACTGATATCCCGCCTCGAGGGTGCGCAGCTTTCCGTAGCCGTAATAGGTGTTCGGCAGCGGCCCCGGCGCATTGGTGAAGGAGTCGGATCGGGCCGAACGCTGGATCGCCGCCTTGACCTCGGGTCCCGAGAGTCCCGGGTTGATCCCGAAGAGAACCGCCGCGGTGCCGGCGACGTGCGGAGTCGCCATGCTGGTGCCTCTGATGTCACCGTGCTGGCCGTCCCGCTCGGTGAAGGCCGTGCCGCGCGATGTCTGTATGAGACCGGCCAAAGATGATCCGACAAACTCGCCGGGGGCGGCGACATCGGGCTTGATGCGTCCGTCGCGCGTCGGTCCCAGCGCCGAGAAGCCGGAGAGGCTCCCCACGCCAGAGAAGGTGCTGAGAGTCGCGACCGTCTGCGATCCCTGCACATTGATCCAGCGATCCTTGTCGGCGTAGGAGCCGGCCGTCAGCGCGTGGCGCGACGTCCCCGGGATCCCGACGCTCTTGCCGAGGTTCGACGTCGCGAGACTGACGAACGCGAGGCTTCCCGCGTCGGCCTCGTTCCACAGATCGAACGACGGCGCGGGAGAGGCGCTGACATTGGTGGTGATGCGGATCGTCCAGGTTCCATTCCGTGGCGACACGACCGGAGCGCACGCGCTGCTGTCCCAGATCTGCACGAAGACCTCGTTGTCGCCGTTCACCGGGTCGTGGGCATGCGTGGCATCCACCTGCACGGCGCCGTCGGCGATACAGACGATTCCGGAGTCGGCGCCGCGCGCGGCTCCGACCACTATGGACGTGGGGCTGACGATCTCGACGGTGATGCTGTCGGCCCCCTTGTACCAGAAGTCGATCCAGACGTCGTCATTGTCGGCGCCGCTCTTCGGGGTATACGACAAGGGAAAGGTGTTGCTGATCGACGCACCGGCCGCGGGCAAAGGCCCCTCCCAGTGCATGGGCTGCGGGCTGCCGTCGCGTCCGCCCGAGTTCCCGGCGGCGATTGCCATCGCCGCTCCGCGTGTCCCAGGTCCGACCGCGGCGTCGATCGACATCTCGTCCGGGTCCGTCCCATCGTGCGCTCCGAGATCGGTCCCGAGGCTCATGTTGCCGACCCAGGGCTTGCCCGTGGCCGCCGCCGTGCGTGCGATGAACTGCACGGCCGCCGTGAGATCGCAGGCGCCGCAGAAATTTCCGTTGTTGTCGAACACGCGCACGACGAGCAGGTCAGCCTCCGGCGCCACTCCGGCGAACGTCCCGGCGACAACACCGTTGCCGGTCTCCAGCCCGTTGCCCGCGGCGGTGCCCGCGACGTGCGTCCCATGGCCGTGACCGTCGCCCGTCAGGAGCGTCCCGCCCGAGGCGATCGCGGCGTCGATGTCGGCCCGCGGATAGTACGCGCCGAACGAGAAGCCGGCGGGCGGAGGGTGCGCCGGATCGGTGAGCGTCTGGTCCCAGATCCCTAGGATGCGCGTCGTGCCGTCGGTCTTCCTCGTGTCACGATCGGTCCACTGGATTCCGGTGTCCACCACCGCGACGATGACGCCCGCCCCGCGGTCGAAAGCGGTGTTCGCGTCGTCCGAGGCGATCTGCGCGGAGGATGTGCTGATCTCGTTGAGGAGTTTGTAGGTGTGCGCCGCCTTGAGCCAGGCGATCTCCGGCAGATCCGCCAGACGCTCGATCGCCGCCGCCGGAACCCGCAGCGACGCGACGCCGTCGACGCGTCCCCGGAACTCCACGCCAAGGTCGGAAAGAAGCGGCCCGAGGTCCTCCCAGCCGCGGCCCGCGGCGAAGACCTTCGCGCTGATCCCGGCCTTGACCTGCACGATCGGCGCGTCGGCACGCTCCACCTGCACGAAAGCAGGGAGCGACCGGGCGGCCGCGGCCGACCGGCGCGCGACCGCATCCACGAACCGGCCCTGCACCCTGACCGTGCCGAGGGCGATCCGCCTCAGAAACGGATCGAGCTTGCGCTCCCAACCGGCGGCGCTCCCGCCGCTGTCGGCGCCCGATAAACCGGCGCTCGAGGCCGTCAGGACCAGAAGCAGGGCGATCGAAGCGAGCAGACGCATCCGCCGGACGGTCTGAGGGGGCCGCATGGGGCCCTAAGTGTACGGCGGGAACCGGCCCTCAGCAACGACAAGAAGACGGCCGGCGCTAGAAGTCGAAGCGGCCGCCGATGATGATGGTCTGGATCGGGTTGGGAATATCGCCGGTGAGATAGTGGTAGGCCAGCTCCCCGTGCAGCGCGAACCATCTCAGGAGCTGGACGTCGAGGCCAAGGCCCCAGTTGATGCCGATCTCGATGCCGTTCGTGCTGTCCCGGTTGTCGGTCAGGCGGACGTCGTAGAAGCCGATCCCGGCGGCGGCGTAGGGATGCAGGACCCTGAAGCGCGGCGTGAAAACCAGATCGCCCGTGACGAAAAAGGCGTCGGCGTTACGCGTGCCGACGGCCGGACTGATGACCTCCCGGCCGCTCATCGACAGAAGGCCCGCGCTGGCCCGATAGGCGGCGTAGCCGCTCTTCTGGTACTGGAGCGCGAAGCTGATCGTGGTGTCGGAGCCGTAGGAATTGTCGTTCTTCGTGCCGGATTCGCCGATGCTGGCGGTGAATGAATAATCTCCCGCCTGGTTGGCGGCCAGGGCAGGTTGCAGTGCGAAGAGCGTGGCGAGCAGGGCGAACGGGGTGATGGCCGTGACCTGCTTCATGGCGGATCCTCCGCGACAGATGGGACGCCACCTCTCCCTTCCCCACTGTGGCGGATGCTAGCACACCGGCCTCTCGCATTTCATCTTTCTTCCACAGCATGTTGTGGGCTATGCACTGACCTCCTGCCACATATAGAACCTCCAACAGACAGAGGCTATCTGATTGCGATCATTTAACTTTGTCCTTGACAAGCCTGTGGCAGGTCTCTATATTGCGGACGTGGAGTAAAGTGGCCTAAAGTGGCTGCGCAACCATAGAATTCAAGTAAAGACAACTCACGCTCGGCCAGGGCGGCAGTGACTGCCGTCTCCCGCCGGTGCTTGAGAACCTCGACCACCGACGAGGGCAGGGATGCTGAGGGGGAGTTCCCACGCCAAAGTCGACGATAAGGGACGCCTCAAAATCCCGGCCCTGTTCAAAGGATACCTCGAAGAGACCTATGGTCGCGACTTTTTCGTGACCTCGTACAACGCCGAGTTCGTGCGCCTCTACCCGATGCCGGTCTGGATCGAGATGGAGAAGAAGCTGGTCGCGAGCTCGTCGCTCGGTCCGGAAATGGCGCGGTTCCGAAGCGTCGTCAACTACTACGGCCAGTCCGCCACCATGGACGATCAGGGGCGCGTGCTCATCCACCCGACGCTGCGGCAGAAGAGCGGCACGAACGGTGGAGTGATCGTGATCGGAAATCTGACCTACCTCGATATCTGGAACCGTGAGAAGTTCGAGTCCCAGGTCGTGCATCCCACCGACGATGACCTCAGGGTCCTGTCCGACCGCGGCATCTGAGGAGAGCGTGCGACGCGCAAGGACATGGAGACGACAGCGCATCGGCCGGTCCTCTTGCGGGAGGCGCTCGAGGCGCTGGCGGTCAGGCCCGGCGGGCTCTGGGTCGACGGCACGGTCGGAGGCGGCGGCCACGCGGAGGCGATCCTGCGCGCCACGGCCCCCGATGGGCGCCTGCTCGCCTGCGATCGCGACGCGGAGGCGCTGGAGACGGCCCGGGGACGGCTGGCGCCTTTCGGCGAGCGGGTGCTCCTGCGTCACGCCGATTACCGGCGGCTTCCGGCACTCCTCGATGAGATCGGCGCCGGCCCGGTCTCCGGCGTCCTGCTCGACCTCGGGATCTCGTCGCTGCAGCTCGACGATGCCGGGCGCGGCTTCTCGTTCCAGAAGGACGGGCCCCTGGACATGAGGATCGATCGCTTGCAGCCGACCACCGCGGCGGACCTGGTCAATGCGCTTCCGGAGGAGAGACTCGCGGCCATCCTGAAGGAGCACGGCGAGGAGAAGGCGGCCGGGCGGATCGCGCGCGCCCTCGCCCGCGAGAGGGCGCGGGCTCCCGTGGCGACCACGCGGCGGCTGGCTGAGATCGTGGCTTCGGCCGTGCCTGTGCGCGGCCCCTCCCGCATCCACCCGGCGACCAGGACGTTCCAGGCCCTGCGCATCGCGGTGAACCGCGAGCTCGAAGGGCTCGACCGACTGATCGAGGAGGCGGCGGCGAGACTCGAGCCGGGCGGGCGGTTCGCGGTCATCTCCTTTCATTCCCTCGAGGACCGCGTCGTCAAGCGGACGTTCCGCGGGCTGACGCGGCGCTGCGTCTGCCCGCGCGACCTGCCGGTCTGCGCCTGCGGCCGCCCCGGCCTCGTGCGGCTGGTCACATCGAGGGCATTGCGGCCGTCGGCCGAGGAAGCTCGGGACAACCCGCGCAGCCGGAGCGCCCGGCTGCGCGCCGCCGAGCGCCTGGGGACGGCTCTGTGAGCCATCGCGCCGAGAGCCCGCGTCTGCAAATCAATGCCCGTCTGGTGAAGGAGAAGGATCGCGCCAGGGCCCGCGAGCTGCGGAAGCTCCTCTTTTACGGCGCGGCGATCGCGGTGCCGCTTCTGGTCTACGTCTGGCAGCGCGTCGAGTTCCTGCGCATGTCCTACGAGGTCGAGGATCTCAAAAGGGAGCGCCAGCAGCTCCAGGAGCAGAACAAGCAGCTCGGCGTCGAGCGCTCGTTCCTGCTCTCGCCCGACCGGATCGAGCGGCTGGCGCGCAAGGAGATCGGACTGGTCGACCCGCCGGCGACCGACGTGAGGCGCGTCGCGGTGGTTGACGGCCGCATCAACGAGGTCGGCGCGCAGGCCATGGCGGGCGGCGACGGCGGCGCAACCCGAGGCGGCGCTGCGGCGAAAGCGCCCGCGGGCCGCCCCTCGAGGAGGGCGCCGCGCACCGGAAAAAAGCCGCCGGACCCGGAAGGCGGGACGGAGGAGACGGCTGTCGAGGCGGGAGTCGGAGTTCTGCCGATTGCGGGCGCCGTGACACCGCGGCGGCACGAAGCGGACGAGGCGCCCTGAGGCGCTCTCGCGGGCGGGGGGGGGGGACCGATGAGTCGTGCGACAAACTGGAGTGATCAGGCCTGGCGCGGGACGACCGGACGCGCGCCGGCGGCCCGCCCCTCGTTGAAGCGGCGACGGGCGCAGGCCGAGGAGAAGGCGCACGGACCGCGGGCCCAGCGCGCGCGGCTCATCCTGCTCGTCGTCGCGGTGGGCGCGGGCCTTCTGGCGATCCTGGGGCGCTGTGCCCATCTGCAAGTGATCCGCGCCCCCGAGCTTCTGGACCAGGCGCGCGCGCAGCAGGAAAGAACGATCACGCTCGATCCGTTGCGCGGCCCGATCCTCGACCGCAACGGCAAGGAGCTGGCCGTGAGCCTGGACGTCGATTCCGTGTTCGCCGCCCCGGCGGAGGTGGACGACCCGGCCGCGGCAGCGCGCCGGCTGTCCGCGGTCGTCGGCGTGCCGGCGTCCGAGCTGCGCGAGCGCCTGTCGAGCGACCGCCACTTCGTCTGGATCAAGCGAAAGATCACACCCGACATCAGGAAACGTCTCGAATCGCTCAAGATCCGCGGCATCGGGTTCGTGCGCGAGAGCCGCCGGTACTACCCCAAGCGAGCGCTCGCCGCGCATCTCGTCGGGGCGTGCGGTATGGACAACCAGGGGCTGGACGGCCTGGAGTTCATGTACGACGGCGCCATCCGCGGCACACCCGGACGCCTCGTCGCCCTGCGCGACGGACGAGGCGGGCGGGTGCTCGATCGCGAACTGAAGGAACCGACGCCGGGGTTCGGCCTGTCCCTCACGGTCGACGAGGTGATCCAATACACCGTCGAGCGGGCCCTCGACGAGGCGATGGCGGCGACCCGTGCCGAGGGCGCCACCGTCGTCGTCCTGCGGCCGCAGACCGGGGAGGTCCTGGCGCTGGCCAGCCGCCCCACCTTCGATCCGAACTCCTACGCGGACGCGCGCGAGTCCGCCCGGCGCAATCGCGCCACGACCGACTACTACGAGCCCGGCTCGACCTTCAAGGTCGTCACCGCGGCCGCGGCCCTCGACGCCGGACGCGTGCACCCGAAGGAAGTCATCTGGTGCGAGAACGGCTCGATCGTGGTGGCGAAGCACCGCTTCAAGGAGGATCGCCTGCCGTACGGCAACCTGACGTTCACGGAGGTGCTGGCGAAGTCCAGCAACGTCGGCGCGATCAAGGTGGCGTCCCGGCTGCGCCCCGAGGAGTTCATCTCCTACATCAAGGGCTTCGGTTTCGGCCGCAAATCCGGCATCGATCTTCCGGGCGAGAGTCCGGGCATGTTGCGCGACGTCTCCGAGTGGTCCGGGCTGTCGCAGGCCTCGCTCGCCATGGGCCAGGAGATCGGCGTGACCACGCTGCAGCTCGCCGCCATGATGGGCGCCGTCGCCAACGACGGCGTCTGGATGCCGCCGCGGATCGTCCAGACCCTCCTGCCGGCGCCGGGTGGACGCGCTCCCGTCCCGATCGGCGGCGCCGCCTCGCCGTCACTCTCGGACCTCGGCCAAGCCCCTGCGGAGGAAGTGGGCTTGCCGGCCGACGGCTCGTCCCGCACGGGGGGGGCCGCCACCGGTTCGCGGCGCGTCATCTCCGAGCCGACCGCGCGCGCTCTGCGGGCCATGCTGCAGATGGTGACGATCGAAGGCACGGGCAAGGCCGCCTCGGTCCCCGGCTACACCGTCGGTGGCAAGACCGGCACGGCGCAGAAGGTGGACCAGAGCGGCCGCTACGCCCGCGGCAAGTATGTCTCGTGGTTCGCCGGGTTCGTGCCGGCGGGCCGGCCGGCCCTGGTGATCGTCGTGATGGTCGACGAGCCGAGAGGGGCGAAGTTCCACGGCGGAGACGTGGCGGCCCCTGTGTTCTCGCGCATCGCGCAGCCCATGCTGATGTACTTGAAGGTCCCGCCCGATCACGAGGACCCGCTGGTCTTCGATCGCTCCCTGCAGGCCTCGGTCGCCGCCGATGACGACGCCGCGCCCGGGGACGACGCGGACCCGGGCGCCGCACGGAGGCCACAGCGCAGGAGTACCGCCGCCGCCGGGCTCGTGGTCGCGGCCGTGAGCAGGAATCGCGGATCCGCCGCTTCGTCCGACCGCGACGACGAGACGGGGGCCGTGCACGCCTCGATAGTCGGCCTGGCGGCGCGCCTGCTGGCGCGCGCCGACGGCGGGGCGGAGGTCATGCCGGATCTCGTAGGGTTGAGTCTGCGGCAGGCGAACGAGACGCTGGCTTCGCGAGGTCTCATCTGCCGCAACGACAAGAGGGGACTCCGCGTGACGCGGCAGGATCCCGATCCCGGGGCGTCGGTCGCTTCGGGATCGTCCTGCCTGGTGACCTACTGAAGCGCCGCGCCGTCAGGCGGACACGGCGCGCGCGAAAGAACGAAGGACACGTGCAGCTCTGGCAGCTTCTCGAAGGCATCGATGGCGTCCGGCTGAGCGGCGATCCGCAGACGTCGATCCGCGGGCTGGCCTACGACTCGCGCGCCGTCGAGGCGGGATTTTTGTTTGCCGCCCTGCGCGGCCAGAAGAGCGACGGAAACGACTACGTCGATCAGGCCATCGACAGGGGCGCGGGCGCGGTGTTGTCGCACAGGACTCCGGGCCGTTTCGAGAAGAAGGTCGCCTGGGCGCAGATCGAGAACGAAAGGCGCGGCCTGGCCCTTGCGGCGCGCAATTACTACGGCCGGCCGGATCGGCGAATGCGGATGATCGGCGTCACCGGGACGAATGGCAAGACGACCGTCTGCTTCCTCCTGGAGGCGATCCTCGGGGAGGCCGGCCTGAAGCCGTGCCTTCTGGGTACGGTCCTGTACCGCTACAACCGCGACGAGACGAAGGCGGGGCGGACCACCCCCGAGTCGCTCGACCTGTATCGTCTTCTCGATCGCTACACCACCGCCGGGGCGCGCTCGTGCGCCATGGAAGTCTCGTCGCACGCGCTGGCCCTCGACCGTGCCGCCGGGATCGATTTCGAGGCCGCCGTCTTCACGAATCTCACCCAGGACCACCTGGACTTCCACCGCACGATGGAGGGTTACTTCGACGCCAAGGCCGTTCTGTTCCGGGGCCTTTCCAGATCCTCCGTGGCGGTTCTGAACGCCGACGACCGGCACGCGCCGCGGCTGCGCTCCTTGACGGGCGCGCGCGTCGTCACCTTCGGGCAGTCCGAGGGGGCCGACGTGCGTCTCGCGTCGATTCGCGCCACGATCACCGGCACCGAGGTCACCCTGTCGGTCGCGGCCGGCGTCGCGCCGTCCGGCGGCGACGCAGGGATGCGCGCCTCGGAGGACGCGCCCGCCGTCCGACTTCTGGAGGTCCGCTCGCCTCTCCTGGGCCGGCCGAACGCCTTCAACATCGCGGCCGCGGCGGCGACCACCCTGGCGCTGGGCGCGTCGCCCGACGCCGTGACGCGGGGCCTCGCGGCCGTGCGCGGCGTCCCGGGGCGCTTCGAGCGCATCGACGAGGGGCAGCCGTTCACCGTCCTGGTCGACTACGCCCACACCGACGACGCCCTCAAGAACCTCCTGATGGCGGTGCGTGACTTGCAGCCACGCCGCATCGTCACCGTGTTTGGCTGCGGCGGCGACCGCGACAGAGGCAAGCGTCCGCTGATGGGCTTCGCCGCGGCGAGCGGGAGCGACATCGTGATCGTGACGTCGGACAACCCCAGGAGCGAGGACCCGATGGCGATCATCCAGGAAATCCTGCCGGGCACGCGCCGCGCGCTCGCCGGCGAGACGCGGAGCCTCACGGACCAGGACCGCTGCCTGGTGATCCCGGATCGGAAGGAGGCGATACGGCGCGCCCTGGCTCTCGCCGAGGAGGGCGACTGCGTGGTGATCGCCGGCAAGGGACACGAGAGCTACCAGGTCCTGGGCGAGAGGACCATCCCGTTCGACGACCGCGAGGTCGCGCGGGAGATCCTGCGGGCGGCGCGACGACCATCGCGCAACCACGCCGCCGGGTGATTGGGACCCGCCGCGCGGCCCGGGGAGCGGAGATGGCGAGGCTCAGCCTGGCGGCGATCGCCCGGGCGGTGCGCGGCGAGGTGATCCTCGGATCCCGGCCGCCGGAGCGCGGTGCGGAGCACGAGGTCGACGGGTACAGCATCGACTCGCGCACCGCGAAGCCGGGCGAGCTGTTCTTCGCGATCGTCGGGCCGCGGCTCGACGGTCACGAGTTCGTGAAGGCGGCGGTCGCAGGGGGGGTGGTCGCCGCGGTGGTCGCCAGGGGCGGTGCCGCGAGGTATCCGGACGCTCCGGCGCTCGTCCGGGTGAAGGACACGACGCGGGCGCTTCAGGACCTCGGGGCGCACGTGCGGCGGGCACGGCCGCTGCGGGTCGTCGGGATCACCGGCAGCGCGGGCAAGACGACGGCCAAGGAGATGACGGCGGCGGTCCTGGGGCAAAGGTTTCCGGTCCTGAAATCGGAAGGGAACCTGAACAACACCTACGGGTTGCCGCTGATGCTGCTGCGGCTGGAAGAGTTCCACGAGGCGGCGGTCCTGGAGATGGGCATGAGCTCTCGCGGGGAGATGGGGCCCAAGATTTCTTATGGCGTCACTGCGAAGACGGCGCGCGTCCGCGCCGAGGCGATCGAGGTCGAGGGGCTCAGAGGCTCCCGCTTCATTCTGCGCTCCGACGGCGGGAGCGTCCCCGTGAGCCTGGCCCTGCCCGGCCGGCACAACGTGTTCAATGCCCTGGCCGCCGCCTCCGTCGGGATCGTCCTGGGGTTGCAGGGCGAGGAGATCCGGCGCGGGCTCGAGGCCGTGCGTCCCGCGAGCATGCGCGGCGTCCTGCACCGTCTTCCGAGCGGGGTGGAGGTCCTGGACGATTCGTACAACAGCAACCCGGCGGCGATGGAGCAGGCCATCGAGTCCCTGAGGACCGCGGCGCCGCGCGGCCGGCGCGTCCTCGTGAGCGGCGACATGCTCGAACTCGGCCCCTACGAGCGCAAGGCGCACGCGCGCCTCGGAACGCAGGCGGCGGAAGCCGGCATCGATCTGTTCATCGCCGTCGGCCCCCTCAGCCGGCGCGCCGCCGACGCGGCCCGGGCCGCGGGCGGGGTGGACGTCCGGCACTTCCCCGACGCGGAGACGGCGGCCGCCTTCGTCGCCTCCGACGTGCGACCGGGTGATCTCGTCCTGGTGAAGGGATCGCGGGGCATGAAGATGGAGCGCGTCGTGCGGGCCCTGCTCCCGCAGGACGGAGACGACGCCCCGGGCGGTGCGGGCCATGCCGGGGGGCCGGCCTGATGCTCTTCCATCTGCTCTTCTACCTGTATCCCTCCATCAAGATCATGAACGTCGTCCGGTACATCACCTTCCGGGCGGCGCTGGCAACTCTGACCGCCCTTCTGATCAGCCTGGCCCTCGGACCCGGTTTGATCAGAAGACTGCGCGAGTTCCAAATTGGGCAGCAAATCAGACCCGAGGGACCTCTTTCCCACCAAACCAAGAAAGGTACACCCACCATGGGGGGGCTCCTCATCCTGATCGCGGTGGTGCTCCCCTCCCTTCTCTGGGCAGATCTCACCAATCCCTTTGTGTGGATGGTTCTCGTATCCATGCTCCTCTACGGGGTCATCGGCTTCGCCGACGACTACCTCAAGATCACCCGGAAGAGGTCCCTCGGGC
This sequence comes from Acidobacteriota bacterium, assembly GCA_003223135.1. Lineage (GTDB taxonomy): Bacteria > Acidobacteriota > Polarisedimenticolia > Gp22-AA2 > Gp22-AA2 > Gp22-AA3. Next base: position 129,617 of record QHXX01000018.1, on the reverse strand, counting down.
TGACTTTCAGACAGAAGATGGCTCTTCAGATCGCCGTGGCGCTCGTGCTCGGCCTGTGGCTCCTGTGGCTCGCCGACCAAGGGCGCTACACGACGCAGTTTTCGTTCCCGTTCTTCAAGAAGTGGACGCCCGATCTCGGCGGCTGGTACGTTGTCTGGGCGATGCTGGTGATCGTCGGAGCGGCGAACGCGGTCAACCTGACCGACGGGCTGGACGGCCTGGCGATCGGCTCGTCTCTCGTGGCCTCGGGGACCTACGCCATCCTCGCCTACATCGCGGGGCACGCGAAGGTCTCAGGCTACCTCGACGTGCCGAACGTCAAGGGCAGCGGGGAGCTGGCGATCATCTGCGGTGCGCTGGTCGGCGCCTCGCTCGGCTTTCTCTGGTTCAATTGCAATCCGGCCGAGGTGTTCATGGGAGACGTCGGTTCGATGGCGATCGGGGCCACTCTCGGGACCGTCGCCGTCGTGATCAAGCAGGAGATCCTCCTGGTCTTCGTCGGCGGGTTGTTCGTCGTGGAGGCGCTGTCGGTGATCCTCCAAGTTGCATCGTTCCGGCTGCGAGGTAAGCGGATTTTCAGGATGGCGCCGATCCACCACCACTTCGAGCTCGCGGGCTGGCCGGAGCAGAAGGTCGTGATCCGTTTCTGGATCATCGCCATCATCTTTTCGCTTATCGGGCTGTCCACCCTCAAACTCCGATAGGGATGCGATGAGCGCGCTCCCCAGGCCCCCGACCCCGCCCCGCCTCGCCGGCAGTCGTGTCGTCGTGGTCGGCGCGTCGAAAAGCGGCGTGGCGATGGCGCGCTTCCTGGTGTCGCGCCAGGCGTCCGTTGTCCTGACGGACCTCAAGCCGCTCGAAAACCTCGGCGCGGAGGTCGGAACCCTCGGGCGCGCAGGGGCGAGACTCGAGCTCGGCGGACACGACGTGACGAGCTTCACCTCGGCCGATCTCGTCGCCGTCAGCCCCGGCGTCCCGCTTACCATCGAGCCGATCGCCGAGGCGAGGCGCAGGAGCGTGCGCGTGGTGGCCGAGGTCGAGCTCGCCTCGTGGTTCCTGCAGGGGATCCTGATCGGCATCACCGGCACGAACGGGAAGAGCACGACGACGGCGCTGACGGCGCATCTGCTCGCGCAGGCCGGCCTCCGGGCGACCGCTTGCGGCAACATCGGGCTGCCCCTGACCGACCTGATCCCGAAGGACGCGCCCGATCACTACTACGTCGTCGAGCTCTCGTCGTTCCAGCTCGAAGGCATCGACACCTTCCGCCCCTGGATCGCCGCGCTTTTGAACCTGTCCCCCGACCATCAGGACCGCTACCCGGACCCCGTGCCGTACTACCAGGCCAAGGCCCGCATCTTCAGGAACCAGGGGAGGGCCGACCACGCCATCCTGAATCGTGACGACGAGGAGGTCTGGGGTCTGGCGAAGACCCTCAAGGCGCACGTCCACCCGTTCAGCCGCGCGACCACGGTCGAGGATGGGGCCTGCTTGAGGGACGATCGGATCGTGGTCCGCAGGGATGGTCGCGACATCCGGGCGATCTCCCTCGCCTCGATCCCGCTGTTCGGGGCGCACAACGTCGAAAACGTCATGACCGCCCTGCTCGTCACCGACCTGTGCGGCGTCCCCCTGCCGCGCGCCGAGCGCGCCCTTGCGGGCTTCCGCGGCCTGCCGCACCGGCTCGAGAAGGTACTCCACGTCGGCGGCGTGACCTGGTACAACGACTCCAAGGCCACGAACGTGAGCGCGACGATCAAGTCGCTGGAGAGCTTCCCGGGCAGGGTCGTGCTCATTTTGGGCGGCAAGGACAAGGGAGGCGACTTCCCGCGGCTCATCCCGCTCATACGCGAGCGGGTGGCGCACCTGGTGCTCATGGGAAAGGCGCGCGACGTGATCGCGGCGCAGCTCGGAACGATCGTCCCGACGACGAAGGTCGTGAGCATGTCGGAGGCCGTCGAGGCAGCGCGGCAGGTCGCCGAGGAGGGCAGCGTCGTCCTCCTGGCGCCGGCCTGCGCCTCGTTCGACCAGTACACCGGTTTCGAGGAGCGCGGCGAGGATTTCCGCCGCCTCGTCCTCCGCCTTCTGCCGAGGTCATGATGGCGCGCAAGCTGGCCTTCGACAAGACGCTCTTCGGCGTGGGGATCGGCCTCACCCTGTTCGGTCTGGTGATGATCTACAGCGCCTCGGCGGTCATCGCCCTGGAGCGCTTCGGCAACGCCCACCTGTTCCTGGTGAAACAGGCGATCGCCGCCGCCCTCGGCATCGGCGGCATGATCGTGGCGATGCACGTCGACTACCGCCGCCTCCTGAAGCGGCCGGTGGTCTACTTCGGCATCCTCGCGAGCACGGTGCTTCTGATCGTGGCCCTGGCTTCCGACCGTGCGCACCAGGTCCATCGCTGGATCGTCCTGGGGCCGGTGCAGATCCAGCCGTCCGAGATCGGCAAGCTGGCGCTCATCCTGTTCCTGGCGTATCTCATGGCGCGCAAGGAGGCGCGGGTCAACGACGTCGTCGGCACGATCATCCCCTGCGTCGTCGTGGTCGGGCAGCTCGCCCTCCTGGTGTACCTGCAGCCCGACCTCGGTACGGCGGCAATCTACGTCCTCCTGGCGATCGTGCTTCTGTTTCTCGCCGGGCTGCGCTGGCGCTACCTCGTGTTCAGCGGCGGCGCCTGCGCCCTGGCGATCGGTCTCCTGATCCTGCAGGCGCCGTACCGCGTGCGCCGCATCCTGTCCTTCATGAACCCGGACGACGACCCGCTGGGGGCCGGCTTCCAGGTGCGCCAGTCGATCCTGGCGGTGGCCAGCGGCGGACTGCACGGCCAGGGCGTCGGGGAGAGCCGTCAGAAGCTGTTTTTCCTGCCGGAGCCGCACACCGATTTCGTGTTCTCGGTGATCTCCGAAGAGCTGGGGCTCATCGGGGCCGCGGCGGTGATCGTCGCGTTCGGCGTACTGTTTTGGCGCGGCGTCGTGGCGGCGGCCGGCGCCCCGGACCGCGGTGGTTATTACCTCGGGATGGGGATTACGATCTGGCTGGTCGTGCAGGCGATGCTGAACATGGCCGTGACGCTGGGTTTGATGCCGACGAAGGGGATCCCGCTGCCGTTCCTGTCGTACGGGGGCTCGAGCCTGGTCGTCAGCCTGTGCGCCCTCGGGGTGCTGCTGAACATTTCGCAGCATTCGTCGTAGGCCTGCCCCCGGACGTGGCGGCCGAGACGATCGTCATCGCCGGTGGCGGGACCGGCGGCCACCTGTACCCCGGCATCTCGATCGCCGAGGAACTCGCGGCGCGGCGCCGGGGCGTCGAAATCGTGTTCGCGGGAGCGGGCACGAAGCTCGAGCGTGACATCCTCGAGCCCCACGGCTTTCGTCTCGTCGCCATCAAGAGCGGCGGGATCGTGGGCAAATCTCTGGCCGGGAGGATGCGGGGGATCGGCCGGGCGATGGCCGGCTTCGCCCAGTCGATCCGGACACTCATGCGGCTGAGGCCGAAGGTGGTGATCGGGGTCGGCGGCTACGCCTCCGGACCCATGGTGATGGCGGCGGTGATGCTGCGCCTGCCCGCCCTCATTCACGAGCAGAACTACTACCCGGGGCTGACCAACCGGCTCCTGGCACCGTGGGTGCGCAGGGTGGCGGTGTCGTTCGAGGAGACCCGGCACTACTTCGGCGGGCGCGGCGAGCCGACCGGCAACCCGATCCGCGCCGCCTTCAGGGGGGCGAGGCGCAAGGCGCGGGGCGACACCTTCAATATCCTCGTCTTCGGCGGCAGTCAGGGGGCCAAGGCGATCAACGGCGCTGTCGTCGACGCACTCCCCCACTTGAGGGCGCACAGGCTCGGTCTGCGGTTTTGGCACGGGACGGGCGCCCGCGACCATGAACGCCTGTCGGCGGCCTACTCGGGACACGGATTCGAGGCGAATGTGGTGCCGTACATCACGAACATCCGCGAGGCGTACGAGTGGGCGGACCTGGTGATCGCCCGCGCCGGAGCCAGCAGCGTGTCGGAGATCGCCGCCTGCGGCAAGGCCTCGATCTTAGTACCGCTCCCGACCTCCGCCCACGACCACCAGCGCTACAACGCGCGCAAGCTCGAGGAGGCGGGCGCGGCCCTCCTGATGGAGGAATCGTCCCTTGCCGGCGAGGAGCTGGCGAAGACGATCCTGAGGCTCCGTGAAGACCCGGGGCGCGTCGTGGCGATGGAGCGCTCCGCCGCGTCCCTGGCGCGCCCGGACGCCGCCGCGCGCATCGTGGACATGGTCGAGGAGATGCTGGCGTGAGACGTGCGGGTGCTTACGCGCGCGGGAGGCGAAGGCCTTGGTGATGCTCCGTAAGACGCGCCGCATTCATTTCGTGGGAATCGGGGGCATCGGCATGAGCGGCATCGCCGAGGTGCTGATCAACCTCGGCTACCAGGTGACGGGCAGCGACCTCGAGGAGGGGGCGACGGTGCAGCGCCTGCGGACCCTGGGGGGGCGTGTCACCCGCGGCCACACGGCCGAGAACGTCGGCGACGCTGACGTCGTCGTCGTTTCCTCCGCGGTGCGGTCGGACAACCCGGAGGTCCTGGAGGCCCGCCGCCGGCAGATCCCGGTCATCCCGCGCGCCGAGATGCTGGCCGAGCTGATGCGCATCAAGTACGGCATCGCCATCGCCGGCTCGCACGGCAAGACCACCACCACCTCGATGGTGGCCCAGGTCCTGTCGGGCGCCGGTCTCGACCCGACGATCATCATCGGAGGACGCCTGGGTGTCCTCGGGAGCAACGCCAAGCTGGGGCGCGGCGATCTCCTGGTCGCCGAGGCGGACGAGAGCGACGGATCGTTCCTGCGCCTCACGCCGACCATCGCCGTCGTGACCAACATCGACGCCGAGCACCTCGACCACTACGGCGAGCTGCCGCGGCTCCAGAGCGCTTTTGCCGACTTTCTGAACAAGGTGCCGTTCTACGGGGTCGGGATCGTCTGTCTCGACGATCCGGGCGTGCAGGAGATCCTAAAGCGCCTGTCGCGCCGTGTCGTGACCTACGGGTTCTCGGCGCAGGCCGATCTCTCGGCGTCCGACATCGAGCTCCACGGATTCACGGCGGCCTACACGGTGCTGCTGCAGGGAAAGAAGCTTGGGCGGGTCGGCCTGCGCGTGCCGGGCCGGCACAGCATCGCGAACTCCCTCGCGGCGATCGCCTGCGGGCTCGATCTGGAAGTGCCGTTCGAGACCATCGCCGCGGAGCTCCAGCACTTCTCCGGCGCCGATCGCCGCTTCCAGCTCAAGGGCGAGAGCCGGGGGATCATGGTGATCGACGACTACGGGCACCACCCGTCGGAAATCCTGGCCACCCTGGCCGCCGCGAAGAAGTCCTTCGGGCGGCGTACGGTGGTCGTGTTCCAGCCGCACCGCTACACGCGCGTCAAGGCGCTTCTCGGCGAATTCGCCGGCTCCTTCTACGACGCCGATGTCCTGGCGGTGTGCGACATCTATCCGGCCGGCGAGGCCCCGATTCCAGGCGTCACGGCCGAGGGGATGGCGCAGGCGATCAAGACGCACGGTCACAAGGACGTGACGTTGGTGAAGGACCTGAAGAAGGTTCCCGAGTGGCTTCTGGAGCGGGCCAGGGACGGCGACATGGTGGTCACGATGGGCGCCGGGAGCGTCTACAAGGCCGGCGACGAGTTCCTGAAGGTGTTGAACGCGGCCGGGTCACCGGGGCATTGAGGCGGCGGTGCTGATGGTGGCGGCGAAGGACTGGGTGGCGGAGGCGGAGGCGATCCTGGGCGAGTCCTCCGTCCGCGTGCTGCGCGACGTGCCTCTGCGCGCGCGCACCTCGCTCGGCGTCGGCGGCCCCGCCCGCATCGTCCTCGTTCCGGAGCGCGTCGAGGACCTGGCGCAGGTGATGCGCCGGTTGGCCGCCGCCTCCGTGCCGTTCGACTTCCTGGGAGCCGGCTCGAACCTCCTGGTGGCGGACGAGGGACCGTCGTTCGTGGTGATTTCTTCCCAGGGCCTCGACGCGGAGCCCGTGATCGAGAAGGAGACGGTGCGCGTGGGGGCGGGGTATCCGGTGCCGCGACTGGTCAAGCGTGCGGCGTCCGCGGGTCTGTCCGGGATCGAGTTCGCCGAGGGGATCCCGGGGAGCGTCGGCGGCTCTCTGCGGATGAATGCCGGCTGGCACGAGGGGATGTTCGGCCATGCCGTCGCCACGTTCACGGCGATCTCCCGCCGGGGACAGGTCGACGAGGTCGTGGCCGGCCCCGGGACGTTCGAGTACCGCAAGAGTCCGGGCGTCGGCGACCGCTTCGTGGCCGCCGCGACCCTGCGCCTGAGGCCCGAGGACCCGGCGCTCGTCCGGGAAAGGATGCGCGTCTATCACGACCACCGCGTGGGCAGCCAGCCGACGGGGGCGAAGAACGCCGGCTGCATCTTCAAGAATCCGCCGGGCGGGCACGCGGGGCGGCTCATCGACGAGAGCGGCCTGAAGGGGCTCGCCGTCGGCCGGGCGATCGTCTCGGACGTGCACGCCAATTTCATCGTCAACCGGGGCGGCGCGAACTATGGCGAGGTTGCGGCGCTGATCGACAGGGTGCGCGACGAGGTGGGCAGGAGGACAGGCATCGTGCTCGAGACCGAGGTGGTCGTCTGGAGATGAAGCGCGCGCGTCCGGCCTTTGGACCCATCGACGCCGCGCGGGCCGGCGGTGACGCCGAACCTCTGCGCATCCTGCGCCGTCACCGGAGCGGCGCGCTCCGCAAGCGCCGGCGCCGGGGCGGGCTCGTGCTCCTGGCGACCCTCTGCGGCGCCATCATCCTCGGCGGAACGGTCGAGGGCGCGCGGCACTACCTGACGCACTCGCGGTACTTCCGGTTGCGGCGCATCGAGTTCTCCGAGACGCGCTACGCTCCGCAGCCCGATCTGCGCCGGTCGCTCGCCCGCTACGTGGGACGGAACCTGTTCCGGCTCGACCCGGTCCGGCTGGGGGGCGATCTCGAGGCGCGCCGTTGGGTGAAGCGGGCGGTCGTGAAACGCGTCCTGCCGGATGGCGTGTTCTGCGCCATCGAGGAGCGTGTGCCGAAGGGGCTGGCGCTGCTGCACGACCGCGTCTGGCTGGTGGATGACGAGGGCGTGGCCATCGACCCCAACGGCCGGCAGACACAGGATTATTCCTATCCGATCCTCGTCGGTATCGACGACCGGAATGGCGAGCGCGGGCGGGCGCAGATGAAGCGTGGCGTCTCGCTGGTCGCCTTCCTGCAGGAGACGCATCCCGACCTTCTCAAGGAAATCTCCGAGGTCGACCTGTCGCGCGACGACCGTCTGGAGCTGCGCATGAACCGGGGGGGGCCGGCCGTGCGCCTCAACCCGCGCGATTTCGGCACGAATCTCGATCGTTACCTGACGCTGCGTGGCTACCTCGCCACCGACTTCGGCGACGGCGCGTACGTCGATCTGAGGTTCCGGGACCGCATCGCGTTCCGGCCTCTCGTTGGAATGAAGGGAGACTGAGATGCCGCGACCCGGCACCCACATCGTGGGACTCGACATCGGTCAGACCAAGGTGTGCGTCCTGATCGCCGAGCCCAGGGACGCAGGCGTGATCGACATCATCGGCTTTGGGTCGGCCCCGTCGCGTGGCATGCGCAAGGGGGTCGTGGTCAATCTCGACGCCTGCGTCGCCTCGATCAAGCTGGCGGTGGAGGAGGCGGAGCTGATGGCCGGCTGCTCTGCCGACCGCGCCTTCGTCGGTGTCGCCGGCGCGCACGTGCGGGGCCTGAACAGCCGCGGCGTGGTCGCCATCTCCGGGCGCGATCACGAGGTGACGCGTGACGACGTGCACCGCGTCCTGGCCGCGGCGCGTGCGGTGAACATCCCGCCGGAGCGCGAGATCTTCCACGTCCTTCCGCAGGAATTCATGGTGGACGACCAGGACGGCATTCACGACCCGGTCGGCATGACCGGCTCGAAGCTGCAGGCGAACGTGCACATCGTCACCGCCTCCGTGACCGCGGCGCAGAACCTGGTCAACAGCGTCAACCGCGCCGGCGTCGAGGTCGAGGAGGTCGTCCTCGAGCAGCTCGCGGCCGCCGACGCGGTCCTGAGCCCCGACGAGAAGGAGATGGGGATCGCCCTCATCGACATCGGCGCCGGGACGAGCGATCTGGTCATCTTCGAGCGTGGCGCCATCAGGCACATCGCGGCGCTGCCCACGGGTGGAGAGCACGTCACGAACGACATCGCCGTCGGTCTGCGCACTCCGATTCCTGAAGCCGAGAGGATCAAGCGGAAGCACGGCTGCGCCCTGGCCTCGCTCGTCGGCGAGGAGGACACCATCGAGGTGCCGACGGTCGGCGGACGCAAGCCGCGCGTCCTGTCGCGTACGCTCCTGTGCGAGATCATCCAGCCCCGGGTCGAGGAGATCTTCGCCCTGATCGCCGAGGAGTTCGTGCGCAGCGCCTTCGACCGCACCCTCCACGCCGGTGTCGTCCTGACCGGCGGCGGGTCGATGCTCGAGGGGATCCAGGAGATGGCCGAGCGCTGCCTGAACGTGCCGGTGCGCCGGGGCTCGCCCGCCGGTCTCGGGGGGCTCGCCGATGCCGCCGCGACACCGCAGCACAGCACGGTCGTGGGGCTGACCCTTTACGGCGCGCGGCGCCGCGAGAGCATGCCGCTGAAACCGCACCATCCCTTCCTCCTGGCCCGCATGGGCGACATGGTGAAAGGCTGGCTGAGCGAACTCTTTTAGAGGAGACACGCATGATCCTGATGGAAGAGAAGGACTCGAAGGCCGCGTTGAGGTTGTCCTTCGACGAGAACAAGGCGGTCGGCGCCAACATCAAGGTGATTGGCGTCGGCGGAGGCGGCAGCAACGCGGTGAACCGGATGATCTCCACCAACCTGCAGGGGGTGGAGTTCATGGTGGCCAACACCGACTGCCAGGCCCTCAAGGGGTCTCGGGCACCGCTCAAGATCCAGATCGGCGCCAAGCTGACGAAGGGGCTGGGGGCCGGCAGCAACCCCGACATCGGCCGCCAGGCGGCACTGGAGGACTCCGAGAAGATCATCGAGGCCCTTCAGGGGGCCGACATGGTGTTCATCACCTCCGGGTTGGGCGGCGGCACCGGCACGGGCGCCGTGCCGATCATCGCCAGTCTTGCTTCGGAGCTCGGCGCCCTCGTCGTCGCCGTGGTCACCAAGCCGTTCGGCTTCGAGGGAAAAAAACGTCGCGATCAGGCGGAGCAGGGCCTCAGGGAACTGCAGGAAGCCGTCGACACGGTCATCTGCATTCCCAACGAGAAGCTTCTCAATTCCGTGGACAAGGCGATGCCGCTGGGCGCCGCGTTTCTCTTCGCGGACGACGTCCTGCGCCAGGCGGTTCAGGGGATCTCGGATCTCATCACCATTCCGGGAGAGATCAATCTCGATTTCGCCGACGTCAAGACGATCATGAGCGGCATGGGAATGGCGCTCATGGGGACGGGCGTGGCCTCGGGGCCCAACCGCGCCATCGAGGCGGCGCAGCGCGCCATCTCTTCGCCGCTCCTGGAGGACGCGACCATCGACGGGGCCCGCGGCATCCTGATCAACATCACCGGCGGGACCGACATGACCCTGCACGAGGTGGCCGAGGCCTCGAGCCTGGTGCAGCGCACCGCCGACCCGGAGGCGAACATCATCTTCGGGACGGTGATCGACAAGGCGATGACGGAAGACGTCAAGATCACCGTGATCGCGACCGGCTTCAACCGCGACGGCAAGCAGGCCGCCGAGGCCCACGTCGCCGCGGCCGCCGCGGCGGCCCAGCGCGGCTTCGGCCAGCGTCCGGCTGCGGCCGACGTCGCGGCGGTGGCGGCCCGTCCGGCGCGCGACTTCGACTCGCCGACCTTCCTGCGCCGCGGGCCCGTGCCGCAGCCGGCGCGGACAGCCGAGGTCTCCGCCAGCCTGGGGTACGCCTCCCTCCAGGACGAGCTCGACGTGCCGACATATCTGAGGAAGCAGATGGATTGAGATGCCCGACGGCAACCATTACAAGATCCTGATCGCCGACGACAGGGAAGACAACCTCGGCCTGCTGCGCGAGTGGCTGTCGGCCCAGGATTACTATGTACGCTGCGCGCGGGACGGTCGCGAGGCGCTGGACATCGCCCGCCAGGATCCTCCCGACCTGATCCTGGTCGACAAGGTCATGCCCCAAGTCGACGGGCTGAGCGTGGCGCGCGAGCTCAAAAGAGGCGATCCCACCGTCCCCGTCATCATCCTCACCGGCCGCGAGGACACGCGGCGCGCCGCGATCTTCGACGACACCGGCGCCGACGACCTCATCATGAAGCCGTTCCAGTACGAGGAGGTCGAAACGCGCGTCCGTACCATGTTGAAGAAGCGCGAGGTGTTCAGGGCGCTGGAGCAGGCCAACGAGGAGTTGCGTCGGGCCAACGAGCGGATGGCTCGCCTTATCCAGTTCGACGAGAAGACCGGTCTTTACAATTACCGCTACTTCATCGAGCGTCTGACCGACGAGTTCAAGCGGGCGCGGCGCTATTCAAACCGACTCACGCTCGCGGTGTTCGACATCGACCACTTCAAGGAGGTCAACGACCGCTACGGCCATCCTGCGGGCGATAACGTCTTGAGGGAGTTCGGCGAGATCATGGTGCGCTCGTCGCGTGAGACCGACATCATCGCCCGCTACGGCGGGGAGGAGTTCGTCGCCCTGCTTCCCCAGACCAGCGCCGTGCACGGCCAGCGTCTTGCCGAGCGGATCCGTCGGGTCACCGAGGCCCACCGCTTCCATGGCGCCGATGCCCCCGAGCCGGTCATCCGGATCACCGTGTCATCAGGCGTGGCGACCTTCCCCTTGAACGACCGGATCCAGCGTCCCGAGGACCTGGTCAAGGCCGCCGACGACGCCCTCTATCGCGCCAAGGGGGCCGGCCGCAACCGGACGCACGTCGACCAGCGCTCCCTCGCCACGGCGCGCTAGGAACCTGTCCGGGGTCCCCCGGCTAATCTTCTGCGCACTCGACGCTGTCGGGGGGCGTGTTCTCGCACTTGATCGATTCGGTCATTCCCGAGGCCAGACCGCTGCAGGCGCTGGTGACGGCGCTTTCGACCGCCGCCTTGCGGGTTCCGGAGGCGGCGGTGCGGCAGATCGTGTGTCCGTCATAAGTCACGCAGACTCGGCACGTAGAGCGGGCGATCCGCGTGCTGAGGTAGACCACGCCTCCGATGAACAGGACCAGGAACACCAGGGTGGCCTTGGTGGTCTTTCCCATGAGGATGCCTATGATAAGGTACGCGAGCGTTTGCCGGGCGGTGCATGGATGAAGAAGACCGAAGTCGAGGTGAAGCTGCGCGTCGAGGATCCGGCGACCGTTCCTGCCCTGCTGCGGCAGATCGGGGCTGCGGAAGTTCACTCCAGGGAGTTCGAGGACAACCAGCTCTACGACTTTCCGAGCTTCTCGCTGAAGATGAACCAGTCGATGCTGCGCGTGCGCATCCTGAAACGGGAGTCAACCCTCACCTATAAGGAGGCGCCGCGGGTCGAGGGCGGCGCCAAGGTCCGGGACGAGATGGAGGTGGTCATCTCTTCGGGCGAGACAATGGCCACCATTCTTTCCAGGCTCGGAATGCGTCCGCTGTTCCGCTACCAGAAGTACCGCGCTGTCTACCATTACTCCGGGCTGATCATCACGGTGGACGAGACGCCGATAGGGGTTTTCCTCGAGCTGGAAGGACCGAAACCCCTGATCGACGAGGTCGCGACGCAGCTTGGCTACAAAGCATCGGACTACATCGCCAAGAGTTACCTGGCCCTCTACCAGGAGTACCTGAAGCTTCGCGGCCTGCCGCTGAAGGACATGCTTTTCGAGGCCCCTTAGATCATGCCAATAGGGTATTTGATCAATGGTGGCGGACATTCTCTGCGGTGATGTTTTGTCTTTATCGCATGAGCACCCCGTGCCTGATCAGCGCAATTCTCCATACCCGAGTTTTCCACAGGCCCGTCCGGAGCGGCTTTCAAGACATGTCGCTCCGCCGACGTATGGCGCAATAGCATCATGAAGGCGATGGTCCTGGCCGCCGGTCTCGGCGAACGGATGTGGCCTCTGACCGAAGAGCGGGCCAAGCCGTCCCTGCCGCTGATCAATCGCCCGCTCATCGCCCATACCCTCGAGCACCTGGCCCGTCATGGCGTGAAGGAGGCCGTGATCAACCTGCACTACCAGCCGGAATCGATCAGGGGCCTGGTCGGAGACGGCCGGAAACACGGCCTCAAGGTGCACTACACCGAGGAGCCGGTCATTCTGGGAACCGCGGGCGGGCTGAAGAAGGCAGAATCATTCCTGAAGGGCTCCGGCCCGTTCTTCATGGTCAACAGCGACAGCATCAGCGACTGCGACCTCGCTGCGGTCCTGAGGAAGCATTCCGAGTCCGGGGCGCTCGCAACCATGGTCCTCACGCCGCAGGATCCGAAGGCCGACTACAGCACGGTCGAGATGGACGAGCGTGATCGCATCATCCGGATCGCCGGCAACCCTCCCGGCGCTTCCGACGCGCGGATCGGGCGCTTCAGCTTCGCCGGCATCCATGTTTTTGAACCGGAAATCTTCGACTCGATTCCACCAGGAAGGTCCGAGATCAACAGTGACATCTATCCCAAGCTGATCGCCGCCGGCAGAAAGATCAGCGGACAGGTCCACACCGGCCTCTGGAGGGAGCTGGGCAATCCCCGCCTGTATCTTGAGGGGGCTCTCGCGGTGCTGCGCGCCGGCAAGGATGCTTCACTCGAGGCTCTGAGGAGCTCGGAGGGTATCTACCTGGACCGCGTCGCCACTCCTAAGGATGTCGCGATCGAACCTCCGGCATTCGTGGGCCGCGGCGCGAGCATCGGCCCGGGAAGCGCCTTTCTGGCCGGTGTCGCCGTCGGGCGTCAGGTGATCATAGGCAAAGCGTGCTCCCTGCGTTCGACGCTCGTCTGGGACGGGGCGCGGATCGGCGACGGATCCAGGCTGTCGGAGTGCATCGTCACCTCGGGCGTCTATGTGCCGCCGGCCGTCAGCCTGACGAACAAAATCTTTCTCCGAGCCGAAGGGTACCAGGGGAAGAAGCATAAGATGGAGCGTCTGGGAAGTTGCTGGATGATCAACCTGTGAGGAGCCTGAACAAGCCGCCGTACGGCCGGATGCCCGCAAGGAGCGGGTCGTCGTGGGCCCTGATCAGGCCATGACCCTGATCGACGCCCCTGTCCTGGCCTTTCTCGAGAAGGCTCTCGGTCACCGTGTCCAACTCAACGAAATTGCCGGCGATGCCTCCACCAGAAGGTTTTATCGGGTCACCACGGGCGCGAAGACGGCCGTCCTGATCATCCATTCCGAGCCGCTCGGTTCCGCAGCACCCCTGTTCAGCAATCACCGGGTGCTCGAGTCGATCGGCGTCGCGGTGCCCCGCATCCTCGCTTCCGACCCGGCCCATGGCCTGGTTCTCACCGAAGATCTGGGGGACGCCACCCTACAGAAGCATCTGTTGAACACGGCGTCTGACCGGCGCCTCGATGAGGCGGCCCGGCTTTACCGCCAAGCCTGCGACCTGATCGTCCGGCTGCACAGGAAGGGGGCAGCCGCCCTCCGACCGGGTGATTTCGCCGCCACCTGCGCCCTCGACCGCGAGCGCTTCCTCTTCGAGCTCGATCATTTTCATCGGCACTTCATCATCGGGCACCGCCAGATGACCCCGGGCCCCGTGGACGATGCGATGCTGCATGCCTTTTACGCCGACCTGGCCGAGGAGTGCAACCGGCTCCCACGCGTCTATTGCCACCGCGACTTCCAATCGCGCAACCTGATGGTCGAGCGCGGCCGCCTCCGTCTCATCGATTTCCAGGACGCCCGCATGGGCCCCTACACGTACGACGCCGCATCGCTTCTTCGCGACTCGTCGCTCGACCTGGACCCGAAGATGGCCGAAGAGATGCTCGACCGTCTCTGCCGCGCTCTCGGTGCGGAGCCCGAAGAGTTCCGGCGCGACTTCGACCTTGCGGCTCTGCAGCGAAATCTCAAGGACCTCGGCACCTTCGGCTACATGGCCAGCCAGCGTGGCCGCTCCGAGTACCTGGAATACGTTCCGCGCACCATTGGATACATCAAGAGGACGCTCATCCGCAGCCCCGGTTACCACCTTGTTTACCCGCTGGTCGAGCGATACGTCATCCGGGACTGACCGGCTCTCAGGTGCGCCGCGAACGGACCGCTTTCCCGCGCAAAAACAGCCCGGGATAGAAGGGATCGCTCCCCTCGCGCCCGAACAGGCTCGCCGAGGTGATGAGCCCGACGTGGGAGTAGGTCTGCGGGAAATTGCCCCAGAGCTCACCCGTCGCGGGGTCGATGTCCTCGGAGAGCAGACCGAGGTGGTTGGCGCGGGCGATCACTCTCCGGAAGATGTCGCGCGCTTCGGCGATGCGGCCGGCAAACACCAGCGCTTCGATGAACCAGAAGGTACAAATGAGAAAGGCGGTCTTCGGACGGCCGAAGTCGTCCGGGGAGCGGTAGCGGAAGACGAAGTCTCCTTCCTTGAGGGTCTTCTCGTAATAGGCCAGCATCCTCTCGAGCCGCGGATCGTCGGGCTGCAGGTAATCCACCATGGCCATCAGGAGATTGCTGGCGTCCGGCTGGTTCCCGCGGAAGGTCATCGCGAAGCAGCCGAGGGACTCATTCCACCCCTCCCGATCGAGGATCGAGCGCATCTGTCCGGCGCGTCCCCGCCAGACGTCGGCCATCTTCGTCTTGCCGAGGTGCCGGGCGATCCGCTCCCCATAGTGCATCGCCGCCCAGCACATCAGGCTGGAAAAAACGTGCAGCCGCTCCTCCGAGCGGAATTCCCAGATTCCCGCGTCCGGCTTCGCGAACAGGTCGTCCGCCCGTCCCACCAGACGCTCCACGACCGCGAAGTGACCCTCCGGGTCAGAATCCACGATCCGACGGTCGAAGAAGAACGGCAGGACGCTCAGGACGAGCTCGCCGTACACGTCGTGCTGGCGGTGCGCGTAGGCGCTGTTCCCGACCCGGACGGGTTTCTCGCCGAGGAAGCCGGACAGCCAGGGGATCTCACGCTCCTCCAGGACGCGCTCGCCGCCGATCCCGTACACCGGCTGGAGGGCCGAGTCGGGCGTGTCCCGCGTGATGTTTCTCAGAAAGGTGATGAACTTCTCCATCTCCTCGAAATGGCCGAGGCGGTTGAGAGCGCCGATGACGAAGTAGGCGTCGCGCAGCCAGCAGTAGCGGTAATCCCAGGTGCGCCCGCTCCCCGGCGCCTCCGGGATCGACGTCGTGGTGGCGGCGATCACCGCCCCGGTGTCCTCGAAGATATGGAGCTTGAGCGTCAGCGCCGACCGCAGGACCTCGTCCTGGAAATCGAAGGGGATGGTGCAGTGCTTGCACCAGGTGCGCCAATAGGCGATCGTCCGCTCCAGGAATTCTTCGGCGAGGATTTTGATAGGCCCCTCGGGGGGCTTGCCGTAGGTGAGGATGAGGTAGCGGGTCTCATCGAGCAGGAAAGGAGTTCTGTCGAGGATGTGCGTGAGCCCGGTATCGCACGTGAGCCGCAGTTCCTGGTCGTATCCCAGATATGCGATGTGGTTGCTCCCGGTCGTCGGTTGCGCGCGCGCGCGCCCGTAATCGGTGGTCGGCTCGCAGCGCACGGCGACCCGGGGGGTCCCCCGTGTCGGCTTCAGGATGCGGACGAGGCACGGCGGCCTGAAGTAACGGTCGAATTTCAAGAAGCGGGGGGCGAAATCGATCACGTCGAACGCGGTGCCGTCCTCCACCTCGAACTTCGTCACCAGGACGCAGGTGTTCCTCACGTATTCCTGCGTCGTGGTGAACGACCGTGCCGGCTGTACGGAGAACGCGCCCCCCTTGTCGGCGTCGAGCAGTGACGCGAACACGGGGGAAGCGTCGAAACGGGGCAGGCAGCACCAAACGACCGACGCTTGGCGGTCGATGAGGCCGCTGAATTGGCAATTGCCGACGATCCCCAGGTCGAGGTTCCCCATGGATCACTCCTCTGCCGCCGATCGGCAGACCAATTTAGCATCATCGCCCGCCGCCCGGTAGGGTCCTGGAGCGGTCGGGCCGGCCGGGTTGTGATATCATCAGTCACCTTCAACAATCGCGCGAACGGAGGACGAACCCATCATGCGGCTCGGCCCATCGCGTCTGATCATTCTTTCCAACCGCGGTCCCTACACAACGGCGGTCGTGCGCCGGCGGGTCGTGGCGCGCAGGAGCGCCGGCGGGCTGGTCGCGGCCCTGGAGCCCGTCCTCAGGAGCCAGGGAGGGACCTGGATTGCCTGGGACGACAGGCCCCCGGGCCGGCGCCGTCCCCCCGCTCTGACGGACGAGCGCGGGCCATTTTCACTCCGTCTCCTGCCGTTCAGCGAGGCGGCGGCCTCCAACTACTACCATGGCTTCTCGAACCGGGTTCTCTGGCCCATTTGCCACGGATTCCTCGACAAGTGCCGCTTCGACCACGTGTTCTTCAGAGATTACATGCGCTGCAACCTGGAGTTCAGCCGGGCGGCGGTCCGCGAGGCTTCGCGCCGGGACATCGTCTGGGTGCATGACTACCATCTTGCCCTCGTCCCGGGTCAGGTTCGGACGCTGGCGCCCCACCTCAGGACGCTGCTCTTCTGGCACATCCCTTTTCCTCCCGCATGGGTCTTCAAGGCCATGCCCTGGGCGCGCGAAATCCTGGAAGGAATGCTGGGGGCCGACCTGATCGGCTTCCACACGCAAGACTACGTCAGGCACTTTCTCGAGTCGTGCCGTGTCCTGCTGGGTCTTCCGGTGAATGAAGCCAGGGGAGAAGTACAGTTCGGGAGGCGGCACCCGCGGATCATCGCCTGTCCCATCGGAGCAGACGTCGAGGCGTTTGACACCCTGGCGAGGCGACCCGGCGTCCTCCTCAAGGCGCACCAGCTCCGCAAGAGCCTCGGAGTGGACCAGATCGTCCTGGGGGTGGACCGCCTCGACTACACCAAGGGGATCCTGGAACGCTTCCTGGCCTACGAGATTTTCCTCAAGAAACACTCCCAGAACCGCTCCAGACAGGTTCTCGTCCAGGTTGCGGTCCCGAGCCGCACTCGCGTGCATGATTACGCCCTCCTCCGGAGACAGATCGACGAGACTGCGGGACGGCTGAACGCCCTCTACGCGGAGGGAAGCTGGGTGCCGATCCGCTATTCCTACAGGTCGATCTCGCGAGAGTCGCTTGCGGCTCTCTACGCCGCGGCCGACGTGGCCCTGATCACGCCCCTGCGGGACGGGATGAACCTGGTGGCCAAGGAGTACGTCGCCAGCCATACCCGCAACGACGGGGTGCTGATCGTCAGCGAGCTGGCGGGCGCGGCCGAGGAGATGGAGGAGGCGCTGATCGTCAACCCCTACGATCTCGAGAAGGTGGCCGACACGCTGCGCCGTGCGATGGACATGACTTTGAAGGAAAAGACGGAGCGGATGCAGGCGTTGCGGAGCCGCGTGCTGTCCCGCGACATCAACTGGTGGGTCCGGGAGTTCCTGAGGGCGGCCGGATTTTCTCTCGCTCGCTCGGACGTCCATCGTGGCGCGGCGCGACCGGCCGGCGTCCCATTCGAGCCGGCCGCCTGGATTCAGCCCGTCGGGCGCCTCGGCGTCCGCGAGGCGAACTGACCGAAGGATGGCGCGGACACCGGAGGAGATCGTCCGTCTCCTGCCCGCCGACCGCGGGCTTCTCCTCTTTCTCGATTACGACGGCACACTCGTCCCCTTCCACGACGACCCCTCGCGGGCCGTCCCCGGCCCGGAATTGCTCGCTCTGCTCAATCGTCTGACGACCCATCCGCGCCGCAGGGTGGTGATCGTGAGCGGCCGCTCGGCGGACGACCTGCGGCGCCTCCTCCCGGGGAGTGCCTGCCATCTGCTGGCGCTCCACGGGGCGCAATACGTCGACCCGGAAGGCCGGTGTCTCGATCGCGTCGATCTCGCGCCCTGCCGCGCGCGTCTGAAGACGGTGGCCGAGGGCTGTCGGGCGCTCCTCGCCTCGGTACCGTGCGTGCGCATCGAGGACAAGGGAGCGGCCATCGCAATTCACATGCGAAGCTGCGATCACGAATCGGAGGAGCGGGCGACCCGGATTTTCGAAGGCTTCAGCCGGGAAGTGACGGACGACGGCAATCTGATGATCCTGCGGGGATCCCGCGTCGTGGAGCTGAAGCCGGCGGCAGCGGACAAGGGATCGGGAGCCCTGTGGCTGCTGGAGCGCTTCGGACCCGCCTGGTACCCTGTCTATGTCGGCGACGACACCACCGATGAGGACGGCTTCCGGGTCCTTCGGGATCGCGGTGCGACCATTCGCGTCGGCCCCACTGACCGGCGTACGCTCGCCCGATGGCGCCTCGCGGACCCGGCCGCGGTCCTGGAGCTCCTGGCACGGATCGTCTCGGGATCCTGAAGGGGTGGGTTAGACTTCCCCCATGCGCGGCTTCAACCTGATGAACATCGTCGGCATCCGCGTCGTGATCGACCCGAGCTGGCTGTTCATCTTCTTCCTGGTCGTGTGGAGCCTGGCGACCGGCTACTTCCCCGAAGCGCATCCGCCGATTCAAGGTGGCGCAGCCTGGATTCTGGGGGTCGTCGCGGCCCTTCTCCTGTTCGGATCCGTCCTCGTCCACGAACTGTCGCATGCTCTCCTGGCGCAGCGTGCCGGGATCCCCGTGCCGCGCATCCGCCTGTTCCTGTTCGGCGGGGTGTCGGAAATGGCGTCGGAGCCGCAGAACCCCGGGACCGAGGTGCGCATCGCCGCCGCAGGGCCTTTGACAAGCTTCGCGCTGGCAATTTTGTTCTACCTTCTCTCTGTCACGGGTCTGCCGTCTCTCATCAACGGAGGGCGGCAGGTCGTGGATTATGTCGCCGCGCTGAACCTGGCGCTCGGCCTGTTCAACCTTCTGCCCGGCTTTCCGCTGGACGGCGGGCGGATCCTCCGCGCCTGGCTGTGGGCCCGGAGCGGCAACCTGTTGTCGGCGACACGGACCGCGGGCCGGGCCGGCTCGGTCGTCGGCTTCGGCCTCATGGGCCTGGGGTTTCTGCAACTCGTGAAGAACCACAACCTCGGCGGGCTCTGGCTGATGGTCATCGGGATCTTCCTGAATCAGGCGGCCTCGGCCTCCTACGAGTTTCTCCTCCTGCGGGACACCCTGTCGGGCTACCGGGTGCGGCACATCATGACGCAGCCGGTCATCACGGTGCCAGAGCACGCCAGTCTCGAAGAGCTGGCGAACGAATACTTCTTCCGCCACCCACGCGGCAGCTTCCCGGTCACCTCGGGAGACAGGTTTGCCGGCATGGTGTCCCTCGATCAGCTCAAAGGGGTGCCGCGCGAAGAATGGAACCGCACGCCGGTGCGGCAGATCATGACGCCGGCGGCCAGCCTGCGGCCGCTCGACCCGGATGACGACTGCGCGACGGCCCTCGAGGGCATGGTGCGCGGCGTCGTGGGTCGCCTGCCGGTGGTCGTGGGGGGCCGGATCGCCGGCATTCTCAGTCGTCGGGACGTCATGCAGCTGTTCAAGATCCGCTCCGACCTCGGCTCCTGATGCCGCCCCTCACCTCGCGGCGCCTGGCGCTGTCGATCGGCGCGCTCCTGGCCGCGCTCGCGCTCTCCGTGGCGGTCTGCGCCAGTCTCGGGAGCAGTCGCTACACGCTTCTCGATCTGCTGCGGCACGCGGCCGACGAGGAGACCGCGCAGGCGATGATCCTGCGCGTGCGTCTGCCGCGCATCCTGATGGCCGCGCTCGCCGGTGCGGCGCTCGGCGCGGCCGGCGCCGTGTTTCAGGCGGACCTGCGCAACCCGCTCGCCGACCCTTACATCCTGGGAGTCTCGGGCGGCGCGGCCCTTGGCGCCTTTGCCGCAACGGCGCTGGGCCTGCCGGCCATCGCACCGGTCCTGCCGGTACGGGAGGCGGCCGCCTTCCTCGGGGCGATCGCCACCGTGGCGGTCCTCTTTGTGCTGTCGAGCGCGCGCGGACGGGTCGTCCCCTACCCGATGCTCCTCATCGGCGTCATCATGAACACCGTCTACCTGGCCCTCATCCTCCTGATCGAGACGGTCGTCGAATCCTCGCGCCTGCACGGCGTGCGGCTGTGGATGATCGGGACCATCCCGATCGAGGAGTACGGGCTCATCGCCGCCCTTTCGGTGGTCCTGGTCCTGAGCCTCCTCGGCCTCGCCTCCTATGGTCGCGATCTGAATTTGATGTCCGCGGGTGAGGAGGCCGCCCGCTCACTCGGCGTCACGGTCGAGAGGACGCGCGTCGTGACCGTGATCCTGGCGTCATTGATCACCGCCGCCGTCGTCTCGGTGGCCGGACCGATCGGCTTCGTCGGCCTGATCGTGCCGCACTCGGCGCGTCTCATGTTCGGCCCCGACCATAGGCTCCTCGTCCCCGCGTCGGCGCTCACAGGCGCCATCTTCCTGATATTCGCCGACACCCTCGCCCGGACCGTGATGGCGCCGACCGAGATTCCGGTCGGCGTCGTCACAGCGCTGTGCGGCGGACCGTTCTTTCTCTGGCTGTACCGCAGGCAGGCGGGAGGGGGGTACTTTCAATGACCGCGCACCTGAACCTTGAGCATGGTGTCGGGATCCCGGCCACGGGGAGCAGCACGGCGTGACCTCCCCGAACCCCGCGCCGATTCTGGCCGTCCGCGATCTCCTGTTCCGCCACCGCGGGGCCAGGGGGCCTCTGTTCGACGGGCTGTCCCTGGCCGTGAGGCCGGGAGAGTTCGTGGGCGTCATCGGGCCTAACGGATCCGGGAAGACGACCCTCCTCATGCTCTTGAGCGGCGTTCTCGCACCGCAGGGAGGCGAGGTGGCGCTCGGGGGCAGGCCCGTGCGGTCCGTCTCGCCGCGCGAGCGCGCCCGCATGGTCGCGGTGGTGTTCCAGGAGGCCCGGATCCTGTTCGATTTCACGGTGCTGGAGATAGCGCTCATGGGTCGGGCGCCGCATCTCGGAGCGTGGAGGCTCGAGCGGCCGCAAGACTTCGCTTCGGCGCGCGCGGCGCTGCGCGAAATGGACCTGGCGGACCTGGAGAGCGCGCATCTTCAGGAGATGTCGAGCGGCGAACGCCAGCGTGCGCTCATCGCCCGCGCCCTGTCCCAGGAGCCGCGCATTCTCCTGATGGACGAGCCGACGGCCTTCCTCGATCTCAAACACCGGCTCCAGATCTACGAAATCCTGGTTCGTTTGAACCGGGAGAAGGGGTTGACCGTCGTCACGACAAGCCACGACCTCAACCTGGCGGCGCGCTACGGCTCGCGTCTCGTGCTGCTGCATCGTGGTCGCGTCGCCGCCGACGGGCCGCCGGCCACCGTCCTGACCTCCGAGCTCATCCGTCGGGTGTATGAAACGGACGCCCGGATCGAGCGGGACGCGGAATCGGGCGCCCCGTTCATCGTGCCGATCGCACCTGTCCGCTGACGACCGGGCCCTTTGACAATGCCCGGGGCGTACGGTACGATGCCGGACCCACTGCAAAAGGAACCGTTGATGCGGCCATCGAGGCGGGCAGGCTGGATCCCCTGGTGCGCTGTGGTTGTTCTGGCGCTCCTTGCCGTTTCGATTCTGCATGCCGCGGCACCGCACAGCGCGGCGCAGCGCGACTGCTCCACCTGCAAGGCACTCAACTCTCCCGGAGTGGCCCACTCCCCGGAAGGCCCCGGCCGCCCGGCGTGGGAACCGTCCGAGATCGCAGCGCTCCCCCCGCCGGCACCCCTCGGCACCGCCACCCGCTATCTCAGGCCTCTGCGCGCCCCCCCGGGGTCCCCCGTCCTCTGAGGCATTCGCGGCGCGGTCCTGCCGGTCCCGTCCTGAACCGCAAGGGGACCGAAGTGAACCGCCGGACCGTGCCGATGTTGAGCGACTTGGTCTCTGCGGAGGGATTATGAAATCCAGAACGTCGTCCACGGCGATGGCGATCATCTTTGGGTTCGGCCTGCACCCCGCGGTTTGCGCCGACGAAAAGGCCGCGCAGCCCTCGGCCCCGAGCGCCCCGCAGGCGCAGGGAAGCCCGCCGGCGGCCCCCTCACAGCCACCTGTGAAGGTTTCGGCCCCGCCCACGGCGGAGGAGGTCGAGGCCCTAAGGCGCGAGATCGAAGAACTGAGGAGGCAGATCCAGACGCTGCGCGACCAGCTGCGCGCCGGGCTCGCGTCGGGCCAGGGGATGGCACTCGGTGCAGCGCCGGGAGAGACGGCGTCCGCGATCCCTTCACCGCCGCCGGCACCGGGCCTGCCGGCCGCGCCCCCCGCGGCGGCCTCGCAGACTTCCAACTATTTCAATCCCAGCATCTCCGTGATCGGCAACTACCTGGGCGTCGGCGGCAGCAACGGCACGGAAAACCTGCCGAGCTCGAGCCTGCGCGAGTCGGAGGTCTCTTTTCAGGCTATCGTCGATCCGTACGCGCGCGCCGACTTCTTCCTTTCCTTCGGCGAGGAGGGGGTCGACGTCGAAGAAGGTTTCATCTCCTTCACCTCTCTCCCCGCCGGGCTCCTCGCGAAGGTCGGACGGATGCGGACCGCCTTCGGGAAGATCAATCCGCTGCACCTCCACGTCCTTCCCTGGCCTGATGAGCCTCTGCCTCTCGTGAACCTTCTCGGGGGCGAAGAGGGCTGGATCGGCACGGGTCTCTCTGTCGCGGTCCTCGTGCCGCTTCCGGGAGAGGTCTTCTCAGAGGCGACGTTGCAGGTCTTACGAGGCGACTCGGGAGAGCTGTTCGCGGCCACCCAGAGGGGCGATCTCGCCTACAACGGGCACTACAGGGTCTTCCGCGACCTGAGCGAGGCGACGAATCTCGAGGTCGGACTCTCCTATGGCCTGGGACCGAACGGACTGACGTCGCGGTCCGCGACGCGCCTCGAGGGCCTCGACGCCACTCTGCGCTGGAAGCCGTTGCGAACGGCGACGTACCGCTCCGCCTCTTTCAGGGGTGAGTTGATCCGGAGCCGGCGCGAAGATCCGCTCGGAGACCAGGGCGCCGAGGGCTGGTTCCTCTCCGGCGAGTACCAGCTCGCGAAGCGCTGGTTCACGGGGGCGCGCATCGAGTCGTCGGAGCATGCCGACGATGCCACGCAAAGAGACCGAGGCAAGGCTCTTCTTCTGACGTTCTGGCCGAGCGAGTTCTCCCAGGTTCGTGGCGAGCTTCGACGCCGCGAGTACGCCGATGGAGAGACCGCCGATGAGCTGCTTCTTCAGATCCAGTTCGCGATCGGCGCCCATGGCGCCCACCCGTTCTAAGGAGTTCATGATGAAACCAACGAAGCTCGCCGTCGCCGGTCTCGCCCTGGCCCTTCTGGGACTTCCGGAATCACCGGCTTTCGCCAAGCTCAAAGTCGTGACGACCCTGCAGGACCTCGCCTCGCTGGCCGACCTGGTCGGCGGGGATCGCGTCGAGACTCTCGCCCTCGTGAAGGGGTACCAGGACCCCCACTTCGTCGATGCCAAGCCGTCGTTCATCCTGAAGCTCTCGAGAGCCGACGCGCTGATCGTCGCTGGACTCGAGCTGGAGATCGGCTATCTCCCGCCGCTCCTCGATCAAAGCCGCAACGCAAAGATCCACCCCGGGTCGCCCGGGTACCTCGATGCGTCGACCGGCTGCGAAATCCTGAATCGCCCCACGCAGCAGGTGACACGCGCGTTCGGCGACGTTCACCCCTACGGGAATCCACATTACTGGACCGATCCCGAGAACGGCCGCATCATCGCGCGGTCGATCGCCGCGAAGCTGGCCGAACTCGATCCGTCGGGCCGCGAAGCCTACGCGGCCAATCTCGCGGCCTTCGAAGGCAGGCTCACCGAGAAGGAAAAGGAATGGGCCGGGAAGATGGCGCCGTACGCTGCAACCAAGATCGTGACCTTCCACGACTCGTGGCCGAATTTCGCCCGCCGCTACGGCCTCATCATCGCCGGACACGTCGAGCCGAAGCCCGGCATCCCCCCCTCTCCGACACACACGCTGGAGATCATCAATCTGATCATGACAGAGAAGATCCGTCTGATCCTCGTCGAGCCCTACTTCGATCTCAAGACCCCCAAGTTCATCGCGGAGAAGACGGGCGCGACCGTCCTGAGCTTCTATCCCTCGGTGGGTGGATTGCCGGAGATCAAGGACTACTTCGCGCTCTTCGATTACGATATCGACGCTTTCGTCAGCGCCATGAAGGGCAAACCATGACCATCTTTGAGATCCTTCTGCCGGCTTTCGTGGCCAGCCTGATCCTGACCGGGATTCACGCCTACCTCGGCGTGCACGTTGTCGAGCGCGGCGTCATCTTCGTCGACTTGTCGCTCGCGCAGATCGCGGCGCTCGGCACGACCGTCGCCTATCTGGCAGGGTACGACCTGCACGAGACCGGAGCCTACCTCTTTTCGCTCGGATTCACGTTCCTGGGGGCGGCGATCTTCGCCGTCACGAGGGTCCACCGAAAGACGCGCATCCCGCAGGAAGCGATCATCGGCATCGTCTATGTCGTCTCGGCCGCCGTGGCGATCCTGCTGATGTCCAAGGCGACCCAGGAGACCGAGCACCTGAAGGAGATGCTGGTAGGGAACATTCTGTCGGTGACCTGGCCGGAGCTCTTCAAGACCGCCGTCCTCTACTCTCTTGTCGGCGCCTTCCACTACATCTTTCGGGAGCGGTTCCTGCTCATTTCGATGAACGAGGCGGAAGCCGAGAGGCGCGGATGGAATGTGAAATTCTGGGACTTCCTCTTCTACGTCTCGTTCGGCTTCGTGGTCACGTCCTCCGTGGCCATCGCGGGCGTGCTGCTGGTCTTCTGCTTCCTCATCGTTCCCTCCGTGGCCGCGATGTTTTTTGCCGAAAGGCTGGGACCGCGTCTCGCGATCGGGTGGACCATGGGAACCCTCGTGTCGGCGGCGGGGGTCTCCTTCTCGTTCCTGCTCGACCTCCCGACGGGTGCCACGATCGTCGCGACCTTCGGCCTCAGCCTCCTGGTTCTCGCGGGGTACCGGCGCGCGTTCCACCGGATGGCGAACGACGCGCGCGGAGAGTCGATCGCGCGGGCCGCCTTCTGAGGAACGTCCCCCGCGACCGGCGCGACGTTCAGACCCGCACCCACGCGCCGGCCGGACCCCGGTCAGGCTCACCGCGCGGGCGGCCGTCCTTCGAGGTAGCCCCTGAGGAGCGAATAGATCGCGGTGTTCTCGAGCGTGCCGTGCACCTCCTCCGCACCCGCGCCCCAGGCATAGAGCGTCACGTCGACCCCCGTGTGGGCCGCGCTCTCGAGCGCAATCCCGGAAGGACGCAGGTCGTCCGGTCCGTGCGGGGGCTCGTGCTTCTGCCGTGTCGTCCCCGGCCCGCTAGAGAACGTGATGACCGGGTACGGCCCGTCACCCTTGGAGCCGAAAGGATCCCGGTAGAGGGACCAGATGCCGTCCTTCTCATCCGGGTAGCCGTTCATCGCCAGACCCCCCGTCTCGTGATCGGCGGTCACCAGGACCAGCGTCGTCTTCGGATCGAGCGTGTCGATGGCGTAGCCGATCGCCTCGTCGAAGGCGGCGGTCTCGTCCACCAGCGTCCGCGCCCAGTTGGCGTGCCCGGCGTGGTCGATCCTCCCGCCCTCGACCATGAGGAAGAACGGCCGGTCGCTCTTCTTCAGGATGTCGACCGCCCACCGCGTCATCTCGGGGAGGGTCGGTGCCGTACGCGTCGCGTCCCGGCTCTCGCCTCCGCGCGCCAGGCCGCCTGCCGCCGTTCCAGGCATGCCCTCCGCGGTCTTGCCGGCTTCAGTCTGCTTGTGCCCGGCCTCGATCTCCGGCTGGTAGGGAAGGTGCCTTTCGGCGAACAGGCCGAGGACGTGCCGGCCGGGGTCATCGATCGCCCGAAGCTCGTCGGCCGTTTCCACGATCTCCCAGCCTTGCCGTCGCGCTTCGGCCCGCAAATCCTCGGCGAAAAACGTCCGCCCACCGCCGAGGATCAGGTCGAAGCCCGACGCGATCGTCTGCTTCGCGATCTCGTCTTCGGCCTCGCGATCGCGGTGGTTCGCGTAGAACGCCGCCGGCGTGGCGTGCGTCACCGTCGTCGTCGTCACCAGCCCGACGTGCATGCCGTTCTTCTTCGCCCACACCGCGATCGATTCGAGCTTTCTTCCGTCCCGCTTCGCGTAGATGGCCGTGGCGTCCTCGCACAGGACACCGTTCGCCGTCTTCTGGCCGCACGCCATCGCGCTCGCCGCGGCTGCCGAGTCGGTGACCGGGCTGTCGCTGGAATGGGTGCGGCAGAGCGCGGTGTACGGGAGCGTGTCCATGCGGAGCCGTCCGCCCGACCCGCCACGCGCCACTCGCGTCACCGTCACGTACGCCTGCCCCATCCCGTCGCCGATGAACAGGACGGCGCTACGCGGCGTCGGGCCGGCCCGGCCGGACAGCGGTATGGCGGGGGCGCCTGTGCGTGCCGCGCACACGACCGCCACCGCACCCACCGCCATGAACGCGAGCGCGGCGAGACCCCGGGACAACGACCGGCGACCCCCCGGTATGACGGCCATCGACGCCTCCTTGGACGCCGCGCAGGATCAACCAGATGCGCAGCGGACCGGACGTGGAGAGTAGCACGACTGCAAGCGGGGGCCGCCGCGGGGCGGGGGTGCCGGCGGACCGCGGATATGGCCGGCTAGCCGATCTTACCCGGGCTCTTGATCGGGAACGGAAGGATGTTGGGGGCGCGCTCGAGGCGGGCGTTCTTGCGGGCGGCCTTGTTCTGATACATGTTGTGGTCGGCGCGCACCAGGAGGTCCTCGAACCCCTCGCCGTCCACCGGATAGAGGGCGATGCCGATCGACAGCCCCGAACGTGCCACCTTTCCCTCCTCCAGGCGCAGCGTGAACAGGTCGACCGCCTGCTGCAGGCGCTCGGCCAGGAGGGCCGCCTGGGCGAAGCCGGTCATCGGCAAAAGGGCGGCGAACTCGTCGCCCGACAGACGCACGAGGATGTCACGCTCGCGCAGGTGGCTCTTGAGGACGCGGCTGATCTCGGACAGGTAGCGGTCGCCGATATTGTGGCCGTATCGATCGTTGATCGTTTTGAAGTCGTCCAGGTCGGCCTCCAGGAACGCCATCGGCTGGCCGGCCTGCTGGCTGCGCACCTTCTCCTGCTCGAACGCCTGTCGCAGGTAACGCGAGTTCGGCAGGTTGGTCAGGACGTCCGTCAGCGCCGACTCCTGCGTCTCCGCGAACATCGTGCCGTTGAAGACCGCCGCGGCCGCGAGCTTGGCGATGATGTCCATCATGCGGATGTAATCGTCCAGGCACGGGACACCCTTCGGGAAATAGAGGGTGATCACTCCGAGCGCCTTGCCGTCCTGGATGAGCGGGAAAGCCGCCACCGTCGAGTACTCCGAGGGGTCGACTTCGGTGCCCGACAGGTCGAGGTCGGGGCTGCTGGAGAAACGGTTGCTCTTCTGGCTTGCCGCCCACCCGGTGATCCCCTCGCCCACCTGCAGCGATCGTCCGCGCAGGTGCTCGACGTTGGCGCCGGACGCGAACCGCGCCGACAGCGCCTCGTGGTCGTCCTCCAGGAGGTAAATGACGCAGGTGCGGTAAGGAACGAGCTGGCCGATCTTCGCTGCGACCAGATCCAGCACCTCCGACAGGCGTAGCGATGACCCGAGCGTCTGCGCGATCTCGTACAGCGCGTAGACCTCGCGATGCGCCGAGGAGATGGAGCCCAGGACGGAAGTCTGGCGCCCGACGATGGCGCCGCTGGCGTCCCGCTCCAGCCAGACGCTCGTCCCCGTCTCCGACGCGGACGCGACGCCCGGCACGCCGCCAGCCTGCTGGGGAGCGGGCGCCCGCTCCGCGCCGATGCCGAGGTGCAGACTGTCGCCAAACCCGCCCGGATCCTCCTCGTCCGAAGCGGGCGGGCCGTTCCAGATTCCGGTCGAATCGATACGCGCCAGGGCCTCCTCGAGGCGCGCCCGTGCGTCCGCCGCATCGCTCCTGCGCGGCTCCGGAACGGCGCTGACCGCGCCGATCACCTCGGAAAGGCTTTTCCGCAGCACCGTCACCACCGCCGGATCGAATTGGATTCCCGACCACGCTTCGATGAGGGAGCAGGCCTCCTCGGGTGACTTCCGTCCCCGCCACGCCCGGTCGGAGGTCAGCGCCTCGAGCGAGTCGGCCACGGTGAGGATGCGGGCCGCGAGCGGGATCTCCTCTCCGCGCAGGCCGTCGGGGTAGCCCGACCCGTCCCAGCGCTCGTGGTGGTGTCGCACCGCGGGCAGCACCGGATACGGGAAGTGCACGTTCGCCAGGATGTCGGCGGCCACGGACGGGTGGGCCTTGACTTTCTGGTACTCCATGTCCGAGAGCTTGCCGGGCTTGTTGAGCAGGTGGTCCGGGATCGCCAGCTTGCCGATGTCGTGCAGCAGCGCCCCCGCGCTCACCGCTTCGTAGTCCTGACGCGGGACCCGCAGCCGCCGCGCCAGCTCGAGTGCGTACGCCTGCACCCGGCGCGTGTGTCCCTGCGCGTGCGGGTCCTTGGCGTCGATGGCGAGCGCCAGAGCCTCGATGGTCGACAGGTGCACCTGCATCAGGTCATCCAGACGCTTCAGGTTTTCCGAAGCCTGGCTCTTGTACGAGCGGTAGACCAAGACCGCGAGCAGCAGGATGGGTGGAACGACCACGCAGGAGACGAGGCCGATCTGGCCGATCAGGAGGAGCGACAGGGCCGCGGCCGCGGTGCCCAGCAGGGCCGCGCCGGCCGCCGCGACGGCCATGAGATAGAGCCTTCCTCCCGGTCCGCTGATCCGCATGGTCTCCTTGAAACTCTTGCTCCCCTGATGGGTGACTGTCGGCCGAGCCGGACAGAGCGCCGCCGTTGTCGCCTTTATTCGCAACGGCCGTGCCACGTCCAATCCGATCACCACCACGTCCGGGGGGCGCCTGCAAGTGAAGGAACAGCGAGGGTTAGACCTCGGCGCCAGAAAGGTGGCGACGGCTCAAGATGATCACCGTCAATAGATTTGGAGGCGCGCTGTACAAACCTCACACACATCCAGGCATCGGGCCGACGACGGTTCTTCAACTGTTGGATCCAGTGATGATGTCCGGCTGCGGACGTGTCCAGGTCGCATCACTCTGAGCCCCGCGTGTGCGATTTCCGCGCATCGACTCCGACGCGACTAGTTCATCACGCGCGATGGAGCGCGGTCTCTGCCGCACCCCACCAAAAAAAGCGCCGGCCCCGCTGCCAACGGGGCCGGCATCCGCAGGGGTCGCCTGCGAGTCAGCTCATCAGCTCAACACGGTTCGCCTAGAGGGTCATCCCCCCTTTCGTCCTCACAAGCCTGTCCAGACAGGCGCGGTATGTGAGGTACAGAATAGCCGGGAACGGGAGGATTGCGAAAGCAGACACGACTCCGAGTTCCCGGACGACCAGGAAGACGATTGCCGCCGCCACCGAGCCGGCAAGGTACGCCGTGCCGGCCCAGGGCGAGGAGTCCTGCCAAATCGCCACCAGCGACTGGCGCTCCTTGAGCGCCACGACGCCGGACACCAGGGCCGTGTTGAGCACGTACTGCGTGAAGGCCAGCGCCGCCACGGGCAACAGCAGGTCCACGAGGGTCACGTGCATGCCCCACTGCCCATTCTGCGGAACCAATCGGGTGAACACGCGCGCCGCCAGGTTGACGGACAACGCCATCGCGGCCGTGTTGAATACCTTCTTGTGCCAGGTACCCTTTCCCCGGCTGGACGACGCGAAACCGTCGAGAGCCGCCGTCATGGTCGCCAGGTCGCCGCCGAACACCATGACCGAAAGAAAGACAAAGGCGTCCGCGAACGACACCCGGCAGTGCGGCAGCGGCAGCTTGACGGAGAGCCGGCCGACGAGGAGGGTGAGGACTGCGATCCCGAGCCACGCCAGGTGCTTCGCCTCGAATCCGTCCGCGGCCACGTGATAGAGGCTCTGGCCCAGGACCGCCGCCCCGACTGCCGCCACCGCACCGATGAACACGTTCCCTTTCATGTCCGCGTCTCTCCGGGGATCCATGGCGTCACCAGGCATTGGCGATCCCCCAGATGAGCCCGGCGTCCTGCAGGCCCCAGATGAGGCTCAAGTCAGAGCCGCCGTAGCCGCGGATGCCCCAGATCAGGCTGGTGGACGAGACGTCGAAGAAATCGTTCGAAATCAGCTGGTTCGCCCAGATGAGACCGGAGCCGTAGAGGCGATCGGACCAGATGAGGCCGCTCGACTGCGGCGTACCGGCGGTCCAGGAGACATAGTTCCACTGGTTGCCCTTGCCGAACACGACGTAGGAGTCGGAGAACAGGCCGTCGTAGTAAGTGACGCCCACGCCCCACGAATCGAGCCTGCCGATGCCCCAGATCAGCGACTGTGCGTAGGCGAGCTGCTGCGTCGTGAGAATCGCTTCACCGCGCAGCATGCCGATGCCCCAGATGAGGCCTTGGCTCCAGGCGAAGGTCTCGCCTGCGACGGTCGTCTGCGCCGGCGCCGGCAGCGCTCCAAGGGACATCAAATTCGCGCCGGCGGGCAGGGCATAGGCGAAGCGGTTGGCCGCCTTCGCCAGTCGCACTGCGCCCTCGATGTTCAGCATTCCGGCGCCCTGCTCGAACAGACCCTCGCCGTCCATGATCTGGGCGGAGTACATCAGGATCGCCTTCACCTGGTTGGGGGTCAGGCCCGGGTTCGCCTGCATCATGAGCGCCACGGCGCCGGAGACCACGCCGCTCGCCATCGATGTGCCGGTCAACATCATGTACCGGCTCTTGTTGTTGACGTTGTTGCCGGTGTCGACGTGCAGGACCGGGTAGTAGCTCACCAGGAGATTGCCGTACCGCTCAAGCGACACAAGACGGGTTCCGGGCGCCACCAGGTCCGGCTTCACCAGATTGTCGTAGGTGACCTGGCCGGTCACCGGGTCGGTCGTGTGTGCCAGCGTCGGGCCGCGGGAGGAGTAGGGCGCCACCGTGTCATCCGATCGGACGTCGGTGCCACGTGTGTTCGTCGCGCCGACGGTGATCGCCGACGGCGAGATGCCGGGGGAGGTGATGCCGCCATAGACCTTCTTGCCGTTCGAGTCCTGGCCGAAGTTTCCGGCCGCCGCCACGACCACGATCCCGGCCCGGGTCGCCCGCTCGACAGCCTTGCACATGGGATCGTTGACGTACGAGTCGACCGGCGGGGCCGCGAGCGAGAGGTTGATGACCTTAATGTTGTAATAATAGCGGAGGGAGATCGCCTGGTCGATGGCCGCTACGACGCTACTGACGTAGCCCCGCCCATTCTCGTCGAGGACTTTGAAGTTGATGAGGTTCGCGCCCGGCGCGATACCGGTGTAGTCACGCCCGATCGTGGACGCCGAGCTGCCGTCGCCGGCGATGAGCCCGGCGACGTTGGTTCCGTGGCCGTACGGGTCATCCAGGCCTCCGCGGCCCGTGAAATCCGACGAGAGGACGACATGGCGCCTGCCCTTGTCGTCCTTCAGGTCGAAATGGTCGGCGTCGATTCCCGAGTCCAGGATCGCTACCGCGACGCCCGACCCGTCGAGGCCGGTCAGTGACAGAAGGGTGCTGAGGGTGCCGCCCGACACCGGATAGACCTGACTGGCACCGGTCGTAACCTCGATATGGCTCGCAAGACCCGTGACTTGACGATCAGGAGCGATATACTCGAGTCCCTCGATTTCCGCCAAGTCAGGCACAGACCCGAGCGGCAGCTCAAGAGCCATCTCGTCGACGTTCTTGAGATGGCGTCCAGCCTTGCCGCCCAGTTCATAAACCCTGTTGGCGACATAAACTGGATCGGCGCCGTTCAGGGTCACCACCAGGCGGACCCTGTCGGACGGTGACCCACTCCGGAATTCTTCCCGCAGATCCGAGGCGACTCCCGCCTTCTTCCCTTTCTCGGCGAACGCGGAAGGGAATGACAGCGTGATAAAAAGGACTGCGACGAGGGCGTTGGTGGCGGCGCGGACGAAGCGGCCCCAGAACCCGTGGCGATTTCCCTGGCTGCGGTCTGATCGGGCCCCTCTCGACATGGCGCCTCCTGACCGACAGCGGGCGGTTTGAGCCGCCCAGCTGGCAACCCGGCCGTCTTCAAGAGACCCGTTGGCTTTCCGTCCCACCCTCGCGAGTGGTTTGGCCTTCACGACTGGTCGCTTCAATAAGAGCAAGGGTGGTGCCATCCCGTCCGGCACCCCTGTACAAGCCTGCTCATGATTTCCTAACTAGCTCATTTCCTGATTATTGCGATGGATGATCAGGGCAGATCAATCTTGTCCGGTGCGGCCTGATGCTCTGCGAGTCCCCCGTCGGAGTGACCAGCTCTCGCACACCAACTGCCCAGGTTTTCGTCAGTGGGAGCTCATGGCATATACTATGTGTATGAGAACAATAGCTTTACTAGACGTGTCCACCCGTCGTTCGGAATTGCCCGAGGCATGTTGCGAGTCTGTGCAGTCGGATGCGGCCCGGCTGGCCGGACTTTGACCCGTCCCGGAAGGCTTTTCTTGACCGTGCCTCCCGGTGGCGATATGATCCTCGCCACTCTCTGGCCGTTGACCCCGCCTCGAGGGATAGGACGAGATGGAAATCGCGTGGTTTAAGAAGATCAGGAAGCCCAAACAGCCGGTCGAACACAAGCGGATCCAGGTCCCCGAGGGACTGTGGGTCAAGTGCAACGGCTGCAAGGAAATCATCTATAAGAAGGAAGTCCTCCGGAACGCCAACGTCTGCCCGAAGTGCAATTACCACTTCCGCATCTCGGCCCGCGAGCGTCTCTCGGCCCTGTTCGACGACGCCCGTTACCAGGAGGTGGATACCGACATCTACTCAGTCGATTCTCTCAAGTTCCGGGACGTGAAGAGCTACCGGGACCGACTTCGGGAATACAGGGAGAAGACCGGCCTGAACGATGCCATCATCAACGCCCGGGGGACCATCGGCGGCCTCCAGGTCATGATGGCGGTCATGGAATACGGCTTCATGGGTGGATCGATGGGTTCGGCAGTGGGCGAGAAGGTCACCCGGGCGATCGAGCGTGCTCTGGATGAACGGATTCCCCTCGTCATCATCTGCTGCTCCGGCGGAGCGCGCATGCAGGAAGGGGTGCTGTCGCTGATGCAGATGGCCAAGATCAGCGCCGCGCTCGGCAAGCTGCACGAGGCACGGGTGCCCTACATCTCGATCCTGACCGATCCGACAACCGGGGGCGTGACCGCTTCGTTCGCAATGCTCGGCGACCTGAACATTGCCGAACCGAAGGCGCTCATCGGCTTCGCTGGCCCCCGGGTCATCGAGCAGACGATCCGGGAGAAGCTACCCGAGGAGTTCCAGCGTTCCGAGTTTCTCGTGGAGCACGGTATGCTGGATTTCATCGTCGAGCGGCGCGAGATGCGCGACATTCTAATCCGCTGCCTCAAGTTCCTGATGAACGCCGAAGCCCTGGCCGCATTCGCCCCGACGTCTGCCGCCCCGTCCTCGACGGCCGGTTCGGACCTGGTCCCAGGCGCCGCCGCGAGCGGCTCGGAGAACGTCGCCTCCAGCCAGCCGGGACGGACGCGTGAACCGCTGCCCTTCCCGTCCCCCCTGGTCGCGCGCAACAAGATCACGTCTTCGCCCGAAGTCAGCTAGCCACTCTCCCACCCGCATGCGGGTCGCCGATAGGCTGGACCGCCTTCCCCTGGCAGGTTTTCATTACCGTCTCCTGCTTCTGAGCGGGCTCGGCTGGCTGTTCGATTCGATGGACAGCGGCCTCATGTCGTTCGTCGTAGCACGGCTGAAGATCGAGTGGCACCTGGGCCCCGATCAGATCGCGGTCGCAACCAGCGCCGGACTGGCGGGGATGTTCCTGGGCGGGGCGGTGGCCGGGAGCCTCGCCGATCGCTTCGGCCGGAAGGCGATCTTCCAGATGACCCTGTTGATCTTCAGCGTCTCCACCGGCCTGTGTGCCTTGGCGCAAGGGCTCGCGTCTCTGGTGCTGATCCGTTTTCTGGTTGGGTTGGGGCTGGGCGGAGAGTTGCCGGTCGCGGCCTCCCTGGTGAGCGAGTTTGCCCCCGCGAGGCATCGCGGCCGCCTCGTCGTGCTGCTGGAGTCGTTCTGGGCGTTCGGCTGGGCCGCAGCGGCGATCATCGCCGAGTTCCTCGCCCGCCGGGCTGAGTCGACCGGGTCCGCCTTCCCATGGCGAACTTCGTTCCTGGTCGGGGCGCTCCCGGCGCTCTACGTTTTTGTGCTGCGCCGGGCCCTCCCGGAGTCGCCGCGTTACCTCGCGTCTCGCGGCCGGCTGGACCAGGCGGAGGCCGTTCTCAGGTCGATCGAGAAGGATAGTGGTCTCGCGCCGGGAGAGGCTCTGACCCCCGACTCGCATGAGGCCACTTCCCGCCGGGCGCGGCTGCGCGACCTCTTCGGCGCGGGTCTGGCCCGCCGAACGCTGATGCTGTGGCTCCTCTGGTTCGCCATGGCCTACTCTTACTACGGCATCTTCACATGGCTTCCAACTCTTCTGGCCGGCCGGGGATTTCCCCTCGCGACGTCGTTCAAGTTCACGCTCATCATCACCCTCGCGCAGATCCCCGGCTACTTCGCCGCCGCCTACCTCGTCGAAACGATCGGCCGCAAGAGGACGCTCACGTCGTTCATGCTCCTGTGCGCCCTCGGGTCGTATTTCTTCGGCAGCGCCGGGACGGAACACGACCTCCTCCTCTGGGGATGCCTGCTGTCGTTCTTCAACCTGGGGGCCTGGGGCGTGACCTACGGCTACACACCGGAGCTCTATCCCACCTGGCTGCGCGGCACCGGGACCGGTTTCGCCGCCGCCTTCGGCCGAATCGGCGGTATCCTTGCCCCGCTCGCCGTCGGCAAGCTGATGGGCAACTGGGGAGGCGGCTTCACGGCCGTCTTCATCATGTTCTCCGTCATTCTGGCTGCTGGCGCAGCGTCAGTCGCCGTCCTCGGCGAGGAGACCCGCGGCCGGACACTCGAAGAGATTTCGGGCTGAAGGATTGTCCGCGGCCCCTCGATCCACGCGGGGTTTCATGACCTACGAGGAAGCGCTCGCCTACCTCGCTTCGCTCGAGGCCCTCGGCATCCGCCCCGGCCTCGACAGGATTCGGGCGCTCCTCGCGCGCCTCGGCGACCCGCAGACGGCCTTTCCCTCCGTCCTGATTGCCGGCACGAACGGCAAGGGGTCGGTCGCCGCCTATGCCGCTTCGATCCTCCGGCAGGCCGGCTACGCGCCCGGGGTCTACACCTCCCCCCACCTCGTACGCTTCGAAGAAAGGATCGTCGTTGGCGAGGAGCCGATCCCCGGGACCGAAGTCGCCGCTCTCACCTCCGAGCTGCGCAGCGTCATCGCCGGCGACCGCCTGCTGAGAAACGACCCGCCGACCTATTTCGAGGCGACGACCGCGCTCGCCTTCCTGCACTTCAGGAGACGCAAGGTGCCGATAGCCGTTCTGGAGGTCGGAATGGGCGGGCGGTTCGACGCCACGAATGTCGTCATGCCCCTCGCCGGCGCCATCACCCAGATCGCCATGGACCACACCCGCTGGCTCGGCCGGACCCTCGCCGAGATCGCCACCCAGAAGGCCGGCATCCTCAGACCCGGCGTGACGGCCGCCGTCTCGAAGCAGGAACCCGCAGCCCTGGAAGCGATCCGCGCGGAGGCCGGACGCATCGGCGCGCCCGTCATACTGACGACGGACTGCGACGTCCGCCCCGGCAGCGACGCCGCCCACGGCGCGCCTGCCGGCCCCCGACACTTTCTCGATCCACCTGTCTTCTCGCTGGCAACTCCGGGCGGCGGGCGCTACCGCGAGATTGCCCTGTCGCTGCGCGGCGTCCACCAGGTGGAGAACGCCGTCACCGCCGTCCTTTTGACCGAGCGCCTGGCGGCCGTCGGAGTCCAAGGCATCGAGGCGCGTAGCATCAATTCCGGCCTCCGCACCACCGTCTGGCCCGGCCGGCTCGAGCTCATCCGAGGTGAGCCCGATCTGCTCCTCGACGGCGCCCACAATTCAGCCGGCTGCGCCACTCTCGCGGCCTATCTCAAGGAGTATCAGGAGGACCACCCCAAGGTCCTCGTCTTCGCCGCCATGAAGGACAAGCCCGCCGCCACGATGCTCGACCTCCTCTGCCCCCTGGTCCGCAGAGTGATCGTCACTCGTCTCCCTGTCGTCCGCGGCGAGGACCCCGAATATCTTCAGCGTCTCGCGGCCGCGCGTCACCCCGACGTGTCGCGCTCGAACTCCGTCGAAGAAGCCCTCCATGTCGCGTGCGAGACGGCCGGTCCCGGCGCGCTCGTCGTCGTCAGCGGGTCGCTTTACCTGGTGGGAGAGATCAAGAAGCTTCTGTCACCCTGATCGGGCGGGCTCCTAGGTCCGAAGGGTCGGCGACGCCGGTCCCGCCCGGAACCCCTCGCGCTCCATCCGGCCCCAGGCGCGACGGCGCCGCAGAAAGTCCCAGAAGGCTTTCACCTTGAAGATGGCCAGGATCTGGCGGTAGCCGAAGTTTTCGAGGACACCGTAGAAGACGAGCCTGGCGAGGTGTTCCCAGCCGGGATAGCGGCGGAAGGAGACCTCCTCCAGGAGCACGGCGGCGACGGACAGGAAGACCCCGAAGAAGACGGCGAAGATTAGGAAGAGAACGAAGAAATCGATGTTCAGGACGCCGAGCCAATACGAGAGCGCGACCGTGATGTAGCCGAGAATTTCAATGAAGGGGCCGAGGGACTCGAAGACAAGAAAGTAGGGCAGCCCGAGCATGCCGATGGCGCCGTACTCGGGGTTGAAGATCATGTGCTTGTGGCGCCACAGGCTCTGGAGCAGGCCGCGGTGCCAGCGGTTGCGCTGGCGAGCCAGGACACGAAAGGTCGACGGGACCTCGGTCCAGCATACGGGGTCGGGGACGAAGACGATGCGGTACTTGCGGCCGGTCCTGCGCATGTGCTCGTGGAGCTTCAGGACGAGCTCGAGGTCCTCGGTTTCCGACCAGCTGTCGTAGCCTCCGGCGGCGATCACCACCGACTTGCGGTACAGACCGAACGCGCCAGAGATGATGAGCAGCGACCGCAGGCTGCTCCATCCGATGCGCCCTCCCAGGAACGCTCTCAGATATTCGACGACCTGGAAGACAGGCAAGGGCTTCTTCGGCAGGCCGATGCGCACGACCCGGCCTTCGCGCACCTCGCAGCCATTGACGATGCGAACGATACCGCCGGCGGCGACCATCTCCTGGGGGTGCTCCATGAACGGCTTCACCACTCGCAGGAGCGCATTGTCCTCCATGATCGAATCGGCATCGACCGAGCAGAACAGGGGGTAGCGCGACACATTGATCCCGCAGTTGAGCGCCTCGGCCTTGCCGCCCCACTCCTTGTCCACGACGCTGAGATTCGGATGTTCGAGCGAGGCGTAGATGCCGCGCACGGGACCGGTCGGCAGCGTGCGGCGGTAGATGCGGTCGGTGCGCTTCAGCTCGAAGGTCGAAATGAGGCGCTCGAGCGTGCCGTCGTTGGACCCATCGTTCACCACGACGACCTCGAACTGACCATAGTTCACCGCGAGAAGCGACCGCACGGTCTCGACGATGTTGCGCGCTTCGTTGTAGGCGGGGACGATCATTGAGATGGGCCAGGTCATCTCCGACTTCAAGATTTGCTCGTAGTCGGAGAAGAACGTCCGCTTGACGAAGCGCAGGACCTCCACGAACGACACCAGGAACAGCAAGAGATAGACGCCGTTCAGGAGGCCGAAGTAGAAGATCACCCAGCGGTTGAAGGCGAGGACGATTGTGATCAGGACGGACATCCAGGTCATGGTGGCCCACCGGCGGCTCGGCGACCGGTCACGAACGTCCTCCGTCCCCCTTGCCGGGTGAGGACGCAGGTGCCGGCGACGGCGTTTTCAGGATGTTGGACAGCGCGTGGCGCACGCCTTCCTGGGCGCTTCTGGCCGCCTGCCGGGTCGTATCGTCGATGCGGGCGGCGGCGGTTACTTTGTCGACGAAGCGGATCGCCGCGGCGCGCTTGCCGGCGTCGTTCGAGGTCAGGTCCGCGACAAAGTGGTCGATGACCCGGCCTTCTTCGAGCTGCGCCACCGCCATGTGACGGGCGTACGGATCGTCGGAGCTCAACATGTCGATCAGCGCCTCCAGACCTTCGGGGCCGAGGGCCCGGAGCGCCTCGCCGGAGTTGTAACGCACCCACCACTGCCGGTCCCTCATCGACTCGCGCAGCGGTCCTATGGCTGCAGGGTCTCGGAGGCGGCCGAGCGATTTGGCCGCCATCGCGCGCGGCGGCCACTCCGTGTCCCGGAGGGCGCGAATCAGGTCGGGGGCGGTGCCAGGATCGCCGATGAGGCCGAGCCCGTGCGCCGCGCGAGCCCGGATGTCCGGGTGTGCGTCCGAAAGACACTGTTTCATCAGCCCGACAGCCCTGAGACTCCGGATGCGCCCCAGAACGTCGAGGGCGGAGACTCGGGCGTTAAGCGGCAACGTCTCATAGGCCACGAGGAGCTCGTCCACCGCCTCGACGCCGACGTTGATCAGAATCTCGGCGACGCGGATCGCCGACCAGCGGCTCGGGTCCGCGAGGGCCGATACGAGCGGTCTGATCGACGTGCTTCCGCGAACGAGACCCAGGGCGCGGGCCGCGCGGATGCGCACCTCCGCCTCCGGATCGCTCATCAGGGCCACGAGCGGCGCGACGGCCGTGCGGCTTCGCATCAGCCCGAGCCTCTCGGCTGCCTCGGCGCGCTTCCACCAGCGGCGGCTGTGCAGAGCGCGGATCGCCTCGCGCACCGAGCCGAGCGCCTCGAAGGCGGCGGTCACCCGGTCGCGCGTTTCCCCCTTCACGACGCGCGCCGCCTCGAGAAGGAACTCCTCCACCAGGCGCCGGTCGCGGCGCGACGACGATCGCGGGAGGGCGTCGCGCTGCGGCCTGGAGGACGCGGCGCCGAGGTACTCGAAGACGGCCGGCTCGATGAGCGTGCGCCGGTGTCTGTCGAGGGCCTCGCCCACCTCGCGGAGCGCCTTGTTGATGACGATCGCAAAGGTGAGAAGGGCGAGGAAGACCCCGACTCCCTCGACCACCTCGACCATCAGAAGGCGCACCGGATCCACGGCGTCACCGGCTCCTTTCGAGAATCTTGCGGATGCGCGCCTGGAGCTCGCGGGGGCTGAACGGCTTGATGACGTAGTCCTCGGCGCCGAGGTCGAGCGCCTTCACCACATCCTCCTCGCGATCCTTCACCGACAGCACCAGAATCGGCAGGCGGGAGGTCGCCGGGTTCGACTTGAGCGAGTTGATGACCTCGAAACCGTCCTTCCCCGGCAGCACGATGTCCAGGACCAGCAGTCGCGGCGCGAGCGACACCGCCTTTTGAAGCGCCGACTCGCCGTCCGCGGCCTCATGCACCTCGTATCCTCCGTGGACGAGAAGCGCGGCCACGAAGCGTCGCACGGGCGCGTCGCCGTCCGCGATCAGGATTCGGGCCTGCTCCGCCACGGCCGTCACCCCTCGCTGCGCGGCGCGAGCAAAGAACCGCGCCTCAGAACCGGAACCGCAGGGAAAACCCTGTCCGGCTGTACGTGAATCCCTGCGCGACATTGAGCGCGTAGTCGCTGCGGGCGTACGAAGCCTCGAGAGCTGCCCTGCCCTGCGCGAAGTTGACGCCCGCGAGGACGGACCCGCCGCTCACCGCGTCGTCGCGTTTCACCGCGCCGACGGTGAAGGCTTGCCGTCCATACGTGCCCTCGAGCCTCCAGTAGAGCAGGCCGTCACGGTAGTCGTCCCAGACCGCCAGGGTCAGGAGCTCCGAGTCGTAGCGCCGCGGGTCGAAGTAGCCGTTGTCCTCGTCGGCGTTGAACGACCGGTATCGGACGTCGACCGTGCCCGCGATCCACGGGTGCGTCGTCGGCAGACGCCATTCGATCGCAGCCCCGGCCGTGCGGCGCGCGTTGCCGTCGGAAAACGACGCCGCCCCGGCGCTGCCCGAGAGCAGCCAGGCCGGGTTGAAACGGAACTCCACGCGGGCATTGGCGTCCGTGATGCGGATGCCGCGGTCGATGAGGGGGGCGGTGTCGAGGAACACGTCCCGGCCGCCGTTCGTGCCGAGGGCGAACCTCGGGCCGACCTGCCAGCGGAGGTAGCCGCCGAGGACCCCGACGACGCGCGTGTCCCCGCCGAAGGTCCCCTCCCGCACCGCGCCCAGACGGGCGTTGAAGGTCAGCGGGGAGATCACGCGCGACGTCAAAGCACCGGTCAGGACCTGCGCGCGCGTGTCGATCTCATCTCCGACGGCGAGGCCCGGCTCATCGCAGAACTGCGCGTCCTCGCAGCGGAACGTCGCGTCGTAGGTCGAGTAGGCGATCCTGATCGAGGTCTGCGGCTCGGCCATGAAGGTGTACGACGCCGTGCCGCCATCCACCCGGTTGGAGTCGGTGTCGCTGTAGCGGAACGCGTCCGCGTCCGCGTGCGGCCGCAGTCCCTTCCGCACCGCCTCCTTCAACTCCCGCGCCTCCTTGCTCTCCGGGTGGTCGATGACGATGTTGTCGGCCTGCTCGCGCGCCGTGCGATCGAGTCCCTGCCAGTGGTGCACGTACGCCAGACCGATGCGTGCCTCGAGGTTGCCGGGATCCGCGCGCAGCACGTCGCGCCAGAAGTGCGCCGCCTCGTCGAGCTTCCCCTGCCAGCCGCGCAGGCGCGCCCGGCCGGCGTGCGCCTGGATCGGCTCGATCTTGCGGGCCTCCATGTCATTGAAGACCTCGTCGGCCTCGGCGTAGCGGCCCGCCCACGACAGTGTGTTTCCGAGACCGAGGAGGACGCGCGCGTCGTCCGGGTGTTTCTCGCGCAGCTTCCTGTAGAGAACGCACGCCTCCCCGAACTCGTGCGTCCACGACAGCACCCGGGCGAGACCGAGCTCTATGTCGAAGTCGTCCGGCGCCAAAGCCAGGGCGCGGCGGTAGTTGTCGGCCGACGCCCGGAGTTCTCCGTCCCACGACTGCAGGAGGGCGAGGCGATGCAGGGCGCGGACGTGGCCGGGCTCGAGGCGAGCCGCCTCCTCGTAGAGGACCTTCGCCTGCTTGAAGTCCTCCCGCGCGAAGGCGGCGTCCGCCTCCTTCACGATGTCGGCCACCGGCCGCCCGACCGGAGCGCCCGAAGCGGGCGTCTGCGTTGTGTCCCGCTCCCGGGCGGCCGGGGGCGCCGCCCCCGCCGGAAGGACCGCAGCGGCGAACACGGCGAGGCCGACGGCAACGATCGCGACCAGACGCCGGCTGCGGCTCACGGTGCCTCCCGGTGTGCCGGCAGCGCCTCGAAGGCCCGCTTCAAGATACTCCAGCCCTCCTTCTTCTCGATGTGGTACGTCGGCTCGTCCCAGCCGCGCCAGGCGTACATCGGCAGGTCGGACGGTTGCGCGAGGTCGCCCGGCGGCAGCCGATCGGCGAGCCGGGCCTCGATCGGCGTCCGGCCTCCGGCGGCGCCTTCGGGTTTGATCGCCGCGGCGTAGAAGCGGAAGCCGGCGGTTCTTGTGCAGCCGACGTTCTTCAGATTGTCCGGATCGTCGCTCAGGACAGAGCGGGAGGACGGGTCGGTGACGTTCAGGAGCCCCCAGCCGAGGCGGATCTCGATGGTGTTCGAGTCGGTCCGGGCGGCCCAGTCGGTCAGCGTCGAACTGTCCCGGTCGCGCCGGTCCATCGAGCCGTGGATGAGCTGTGAGCGGCTCGACTGCTGGGCAGGGTAGACGGTGCCGTCGCGTCCGACGCGCCTGCGGTTCGTCTCGACCTTGATCTCCATGAAGCGGCCGTCGGCGTTCTCGACCGAACCGTAGGGACGGTGATGGCGCTTTGTCTGGAGGTCGTAAGGGGTATCGACGAGGAGTCTCGACGTGGCGGCGCCATCCAGGACGAGGCAGAACTCCAGGCCCGCGGGAGAGACGGCCTTGTCGGTGATGGGCAACCTGTGATCCCCCCGCCGTGCATCGTAGGTGTCGATGCCGATGAGGTAGGCCACCTTTCCCCAGTCGGGGGCGCCGTCGCCGTCGGCGTCGAGCCGGTCCACATCGAGGCGGATATAGAGGTAGGCTTCGTCCGACGTCACCGCCAGTCCTCGCAGCGTGCGGGCCCGGTCGTAGCCGTCCTTGAACGGCCGTTCCGGCCCGCCCTCGGGCCGTGTCACCAACGGCGCCACACCGTTCCA
Source organism: Acidobacteriota bacterium (assembly GCA_003223135.1). Taxonomy (GTDB): domain Bacteria; phylum Acidobacteriota; class Polarisedimenticolia; order Gp22-AA2; family Gp22-AA2; genus Gp22-AA3. The sequence continues at coordinate 87,376 of QHXX01000018.1, read as the reverse complement.
GTCCTCCGCCCGTCCGTCGACTTTCACCTTCCAACTCGTGGCACCCGGCCGCGCAGCCAGAAGACCGTAGTTCTCTTCGGGGTCGAGGACATTGAGCCAGAGGGGCTTGCGCTCGGCCGGCACTTCGAAATCGAACACCATCCAGTTCCTCTTGAACCACTCGTCGAGGAGGGCGAATAACACCCCGCCCGCCAGGCCCGCCTCGTCGATATCCATCATCAGCCGGGCATCGATCTCCCCCTGCGCGCGCTCGGTGTGGCCGCCGTGGTTCCACCCCTGAGGCTGGAGATGCGCAATGCCGCGGCTGCTCGGAACCCCGGTCTCGCCGATGAGCACCGGCTGGGCGCCGTGGTGGGTCTTGAGATCTCGCAGGTACCCGATGAAGTTGCTCGGACCCTTCGAGTCGCGCGCCCTGCTGTAGCCGGGGTCGAGATTCATGAAGTCGGGGTAATAAGGATAAGCGTGGTAGGTCGCGAAGATACCGCCCCGCGCGTCGGGCGTCGGGACGATGCGCGCTGCGTCCACCCCGACACAATCCTCGCACTCACCGTACTCCTCGATCATCTCGGCCGTCTCCTCCTCGCCCATCGCGCGCAGGAAGGCTCCCTCCTCGGGGGCCGTCGATTCGGTCGGATGTCGCAGCGGGTCGAGCGTGGGCCAGTTGACGAACGAGATCGGGCGCTGCTGGCGGTAGTCCCCGGTCTCGTATTCGACGGCGAAGTCCATGGTCCGGGCCAGCCACTGCTCGAACGGCGTGGCGCCATCCTCGAGGCGCGCCGTGAAATACGCACCCGCGAACGATTCTCTGTGCCCTTTGGCGAACCAGCCGTCATAGGTTCGAACCGACAGCGGCTCCCACTCCCGGCCCAGAATGTAACCGAGGACATGCGGCGAAATATCGGCCCGGTACATGCCCGAAGCATGACCCGGCCGCGCCTCGAGGTCGAGATTGCCGTGCACCGCGTCGATGACCCGCCGGATCTCGCCTCGGAATTGCCGGACGAACACGTCGCCGTCGTAGTCATCGCCTGCCGGCGGCTCGGTCCATATCCCCTGCAGGAGCCAGAGCGGTGCCGACCGGGCCGCGTCGTTGTGCCGGCGCAGCGCTGCGTAGAACGAAGGGGGCAGAAGGGTATAGAGGCGAACCGCGTTGGCGCCCATCCCGGCGATGGCCGAGAGGAAGGAGCGGTACGTCGCCTCGTCCGGTGGGAATTCCGCGGGGAAGCGGCCCGGCAGCGCCACCCCCATGTTGACTCCCTTCACGAACAGCGGCCGGAAGCGCCCGCCTTCCCGGACGAAGAACCTGCCGTCCCTGGCCTGGGCGACGACCCTTATCGCCGTGCCGGTCGCCGGGCCGCGCGGCCGCTCCTCCCGGCCGCCGTCTCCCGCGGCCAGCGCCTGTTGCAGCAATCCCTCGGCCTCGGCATCGCCCGGCTTGAGGCGAAGCGCGTCGCGAAACGCCTGCGTCGCGTCAGAGTACTTCTTCTGGTCACGCAGCGCGAGACCGAGCCCCTTCTGCGCGTCGAGATTCGAGGCGTCGCGGCGCAGGGCGAAACGAAACTGGTCTTCCGCCTCCGTCGACGAACCGCGGCGCAGCAGCACGTATCCCAGCCCCACGTGTGGATCGACGGCGCCCGCGTCCAGCTTCAGCGCCGCGCGGAACTCGGCCTCTGCCGCAGCCAGAGCGCCGGCCCGAAGACGACACCAGCCGGCGAGCGCGCGCAGCGCAGCGCTCCATCCATCCGCAGCGGACGCGCGGTTGATCGCCTCGAGCGCCTCCTGGAAGTGACCGGCGACATAGAGTCGGACGGCCTCATCGTAATCCGCTCCGGCAGGCGAAGGCGGTGAACTCCTCGGTCGATTCTGTGAGCGCTCCAGTCCCAGGACGGTCGCGATCCCGAGCAGTGCGGCGCAAAGCACGAAGGCCCCGGCATGGTGCGACGATCGCGCGGACGGCAGGACGGACGAGGTCACACCCCCTGTGACTTGACCGAATCGGATGGCACGGGATGAGAGGCGCGCCGGCGCGCAACCACCGTGTTTGCCGCGCTTTCCCGCCGCTTACGAGGCGGCGGCCACTTATATCGCAAGTTGGCTCGCCTTGACAAGCACGCCCCGCCGCTGGTACTGTGCGTGTCTCCCCGCGTCGGTCGCGAGGTCGGGTGTCCCGCTCGGCCTTACTCTGGGCCGCAGTGAACATGCACTTCGCCGCAAGCCCCGGCAGACGGCAGCGGCTCAACAGCGGGGTTCTGCGCGGTAGCGGCACCCGTGACTGGTCCTCTCTCCTGGAACCATTGACCTCCGAGCTGCATCCAGGGTGGGAGGAGGCGGCGCTCGACGAGCTGGATCGCGCCCGCCGGCAAGGCGCCACGGTCCTGACCCTCGAGGACGAGAGTTATCCACGCCTGCTGCGCGTCGCGTCGGATCCGCCGTGGGTCCTTTACGTGTGGGGCGAGCTGCGGCCCGAGGATGTCCTGGCGATCGCCGTCGTCGGTTCTCGGCGTGCGACGCGTCACGGCCTCGAGGTGGCGAGCGGTATCGGGCGCGGGCTGGCGGCGTCCGGTTTCACGATCGTGAGCGGGCTGGCGCGCGGCATCGATGCGGCCGGGCACAAGGGCGCTCTCGAGGGCGGTGGGCGCACGATCGCGGTTCTCGGTTCGGGGCTCGATCGGGTCTATCCCGTGGAGCACCGCAGGCTCGCAGAATTGATCGCCGGGAGCGGCGCGGTCGTGACCGAGTTTCCCTGCGGGACGGCTCCGCTTAAGCGCCACTTCCCGGAGCGGAACCGGCTGATCGCGACGCTGTCATGGGCCACGGTGGTCGTCGAGGCGGCGCGCGACAGCGGATCGCTCATCACCGCCGATCTGGCGGCCGACGAAGGGCGCACGGTCTACGCCGTGCCGGGGCCCGTCGACGAGCCGAACGCCGAGGGGACGAATGGCCTCTTGCGTTCAGGCGCTCTGGTTTGCCGCTGCGCGGCGGACGTCGTCGAGGATCTGGCGCCACAGATCGTCGATGCCGCGCGCTCGCTCGCCGGGACGCGCGTGGCGGGGCCGCGCGACACCGGTGTTGCGTCCTCCGCGGCGCCGCTTTTGTCCGGCCCAGGGGCGGTGCCCTGCGACGTTCAGGCGCTGACGCCGGAGGAGCGGCGGGTGTTGTCGCGCGTGCCGAAGACGCGCGGCATCGGCATCGAAAGACTCGGCGTGGCGTGCGGTCTTCCGCCCGGAACGCTTCTGGCCGTGCTCCTGGAACTCGAACTACGGGGCCTCGTCCGGCAGCTTCCGGGACGCCGATTCACGTCGGCGGCTTGCAAATTTTGACGGCTGCCACTATTTTCAAAAGATAACAACGCCCGCCCGCGTTCACAGCGGCGGGCGGAGGAGAGCACTTGGGCAAGTCGCTGGTCATCGTCGAGTCGCCGGCCAAGGCGAAGACGATCAACAAATTCCTCGGTCGCAACTTCACCGTCAAGGCCTCGATGGGTCACGTGCGCGATCTGCCGAAGAAGCGTCTGGGCGTTGACGAGAAGCACGACTTCAAGCCGACCTACGAGATCCTGCCGGGCCGCAAGAAGGTCATCGACGATTTGAAAGCGGCCGCGGAGTCGGCCGATAAGGTCTTTCTCGCCCCCGACCCCGATCGCGAGGGGGAGGCGATTTGCTGGCACCTGGCCGAGATCCTCAAGAAGACGAACAAGAACCTGCACCGCGTGATGTTCAACGAGATCACCAAGCGAGCGGTGCTGCACGGCATCCAGAATCCGCTGAAGATCGACTCGAACAAGGTGGACGCGCAGCAGGCGCGGCGCATCCTGGATCGGCTCGTGGGCTACAAGGTCAGCCCGCTCCTGTGGGAGAAGGTCCGCCGCGGGCTCTCGGCCGGTCGCGTGCAGTCGGTGGCGCTCCGCATGGTGGTGGAGCGCGAGCGCGAGATCCAGGCGTTCAAGCCGGAGGAGTACTGGACGCTGGGCGCTTTCCTCGAGGCGAAGGAGCCGCCCCCGTTCGAGGCGCGGCTCTTCAAGGTGGACGACAAGAAGGCGGACCTGAAGTCCAAGGAGGACACGGACGCCGTCCTCACCGCCCTGAAGGATGCCGCCTTCGTCGTCCGCTCGGTCGAATCCAAGGAAAAGAAGAAGAACCCGGTCCCGCCTTTCATCACCAGCAAGCTGCAGCAGGACGCCTCGCGCAAGCTCGGCTTCACCGTGCGCAAGACGATGACCCTGGCGCAGCGCCTGTACGAGGGAATGGATCTCGGCGAGATCGGCACCGTCGGTCTCATCACCTACATGAGAACCGACTCGACGCGCATCGCCCCCGAGGCTCTGCAGGAGGTGCGCGACTACATCGTCAAGGCGCACGGCCCCGAGTTCCTGCCCGAAGAGCCGCGCGTCTACAAGACCGGCAAGATGACGCAGGGGGCGCACGAGGGTATCCGCCCGACCTCGATGGAGCTGACGCCCGATCGGGTCAAGAAATATGTCCAGAAGGACGAATATCTACTCTACAGCCTGATCTGGAACAGGTTCGTCGCCTCGCAGATGAAGTCGGCGGTGTTCGACGTGACCACCGCCGATATCGTCGCCGGCAGGTGCCTGTTCCGCGCCACCGGCTCGACCATGAAGTTTCCAGGCTATCTCGCGGTCTACCAGGACATCGTCGAGAAGACCAAGAAGGACGCGCCCGACGCCCAGGAAGAGGACGAGGCGACGCGCGCCCTGCCTCCGCTCGCCGAGGGCGAGCGGCTCAAGCTGCAGAAGCTCGACCCGAAGCAGCACTTCACGCAGCCGCCGCCCCGGTTCACCGAAGCGTCGCTGGTCAAGGAGCTGGAGGAGAACGGCATCGGCCGGCCGTCGACCTACGCCACCATCCTGGCCACCATCCAGTCGCGCGACTACGTCGAGAAGCAGGAAGGGAAGTTCGTGCCGACCGAGCTCGGCATGACGGTCACCGACCTCCTGGTGCAGCACTTCGAGGACATCCTCGACGTCAAATACACGGCCCGCATGGAGGAAGAGCTCGACGAGATCGAGGAGGGCCGGCTGGACTACGTGGACGCCCTGAAGGGGTTCTACAAGCAGTTCGCCAAGGACCTGAAGGCGGCCACGGCCAACATGGAAAACATCAAGAAGATGGAAGAGCCGACCGATCGGGTCTGCGAGAAATGCGGCAAGCCGATGGTCATCAAGTGGGGGCGGTACGGCCGCTTCATGGCCTGCTCAGGCTACCCCGAGTGCAAGAACACCCAGGAGATCGCGACGGTCGTCTTGGGCAACGGGAACGGGGCTAAACCGGGCGGAGCACAGGGGGCCGCCGCCTCCGAGTCCCCGGCCATCCCGGAGGACCACGGCACCTGCGAGAAGTGCGGCTCGCCGATGGTCCTGCGCAGGGGTCGCTTCGGACCGTTCATCGCCTGCTCCGCCTACCCGAAGTGCCGCAACACGAAGAAGATCGCGATGGACAAGGAAGGGAAGATCACGGTCACGAAGAAGCCGGATCGGATCCTCGACGAGAAGTGCCCGCAGTGCGGAAAGCCACTGGCGGTGAAGGACGGTCGCTTCGGCGAGTTCACGGCCTGCTCGAACTACCCCGAGTGCAAGTACATCAAGCTGAAGGAAGTGGGGCTTGACTGCCCGCGCGACAATTGCGGCGGCCGTATCGTCGAACGCCGCTCCCGCCGCGGGCGCGTCTTCTTCGGCTGCAACAACTACCCGAAGTGCGACTTCGTCACCTGGTACCGGCCCGTGGCCGAGCGCTGCCCGTCGTGCGGCAGCCCTTACATCCTCGAGAAGATCACCAAGAAGGACGGGACGACGCTCTTCTGCGACCACGAAGGGTGCGGCTTCAAGAAAGCCGTCAACTCCTGAGGCGCCCGCAGCCTCAATCTCCTGCCTCGTCCTCGAACTCGCAGATCGCCACGCCGCCGTCCCCCACGACGCAGTCATAGACCTGGAATCGATCGCGCTTCGAATTGAAGCGGATCAGGAGCGGCGGGTCGAGCCCGGCGCCGAGCTTGCCGGTCGGAGTCGTGGTGATGGGGGTCAGGCTGAGCGCAACGTGGCCGTCGGCGGCATCGGCGCGGCCGTTCCAGCCGAGGATCTCCCCCTCGACCCCGAGGTCGCGCAGATCGATCAGCCTGCCGCGCGGGCCGCGCGCCTCACTCTGCACCATGACCACCGTCTCGACGTCTTCATCCCGGAGCAGAACGATGAGGACGTGCGAGGCCACGAAGCCGACCGGGTCGGGACAGAAGCCGCCCGCTTCGCACGCGTCCTTCACCTTCGTAAGCGTCTCGTCCGAAAGAGGCTCGGTGATAATCGCCTCGCGTCCGTCCTCCGCCCCCAGCCGGACGGCCGCAATGACCGAGAAGCGATCGAGTCGCAGGACGCGCTTGATTCTCTCCAGGTCGGACGGACGGATGACTCCCGGAACCGCGTCGCCGTACCTGACGCCGGCGGCCACCGGGACCGGAGCCAGGGCCGTGAGAAGCGCCGTTGCGAGGAGCAGGATGACCGCGGGGCGCCGGATCACCCGTGCGTCTCCGACGTGAAGGCCGGGGCGCGGCCGACATCCTGCCTCGCGAAACGCGTTCCGGATCCCGCCCGTCCATCGTTCGATCGGGTTCTCTGGTGCCGGGTCGGCGGGCCGCATCCGGATGCCTCCTGCGTCGTGCCGGAATATATAGTGGCCGCCAGTCCGGTATTCAAGATGCCGGCGCGTTCATCGCAGCGGACTACCACGGGATCGGCTTCCGGTCCCTGAAAAAGCCTCCGGTCGGAACCTCGCGCTCGGTCGCGAGCCACACCACCGTGTCCGCGCCCTGCGGCGGCGTGCGCGGCGCCTTCGCGCCCCCCATGTCGGTCTTCACCCAGCCTGGACAGATCGCGTTGACCCTGATTCCCGTCTCCTTGAGCTCGTCGGCAAAGATGCGCGTCAGGGCGTTCAGCGAAGTCTTGGAGATCCGGTAGCCGGGCCAGCCGCCGTTCATCTCTGCGAGCTGTCCCATCCCGGACGACACGTTGATGATGCGGGCGCCTTCCTTCGGCATGAGCGGCAAGAGCGCCTGGGTGACGCGCAGCGCCCCATAGACGTTCACCTCCATCGTGCGGCGCAGCGTCTCGATCTTCGCCTGCATGACGCCGCTCGCGCCGGAGCCGACCTCTTCGTTACCGTCGATCATGATCCCGGCGTTGTTCACCAGGACGTCGACGCGGCCGAAGGACTTCTTGATGTATCGCGCGAAATCCCGGACGCTCCCGTCGTCGCTCACGTCGAGAGGCGCGAAGTCGACATCCAGATCCTCGTCGCGCAGGCGCTCCGCCGCGGCGCGTCCCTTGGCTTCGTCCCGCGCCGCCAGGACGACTTTCATTCCATGTTTCGCCAGCTGCCGGCAGGTCTCGAAGCCGATGCCGCGGTTGGCCCCGGTGACGACGGCGACTCTCCTGGTGCTGACCATGGGCGTCTCCTTTGCTCGACCGAGCGATGCCACATTTTAACAGCCGGGACAGGTGTTCCACAGGGCCGTTCCTTGACGCCCCGCTCCGGCTTACGCTAAGGTCACGCGTGGCCACAACACGCGTCATCATCATCGGCGGCGGCTTGGCCGGGTCGGAGGCCGCCTGGCAGGCGGCGCGCCGGGGCCTGCGCGTCGATCTGCATGAGATGCGGCCGGTTCGGACGACCCCGGTCCACGCGACGGGCGACCTGGCCGAGCTGGTCTGCTCGAACTCACTGAAGTCGAACCTCCTTGACACGGCGTCCGGTCTCCTGAAGGAGGAGATGCGCCGTTGCGACTCGCTCATCATCCGTGTGGCCGACGCGTGCCGGGTGCCCGCCGGCGGGGCTCTGGCGGTCGACCGCGAGCGTTTCGCCCGCGGCGTCACCGAGGCGATTGAGTCGCTCCCGCAGGTGCGCGTCCTGCGCGAAGAGGCCCGGGCGATCCCGGACGAGGGGCCGTGCGTCCTTTGCACTGGCCCCCTGGCCAGCGAGGCGATAGCGTCCGCGATCGCCCGCTTCACAGGACGCGAATACCTCTACTTCTTCGACGCGATCTCGCCCATCGTGGATGCCGACACGATCGACCTGTCGAAGGTGTTCCGGGCATCGCGCTACGGCAAGGGGGGCGAGGATTACCTCAACTGCCCTCTCACCGAGACCGAGTACGACCGCTTCCACCAAGCCCTCCTGGGGGCGGCCGAGGCGCCGACGCACGAGTTCGAGAAGGAGATCTTCTACTTCGAGGGGTGCCTGCCGATCGAGGAGATGGCCCGCCGTGGCCGTGAGACGCTCGCATTCGGCCCGATGAAGCCGGTCGGCCTCGTCGACCCTCGCACAGGCAAACAGCCGTTCGCCGTCGTGCAACTCCGGCAGGACAACCTGGCGGCCGACTTCTACTCGATGGTCGGCTTCCAGAATCATCTCAAGTTCGCCGAGCAGATCCGGGTGTTCCGGATGATCCCCGGCCTCGAGCGCGCGGAATTTCCGCGCCTCGGCCAGGTGCACCGCAACTCGTACATCAACGCGCCGGCCATCCTCCTGCCGACCTTCCAGGCCCGTCGCCGGCGGGACCTGTTCTTTGCCGGCCAGATCTCCGGTGTCGAGGGGTATCTCGAGTCGGCCGCCTCCGGCCTCATCGCCGGCATCAACGCGGCGCGCCTGGCGGAAACCCAGCCACCCTTGATCTTCCCGGCGACGACGGCCCTCGGGGCTCTTTCGCGGTACATCTCCTGCGCCGACGCGGCTCACTACCAGCCGACCAACATCGCCTTTGGGCTCCTGCCGCCGCTCGACCGCGACACCCGCGACAAGAGACAGAAGAAGGCCCTCCTCGTCCGTCGCGCCCTCGACAACCTCGAGGCCTTCATCGGTCAGACGCTGCCGGCGGGCGTGCCGGGGCGTTAGCCCGGGTCGTCCTCCGTCCGACCCGCGTGTCGCCGGAACCCTCCGCACGGGTCGCGATGACGTTCCTGTAAGCCTCGTCCCGCGCCGAATTCGGCCTTGCGCGGCCGGATCTCCGGGCCCTAGATTCGCAGGGATGGCCTGGATGGCTCGCGTCTCGCCCGTCGTCGCCCTGTCTTTTCTGCTGACCGTCTCCGTCGCGCCCGCTCTCGCCGCGGCCGCCCGACCCGCCGATGACGGCCAGGGGGCGACCGCCGCCTCGGGCATTTTGGTCAGCTATGGATTCGACGACGCCAACCTCGCCACCGGTCCTGACGCCTTCGCCGTGTTCGAGAAGGCGAAGGGGCGCGTTCACCTCTCCACGGCCTTTCGCTACAGCGGGTACCGCTCGGTCGAGATACGAGACGTGGCCGATGACGGCAACTTCCCCGAGCTGCAGGGATATTTTCCTCGGCGCGAGTCGGGCATGCTTTACGCCCACTTCGCCCTCCTGGTGGCCGACCCGCTCGAGCAGCTCAACATCGCGCTGGCCGGCCCGCAGTGGTTCTCGCTGAAAAAGGACGGCGTGGCGTTCTGGCTGCAGACGCGTGGCGGCTGGCTGTGCCAGTACTCGGACAGCATCCCGATGCGCCTCATTCAGATCAGGTCCTTCTCCTGGTACCTGGTGGACGTGGCCTACGACATCGCCGCGGGCAGGTACGACCTGACGATCCGCGAGGAGGGAAGGAACGACCCGGTCGTCGCCCTGAAGGCCCAGGCGAACGCCTTCAACGAGCCCGGGTCGGCCGTGGACAAGTTCTCATTCATTGGCGACAACGGTCACGACACCTCCAACGTCGACTACTACGTGGACGACATTCTGCTGACTGTCGATCAGCCGATCGCTCTCGGTCCGTTCGTCGCCCCGGGACGCCGCAAGCTTTTCTTCGACACCTGGAACGACGCCCAGGCGCTGCTCAAGTCGAGGCCGGCCTGCCTCCCGGTCATCGACCTCTCGGATTTCGGCCTCGGCTTCGGCGCGATCGAGGCGCTGAAACGAGACGGGCTCCTGCCGACTCTGGAGAACCTGATCGATGGACGTCCGGCCACGATTCCCGGAGGGGGAACCGCCGAATCGGTCCGCGCGCTGCAAGCCGTGCTTCTCTGGAAAGGCGGATGCTCGGCGCTCGTGAGCGGCGACGCCGAGGCGGCGCTCGAACGGTTCGCAAAGGCGATCGAGCGGGCCCCGGGCGGGACGATGTACGAAGCATCCGCCGTCCTGTCGCTGGCGGCCCTGGGCCGGTGGGAGCAGGTCGATGTCCGCCTGGCAGGTCTACACGCCGCCTGGAAGGACGACCCGCGCCTTCCGCTCCTGCTGGCGATGATCGGCCTCGCTCGCTCCGACCTCGGGGCCGCCGAGCGGCCTCTTCGCGCTCACGCCGCGCGCGCCGCTGACGACCCGCGCCTGGAATGCGCCCTGGTCGCCCTGTCAAATGACCTCGACCGACGGGTCTTCGACATGGTCAGGAAGCGCTTCCCGGCCGACTGGCAAAGTTGTCTCCACACAGCGCTTCTGCCTGAGGAGTACTTCTACGTCCTCCTCGCGAAGAAGTCCTATTCCGACGCCGGGCGTTACGCCACGCGGATGGCCTTACGCCTCAAGGCGATGAACCTGCCGGCCTCCCCCTGGCTCGAGAGACTGGGCGACACCGCATTTCTCGAAAAGGACTACGCCCGGGCCCTCGACCGCTACCGCGAGAGCGCGGGCCGGGGCGGGCCGGACGCCGCCTTGATGCTGAAGCTGTCCGACGTCCACTTCCTCCTGGGAGATCTCGAGAAGGAGCGGGCGTACAGGGAGGCGATCTACGGCAGCCTCCACGAAGAGCAGGACCATCCCGAGATGGGATCGCAATCGAAGGAGACGCAGGAGCCGGACGCCGAGGAGGACCCCGATGCGGACCTGGATTGACCGCGCGCGCGCCCCCCTTCTTGCCGCCTTCGTGGCCCTCTCGGCCCTCGTGCCCGTGCAGGCGATGACCGTCGAGGAGGCCTACCGGGAGATGCAGCACCGCCACGCCACCCTCGACCCGACCTCCAGGGGCTTCAGCCGGGAGGAGGCGGCCTACCTGTCGCGCCTGTTCGAGCTCGTCGACCTCGCGATCGTCGAGAAAATGCAGGCCTGGACATGGTTCCAGTCCGAGGGGCGCAGGGGGAAGTCGGTGCAGGAGTACCGCGACCGCGTCGATTCACTCATCGCGATCCTGGACGGCCTGCCGGCCCCCGAGCGGCTGCGGGAGGTGCAGCGGCTGCTGGTCGACGCCATCCGCGACCAGCGCGCCTACTTCGAGACCTGGAACCAGGCGCTCTCCGTCGGCGCGGCGGGCAAGGACAACCGCGATGTCTACCGCTCACGCGGGACGTACCTCAAGAGCAGCAGCCGCAAGCTGCACCAGGTCTACGGACAGCTGATGACCCTGTTCCCCGACGCCGGCCAGCAAAACTTCGACGCCTTCTACGACCATCTGTGCGTCCTCGATCTCCTGTAGGAGTTCATTCGAGGAGATCCGCGACGGACTCCAGCACCCGCTCCGGGCGCAGCCGTGAGCGGGCCGCCTCCTCGCGGGCTGTCTTGCCGCTGAGCACCAGCGCGGTCCGGCAACCGGCCGCAGCGCCGCCACGGCAGTCCGCCTCGAGGTCATCGCCGACGACCATCACCTGATCGGGCGGCAGGCCGAGGTCGGCGAGGGCGAGCCTGAAGAAGGGGAGCGAGGGCTTGCCGACGAGCTCAGCCTCCACACCCGTGGCATACTCCAACGCGACGACGAACGGACCGGCGTCGAGGACGATGCCGTCCACCCCATTGTCCCAGACGCGGTTCTTGTGCAGGGCGATGAGCGCGGCGCCGCCCCGGATCCAGCGGTAGGCCCGGTTCAGCCGTTCCCAGGTGAAGTCGCGGCCGATGTCGCCGACGACGACCCAGTCGGGGTGCTTTTCGTCCTCCACGACACCCTCGAAGTCCTCGCGCGCCGCGGCAGGAAGAAGGAACGCCGCGCGGGTGCGTTGGGAGTCGACGATGCGCCGGCGGGCCAGGACGCACGGGGCCAGGACCTCCCGATCGTCGACCCGGAACCCTCCCCGGCGCAGGACGGAGGCCACGGCCGATCTGGGGCGGCGGGATGTGTTGGTCGTCAGGCGGACGGCGATCCCCAGGGAGCGCACCCGATCGAGTGTCTGGGGCGCCCCGGGAATCGGCCGGTCGTCCTCGAGCAATGTCCCGTCGACGTCGAACAGGACGCCGCGCATACCGGAGAGCCGGTTCATGACCGCGCCGAACCTCGCCCGACCACGGCCGCTACTCCTCTTCGTCGGCGCCCGGCACCGGCAGCGTCGGCTGAGTCGCGGGATAGGTGGGCCGGCCGTCCTCGATCTTCACGAACGCCGTCAGGCGGTGCGCCGACGTCTTGTTGCGGTCGAGCAGATGCACGGTCTCGACGCCTCGGCACACCAGCGCATCGGAGACGAGTGACCGGTGGCAGCGGTAGTAGAGCGCCTCGGCGCACATGATGGCGGTGCGCCGGTCGCGAGCCAGGGCCAGGAGCTCGGCGATCCCCTTCTCGAACTCGGCGGTCTCCATGTAGTCGGCGTAGCCACGGAAGGTGTCGTTGCGCCAGGCCAGGTTGCGCGAGTCCTTGCGCGGCCTGCGCAGCCCTCCCAGGCGGGGCAGGCGGGCATAGGAGATGCCGGCCCTGGGGAGGGACTTCTCCAGGGATTCGGCGCTGAACTGGGGATTGTGGCGTGAGCGCGGGATCGTACGGATGTCGGCCAGGCACTCGATTTGGTGAGCCTTGAGGATCGCCAGGAAAGCATCCAGGGACCGGTTGGAATGGCCGATGGTGAAGACGGTCAAGGGCATGGTCTCTCACGATACTCCGGCCGCCTTAAGATCGAGCCGGAAAATGAAAAAGGGGGACAAGGCGAAATCCTTATCCCCCTTTATCTTGACCCTGGTGCCGCACGCCTCGGTCCCGATGCGAGATCTAGTTGTGCGGCTTGTCACCCTGGGCCGGAGCCTGTCCCTGCGCCGGTGCCGTGCCCTCGGCGGGCGCCGTGCCCTCGGCGGGAGCGCCGGCCGGGACCGCGCCCTGGTCCGCCGGAGCGGCCTGCTGGGCCGGGGCCTGCGAGGTCTGCTCCGGCGTCGTGGTCTGCTCCTGCGTCGGCTGGCCCGCGCACGCCACCGCGAGCAGGGCGGCGAGGACCATTCCGCAGCCGGTCACGAACTTCTTCGAGTGTGCCATGGTCTGGTTCACCTCTCTCCCACGGGTTCTGGGGTTTAAAAATGCGCGCGACATCCTAAGTGATTCGACCGTGAGAGTCAAACGCTCGGCGGCGGTGCATCCGGTGGAATGGGCTCAGGACACGGATTCGGCGATATCGCGCGCGAGCCCGGGAAAGGACTTCATGTACTCGCGGCGCTCGGCCCGCAGCCGCTCGACGATCGTCCGGTACTCGTCGAGGCGCCCCTGCTGCGCGTACAGCTCGCGCGGGCGCAGCAGGCGCTCGTCGTCCCCCTCGATGCCCGCGACACGGAACGCCACTTCGTATCCGAAGTCGGGATCCCTCTCCCAACGGATGGTCCCCTCGGCGATCCCCTGGATGATGGCGCTGCTGTGTCGGATCTTCACCTTGAGGCTGCGCGGGTCGTTCTCGCCACCGCCGATCCGCCCGGTGTTCATCAGGTACACTTCCATCGGATTCGTCTTCAGGATCTCGAGGATGCGGTTCCCCTGCAGACTGTGGTCGAGCGGGAAGAACGGGTTGGTCCCCGGGATGCGCAGGAACCGGCCGGCCTCCTCGGCCCCGCCGGCGCTCGTTCCCTTGGTTTCGCCCAGCATGAAGTACGCGGCAGCCTGCGTCCCGCTCAGGCGCGCCACCGCCGGGATGATGTCTTCGTTGCGGTTGAGAATGAGAAGGATGTCGGCCTTCTTGATCGCGCGCGCGTCCCCCGCGCCCTCGATATCGGACATCTTGAAGACGGCACGACCGTTTTGCGTGTAGGAGGTGTCAAAGAAGTCGAGCATGCCATTCTTCTGCGACACGTTCTCCAGATAGGACGTCGGCTTCAGGACCGCCCGGTAGATCGCCGGCTCGGTCTCCTCGGCCAGGCCGAACGTCTTCGCGAAGCAGCCGTTTTCGGTCGCGTGGATGCTGCCATCCGGCATGATCGCCAGGAAATCATCCTGCACCGGTCTCGAATCGTTCTGCTTGGAGAACGTGGTCGTCGTCTTGCCGGTGCCCGACAGGCCGATGATGAGCGCCACGCGGTTCTGTCCCCCGACCGGGATGATCTTGCAGCCGGCGTGCATGGCCAGGCCGCCCCTGTCGTAGACCAGCTTGTTCCACATCCTCAGGCCGCCCTTCTTCGACTCGCCGAAGTAGTCCGAGTTGAAGACGCGCGTGATCCCGCGTTCAAGGTCGACCGCGATCAGCCGGTCGTTCGGGAACCCCCTCGCCTCCAGGCCCGGCGTGTAGATCACCGTCACAAGAGGCTCGAAGCCGCTCTCGCCGGCCCGATCGAGCGGGTAGTAGAGGATCTGCTGCATGGCGGCGATGTTGGCGTTGCCGGTCTCGATGATCAGGCGGGCGGGGGTGCGCAGGACCGGATCGTTGCCGATGTATCCGTCCACGACGACCATGTCGTGCGTGTGGATGTACTCGTCCTGAATGCTGGCCATCCGCTCGCCCTGCTCCTTCGTCATCGTCGGCTGGCCCCTGTGCAGAGACGGATCGTCCGTGACGATGAAGGTGGAAGCCTTGCTGCGGGCGACGACGCGGGTCTGGACGTTGACGTTGCCGTACTTTGTGGTGAGGCAGTTCGGCATGCGCTCCGTCAGGGTGCGCAACTCCTCGGGGTCGGGGCGGGCGACGACCGAACGAGGCCTGACTGGAAGATCGATGACTGAGGAGATAAGAGAGGTCCTCGGCCCGCTGACGGAAGCGGTCTCCGCCCCTCCTGACGGTTCTTCCACGCAACCCCCCTCGTGGCCCGGGGGACTGAGCCGCGCCCCCTTGTCCGTGAATCTCACTATTTACGCCCCCTCGGTGGCATCTGTCAAGAAAGGAGGAGCGGAGGGTGATCGGGTAGAATCACAGCGGAATGGACCCGGTCGCGGACTTTCTCCTGTACCTCGAGCACAACGTCAAAGCCTCGCCCCAGACGGTGCGCTGCTACCGCGCCGACCTGAAAGAATTCCAGGAATTCGTGTCGAACGGTCTGCTACCGAGGCAACAGGCCACCCTCCTGACCCTCGATCATCACGCCATACGGGAGTACCTGTCGCATCTCTACGACCGGGGCGTCAGCCGTGCGACGGTGGCACGCAAGCTCGCATCCCTGCGCTCGTTGTTCCGCCACATGGTGCGGGGTGGACTCGTGGCGACCAATCCCGCGGCGATGGTCGCAACGCCCAAGCTCGAGAGGCGGTTGCCTCACGCGCTCAGCGAGCATGAGGTAGAATCGCTCCTCGACCACGCTTTCGGGACGGGCGCGCGCGACCTGCGCGACCGATCCATCCTCGAGTTGCTCTACGCCAGCGGCGTGCGGGTGGCCGAGCTGGTGGGAGCGGACCTGGGCGACCTGGAGACGTCCCGCGCCACGGGGGACGGGATGCTGCGCGTGCTCGGAAAGGGACGGAAGGAGCGCCTCGTGCCGATCGGATCCAAGGCGGTCTCGGCCCTGATGGCCTATCTGAGAGCGCGGCCGGAACTCCTGCCAAACCACCCCGAAGGACGCGCTGGCCGGCGGACCGGGCGCCCGGACTCGGCGATGCCACGGGCGGCACGTGACGCGTTGTACCTCAACGCCCGCGGCGGGCGCCTGACCGACCGCAGCGTGCGCCGGATCCTCAATGGGCGCCTGCGCGCCGCGGCTCTCCAGAAGCACGTCTCGCCACACATGCTGCGGCACTCTTTTGCGACGCACATGCTGAACGCCGGCGCCGACCTGCGCTCGATTCAGGAGCTTTTGGGTCACTCCTCCCTGTCGACGACCCAACGGTACACCGCCGTGTCGACGCGCCGCCTCATCGAGGTCTACCGTCGCGCCCACCCCCACTCGGAGGTCGCCGCGTCCGGGCGTGCCGGGGGGACCGCGGGGCGGCCGGCGCGCGGGGTGCTTAGGTTGAACAATGGCCCGGCGCGCGCGTAGCCGCGAAACCGCCGCGCGGCGCAAGGCCCGGGCGCGCCGCCGCCTGCCGGTTCGCTGGCCCCGCTCCAGGCCCGCGGGCGGGAAGGGGTCGCAGGCGCACGGCGCGCGCGTGGTGACCCTGACCGCGGCGCGCCGCCGGGCCATCGAACGCAGCCGGCTGGGCCGCACGACCCACGAGTCGGCATCGCCGGCCACCGTGGATTTCCATCTCGGCGCCGCCGTCGCGTGCGCCCGCGCCGGGGCGCGGATCATCCTGGATTACTGGGGGAAGCGCGGCACCTACTCGATCCAGGAGAAGGGACGCAACGACTTCGTTACCGTGGTAGACCGCCGGGCGGAGGAGGCGATCGTCGGCCTGATCCGCGACCGCTTCCCCGACCACGCCATCATCGCGGAGGAGTCATCACCTACCCACGGGCCGAGCGGTTTCCGCTGGTACATCGATCCGCTCGACGGGACGACCAATTTCATCCACGGATATCCCCTGTTCTGCGTCTCCGTCGGCCTCGCCGATCCACAGGGGATGCGCGCCGCCGCCGTCTACGATCCGCTCCGCGACGAGATGTTCACGGCCACGCGGGGCGGGGGGGCCTTCCTGAACGGCCAGCCGATCAGGGTGTCGCCGGCCGAGAAGCTATCGCAGGCGCTCCTGGTGACCGGGTTCCCCTTCCGCTCGCTCGACCGCCTCGACCCGTACCTCGCCTCCTTTCGCTCCTTCATTCTGGGCTCTTCCGGGATCAGGCGGGACGGATCGGCCGCGCTCAACCTTGCCTACGTCGCCTGTGGCCGCTACGACGGATTCTGGGAGATGTCGCTGTCGCCCTGGGATATCGCGGCCGGGAGTCTTCTGGTGCGGGAGGCCGGCGGTGCGGTGACCGACTTCCAGGGGCGCGAGGGCTACTTCGAGAGCGGCGACATTCTCGCCGCAACCCTCAACGTCCACCCCGCCATGCTGCGCATCCTGCGGGAACCGATCAAGAGGATCTGAGAGGCCGGGAGCCCCCCGGACCTCGGGGGGTCCCGCGCTCCGGCGAGCCTCCTGCCAGCCGCGCCGCGAGCAGGATCGCCTCGACCATGCTCCCGTGGTCGGCGATTCCCTTGCCGGCGATGTCGTAGGCGGTGCCGTGATCGACGGAGGTGCGCACGAACGGCAGGCCGAGGGTCATGTTGACTCCGCTCCCGAACGAGCGCGCCTTGACCGCGATCGTCGCCTGATCGTGGTAGAGCGCCAGGACGACGTCGAACTCCCCTCGGGCGGCGCGCACGAACAGGGTGTCGGCGGGAAACGGCCCGGCCACGTTCAGGCCCGTGCCCAGCGCCGCCTCAACCGCCGGCCGGAGGATGTCGCGCTCCTCCGCGCCGAACAGGCCCCCTTCGCCAGCGTGCGGGTTGAGGGCACAGACGGCGATCCGGGGGTCCCCGCCGAAGAGACGCCGGTGCTCCGAATGGATCAGTCGTAGCTTCGACTCCACGAGGGCGGACGACAGGGAGGCGATGGCGTCCTTCAGCCCGAGATGGACCGTGACGAGGGCGACCTTGAGTTCGCGCGTAAGGAACAGCATCGCCACCTCATCCGGCTCGAGGCCGCAGAGATCGGCCAGAAGCTCCGTGTGGCCGGGGTAGCGGACGTTCGCCAGGCGCATCGCCTCTTTGCTGAGGGGCGCCGTCACGACGGCCGCGGCTGCGCCGGAGCGCACCAGGCCCACCGCCTGCTTCACATACATGACCGAGCTGCGTCCGCCGGCGGCCGAGGGCCCGGGGGAAGAGGGAGGCTCGGGGCGGTCCGCCATGTCGTGGATGGCCGGCCCGGACGGCCAGGACTCGACGAGGATGTCGTCGCCCTGCTTCGAGCCCCACCCGAAGGGGGATTTCGAGACCTCGGGCCAGGCGGCCGGGTCACCCACGGTGGCCCCCGGCAGTCCCAGCGCCACCCCACGCAGGTGCTGGCGGTCTCCGATGAGAAGCGGGCGGCAGACCTCGAGGACGGCGGGCTCTCGGGCCGCCTTGAGAGCGACCTCGGGCCCCACACCGAAAGGGTCGCCGGTCGTCACGGCGATAGCAGGCTTCATTCGGGAGATCGCCCGGCGGGGCGCCAGGCCTTCTGCACGAGGCGGACGGAGTCTCTCCGGATGCTCAGATCCCGTCGGATCGCGGCGACCGGTTCTCGTCCTGCTCCTCCGCCTTGTACATATACTTGATGCAGTCTTTCATCACCATCAGGTTGGGAGCGCCCACGCGGTTGACCTTGATGCAGTTGCGGTCATACCACTCGATGACTCCCCGCAGCTCCTCGCCATCCTTGAGCACGACGACCATAGGAGTCTTGGAGTTCATCTGTTTCAGGTAGTAGAACGCCTCGGCGTTGGTCGACTCCGGGGGAACCTGCTTGCGCCGCGGCTGCCTTGGTTGCAGCCTGTCCTTCAACTCCGATAGGTTCGGTCGGATGAGCTTGCGATTCACCTGGTCCGCTCCCTGCCTGAGTTCGTCCTGCGCCGGGCCCTGGTTGTCGAAATCATAGCGACGCATGTTCGAGAATCCCTCACGTTCTGCGCGGTCACGCCCGCGCCACGCTCCGGGCTTCGGATAACGGCTGGTTCCCGAGATTTCTGTCCGGGGCCCCGAGCGCCCGGAACAGAACTCGCACCAGAATCGAGAAAACGGTTCCGGCTGGTAGAAACCTGGGGACGTTTGCCTGGCGCAAATTTACCACAGAACCGCCCGGCCGCCAACCTTGAATTTTTCCGACCGCTCAGTCGGCCATCCCTGGGGTTGGCGTCTCCTGCGGCGCCGGGAGAGCGCCCGGCGGCTTCGGCTCCGGCGCACCGGCCCCACCGGCCGGTTCCAGGGGCGGCGGACCCGGGGTCTCGGAAGCGGCGCCCTGTCCCTCGGGCTCCGCGCCCGGGGCGCCCACCGGCAGCTTTTCCCCGGCCCCCTTCGTCCCTTTGAGGGGAGACCAGACGAGGAACTGTTCGTACTTCGGCAGGATTTCGATCTGGCTCTCCTTCCACAGCTTCCTGATGTAGTGCTCGTAGCGCGGACGGAACTTCTCCTCGCGCACCGTCTTCGCGACCGCGTCCTTGACCTGGTCGATCGTCTTGACGATACGGTCCGTCTTCCCCACCAGCCGGAGAACCTGGATCGAGCGTCCCGTCTCGATCGGATCGCTGACGTCACCCACCCCCAGACCGAAGGCCGCCTTCGCGATCGCCGGGTGCAGATCGGTCGCGGCCAGCGGACCGAGGAAGCCGCCCGTCTCCTTGCTCCCGGCCTCGGAGTATTTCTGCACGAGCTCGCCGAACTCGGTCCCCGCGCGCGCCTCGCGCACGACCCCCTGGGCGCGCGACACCACCTCGGGGTGGTTCGCGTTCTCGTAGAACAGGACGATCTCGTTGAAGGTGACGGTGGCCGGCGTCTCCCACTCTTTCTGGTGCTGGTCGTAGTACTGCTTGATTTCGGCGTCGCTCACGCTGATCTTTCGCCGCACCTCGTAGTTGATGATCTCCTGTGGCACCGCCAGCCGGATCAGCTGTTCCTCCAGGTCCTTGCGGGTCATCCCCTGCTCTTTGAGCAGTCGCTCAAGTTCTTCCTCGCTTGGAATGTTCTGCTGCTTGCGAAAGTCGTCCACCAGGTTCTTGCGCACCTTGTCGAGATCCAGGAGGGTCTGCGCCCTCTCCACCAGGAGCAGCTCGGTGATCATGTTCGCCAGCATCGTCTCGTGCGCATCCAGAAGCCTTTGATCGAGGTCCGTCCCCGAGTACTGCTGGTAGATTTGCTTCAGGATGTAAGCGCCACGCTCCTCGAACTCGCTCTTGCTGACGATCCGGTTGTTCACCTTGGCGACGATCTCCTCGACGATGGCGCCCCTGGCCGGCGCGGACAGGACGAGGACAGACACGACGACCGCGAGGAGGGCGCTAGTTGCGGTACTCCCCCGAGTAATCGAAGGGGAGGACGGTGCGGTTGACATGGATTTCCGTATCCTTCTTGAGATCGGCGATGTAGCGCTCGAGCGCCTGCTCTCCCTTCTTCCGGAACAGGTCGACCTGGACCCGGCGCTTCACGTCGCGCATGTCGGCGTCCTGCGCCTCCATCTTGCGCACGAGCTGGAAGATCAGGAAGGCCCCGGCGTACTCCAGAACCGGGCTGACCTGACCCGGCTCCAGCTTGAAGGCGGCGTCCTTGATCTCGGCCGGCAGGTCGTCTTCGCTGTAGGCGCGGGCCTGTCCCTTGTCCGGGGCCACGGAACTGTCACGCGCCAGCGCCTCGAACCTCGCGGGGTCCTTCGCGAGCTGGGCGGACAGTCTCTCGGCCAGACTCTTATCATCGATCAGGATCTGGCGCAGGACAACCGAACGCGGGACGCGGGCGGTCTCCGACTGTTTCTTGAGGTAGTCCTCAACCTCGCCCGGGGTCACCTCGACCTTGCTCAGGACGGCCCTGTCCTTCACCTTCTGTAGGACGAGGCTCTGGCGCACCTTCTCGCGGAAGGCCTCCTTGCCCTCACCCCCGGCGACTTCGGCCTCTCCCTCGCTCACGCCGATCTGGGTCAGGTAGTCGTCGATCTCCACCTCGGACACGGTGACCCCGAGGCCCTGGGAGGCGCGCAACAGGATCTGCTCCTCGATCAGCTGGTCGAGGAGCCGGCTCTTGATGGCGTTCGCCTGGTCGGCATCGTCGTCTTCTGCGTCGCCGACGTTGTCCGCCAGGTAGCGCTCGAACGCCCTTAGCGAGATCGGATCACCGCCGACCGTAGCGACCACCTGGGCATCGAGCATCGCCTGCGCCCGGTTCGCGCCGGGCGTGGGGGAGGCGGCAGCGTCGGAAGGGTTGTCCTGTCTCCTGGAGCAAGCGGCGTTCAGCAGGACCAACAACACGCCGGTCGCCACCATGGCCCCGCCGGCCCGCGCCTCTCCACCGCGTACTCCGGCACCCGCCGAGGCTCCCGCGCCGCACACCTGTCCTTGACTGTTTTCCTGGGGCGCCTGATTCCTCACCTGTCCTCAGTGGATGGCCCGACAGCGGTGGGCTGCGAAGCAGCGGGCATGCTATCACCCGTCCGGATCGACTTCAAGAGGTTCAGGACGGCGGCGATGCGCCACTGGTCCACGGCCGGCCGGATCGTTCCGGAGGGGTCGCCGGTGCCGTCCAGCCGCAGGCGGAGCACACCCGAAGGCAGAAGGCTCAGACCGGAACGCGTGGCGGCGAGGCGCACCACAACTTCCGGGTCGATCGGAGCATCCTCCGTGAACCGGATCTGCACACGCCCGCTGGCATAGTCGATGGCGCGGATCTGCAGGCGGTCGGCCATGAGGCGCACGGACGCCAGGGCCAGGAGACTCTCCGCCGGACTCGGGATGTCTCCATAGAGGTCGCGGATTTCGTCACGGATGTGGCCGAGGTCCTCCTCGTCCGCCGCCGATGAGATCTTCTTGTACAGCACCAGCCGCTCGCTGAAGTCCGGGATGTAGTCTTCCGGTATCTTGATATCCACCCCGAGGTTGATCTGCGCCTTGATCTCCGGGCGCGGGGTCTCTCCCTTCATCTCCTGCACGGTCCGCTCGAGGAGCCGGCAGTACATCTCGAACCCGACCGCACCGATGTGGCCGCTCTGCTCGGCCCCCAGAAGGTTTCCGGCACCGCGGATCTCCAGGTCCATGGCGGCGATGCGGAACCCTGATCCGAGATCCGAGAAATCCTGCAGCGCCTTCAGCCGCCGCCGTGCGATCGGTGTGAGCGCTTTGCGGGCCGGGACCAGGAGGTAGGCGTAGGCGCGGCGGTCGGAACGGCCGACCCGGCCGCGCAGCTGGTAGAGCTGCGCCAGCCCGAAGCGGTCGGCGCGGTTCACGATGATGGTATTGACGCGTGGAATATCCAGTCCGTTCTCGATGATGGTCGTCGCCAGGAGGACGTCGGATTCGCCGCCAAGGAACGAGAGCATGGTGCGCTCCAGCGCCCCTTCGCTCATCTGGCCGTGGGCCACGGCGAGACGCGCCTCCGGCACGAGCCGCCGGATGAATTTCGCCATCGAGCCGATCGACTCGACCCGGTTGTGCACGAAGTAGGCCTGGCCGCCGCGCTTCAGCTCGCTGCGGACTGCGGCGGCGATCACGCCCTCGCGGAAGGGGACGATGGCGGTCTGGATCGCCAGCCGGTTCTCCGGTGGCGTCTCGATGACCGACATGTCGCGGATGCCGGCCAGGGACATTTGCAGGGTCCGCGGGATCGGCGTGGCGGTCAGCGTCAGGACGTCCACGTCCTTCTTCATCGCCTTGATGGCCTCCTTGTGCGCGACACCGAAGCGCTGCTCCTCGTCCACGACCAAAAGACCGAGATCGTGGAAGATCACGTCCTTCGACAGCAGGCGATGCGTACCGATCAGGACATCGACCTTCCGCGCCGCGATCGCCTCGAGGATCGCCTTCTGCTCCCTGGGCGATCGGAAGCGCGAGATCATTTCGATGCTCACGGGCCAGGAGGAAAAACGCTCGCGGAAAGTGTTGAGGTGCTGGAACGCCAGAACCGTGGTGGGGCAAAGGACCGCCACCTGCTTGCCGTCCATGACCGCCTTGAACGCGGCGCGCATGGCGACTTCGGTCTTGCCGAAGCCGACGTCGCCACAAATCAGGCGGTCCATCGGAACCTCCTTCTCCATGTCGGCCTTGACGTCGCGTATCGCCCTGTCCTGATCGACGGTCAGGTCGTAGAGGAAGGCGTCTTCGAACTCCTTCTGCCAGGCGGTGTCGCCCGAGAAGGCGTGGCCCCGCGCCGCGGCACGCGCGGCGTACAGATCGAGCAGGTCTTTGGCCATCTCCTGCACCGCCTTGCCGACCTTCTTCTTGGTGCGCTCCCAACCGGGGCCGCCCAGCCGGTCCAGGTGCGGCCTCTGTCCTGCGACGCCTGAGTAGCGCTGCACCAGGTCCAGGCGATCGACCGGGACGTAGAGTCGGTCGCCCTCCTCGTACGTCAGCAGCATGAAATCGCGCGACGATCCGTCCTCGCCGACGCGCGCGATGCCGGCATAGCGCCCGATACCGTGGTCCACGTGCACTACCAGGTCGCCCACCTTGAGGTCCCGGAAATCGGGACTGAACGCCGCCACCCTCCGCCGGCGCCTCTCACGCTCCGCGTGCTCACCGAAGACTTCCCGTTCGGTGAAGACTTGAAGCCCTGTGCGTGGCAGGCCGAACCCCTGGGACAGTCGGCCGGAGGCGATCAAGAGCGGCGACTCCCCGGCCGGGGAGACCGGCGTCGCCACGGGTCCTGTGGGCTCCTTACGTCCCGTCTGCCGGGGGCGGTCCGTGATGACCGCCGCGGTCAGGTCATAGTCCCGCAGCACCTCGCGGAGCCTCTCGACCCGGCCGGCACTTTCCATCAGGAACAGCGTTGTCGTTCCGTGGGGCGCCTGCTTCAGATCGAAGGCGAGATCCTGGATGCGTCCCTTGTAGGATCTGGCCGGGGAGCACGGGACATGGACGAGGCTGCCCCGGCCCTCGTCGAGCGCCAGCTCGGAGAGCCGTAGGCGCGCCTGCCGGGTCTTCGGCTCCAGCGTGTCGCGCGGAAGGAGCAGGTCCTCGGGTGGGGGCATGCCGAAGTCCTCGGACAGGTCGAAGGAGGCGGGCATCTCGACGTACGCCGCTTCGAGATCCGAGAGAACCTGGCTTTCCTCCCATGAGATCAGAATCGCGCCCGGAGCGTAGTCGAACAACGACGCGTGGCCCGGGTCTACCAGACGGACGCAGGCCTCGAAGCCCGCAAAGGTTGTCCCGGCGGCAAGCGCCTCGATGCGCGCTGAAAGATCGTCCGGCGACATGTGCGTGGAAGCCTTCGATCGGCGGCCGGCACGGCGCGACTCGAGAATCCGACGGAGCTTCTCGAGCGCCGCCGGCGACCAGGGGTACTCGCGCACGGGTGGGACCTCCGCACCCGGCAACCGGGCGGTGGAGCGCTGCGTCGCGGGATCGAAGGTGCGGAGCGACTCGACCTCCTCGCCCCAGAACTCGACGCGCATGGGTGCGGCCCCGTCCGGAGGATGGAAGTCGATGATGCCGCCGCGGCGGGAGAATTCTCCCATGGCGGAGACCAGGTCGACCCTCACGTAGCCGGCTTCCAGCAGGAACCCCGACAGATCGTCGGGCCTGAGTTGCTGGCGCTCTCTCAGTCGGAGAGCGTGCGCGTCGAAAGCGGCTGGGGGGGCGAGGGGGTAGATCAGCGCCCGCGTCGGGACCACGACGACGGCCGCGCCGGGGTCGCGCAGGGCCCGCAGCGCCAGCACGCGCTCGCACGCCACCCTCAAGTGCGGTGCCAGCTCCTGGTAAGGGTCGGCCTCGAGCGAAGGGAACAGGAGAACCCGGGGCGCCGTGTCATGACGTGCGGCCGCCGAGAAGGAGAGGTCGGAGCGGAACTGCTCCGCCTCCTTCTCGCCCGGGACGAGAAGGATGACCTTGCCACCCGGCGATTTCCCGACGAGACCGGCGACGAGCACCGCGGCGGCGGCCGGATTCAGCCCGGCGAGTGCGATGCGGCGGCCCCCCTCCCGCGCGGCCTCCTCGACGGCCGGGCGCAACTCGCGGTCACGCGCCGTGAGGTCGAAGAGCGAACGAAGGATGGCGCTCAAGGATTCACCAGTGGCGGCCTGGATCCGCCCGGGTTTCCGATCAGCCGGCGGACCGCAGCGCCCGGCGGATCAGGTCGGTGGTGGAGAGGCCGCGCCGCAAAGGCACCGTCACCACGCGGCCTCCCCGGGCCTCCACGGTGTCGCGGCCGACGATCCGCTTCGTGCGGTAGTCGGACCCCTTCACGAGCACGTCCGGGCGCAGCCGGGCGATGAGCCGGGCCGGCGTCGGCTCGCCGAACGGCACGACAGAGTCGACCGGCCGCAAGGCCGCCAGGACCTCCATTCTCTCACCGAGGGGAACGATCGGCCGGCCCGCACCTTTCAGGCGGCGCACCGACCGGTCCGTGTTCACACCGACGACCAGGAAGTCTCCCAGGTTGCGCGCCGCTTCGAGAAGAGCGACGTGCCCGGCGTGAAGCAGATCGAAGCAGCCGTTGGTGAACACCACCGCGCGCCCGTGAGCCTGCAGGCGGCGCACCAGGGCGGCGGCCCGCGGCGCCGACACGATCTTCGTCCCGCGTCGTATCGCCGGCCGGTCCACCGCCGGACTCTCCCGACGCGACCCCCGGGTGGGCATGCTCATGCCTTCCGGTCGGCCCGGGCCGGTTCCCCGCCCAGTCGGCCATAGCGGCCCAGCCGGTCCCGCAGGACGATCCGCACGGTGTCCTTCAGCATGTCGAACGAATCGGCCCATGCCCTCACCTTCGTCCCCTCCGCGTTGCGCCAGCGCACCGGCACTTCACGCACCCGCACACCCGCCTTGCGCGCCAGATACAGGATCTCCACATCGTAGGCGAAGCGCTCGACGCGGGCGGCGCGAAACAGCGGCAGCACCTCCTGCCTCAACACCAGCTTGAATCCGCACTGGGTGTCCCTGAAATGCAGACCGGTCAGCAGCCGCACCAGCCGGTTGAAGCCACGCCCCATCATCTCCCGCCACGCGGCCTGTCGGATCTCCACGCGCGAATCTTCCAGCGCACGCGAGCCGATGGCGATGCCGTATCCCTCCTTCTCCACCGCCTGGAGGAGAAGCGGCAGATCGTCGATCGGAGTGGAGAAGTCGGCATCCGAGATCAGGACCAGGTCGCCACGCGCCATCAGGACACCGTGCTTGACGCTGTATCCCTTGCCGCGGTTCCGGCCGTTGCGCAGCACACCGATCGTGACGCGGCCCTGCGGTGGCCGCTCGGCGGCGAAGCGCGCAACCGTCTCGACCGTGGCGTCGGTGCAGCCATCATCCACGACGACAACCTCGACGTCTTCACCCGACCGGGCGAAGTGGCGCACGACCGCCTCGAGGCTTCCACAAATGCGCGCCGCTTCATTGAAGGCGGGTATGACGATCGAGAGACGGGGTCGCACCTGCATGATGGATCCTCACAACACCGCGGGGCCTGTCCAGCTGCCCGGCGGGCGCACGGCGGGCCGCGACTCCTGTCGATACCAGCTAGGACGGCTCGCTCGGCCCGATCCCCTGGCTCACTTGCAAGCGGATGATCGCCTTCTGCAACGCGGCCTGCGCGCGGACGAAGTCGGTCTCCGCGGCGCGCTCGCGCAGGCGCCTGAGGGCGCGGTCGCGGGCCGCCGCGGCACGCTCCCGGTCGATCCCCTCGGCGCGCTCGGCGATCTCAGCCAGGATGCTGACCCGCTCCGGCAGGACTTCGGCGAACCCCCAGGCGATCGCCACGTAGCGCCTGTCGCCGCCCCTCCGGTACACCAGCTCTCCGATGCCCAGCGTCGTCAGAAGCGGGGTGTGGCCGGGGAGGACGCCGAGCGAGCCTTCGCTGCCGGGCAGGATCACCTCGTCGACGACCTCGCTGACCAGGCGCCTTTCGGGCGTCACGACCTCCAGATGGATCGATTCGGGAAGCGGCATGGTTCGTCCCTACGCAGCTTCCTTCATCTTCTCGGCCTTCTCGCGCACCTCGTCGATACCGCCGACCATGTAGAAGGCCTGCTCCGGCAGGTCGTCGTGCTTTCCTTCCAGGACTTCCCGGAAGGAGCGCACGGTTTCTGCGATCGGCACGTACTTCCCCTTCAGCCCGGTGAACTGCTCGGCCACGAAGAACGGCTGCGACAGGAACTTCTGGATCTTGCGCGCCCGGGCCACGATGACCTTGTCCTCATCGGAAAGCTCGTCGATCCCGAGGATGGCGATGATGTCCTGCAGGTCCTTGTAGCGCTGCAGGATCCCCTGCACGCCGCGCGCCGCGTCATAGTGCTCCTGCCCGACGACCCGCGCGTCGAGGATGCGCGAGGTCGAGGCCAGCGGGTCGACCGCCGGGTAGATGCCCAGCTCGGAAATCTTGCGCGACAGATTGGTCGAGGCGTCGAGGTGGGCGAAGGTCGTGGCCGGGGCCGGATCGGTGTAATCGTCCGCCGGGACGTAGATCGCCTGCACCGAGGTGATCGATCCCTTCACGGTGGAAGTGATCCTCTCCTGCAGCTCGCCCAGCTCGGTCGCCAGCGTGGGCTGGTAGCCGACCGCCGATGGCATGCGTCCCAGGAGGGCCGAGACTTCGGATCCGGCCTGGGTGAAGCGGAAGATGTTGTCGATGAACAGCAGGACGTCCTGCCCCTCGAAATCGCGGAAATACTCGGCCTCCGTCAGGCCGGTGAGACCGACCCGCAGGCGCGCCCCGGGCGGCTCGGTCATCTGGCCGTAGACCAGCGCGGTCTTGTTGATGACGCCAGACTCCTTCATCTCCAGCCACAAATCGTTGCCTTCGCGGGTCCGCTCGCCGACTCCCGCGAAGACCGAGACGCCGCCGTGCTTCAGGGCGACGTTGTGGATCAGCTCCATGATGATGACGGTCTTGCCGACGCCCGCGCCTCCGAACAGCCCGGTCTTGCCCCCCTTCAGATACGGCTCGAGCAGGTCGATGACCTTGATGCCGGTCTCGAACATCTGCAGCTCGGTGCTCTGCTCCTCGAATGACGGCGCCTCACGGTGGATCGGAAGCATCGTCTTGGCGTTGATCGGCCCCATCTTGTCCACCGGCTTGCCGAGGACGTTGATCACGCGGCCCAGGACCTCCTTGCCGACCGGCACCTGGATCGGGTTGCCCGTATCGATGGCCTTCATGCCGCGCACCATGCCGTCGGTCGGCTCCATGGCCACGCAGCGCACGCGCCCTTCTCCGAGATGCTGCTCCACCTCGGCGGTCACCTCGATCGGCACCGGGACCTCGAACCCCTCGCTGGTGATGCGCACCGCGCTGTAGATCGAAGGCAGGTTCTCCGCCGTGAACTGCACGTCCACCACGGGACCGATGATCTGCACGACTTTTCCGACGTTCATCGACGATCTCTCCTCAACGGATCTGCGTCATGGGACACCATGCGTTCGGAGTCGAATCCACGGCCCGGGATTCGGGTCATCGGAGGATCCGGCCGCAGAAGCGGCACACCTTCGCCCGCGACTTGATCGTTTCCGCGCAATACGGGCACTCCTTCGTATCGTCCCGCGCCGCGTCCGACGTCGTCCGGCCCGCGTGTGTGACGCCAGCCGGGTTCACACTCGCCGTCCCCGCGATCACCCCCATGGATCCGCCGGGCGGGACGATGAGACCCTGGCCCGCGGCCGCCAAGGAGGGCGCAGCGTAGCGGGCCGCGATGTGGTGCCTGGCCTTCTCCTGCTGCTCCAGGATCGTCTCCTTCAGGTCCATCGGACGGGCGACCGTCTCGAGGGTGGTCGACCCGACCTCCGCGGCGGTCTGGATGCTCAAGGCCCCGTAACCGAGCATCCTTCCCCAGAGCGACTGAGTACAGATGATGTTGTTGATCTTGTCGAGCGGGCTGTCCTCTGCGCGCACCGACAAAACACCCGACTCGTCGATCACCCGCTGCGACGTGACCGCCCAGAGGTCGCTCCGCCAGTGGAGCCAGCGCCAGGACGCCCACGCCGCCGAAACGGCCAGGGCCATCCCGACCGCGGGCAGCACGTAAGGCCTCTTGACCCACCATGCGCCGATCAGGCACCCGGCCAGGAACAGCGTCACGGCGAAGGGGCCCCCCAGCACGATGACGTGCCGGCGCACCACCGCCGCCAGCTCTTCCCCCGGCCTCAGGCGCGTTCTCATGACGAGCCGCCTTCCCTCGGGCCGCTACTTGAGCGCCTCGGCGCCGCTCACCACCTCGAGGATTTCCTTGGTGATGGATGCCTGGCGAATCTTGTTCATCTGCAGCGTGAGGGAATCGATCATCTCGCCGGCGTTGCGCGTGGCGTTCTCCATGGCGGTCATGCGCGCGCCGTACTCGGCAGCCGCCGACTCCAGGAGCACGCGATGCACCTGGATCATCACGTGCTTGGGCAGGAGCGCCGCGAACAGCGCCTCCTGGTCCGGCTCGTAGATGTAGTCCTCGGGCTGGGCGCCGGCGCTCGCCGTAAACGCGCCGGGCCCAAAGGTGGCCCGCGGGATCGGCAGGAGGGTCTCCCTGACGACTCGCTGCTGCATGACCGACTTGAACTCGTTGTACACGAGGTGGACGCCGTCGAACTCGCCGCCCGAGAAGCCTTCGATGAGGTTCGACGCGATGTCCCGTGCGTCCTCGAGCGTCACATCCCTGAAAAGGTCGACCAGGACGCGGCGCACGGGGTAGTCGCGGCGACGGAACCAGTCGCGGGCCTTGCGTCCGACGATGTCCACCTGGACCTGGTGCGTTGGCCGTGGCCCGGCCGTGGACCCCGACCGTCCCAGCAATTCGTCCAGGAAGGCACGCGCCCCGTTGACGATGTTGGTGTTGAACGAGCCGCACAACCCCTTGTCGGCCGTGACCACGACGACCAGGACCTTTTCCTCGGGGCGCCGTTGCAAGAGCGGGTGCCGGTCCGGGTGGGCGCGCGCCGCCAGGGACGACAGCACCTCGAGCATCTTACGGGCGTAGGGTCTTGCGGCCAGGATAAGGTCCTGAGCGCGGCGCAGCTTGGACGCCGACACGAGCTTCATGGCGCGTGTGATCTGCTGCGTGCTCTTGACGCTGCGGATGCGGGTGCGGTAGTCGCGGACGTTGGCCATGCGAGTCCAGCCGGGCGGCGGGTCGCCTTTAGGCGGCCACCACCTTGGCGGCGAAGTCGCTCTTGAAGGCGTCCAGGGACTTTCGAAGCTCCGCCCTCATTTCGTCGTCGATCGCCTTTTTCTCGAGGAGCCTGCGCGCCACCGGGCGCCCCGGTCCGTCGAGGTGCTTGTAGAGCGCCTCCTCGAAGGCGCGGACCCGCGGCACCTCCAGGTCGTCGAGGTAGCCGTTGATCCCCGCGAAGATCGCGATGACTTGCTTCTCGACCGGCAGCGGCCGGAACTGCAACTGCTTCAGGAGCTCGGTGAGGCGCCGGCCGCGCGCCAGCTGCGCCTGCGTCGCCTTGTCCAGATCGGAACCGAACTGCGCAAACGCCGCCAGCTCGCGGTATTGCGCCATGTCGAGCCGCAGGGTGCCCGCGACCTGCTTCATCGCCTTGATCTGCGCGTTGCCTCCGACGCGGCTGACCGAGATCCCGACGTTCACGGCCGGGCGGATTCCGGAATAGAACAGGTCTCCCTCCAGGTAGATCTGCCCGTCGGTGATCGAGATGACGTTGGTCGGAATGTACGCCGACACGTCGCCCGCCTGGGTCTCGATGACCGGCAGCGCCGTGAGCGAGCCGCCGCCGAGCGCGTCGCTCAGCTTGGCCGCCCGCTCCAGGAGACGCGAGTGCAGGTAGAAGACATCGCCCGGGTACGCCTCGCGTCCGGGCGGACGGCGCAGGAGCAGCGAGATCTCGCGGTACGCGGCGGCGTGCTTGCTCAGGTCGTCGTAGATCAGAAGCGCATGTCGCTTGTTGTCGCGGAAGTACTCGCCCATGGCGCAGCCGGCATACGGCGCGATGTACTGCAATGTGGCCGGCTCGGAGGCGGACGCGGTGACGACGATCGTGTAGGCCATCGCCCCCGCGTCCTGGAGCGCCTTGACGACCTGCGCGACGGTGGAGCGCTTCTGGCCGATGGCGACGTAGATGCAGACGACACCGCTGTCCTTCTGGTTGAGGATGGTGTCGATGGCGATGGCGGTCTTGCCGGTCTGGCGGTCGCCGATGATCAGCTCGCGCTGGCCGCGGCCGATCGGAATCATGGCGTCGATCGCCTTGATCCCGGTCTGCAGGGGTTCCTTCACGGGCTGCCGGTCGACGACGCCGGGGGCGAGTCGCTCCAGCGATCCTGTCTGCGTCGTGGCCACCGGACCCTTGCCGTCCAGCGGCTGGCCCAGCGGATTGACCACCCGGCCGATCAGATCTTCGCCGATCGGGACCTCCATGATGCGCCCCGTCCTCTTGACGGTGTCCCCCTCCTTGACCTTGAAGAACTCGCCGAACAGCACCGCCCCGACCGACTCCTCCTCGAGGTTCAGGGCCATGCCGTAGACGTCGTGGGGCAGCCTCAAGAGTTCGCCGGCCATGCAGTTCTCCAGACCGTAGATGCGTGCGATCCCGTCGCCGGTGGAGATGATCGTCCCCTCCTCGGAGACGTCCACGCCCCCGACGAACCCCTCGATCTGCTGTCTGAGAACGGTGGTGATTTCGTCCGCCTTGATCTCCGCCATGCCGCACTCTCCTCGGATTCGTCGGTCAGTGCGCCCCGACCAGCCGCTGGCGCAGGGCTTCGAGCTGGTGCCTCAGGGTCCCGTCGTAGACCCTGGACCCGATTCGCGTGCGCGCGCCGCCCAGAAGGGCCGGATCAACCTGATGCCTGATCCTCACAGTGCGCCCGGTTAGCGTCTCGAGCGCATCGCGCAGGCGCGTCAGCTCCGCCGCCGACAGCGGCACCGCCGTGGTGGTCTCCGCCTGCACGACCCCCAGGCGCTCGTCCTTGATCTCCTCGAAGGCCCGCCGGATTGAGACCAGCGCACCCAGGCGCCGATTGATGGCCAGGACCCGCAGGAAGCTGCGCGTCGCCTCGCTCAGCCTGGCCTTGCGCGACATGGCCTCGATCGCGGCCAGCTTGTTCTTTTGCGGGATCGACGGGTCCGCGAAGAAGCGCCCAATCCTCGGATCGGCGCCCAGGACGCGAACGACGAGCGCCAGCTCCGAGGCCGCCGTCTCGAGGCGCGATGGATCTCGTTTTGCGGTCTCGGCAGGCTTGGCTGGCTTTGTCTCGACGTGGTCCGCGAGGGACCGCGCGTACCGCCTCGCCACGGCGACTGGTTGCACTCTTGCGCTCCCGACAGGGATGGACCGGCGGCCGGGACTGGAAGGACGCCGGGAGGCATCAAAAAACCCCGCGACCGCCTGATGCCCGTGGAGCCGCCGGGGGAACGTTTCGTGAACGACGCAAAGTAACACACGCTCCATCGAAGTGTCAACGACGGCGCGGGTTAGCGACACGCCGCCCGAACACATACCGCGCCATTCCGGCGTGCATCCGAGGTCACTTCGTACGTGGCGGGGGACAGAATCAAGGCGACGCAGGCTCCGCTCTACGGTGGAGGCGGCCAAGTCGAGGATTTCCCCCTCATTCGGCCCATGCAGACGCAGCTCCCGAGCGAAGGGCCGGCGTGGCTTTCTGGCATGACGGTTGCTCATTCAGACCGGTGTATGGCATTGTCGCCGGGTCGCGCGGCGGCCCCTCGCTCGGAACCGCCGCAGCGCCCGGTCTACGAAAGGAGGTGTGGCGATGCGACGCGCGCGACAGCACACAAGGCTGGCGCTGGCGCTCGCCCCCTTGCTGCTCCTGGCAACCACCGGCGCCACCGCCGGCGGCAGGAGCGCTGTCCGGAGCCCCGGGGTCGTCCGGCAGCAGGTGGTCGTCGTCAGGCCGGCATTCGTCGATCCATTCTTCTGGGATCCCTTCTGGTACTCCGGTTTCGGGTGGGGCCTGTCCTACTCGTATGGACCGTCCCCCGGCTACGGCTACGCCCAGATCCCGCCGCGCAACGCGGCGCCGGTGGAGTTACACGTCCGCCCCCGGAAATCCACCGTGATCGTCGACGGCACTGTGGTGGGCCAGGCCCGGGACTTCAATTCGCGGGCCTACCCTCTGTGGTTGAAGGCGGGGACACACGAGCTGGACCTCGGCTATCGGGGTTACCAGACACTGCGTGTGAAATTCGAGGTGAAACGTGGCCGGGCCTACCGGGTGCACTACGAATTGCGCGAAGGTGTGGGGATGGACCCCCGTTCGACCGGGAAGGCTCAGGAACCGCCGCCGGAGCCGGGGTCCTACTGAAGCGAGGGGCCCGCGGAGGGAAACGTCCTCCTCCGCATTCCTGCTTCCGGCACGCGAATTCAGTTCGTCGAACTGTGCCGCCTTATCGATTCGATCTCCGCCTCCTTGTGGGCGGCGTCGCGCGCGTCTTTCTTCTTCTCGGCGTTCATATCGATGTTCCCCTCGAACACGCCACCCTCGTGGATCACCAGGTTGGGCTTTTCCAGGGTCAGATCGCCGATGACGCGGCCGGTTGGGTGAATCTCCAGCTTTTCCTTGACGTGGATGGTGCCGGTCACCTTGCCGCTCACCGACAGGACCCCGACGTCCACGTCGGCCTCGACGTCGCCCGACTCACCGATGACCAGCTCTTTCTCCGAGATCACCTTGCCGGTGATCTTCCCGTCGACGCGGAGGACGTCACGAAAACGCACCTCTCCGTGGATCTCCGTGCCCTCCGCCAGAAAGCCGCTGATGTCATCCTGGCCCACGTGGTCCTTGAGCAAGGCGTCCTTGCTGAACGGCATGACGAATCCTCCCTTCATCTTTTCCGCTCCCCTGCGGCGGGCCCGGTCAATGGCCCTTCTCCGCGGTCACCAGGAACTCGTAGAGTCGTTGCAACTCTTCGTCGCTGTAGAAGTCGATCTCGATTCTGCCCCCCTCCTCCCTCTTGACGATCCGGACCTTCGTGGCCAAAGCACGCGTCAGCCGGTCGGCCGCGGCCTCGACGTTCGGGTCCCCGGCTGTGGTCCGAGTCTGCGGCGCCCTCCGTCCTCTCTTGCGGGCTTGCCCCAGAAGACCGGCCACGCGTTCCTCGGTCTCGCGGACCGAGAGCAGGTCGCGGGCCACCTCTTCGGCGACCTTAATTTGTGTCGCGGCGTCGGGAATTGCCATGATCGCCTTGGCGTGTCCCAGCGACAGGCTTCCCTCCCTGATGAGCCCCTGCACTCTGTCTGATAACCTCAATAATCTCAATGAGTTAGATATTGAAGATCGATCCCGCCCGACACGCTTCGCGACTTCCGCATGGGACAACTTCAGATCGCTCAGGAGGACCTCGTAGGCTCTTGCCTCCTCGATCGGGTTGAGATCCTTCCTTTGAATGTTCTCGATCAAGGCGATCTGGAGGAGGCGGTCGTCGGAGACCTTCTTGACGATGGCCGGGATCCGCTCGATGCCGGCGATTTGG
This sequence comes from Acidobacteriota bacterium, assembly GCA_003223135.1. GTDB lineage: Bacteria > Acidobacteriota > Polarisedimenticolia > Gp22-AA2 > Gp22-AA2 > Gp22-AA3. The sequence goes on along the minus strand of QHXX01000018.1, from coordinate 53,322 downwards.
GCGGCGCGCCAGCGGCGCTCTCCCGCGATGAGGCGGTACCCGTCGCCCTCCTGTTTCACGATGACCGGCTGGACGATACCGTTCTCCCGGATCGATTCCACCAGCCCCTCCAGTCTGCCGAAGTCAACGCGGGGCTGGTAGCGGTTCGGTTGGATTCGCCTGACGTCCAGCAGCAGGAGACCCGCGTCGGCCGGCTGGGACGCTTCAGGGATGAGGCTGCTCAGTCCTTTGCCGAGCGCCTGTCTTTTCATAGCGTCTGATGACCTCCCGGGCCAGGTTCAGGTACGACTCTGACCCCTTGGAGCGGATGTCGTAGAGCATGATCGGCTTGCCAAAGCTGGGAGCCTCCCCCAGTCTGACGTTACGCGGAACAATCGTCCGGAAGACCCGCTCCTTGAAGAAAGAACGGATGTCGGCCACCACTTGACGGGACAGGTTGGTGCGCTCGTCGTACATGGTCAGGAGAACGCCGTCCAGTTCCAGGGCCTCGTTGACCGAGGCGCGAATCCGGTAGAGCGTTTCCACCAGCTCGGACACCCCCTCGAGCGCCAGGTATTCGCACTGGACCGGGATCAGGATTCCGTCCGCGGCGGCCAGTGCATTGACGGTCAGAAGGCCCAGTGAAGGAGGGCAATCCACCAGGACGTACTGGAAGCGATCACGAATGGACGCGAGCGCCTCCTTCAGACGATACTCCCTCCCCTTGACGTTGATGAGCTCGACCTCGATGCCGACGAGATCGCGGCTTGCCGGGGCGACGGTGAGGAACTCCAGCTCGGTCGGCAGGAGAATCTGCTCGACGCGCACTTCGCCCGACATCACGCCGTACATTTCGCCGCCCGGGTTCGGCTTCAGTCCCAGGCCCTTTGTCGAGGATGCCTGCGGGTCCATGTCGATCAGAAGGGTCGATCGCTCGGCGATGGCGAGCGCGGCCGCCAGGCTGACGGCGGTCGTCGTCTTGCCCACTCCCCCTTTTTGATTGGCGATCGCGACGATCCGTCCCATGTGCGGCGAAGATTAGCATACGCGGGCCGCGTTAAGGACCGGTGGATCGCGCTTGAATGTTCCACGTGGAACATCTCGACATCCAACTTTCCGGATGGGAGCGGGGGCCCGGCGCGCTCAACCGGCGTCTGGATCGAAAATCGCCAGGACGGATCGTGGATCGGAAGGGAGCGGACGGGTGCCCGAAAACCGAAGACCGGGGATCGGGTGCCGCGCGAGCCTGTCCGCTTGCTCGAGTGTCACGAAAAAGAGCGCCTTTCCGTCCGGCCGCAGGATCGGAATCCCCTGACCCTTCAAAAGATCTCCGGACCGGATCGCCCGCAATGTCAGGTACCGGCAAGGGAGCAGATCGGCGAGATCCTCGAGGCTCCGCACGCGCCGAGTCTCGACACGCGCCCCCTTCAGGCCGAGCTCCCGGAGGACGGCCCAGAGAAACGCCGACTTCTTTTCCGACGCCTCGACGAGGACGAGGTCCAGGCCCGGGCGCAGGACCTTGAGGGGCACCGCCGGAAACCCGTTTCCCGATCCCAGGTCGACCAATGTCCCTTCGTCATGGAGGAGGTGCGCGACGGCGATCGGCTCGAGGAAGTGCCGTCTTATGATGGTCTCTTCATCCTTGAGTCCCGTCAAATTCATCCTGATGCCCCATTTTCGCAGGAGCCGGTAATGGGCATCGAGGGAGGCGAGCTCCTGTTCGGAAAGGGAGCGGCCCGTCGAGCGGGCATTGGCGAGGAGAGTTTCCCGAAAAGCGGCTACCATAGCCGCCGAAGGTTAGCACCAACCCCGGAGGCCTGATGCAGGCGAACCGCCTGGGAAGTCTTGTGCTGATTCTCTCTCTGCTTCCGGCTGCGCCTGTTTGGCCACGGGCCGAGGATCAGGGGCGGCGGGCTCCGGCGCCGGCGCGCTCACCGACGCCCATTCCGGGTCGGACGCCACCCCTCTCGGCCCCGGAAGCGGCACCATCGAGCGTCGACCTCGAGGTTCTCCTGAGACACCTCGGCGAGAGGGCCCGCGCCTACGAGGCGATTGCCCTGCGCTTCGTCTGCATCGAATCGATCCGCTCGACCGACAACCCGCGCGATGAGAAGCGCTACGACTACATGTACGTTCAGGCGGAAGAGCAGCGCTACCGGCCCTACCGACAGATCCACACCGGGCGCCTCGGCAAGACCATCGCGGAGGCGAACATCGACTTCGGCTTCCCGGACGCTTACTCCTGGACGTTGATGTTCGTGCCGGATCGCCAGCACCTGTTTCATTTCAAATACAAAGCACAGGAGTGGTTCTCGTTGCGCCAGTCGTACATCCTCGAGTTCCTGGCACCCCTGCCGTTCACCTCCGGGAGGACAATCTACGAATGGAGCGGCAAGGTCTGGGTCGACGCCGAGAACTACAACATTCTTAAAGTCGAAGCGGAGCCGGGCAACCAGGCGGAAAGACTGAAAGAGGAGTTGAGGGCCTATCGCCAGGCGCCCCGGTTTCTCATCTATCCGATGGGCAAAAAACCGCACGCGTATAGGTATAACATCACTTTTCTCAATGAGTTACAGGACCTGTCCCTGCCGGACGAGGTCGAGGTCCGGAGCTTCACGCTCGATCTGCAGGCGGAGGAGGAGTGGGAGAGCCAGACGATTTTGCGCTACAGCGGCTATCAGTTCTTCGGCGTGGATGTGAAGGACCTGTTCCAGGGCCGCAAGTAGACGCGGCGCGGCGCGCCTTCTCCAGATAAATATTGATCAGGCTGAGCGCGGCCGGGGTGACCCCCGAGATGCGGCCCGCCTGTGCGAGCGTTCCCGGGCGGGCGCGCCCCAGTTTTTCGACGATCTCCCGCGACAGCCCCGGGATCCCTTCATACTCGAAGTGGGGCGGGATACGCCTTCGTTCCTCCCGCTGCAACCTCTCCAGATCCCTCTCCTGCCGCTCGATGTATCCGCCATAACGCAGGCGGCTGGTGACGTAACGGCGGTCGCGCGGCCGCACCCCCGTCGGAAGGTCGTCGCCCAGGAAGCGCTCAAGCGCCTCGATGGTCACGTCACTGCGGCGGAGCAGGAGGGCGGGAGTCGTCGGTTCGGTGATGCGGACGCCGAGGACTTCCTGCGCCCTCCTCCGCGTCTCGCCTCGCGGGGCCAGGGTCAATGTCTCAAGCAGACGCTCGAACGAACGCACGCCGTCGCGCCTTTCCACGAAACGGGCGTAGCGCTGGTCGCCGATCAGTCCCAGGCGGCGGCCGTACTCGGTGAGGCGCAGGTCGGCGCTGTCGATGTCCAGGAGCAGCCGGTACTCGGCGCGCGAGGTGAACATCCGGTACGGTTCGGCCGTCCCCTTGAGCACGAGGTCGTCCACCAGCACGCCGATGTACGCCTCCCCGCGCGACAGGACGAGAGGCGCCTCTCCCCTCACGGCCAGGGCCGCGTTGATTCCCGCGACCAGGCCGAGCGCGGCGGCCTCCTCGTATCCGGTCGTCCCATTGATCTGCCCCGCGAGGAAGAGACCGCGCACCGGTTTCGTCTCGAGCGTGTGCCGGCAGGCGGTGGGCTGCACGAAGTCGTATTCGACGGCGTACCCGGCGCGGGCGATCACGGCCTGTTCCAGGCCGCGGATGGACCGGACGATCTCGACCTGCACGTCGGCCGGCAGGCTGGTCGAGACGCCGTTCAGATAGATCCACGGGTGATCGCGGCCCTCCGGCTCGACGAAGATCTGGTGCCGATCACGATCGGCGAAGCGGACGACCTTGTCCTCGATCGACGGGCAGTAACGCGGGCCCGTCGCGGTGATGCGGCCGGTGTAAAGGGGCGACAGGTCGAGATTGTGGCGGATGAGCGCGTGCGTCTGCGGATTGGTGAAGGTGATGTGACAATCAACCTGACGCCTTGTGATCGCGTCGGTCTCGAAGGAGAACGGCACCGGCTCCGGATCGCCCGGTTGCCGCTCCAGCGCGTCGAAGTCGACCGACTCCCTCAGCACGCGCGGCGGCGTGCCGGTCTTCAGCCGGCTCATCGGAAAGCCGAGCCGCGCCAGGGCCTCCGACAGCCCGACCGCGGCCATTTCCTCGATGCGGCCGCCCGGTCGATTTTCCAGGCCCACGTGCAGGAGACCGCGCAGGAAGGTGCCGGTGGTCACGACGGCGCACGTCGTCGGGAGCATGAGGCCGGAGGCCAGGGCCACCCCTCTCAGGACACCCTCCTCGACCAGAAGGTCGCATGCCTCCCCTTCGACCAGCGTGAGACGCGGCGTCACTTCGACGACCTGCCGCATTCTCTTCGAGTAGGCCTCCTTGTCGGCCTGGGCGCGCGGAGCCTGCACCGCCGGTCCTCGGCTGGCGTTGAGCAGGCGGAACTGAATGCCCGTCTCGTCGATCGCGCGCCCCATCTCGCCGCCGAGCGCGTCGATCTCGCGCACCAGGTGCCCCTTCGCAAGGCCACCGATCGCAGGGTTGCACGACATCCGCGCCACGGCCCTTGCGTCGAGCGTCACCAGGGCCGTCTCGCATCCCATGCGCGCCGAAGCCAGGGCCGCTTCGCAACCGGCGTGACCGGCCCCGATGACGACGACGTCGAAACGGCCGCGGAAGGGATCGCTCATTTGCCGATGCAGAAGTTCTTGAAAATGCGTTCATAGATCCCGTCGATGCCGACGTCCCCGGTGATCTCGCCGAGCCTGTCCAGCGCCTCGCGGTAATCCAAGAGGAGGCATTCGTCCACGACACCGCGCAGCGCCCCCTCCTCGGCGCGGGCCAGTGCCGCGGCCGCCCGCAGCAGGAGATCGCGGTGGCGGACGTTGGTAATGAAAATTCCCTCGCGCTCGGCGACCGCCCCGGATCCGACCGCCTGCACGAGTCGGAGCCGCAGCGTCTCGATCCCCTGCCCGCTCTTGGCCGACACCTCGAGTGCACCGTACCTGCGCCGCAGGCGCATCGCCTCGTCCAGGCCCAGTCGGCACGCCAGGTCCACCTTGTTCAGGACGATGACCGATCGCGTATCGTCGATTTCGCCGAGCAGGTCCCGCTCGTCGTCGCGTAGCGGGCGGCCCCAGTCGAGGACCACGAGCAGGAGGTCGGCGGAGAGCAACGCGCCCCGCGCCCGGCGCACCGCTTCGGCATCGGCTTCGTCGCGCGGCTCGCAGAGGCCGGCGGTGTCGCGAAGGCTCGCGGCGATGCCGCCCAGATCGATCGTCTCCTCGAGGACATCGCGCGTCGTACCGGCGATCGCTGTGACGATGGCGCGCTCCTCTTCCAGGAGCCGGTTGAACAGGCTCGACTTGCCGACGTTGGGAGCCCCGACGAGAGCGACGCTCGCGCCTTCGCGCACTCGACGCCCGCGCTCGTAGGTGCCGGCGAGCGTCTCGATGGCCGCCTTCAAAGCGCGCGCTTCGGGACGGGGGCCCCCCTCGGGCATGAACCGGACGGCTTCGGCCTCCTCGCCGAACTCGATCGACGCCTCCAGGCGGGCGATGATCCCGGCCAGACGGTCCTTCAGGCGATCGACCTCGGCCGAAATCCGCCCCCGCACCTGGTCGTGGGCCACCTTCGCCTGAAAGGCCGTGCGCGCGTCGATCAGGTCGCGGATCGCCTCCGCCTGTGTGGCGTCGATCCGGCCGTTCAGGAAGGCGCGCAGGGTGAACTCACCCGGAGTCGCCGGCAGGGCCCCATGCTTCACGGCGGCCACCACAAGCAGCCGCAGCGCCGCCGGGCTGCCGTGCGCCCACAGCTCGGCCGTCTCCTCGCCGGTGAATGTCGCGGGAGCGCGGAACAGGACGAGGTAGCCGTGATCGATCGTCTCACCACCGGCATCCACGAATCGGCCGAACGTCGCCTGCCCCTGCACCTCCCCCCCGATCCTCGCTCCCGCCGGACGGAACAACTCCCTGGCAATGGCGAAAGCGCACGGGCCTGACAGTCGCACGACGCCGACACCACCCCGGCCCGGCGGTGTCGAAATCGCGACGATCGTTTCGGTGTCGGGGGCGGGCAACGGCCGCGGGTCATCTGCGGGAGGAGGAAGAGATTGGAAATCGATCATGGCCGACGGCCGTCCCGGGCCCGAACGGGTCCCTACGAGTGGTCGTCCGGCTCGCGGCCCGCCCCGGGCTTCGCGAGCGGCACGATGGCGATCCTCTTGAGGAACCCGTCGCCGACGCTTCGGGTCTCGACCCCTCCGAGCTCGGCGAGCGCAAGGTGCACCAGGCGCCGTTCGTACGGGTTCAGCGGGCTCAGGAGGCACTCCTCGCCGCGCGCCCTAGCCTTCTCGGCCGAGCGCAGGGCGACCTCTACGATCTCGTCTTCGCGCAGCTTGCGGAATCCGTCGCAGTCGACCTGAATCTTCTTCCCCCTGTGCCCGCGATAAATGATGCGGTTGAGGAGGTACTGCAGGGCGCCCAGCCCCTGACCCCTGTGACTGAGAAGGTAGTCGCGGTCGTTGCCGGTGACGTCGACCCGAATCGCCGCCTCGGTGTCGGTCGCCGTGGCCCGCACGTCGAGACCCAGACCCCCCAGGATGCGCCCGGCCAGGCGCTCCACGTCGGCCACCTCGGTCGGCGGCGCCTGACCCTCGCCACCTTCGGAAGGTTCGCCGCCTCGATCGTCGAGCATGCTCCAGCCCTCGATGGGTCGGGGGGTGCGCTCGAACGTCCGACGCCGCAACGGCTCATGCGGCGGTCTTGTCGTTCGCGGCCCGCTTGTTGATCAGATACTGTTGCCCGATCCCGAGGAGATTGTTGACGAGCCAGTATAGCACCAGCCCGGAGGGGAAGTTGAGGAAGATCCAGGTGAACATGATGGGCATGAGGTACATCATGCGGCGCTGCGCCGGGTCCGGGATGGAGGACGACGTCATCACCTGCTGGACGAGCTGCGTGGCGCCCATGATGATCGGCGTGACGTAGTACGGATCCTTCTGCGACAGATCGCGGATCCACAGCATGAATGGCGCGCGTCGCAGCTCGATCGAGATCGACAGGATGGTGTAGAAGGCGTACAGAATGGGGATTTGCAGCAGGATGGGCAGGCAGCCCGACATCGATCCGAGCGGGTTGATGTCCTCGTCGCGGTAGAGCTTCATCAGCTCCTCGTTCATCTCCTGGCGCAGCTTGTGCCGCGCGCCGGCGTTCCCTTTCTCCGCCTCCTTCTTTTCGAGCCGGTGGTAGCGCTCGCGCATCGCCTTCACCTTCGGCTGCACTCGCTTCATCTTCTCCTGCATGACGCGCATCTTGATCTGGCCGCTGTACAGCAGCGGGAAGAACAGGACGCGGATCACCACCGTCAGGATGACGATCGTCCACCCGTAATTGCCGGTGTAGCGCTGCAGGAACTTCATCGCGTAGAACAGGGGAAGCGCGATGACCCCGAAGAACCCGAAATCCAGAAGCCTCTCCAGCCCTATCCCCATCCCCTTCAGGATGTCGTAGTCTTTCGGGCCGACGAACAGCTTCACCTCGGAGAGGCCCGGCAGGCCGAGCGCCAGGGACAGGTGGAACTCTTCCTTCCCGTCCTCGACCAGCCGCAGGAGCTCGAAGCGTGCGCGGCCGGCGGTCGGCCGCGCGGGCACGAATACCGCGGCGAAGTACTTGTCCTCGACGCCGGCCCAGTGGACCATCCCATCCTGCAGCCATGGCGCGTCGGGCTTGAGGCTGCCCTGCGGCCGCTTCTCGATCGCGCGCCCCTCCGCATTGAGCACTCCGAAGCAGGTGTCGGCATACTGCCCCTTCTCCTGACCGTTGTGCGCGCCGAACCCGCCGCCCCACACCAGCGTCGGCGTGAGCGCGCGGCCGCCGTCCTCGGCCGCGAACCGCACGTCGGCGAGGTACGAAGCGTGCGGCAGATGGAGCGTCTTCGTCGCCGCCAGGCCCCGGCCGTCACTCCATGCGAACGAGACTTCCGTGAAGGCCGTGCCGCCCTCCGTTCCCTCGCGTCGGGTGACGCGGTAGAGCGCTTCCTTCAGGCGCTTCGTAGCGTCCGGATCTTCCAGCAGGAACTGCAGCGGCAGGTGATCGAGCGATCGCCCGGCGTGCGAAACCAGCTCGAGAGGATGACCGGCGTCGTCCGGATATTTCTTGAGCCGCCAGGACGTCACGCGCGCGCCGCGGTTGGTCAGGCGGATTCCGACCAGCGGCGTTTCGATCGCGACCTCTTCTTCGGAGGGGGCCTCGACGCGCGTGCCGGCGGGGACATCGGGACGCGTGGCCGGAGTGCCGGCCGCGGCGCCTCCGACGCCGGCGAGGCTGGGAGTGCTGCCGACAGGGCCCGGCAGGCCCGGCGTCTCGGCGGCGCCCGGCCCCGGAGTGGCCTGGGCCGCGGGTCCGGATGCGTCGGTCGGAACGGCGGGTGTCCTGCGGGCCGGCTGCGGCGGGAAGACCGTCCACCAGACGATCAGGAACCCGACGGACAGAACGATGAACAGAATCGTCCGCCGGTCCATCAGCGCACGGGATCGTAGCCGCCGCGGAACAGCGGATTGCACCGCAACAGCCGCGAAGCTGCGAGCCGGAGACCGCGCAGGAGGCCGTGGCGCTCGATCGCCATCGCACCGTATTCCGAGCAGCTGGGGAAGAACCGGCACGCAGGCGGCAGGAGCGGCGAGACAAGGCGCCGGTACGCCCCGATGACGGCGAGGGCCGCCGTCCTGGCGGCGGTGGCGATCACCGCACCTTCCGGACGAACGGGCGCAGGCGCGACATGAGCTCCGCTTCCAGGCGCCTGTACTCGGCCCCGGGCAGTGCCGCCCGGGCGTTCACCACGATGTCCACGTCCTCGAGCTCCCCTCGGTGCCTGCGGAAGATCTCGCGGACGAGTCGCTTCGCCCTGTTCCGTCGCACCGCCCCTCCGATCCGCCGCGTCGCCGTGATCCCCAGCCGCGGCCGGCCCGAAGCGTTCCGCAGCACGAACAGCACGAAGGATCCGGAAGGAATCCTCTGCCCCCTGTCGTAGATGACCTGGTACTCGCTGCGCTTGCGGATGCGGTCCTGGGGACGGAACCGGGCGTCGCCCTTCACACCGTCAATCTTTTGCGACCCTTGGCCCGCCTGCGTTTCAGAACGAGGCGCCCGTTCTTGGTGCTCATCCTCGCCCGGAAGCCGTGCGTCTTCCGGCGGCGGCGGTTGTTCGGCTGATAGGTGCGTTTCATGGCCTCGTCTCCGTTGCAGGGAGCGCGGATTATGGACCGTCGGCGCGCGGACTGTCAAGAACGACGCGCGCGCTTCGCGGATCGCATCGACGGGCGGGGCCGCTCGTTGCCGCGCCGAAAAAAAAGTTGCCGTGAGAGGCAAGAAGGGTGTTGACATCGTCGTGTGACGCGGTGCTATAGTGCGCGCCGTCCACAGAAAAGAAAACTCAGCGCGACGACAACGCTTCGGAACGAATGCCTCAGATGAAGCGCTTGCATTTTCCGGGAGTCATCCCGGCGACAGTCAAGGTGTCCCTCGAAACGGGATTCGCGGCGCGGCTCTTCGCGTCCGCCCAAGATGTTCCGGCGCCGGTCGTGCCGGGCCCATATCTGGTGGGGAGGAGGATCGGTTGACATAACACCGCGCCCCGATTCAAGCGTCGACAGTCGAAGTCGCTTCGCATCAGTATCTTGAGGTTCCAAAACTTTTCCACATCTGTGGAAAAGCTGTTGATAAGGTGAGCGGCGATTCGAGGCGACGGGCCGCCTGCAAGGCCTTCGAGCAGTGCCATCGGGCGAACGCAGCCCACGAAGCCGAACGCAATGAACACTTGGGACAGAATCCTCTCCAGCCTGCAGCAGAAAATCAATCGACAAAGCTTCAACACCTGGCTTAAGCCGACGCAGCAGCTGGCCTTCGCGGACGGGACCCTGCACGTCGAGGTCCCCAGCCTGCTGTTCGCCGACTGGATCAACCGCAACTACCTGCCGCTCATCCAGGAGAGCGCGCGGGATATCGAGGGCAGTGACCTTCACCTGCACTTTACCACCCGGCACCCGGGGATGCCGGCCCGGCAGCCGTCGGGACCGCCCGCATCATCGGCCGGAGGAGGAGTGCTCCCCGAAGGACAGGTCCCTTCCGAGGAACACCGCATCCCGTCCGTCTCGGATGCGGACCTCGAGCCGGCGGCACGGGCCGCCTCCCCGCGACCCGGCATCGCTCCTGGGCCGCAGACGCTGGCCCCGCTCGGCACAGGCCTCAATCCGCGCTACAGCTTCGACTCCTTCGTGGTGAGCTCCTGCAACCAGTTCGCGCACGCCGCGGCGGTGGCCGTCGCCGATCAACCGTCCGGTGCCTACAACCCTCTGTACATCTACGGAGGGGTCGGCCTGGGAAAGACACACCTGATGCAGGCCATCGGGAACCGCCTGTTCAGAAACAAGTCAGGGGTCAAGCACCTGTACATCAGCACCGAGACCTTCATGAACGAACTCATCAACTCGATACGCTTCGAAAAAACCATCGACTTCAAGGGGCGCTACCGCAACGTCGATCTGCTGCTCATCGACGATATCCAGTTCCTGGCGGGCAAGGAGCGCACCCAGGAGGAGTTCTTCCACACTTTCAACGCCTTGTACGAGTCCCAGAAGCAGATCGTGATCACCAGCGACTGCCCGCCGCGAGACATCCCGACGCTCGAGGAACGGCTTCGTTCACGCTTCGAGTGGGGCCTCATCGCCGACATCCAGCCGCCCGATCTCGAGACCAAGGTGGCGATCCTCAAGAAAAAGGCCGAGGCCGAGGACCTCCAGCTCCCCGAGGACGTGGCCCACTTCATCGCCGGGCGTGTCCGCTCGAACATCCGCGAGCTCGAAGGATCGCTCATCCGGTTGCTTGCCTACGCCTCCCTGACCGGGCGGCCGATCGACCTGGCGATGGCCCAGGACACGCTCAAGGACCTGATGGACGACCGCGCGCGCACGGTCACCATGGAGGCCATCCAGAAGGTTGTGGCCAGCCACTTCCACATCAAGACGATCGAACTGAAGTCACGGAACAACTCCAAGCACATCTCGTTCCCGCGGCAGGTGGCCATGTACCTGTGCAAGCGGCTCACCGACAAATCGCTGCCGGCCATCGGCGGCGCCTTCGGCGGGAAGCACCACACGACGGTCATCCACGCCATCCGCAAGATCGAGGTCATGCGCGAGCGGGACAAGGAGTTTGCCCGCGTTCTCAACGGCTTCCTGGAGTCGTTCGAGTGAGCCGTCCACAGGATCCTGTGGAACGATACATGACGGCCTGTGGATCCCGCGCCGGCCGGAAACCGTCCACAGGCGAACAACCCTCCGCCCACAGGACGGCCCACCGTGTCACGAGCGCGCAACAGCGCCGCCGACGTGCGGTGGCCGGGTTTTCCGAGCCGTCCACAGGCCCTGCTAGTGCTACAATCTCTTTCCCCTTAAGAAAGAAGGGCCGATCTCAGTAGTTGGAGGATCTATGGACTTCGTGACGACGAAGGAAAGCCTTCTCAGGGAGCTGGAGGTGATGCAGGGGATCGTGGAGAAGAAGAGCACCATACCGATCCTCTCGAACATCGTCATCGATGCGCAGAAGGACCGGCTCGAGCTCCTCGCGACCGACCTCGAGGTCGGCATCCGTACCACTTGCGAGGCGAAGGTTGCGAAGCCGGGGTCGGTGGCCCTGTCGGCCAGGCGCCTCTTCGACATCGTGCGTTACCTTCCGGACGCCGAAGTGCGCCTCAGGTCGGAGGAGGGGAGCTGGACGCAGATCACCTGCCAGAAGGCCCGCTTCCGGATCGTGGGATTGTCGCGCGACGACTTCCCGGCGATGCCGGAGTTCGACTTCGCGAAGGGGATCGCGCTCGAGCGCTCTCTGCTTCTCGACATGATCTCGAAGGTGCTGTTCGCGATCACGACCGACGAGACGCGCTACCAGATCAACGGCACGCTGATGATCCTCCACAAGCGGAACCTGACGATGGTGGCCACCGACGGCCACCGGCTGGCCTACGTCGGGAGCAGGCTCGAGAAGGAGGCGTCGGAGGAAAAGATCGAAGTGATCATTCCACGGAAGGCGTTCCAGGAGCTGTCGCGGATGGGCGAGGGTGAGGCGGAGGTCCTGTTCGGACAGAAGGACAATCACGTGTTCTTCAGGGTAGGTAGGACCATCATGAGCTCGACGATCGTGCCCGGGAAGTTCCCCGATTTCGAGAAAGTCATTCCGGAGGGAAATGACAAGCTGCTCAAGATGGACAGCGTGGCCTTCGCCGAGGTGGTCCGCCGCGTCGCCCTCCTGTCGAGCGAGAGGTCGCGGGCGGTCAAGGTAGCACTTCAGAAGGGAAGCGTCGAAATCTCCTCCAATAATCCCGAGGTCGGCGAGGCCGTGGAGAGCGTCGACGTCGAATACTCTGGTGGTCCGCTCGAGGTCGGATTCAATGCGAAATACATCCTAGATTTCCTGCAGGCGATGGGTCCCGGGGCGTTCATTCTGGCACTGAAGGACGAGGCCACGCAGGGGCTCCTGCGGCCGGTCGGCCAGGAAGGCAGGGATTACCGCTACGTCGTCATGCCGATGCGGATTTAGGACCCGTGGTTATTTCATAATACATTGAATAATAACAAGTTATTCAATGGCTGACCCCCCGGCCAGCGTATCATCTATATAGTCCATGCTCCGCGCGTAAATCCCGCCCCTCAGTCGTTGCTGCAGCCTCCGCCGGTGTGCTAAAATTACGCCCGTTCGAGGCCTCGTGACCGGAGAATTCAGCGGACGGGTTTTCTGGTGAAAGCGATCGGCCCGTCCGAACCGTCCCCCCGAATCGAGCGATCTTCGTGGATCGAGAGTGTTCGTTGCCCCTCGCGATGCCGTCCTCAGACTGCGGAAGAATGGGAACCGGGTGATGGCTGCCGGCAAGGGAGACAAGGCGATGGAAGCTGAAGCGCAGGTCCGACCAGGGGGCGGCGGGGTGGAGACCTACGACGCCTCGAAGATCAAAGTCCTGGAGGGCCTGGAGGCGGTCCGCAAGAGGCCCGCCATGTACGTCGGGAACACCTCCGTCGGCGGCCTGCACCATCTCGTGTACGAGGTTGTCGACAACAGCATCGACGAGTCGCAGGCCGGCTTCTGCGATCGCATCGAGCTCACGATTCACATCGACAATTCGGTGACGGTGGTGGACAACGGCCGCGGCATCCCGACCGACATGCACCCGACCGAGAAGCGTCCCGCCGCGGAGGTCGTGATGACCGTTCTGCACTCGGGCGGCAAGTTCGACAACGACACGTACAAGGTCTCAGGAGGCCTGCACGGCGTCGGTGTGTCGGTGGTCAACGCCCTGTCGGAGTTCCTCGATCTCGAGATCTGGCGGGACGACAAGGTGTACGAGATGCGCTTCGAGCGCGGCAAGCCGGTCACGGAGTTGCGACAGAGCGGCACCACCAAAAGGCGCGGCACGAAGGTGCGCTTCCGGCCCGATCCGACCGTCTTCGAGGATTTGAATTTTTCCTTCGACGTCCTGTCGCAGAGGCTGCGCGAGCTGGCGTTCCTGAACGAGGGCGTGACCATCATCATCGAGGACGAGCGCGCCGAGAACAAGCGCCATGAGTTCAACTACAAGGGCGGGATCGCCTCGTTCGTCGAGCACCTCAACAAGAACAGAACACCGATCCACCCCAAGCCGATCTTCATGCGCGGCGAGAGAGACGGAATCCTGGCCGAGATCGCCCTGCAATACAACGACGGCTACAACGAGATCGTCTTCTCGTTCGCCAACAGCATCAACACGCTGGAGGGCGGCACGCACCTCTCCGGCTTCCGCTCGGCGCTCACGCGCACCATCAACAGCTATGCCTCCAAGGTGATCACCAAGGAGCAGGTCGCGCTCTCGGGCGACGACGTGCGCGAGGGCCTGACCGCCGTCATCAGCGTCAAGCTGTCCTCGACGGCGGCTCCCTGCCCGGCAAGCTCGCCGACTGCCAGGAGCGCGATCCGGCGCACTCGGAGCTGTTCGTGGTCGAGGGAGACTCGGCCGGCGGATCGGCCAAGCAGGGGCGAGACCGGAAGAACCAGGCCATCCTACCGCTCCGGGGCAAGATCCTGAACGTCGAGAAGGCGCGTTTCGACAAGATGCTGGGGAGCCAGGAGATTCGCACCATCATCACGGCGCTCGGCACCAGCATCGGTGAGGAGGACTACGACCACTCCCGGCTGCGCTACCACAAGGTCATCATCATGACCGACGCCGACGTGGACGGTTCGCACATCCGCACGCTCCTCCTGACCTTTTTCTACAGACAGATGCCGCAGGTCATCGACCGCGGCCATCTGTACATCGCGCAGCCTCCTCTCTACAAGGTGAAGAAGGCGAAGACCGAGACCTACCTCTCGAACGACGACGAGCTGAACAAGTTCCTGATGACGACGGCGGCGCAGGAGCGGCAGGTGAAGCTGCCGAAGAGCGACGTGGTCCTGGAGGGACCTTCGCTGCGCAACGTTCTCGAGAGGCTGGTCCGCTACCAGCTCCACCTGGATCTCCTGAAGAAGCGCGGCTTCGAGCCGGCGCTCATCGAGGCGCTCCTGGCGCGGGACGTCGGGGGCCTCGAGACCTTCCAGGACGCCGACGCGCTCGAGGGAGTGCGCCGGGAGGTCGAGAAGGCCGGCTTCAAGAGCGACGACCTCCAGAAGGACGAGGAGCACGGTCGCTACACCTTCGAGGTGGCTGCCAGGGCCCGTGGCCACGCTCCCTCGGTCGTCGGCTGGGACCTGGTGTCGTCGATCGAGTACCGGACCCTGAGGAGCCTGGAAGACGACCTGAAGGATCTGCGCCAGCCCCCCTTTGTGATCGCCGAGAACGGATTCGAGAAGCCGGTCGGCAGCCGCCTGGATCTCCTGCATCACCTGATGGAGGAAGGAAAGAAGGGCCTGACCATCCAGCGCTACAAGGGGCTGGGCGAGATGAACGCCGCGCAGCTCTGGGACACGACCATGAACCCGGAGTCCCGGCGTCTGATTCAGGTGAGCGTGGCCGACGCCGTCGAGGCGGATGAGATCTTCACCGTCCTGATGGGGGACATGGTGGAACCGCGCCGCAAGTTCATCGAAGAGAACGCGCTCGAGGTCCGTAACCTCGACATCTGAGGCCGATGGACGACACCCCGCAAACAATCCCCGATCACTCGCGCGTCTCCATCGAGACCGAGATGCGGAGGTCGTACCTCGATTACGCGATGAGCGTGATCATCGGCAGGGCCCTGCCGGACGCACGCGACGGCTTCAAGCCGGTGCACCGCCGCGTGCTGTACGCGATGCATGAGGCGGGAAACCATCACGACAAGCCCTACAAGAAGGCGGCCCGCATCGTCGGGGACGTGATGGGGAAATACCACCCGCACGGCGACACGGCGATCTACGACACCATCGTCCGCCTGGCGCAGGACTTCTCCATGCGCTACCCGCTGGTCGACGGGCAGGGGAATTTCGGGTCGATCGACGGCGACGCCCCGGCGGCCATGCGCTACACCGAAGTCCGGATGTCGAAGCTGGCGTACGAGATGCTGGCCGACATCGACAAGGACACGGTCGACTTCGGGCCGAATTACGACGGTCAGCAGCAGGAGCCGCTGGTCCTCCCCAGCCGCTTCCCGAACCTGCTGGTGAACGGCTCGTCGGGTATCGCGGTCGGAATGGCCACCAACATCCCGCCGCACAACATGTCGGAGGTGGTGGACGCCATCATCGCCCAGATCGGGGACCCGGAGATCACGGTCGACGGGCTGATGCAGCACATCAAGGGCCCGGACTTCCCGACGTCCGGGTACATCCTCGGCCGGGAGGGGATCGTCCAGGCCTACCGGACGGGACGCGGCATCATCCTGATGCGCGCACGGGCGACCGTCGAGGAGGGCGGCAAGCGCGGCAAGGACCGCATCGTCATCACCGAAATCCCGTACCAGGTGAACAAGGCGCGGCTGATCGAGCAGATCGCGCACCTGGTGAACGAAAAGAAGATCGATGGCATCACCGATATCCGGGATGAGTCCGATCGCGACGGTATCCGCGTCGTCCTCGACTTGCGGCGCGACGCCGTTCCCAAAGTCATCCTGAACAACCTGTACAAACACACCCAGATGCAGGAGACGTTCGGTTCGATCTTCCTGGCGATCGTCGACAACCGGCCCCAGGTCCTCAATCTCAAGGCGATGCTCGCGCACTTCATCGACCACCGGCGCGAGGTGATCACGCGCCGGACCGCCTTCGAGCTGGCACGGGCGGAGGACCGCGCCCACATCCTGGAGGGGCTGAAGATAGCACTCGACAACCTGGACGAGATGGTGGCCCTGATCCGCGCCGCCAAGACGCCGGACGAGGCGCGACAGGCGATGCGCCTGCGCTTCAAGCTCTCGGACGTCCAGGCGCAGGCGATCCTGGACATGAAGCTGCAGCGCCTGACCGGCCTGGAGCGCCAGAAGATCGTCGACGAGTACGCCGAGACCCTGAAGCAGATCGCGCGGCTTCGGGAGATCCTGGCCAACGAGCGGCTCGTGTACGGGATGCTAGTGGATGAGCTCAAGGAGATCAAGAAGAACTACGGCGACGCGCGCCGCACCGAGATCATCGCGCAGCCGGGCGAGATCTCGGTCGAGGACATGATTGCCGAGGAGGAGATGGTCATCACCGTCTCCCACGCCGGCTACATGAAGCGCAACCCGCTCTCCATCTACCGCAGCCAGCGGAGGGGTGGGAAGGGCCGCACCGGCATGACAACGCGCGAGGAGGACTTCGTCGAGCACCTGTTCGTCGCCTCGACGCACGCCTCCATCCTGATTTTCACGACCAGGGGTCGCGTCCACTGGCTGAAGGTGCACGAGATCCCGCAGATCGGCGCGGCCGGCAAGGGCAAGAACATCGTCAATTTCGTGGAGCTGACTCCCGAGGAGAAGATCGCCGCCCTGGTCGCCACCAAGGACTTCGCGGAGGACCGCTACGTCGTCTTCGCCACCCGCAAGGGGATCATCAAGAAGACGGCGCTTTCGGCCTACGGCAACCCGCGGGCGGGCGGCATCATCGCCGTCGGCGTCGACGACGGGGATGAGCTCTTGTCGGTGAAGCTGACCGACGGGAAGCAGGAGATCTTCATGGCCACGGCGCAGGGACAGGCGATCCGCTTCCCCGAGGCGGACGCGCGCCCGATGGGGCGCGGCGCGCACGGCGTGATCGGCATGCGTCTTCAGGGGGACGACACGGTCGTCGAGATGGATGTGCTGCGCTCGAAAGAGGGTACAATCCTGACGGTTACCGAGAAGGGGTACGCCAAGCGCACCGCCGTGGAAGATTACCGCCTGCAGGGGCGCGGCGGATCGGGCATCATCAATCTCAAGGTCACCGACAAGACCGGCCCTGTGGTCCAGGTGATGGAGGTCGCCGAGGACGACCAGGTGATGGTGATCACCGCCTTCGGCAAGATCATCCGCACCAACGTCCGCGACATCTCGATCCTCGGGCGGCCGACGCAGGGCGTGCGCCTCATCCACCTCGAGGAGGGGGACACCGTGGTGGCGGTGGCCCAGGTGGCCGAGGGCGACGCCGACCCGGCGGATGGCGGCGACCCCTCGGGCCACGCGGGAGCGGCCGCCGTGCCGGGTGCCGTGCAGCCGGGGCGGTCGGGCGGGAACGGCACGGAACCGGATGGGGAGGAGAGCGCATGAAGATCTTTCTCGATACGGCGAATATCAAGGAAATCCGGGAGGCCCACTCGTGGCGCTCCGAACGTGGTCATCAAGATCCCGATGATCCGGGAGGGTCTGCGGGCGATCCGCACGCTGTCGACGGAGGGGATCCGAGTCAACACGACACTCATCTTCTCGGCGCCCCAGGCGCTTTTGGCCGCGAAGGCCGGAGCGGCGTTCGTCAGCCCGTTCATCGGCCGCCTGGACGACGTCAGCCACGTCGGGATGGACATCGTCCGCGAGATCCGGACCATCTTCGACAACTACGACTTCAAGTGCGAGATCCTGGCCGCCAGCATCCGGCACCCCCTGCACGTCGTGGAGGCCGCGAGCATCGGGGCCGATATCGCCACGATGCCGTTTTCCGTGCTGGAGGCGCTGATCAAGCATCCTCTCACCGACGTCGGCCTGCAGAAGTTCCTCAAGGACTGGGAGAAGCTGCCGCAGCAGATGCGGAAAGGCTGAATTGGCGCGCGACCGGCTGGAGGAGCTGAGGCGCAGAAACCACGAGGCCGAGTCGGGCGGGGGCCCCGAGCGTCTGGCGCGCCAGAAGGCCGACGGGAAGCTTCCTGCCCGCGAGCGTATCCAGTTGCTTCTCGATCCGGCCACCTTCGAAGAGCTCGACAGGTTCGTCCTCCACCGCTCTCACGATTTCGGCATGGAGACGCAGCGCATCCCGGGCGACGGCGTGGTCACGGGCCACGGCACGATCGAGGGCCGGTCGGTGTTCGTGTTCGCGCAGGACTTCACGGTGTTCGGCGGCTCCCTCTCCGAGACCTACGCCGCGAAGATCTGCAAGATCATGGACCTGGCCATGAAGGTGGGCGCGCCGATCATCGGGCTGAACGACTCCGGCGGCGCGCGCATCCAGGAAGGTGTGGTCTCGCTCGGCGGCTACGCGGAGATCTTTCTGCGCAACACCCTGGCCTCCGGCGTGATCCCGCAGATCTCCGCGATCATGGGGCCGTGCGCCGGCGGCGCCGTCTATTCCCCGGCGATCACGGACTTCAACATCATGGTGCAGGGGACGTCGTACATGTTCATCACCGGTCCGGACGTGATCAAGGCGGTGACGCACCAGGAGGTGACGAAGGAAGAGCTCGGCGGGGCCATGACGCACGCGTCGGTGAGCGGCGTGGCGCACTTCGCGGTGCAGGACGACCCCTCGGCCCTGGCCCTGATCCGCGATCTTCTGTCGTACCTTCCGTCGAATAACATGGAGGACCCCCCGCGCCGCGTCCCGACCGATGACCCGCGGCGCGAGGACGATCGCCTCGACAGGATCGTTCCCTCGGACCCGAACAAGCCGTACGACATGAAGGAGATCGTCCGGGCGGTCGTGGACGACGGCGTGTTCCTGGAGGTGCACGAGCATTACGCCAGGAACCTTCTGGTCGGCTTCGGGCGCATGGACGGCGGCACCGTTGGTATCGTCGCCAATCAGCCGATGGTGCTGGCGGGGACGCTCGACATCGATGCCTCGCTCAAGGGGGCCCGTTTCGTGCGCTTCTGCGACGCCTTCAACATCCCGCTGGTGACGTTTGAGGACGTGCCCGGCTTCCTGCCGGGGACCGACCAGGAACACCGCGGCATCATCAAGCACGGCGCCAAGCTCCTGTACGCCTACGCCGAGGCGACCGTGCCGAAGGTGACGGTGATCACGCGCAAGTCTTACGGCGGGGCCTACTGCGTCATGGGCAGCAAGCACATCCGCACCGACTTCAATTTCGCCTTCCCGACGGCCGAGATCGCGGTCATGGGACCGGAAGGGGCGGTCAACATCCTGTACCGCCGGGAGCTCCAGGGCGCGGAGCAGCCGGAGGCCCTGCGCAGGGAGAAAGTGGAGGAGTTTCGGGACAAGTTCGCCAATCCGTACGTCGCCGCAGAGCGTGGCTTCGTCGACGAGGTGATCGAGCCGCATCAGACGCGACGCAAGATCGTCGGCGCGCTGCGGATCTTGAAGACCAAGAGGGACACGAGCCCCCCGAAGAAGCACGGAAATATTCCGCTGTGAAGACAAGACCCCGGCCCACCCGGAAGCCGAACGGCGCGAAGCGGTCCGCTCCCCGCGCGCGGGTGAGGCCGATAAGCCGCGTCCTGATCGCGAACCGCGGTGAGATCGCGTTGCGCGTGCTGCGGGCCTGCCGTGAGATGGGAATCTCGCCGGTGGTCGTCTACTCGGAGGCCGACCGTGATTCCCTGCCGGTGCGCCTGGCGGACGCCGCCCTCTGCATCGGCCCGGCGCCGGTCCGGTCCTCGTATCTCGACGTCGACGCCATCCTGAGGGCGGCGCACGAGGCTCGCGCCGACGCCGTCCACCCAGGCTACGGCTTCCTGTCGGAAAATCCGGGGTTCGCCCAGGCCTGCGAGGACGCCTCGCTCACCTTCATCGGGCCGCCTCCCGGCGCCATGCGCCTCGCCGGGGACAAGGTGGAGGCGAGACGGCTGATGGAGCGTCGCGGCGTTCCGGTCATCCCGGGTCTCCTGGAAAGGGCCTCGGACGTTGCGGCGATAGCGGCCTTCGGCAGGACGAACGGCTATCCGATCATCCTGAAGGCGGCGGCCGGGGGCGGTGGAAAGGGAATGCGCGTGGTGCGCGCGGAGGCCGACCTCGAGGCGGCCTTGCGCGCGGCCCGCTCGGAGGCGAAGGCCTCCTTCGGCGACGACGGAATCTACGCCGAGAAGTTCATGGACAACGTCCGGCACGTCGAGGTCCAGATCCTGGCCGACGCGTACGGCCACGCCGTGCACCTGGGAGAGCGCGAATGCTCGGTGCAGCGGCGGCACCAGAAGCTCGTCGAGGAGGCCCCTTCCGTCGCGTTGCGGCCGGCCGACCGCGAGCGGATCGGGGAGATGGCCCTCGAAGTGGTGAGGGCCTGCGGCTACCGCAACGCCGGGACCATCGAGTTTCTGCTGGACGCGCAGGGCCGGCCGTACTTCATGGAGGTCAACGCCCGCATCCAGGTGGAGCACCCGGTCACGGAGATGGTCACCGGGGTCGACCTGGTGCGGGCGCAGATCGAGATCGCCCGCGGTGATGAGCTGGGACCGCGACAGGATCGGCTCCAGTCGCGCGGCTGGGCGATCGAATGCCGCGTCCTGGCCGAGGATTCCGCCAACGGCTTCCGTCCCTCCCCCGGGCGCGTGGCGGCTCTGCGGCTTCCCGCCGGCCCCGGGATCCGGGTGGACACCGCCCTGCAGCCGGGGGACGAGATTTCGCTGCACTACGACGCGCTCATCGCCAAGTTGATCGCCTGGGGGCCCGACCGGATGCAAGCAATAGCGCGCATGCGCCGCGCTCTGGACGAGTTCCTGATCGCCGGGATCCGCACCACGCTTCCGTTCGACCGGGCGCTTATGGCCGACACCGACTTCGTGGCCGGCCGCCTGGACATCGGCTTCCTCGATCGCGCCTTGCCGCGACTCTCGGCCGCCTTCCGGGAGGTCGGACCGGAGGCCGAGGTCGCGGCGATCGCGGCCGCCGTCCGCGCGACCGAAGAGATTCTCCGCCCGGTGCCGCAGGAAAACGGCGTCGGTCTCAGCCCCTGGGTGACCGCCGGTCGGCGCGCGCAGATGGAGACGCGTGCCCTCAGGCGGACGCAGGCGTGAATAACGGCCGGATGCCGGGAGGAATCTGAGCGATGCGTTACGTCGCCCGCGTCGGCGAGCGGGAGTTCCGGATCGAGGTGGCGCCGCGTGGGGGTGGCCGCTTCACCATAAGCCTGGACGGAAAGACACGCGAGATCGAGAGGCGCGGGGACGGCGTTCTCCACCTCCTGTCGATCGACGGAGGAGCGCGCGAGGTCACCGTGGTGCGCGACACAGGCGGGCCGGGCGGTGCCGGCAACGGCCGCCCCGCGGCGCAGCGCGAGGCGGTGTACTGCGTCACGGTCGCTGGCCGGCCGTACGAGGTGCGACTTCTCGACCCACTGAGGTGTCAAGGCGCGGCGGCCCGGCCCGCCGTGGAGGGTCCCATCGAGGTGCGCGCCATCATGCCCGGGAAGATCGCCGCCCTCCTGATGGGGGAGGGCCAGGCGGTGCGGTCGGGCCAGGGCGTGATCGTGGTCGAAGCCATGAAGATGGAGAACGAGCTCGCGGCTCCGAAGGACGGGCGCATCACGCGCATCCGGGTTCGGCCGGGCGATACGGTGGAGGCGGGAGCCGCTCTGTTCACCGTCGAGTAGGAAGGGCGGGGGCCCCGGACGCAAGAAGGGCGGCGCCACCATGCGTGAACGCCGCCCTTCGATCTGTACCGGATGCCGCGACGATGGGAGATCTTACCGGATGGCCGCCGCGAGTTCCTTACCCGGACGGAAGCGCGCCACCTTGCGCGCCTTGATCTCGATCTGCTCGCCCGTCTGCGGGTTGCGGCCGACGCGAGCCTTGCGCTTGGACACCGTGAACGTGCCGAATCCGACAAGGGCGACGCGGTCCCCTTTCTTCAGCGCCTTGGTGACGCCGTCGACCAGCGAATCCAGCGCCTTGCCGGAGGCAGTCTTGCTGATCTTCGCGTCCTTGGCGATCTTGTCGATCAGATCCGCCTTGTTCATGCGACACCTCCTCGAGATGAATACGTGTTGGTGAAACGGCCTCTGACTGATCTCCGCGCCGTGCCGGCCTTATACCAGACCGATCGAATTCTTGTCAAGACCTGCGGGACGCGGCGTTCAGGGTTGAGATCCCCGCGAAGGATTGTCCCGTCGCGACTTGAAGCGACACGATCAACGCGATGATTATCAAGGATTCCGGGGCGCGTCCTGGCATAAGCCTTGCGGCCCAATTGCTGCAGACGCTGGCAGGGGAGGCGCTGGCCGCCTGCGATCCCGCCGCCGCGGTGCGCCGCGCGGTGCACGTGCGCCCCGGGCACCTGTCGCTCTGCGGGCGACCCATCAGCATGACGAAGAAGGGGCGGTTGCTGGTGATCGCCTTCGGCAAGGCGGCCCCGGCAATGACAAAAGGCCTTCTCCAAAAATTTCAGGAGGCGGGCGGCAAGCGCCTGCTCGATGCGCTCGTCGTCCACCCGCCGGACGAAGCCCCCGCAAAGGGCCGGAAGGCCGCCACGCGCCCGCCGACCGTCCTGGCCGCGGCGCTCCACGAGCTTCACCTGCCGGCGTCGCGCTGCCGGGTGAAATTGTTTCGCGGCGAGCACCCGGTGCCTCTGAAGAATTCCTTCGCAGCGGGAAAGGCGGCGCTGCGCTTCGCGGCGCGGGCCAGGGCCGGGGACGACCTCGTCGTCCTGGCCTCCGGCGGCGGCTCGGCGTTGATGGCGTCGCCCCTCTCCGGGCTCATGAAGGAGCCCGACAAGACGGGCCTGCACCGGATCCTTCTGACGTGCGGAGCACCCATCGCCACCATCAACACGGTTCGCAAGCACCTCTCTGCAGTGAAAGGGGGACGGCTGGCCCAGGCGGCGCGCCGCGCCGCGACCCAGGCGACCCTCGTGATCTGCGACGTCGATCCGGAGCGCTATGAAGACGTCGCCTCCGGGCCGTCCCTGCCGGACCGCACCACGCTCGACGACATGATTCGAGCGATCGACCGCTACGGCATCGCACCGGCGCTGCCTGTCAGGGTGCTGGAGGCGATGCGGACCGGCCGGATCCCCGAGACGCCCAAGCCGCGCGACCCGGCGTTCAGGCGCTCGCGCTCCGAGTCGATCCTGTCCAATCGAGACCTGAGAAACGCGGCGGTGCGCTGCGGGCTGACGCACGGCCTGCCGGCCGAGGCGATTCCGAACGACATCACCGGCCCGGCGGAGAATGCGGTCGAGATGGTGGCGCGCGCCATCGAGACCGCGCCTCCAGGCACCCGCCTCTTGGTCCTGGGGGGCGAGGTCCAGACCGCCCCGCCAGTCCCGGGAGAAGGAGGTCGCGCCCAGGAGCTGGCCCTGCGCCTGGCGCTCAGGATGGCGGGCCTCGGTTCGCGCCCGTGGGCCTTCCTGGCGCTCGGCAGCGACGGGACCGACGGCAACTCCCCGGCCGCCGGCGCCTACGTCGACCAGACGACCCTCGAGCGTGCGCGTCTGGCGCGTCTGGATCCGGCGCGCGCCCTGCGCGAGGCCACCACCTACAAGTTCTTCAAGCGCCTGAACGACGTTTTCATCACCGGGCCCACCGGCACGAACGTCCGCGACCTCTATCTTCTGCTGACCGGCCCGGTCATCACCACCCGCAGGAGGGTCGATCCACTCCGCCAGGCGGCTCCCTAGATCGGCCTCCGGTCAGCCGCGCAGCGCCAGGTCGGCGGCCGTCGCCGCCAGGATCAGAAACGAAACGCAGCCATTGACGGCGAAGAAGGCCTGGTTCACCCGGCTGAGGTCGTCGGGCTTCACCAGCCTGTGCTCGTACAGGAGGAGCGCGGCGGTCCCTCCCAGGCCCGCGAGGTAGGGCCAGCCCAGGGGGAGGAGGAGCGGCAATGCGAGGAGCAGCAGGACGGTGACCGCGTGCATCGCGGAAGAGAGGGCGAGGGCGCGCGGCACGCCGAAGCGCCGCGGCGCCGAGTGCAACCCCTCGCGCGCGTCGAAACGGACGTCCTGGCAGGAGTAGATGACATCGAACCCGGCGACCCACAGCGTGACCGCCGCCGCCAGCACGATCGGCGCCGGGTCGACAGTACCGCGCACCGCGATCCAGCTTCCCAGAGGGGCGAGGCCGAGGGACGATCCCAGGTGAACATGGGTCAGCCAGGACAGTCGCTTGGCGTAGGAGTACGACAGGATGAGAAGAAGCGCCGGTGCGGCCAGGACGAGGGTCAGCCGGTTCAGCATGGAGGCGCTTAGGAAGAAGAGACCAGAGCTTCCGGCGAGAGCCGTCCACGCGAACCCCAGCCCCAGTTCTCCCGTGACGAGCGGCCGCGCCGCCGTGCGCGGGTTTTTGCGGTCGTAGCCCAGATCGGCGATCCGGTTGAAGATCATCGCGGCGCTCCGCGCCCCGACCATGGCTCCGAGAATCCACCCGACCTGTCGCCAGGTCGGCATCCCGCCGGCCGCCAGGATGGCCCCCACGAAGGCGAATGGCAGGGCGAACAGCGTGTGCTGGAACTTGATCATCGACAGGGTCGCCGCGGCGGCTCGCCAGCCGCGGGCCCGAGCCGCCCGTCCGGCACCGGCCAGGCTCCCCGCGGACGCGGTCCCGGGCGAGTTCAGGACGTCCCCCATCGCTTCCCCAGGGTGTGCGGTAGACGGAGCAGGTCGAAGAGCCGCGCCGTGAAGTGCTCGACGATTTCCTCCAGGCTCTGCGGCCGGTTGTAGAAGGCGGGGGTCAGAGGGTAGATGACGGCGCCGGCGAGCGCGGCGCGCCGCATGTTCTCGATGTGCACCAGGCTGATGGGCGTTTCGCGGAACGCCAGAATGAGGGGCCGGCGCTCTTTCAGCGTCACCTCGGCCGCGCGGTGCAGCAGGTTCGCGGAGGTTCCATTGGCGATCGCCGCCAGCGTCCCGCCGCTGCACGGCACGACCACCATACCGTCCGTCGGGTACGACCCGCTGCTGATGGAGGCGGCCAGGTCGCCCGATCGGTGCAGGACGATCCGGTCGCTCAGCTCGCCGTCCAGGAGCACGCGCAGCCCTTCGGCCTCGTCCACCGCCTTCCGCCCCAGCTCGGCGCTCAGGGTCTGCAGGGAGAAGGCGCTCAGCACGGCGTGCACCCGCTCCACCTCGGGGTGGCGCGACAGATGGCGCAGGACCGAGCGCGCGCACAAAGAGCCGCTGGCGCCGGTGATGCCGACGACGTATCGCCTCACGGTCCGATCCTCAGGCCGGGCTCAGTGCGCGGCCTTGCCGGTGTGTCGTGCCAGGAAATCGAGGAGCCGCCTTCGGTCCGCGTCGTCCATCCGGGAAAAGAACAGGGCCACCCGGTACGTCGTCTTTCCTTCCACGGGGGCGTCCGGCTCGGTGCGGACGACGACCGCCTCGCCGTTCACCGTTTCGTGGCCGTCTCTGTCATCCGGGGTGGACGGCCGCGGGTCCGGCAGCACGAGGGAGATCGCCATCTTGGTCATGAGAGGAAGGAAGGCGGGGGCCGTGCAGCTCAGACCGCCGGCGCTGAGGTCGATGGTCTCCAGCTCCACGGCCTCCCGCGAGGATGACCGCACCCGGATGCGTTGGGCGACGCGTGGGTGGCGTCGCGCGTCCTTTGATTGACTCATGCGCTCACGTTTGCGTTGGTCTCTCGATGAGCGTGTCCCGCCTCTGGCTCAGGGATGCGGTCGGCCGAAAGGCGCGTGTCTCGTGACGTTGCAGCGCCCATGTTATGAAACCCCGCCTGGCGATGTCAAGGACGGAGAGCGGGACGGAGAGGGGGCTGACCCTGGCGATGCGGTGCCTCACGCGGAGAGGTGCTTCGGCGAGGGCTCCACGGCCGCCCTCCCCCTTGCCGAAGGCGCGCTCTGACCTAGATTTGTCGCCGAGAGCCAATGAGCCGTTCCGGTCATTTCAGAGAACAGGGTTCCCGTGAGCCGGCGGACCTCCCGGGCGCGTACGGCCTTCGACCGAATGACCTCCGAAATCCGCCTCGCCGGGCTCAACACGAATCCGGACGGGGACCCGAACCGGACCGACGAGCAGATCGAAGGGGCCTGGGACACGGCCGTTACTTTCCGCGCCGACCTCGATTTCGGTGACCCGGTCAAAGAGACAGTCCCGGAGCTGTCTCTGGCCCCGCCGAGTTACAGAGTCGTTTCCACTGGGAATGACGAGATCGTCACGTACGCGCTCGCGAAACCGGGCCCCAGTGGTCCGGGCGTTCTCGTGTTCCGCCTCGATGCGGACCACCCCCGGTCCGGGGTGCCGAAGACCATCAGCATTCCGAACCTCGCGCTGGTCCAGGACGACCCTCCCTATGTTCTGTATCGCATCACCCTGTCCGACGTCCTCGGATCGTTTCCACACCCGCCTCAGACGGCTGCGACCTTCACCTACGAACCGGTTGCGGAGAACATTCGGAGCCTCGACTTTCAGTACTTCGATCACCAGGGCCGACCGTTGGGCCCGGGGACACCGGGCACCTCGTCCGACGACATCGGAGGCGATGATTCCGAACTGCTGACCAGGGCCCG
Organism: Acidobacteriota bacterium; assembly: GCA_003223135.1. Lineage (GTDB taxonomy): Bacteria > Acidobacteriota > Polarisedimenticolia > Gp22-AA2 > Gp22-AA2 > Gp22-AA3. The sequence continues at coordinate 26,635 of QHXX01000018.1, read as the reverse complement.
AATCCGCAGCGTCAGGATCAGCCTCACCGGGATGCTGCCTGACCTCGCCGGTCGCCGCATTTCGGGCGCGAAGAACGGCGCGGGAGATGATCGCCGGCCGCTGGCGGTGTCGTCGCTCCTCAGACTCGAAAACATGGGGAGGGCCGGCATGACGGACCCGGACAATCTGGCTCCGCCAGCGCCTCGCGATCTCCGGCCCGTCGCGGGCCATTGCGGCGGGTTGCTCCTCACATGGAAGGTCCCCGAGCCTCGAGACGCTGTCACTGGCTTTCTCGTGCGATACTGGCCGAAGGGATCATCGTCCACCGCGTCCACGCGCAGGTTCCCCTACTCCGCTCTTGTCGGCAGTGTCTTCAACGGCCGGGGTCGTGCCTTCGTGGATGGTCTCGCTGAAGGGGTGACCTACTGCTTCCAGGCGCACACCTTGCGCGCGACCGGGCCGGGAAGCCCGTGGTCTCCTGACTCATCGACGTCCTGCGCCCAGGTGAGCGAGGCCTCGACACCCGCCGCGCCGCGCGAGCTCGAGGCGACGGGCGGGCGGCCTGGATCCGCCCAGGAGGGAGAGGTCCGACTCGAGTGGGCCCCGGTCACGACGAACACCGGATTGATCGAGGGCGACCCCGACTCGGTGCGCGGCGCGACGGTCATTCGAGATCTGGCGGCGTACAAGATCTACCGGAGTCATCGGACTAACTTTGTTCCGGATGACACGACGAACCTCCTGGCCACCGTCCCCGCCGGAATGGGGCTCTACTCGGATCGTGACGTGGCCAGTTGCAGGAGCTATTACTACAAGATTGTCGCGACGGACAGATGCGGAGTGGCAAGCGTGCCCGGTCCCATGGCCGAAGGGCGGGCGGAGACGAGTGTCCCGCCCTCGGCTCCCTCCGGCCTGAACGCCAGGCGCTTCTCGAGGGACCAGAACGCACTGACCTGGGATCCGGTGCGCACGGACGTGAACGGAAGGCCGATCTTCGTCGACCAGTACAAGGTCTATTGGTACAAGACCTTCGTCGACCAAAGACCCTCCGATCTGGACGTCGACACCTTTTCGCTCCGCGCCTTCCTGGAGCGCGTCTCCAGCGCATACGACGACCTCCTCGACTGGGGCGATCAGAGCGATCAGTTGCGAGGCTGGCACTTCTACTACGCCGTCTCTGCCGCCGACCGTTGCGGAAACGAGAGTCGAAGGTCCGTTCCGGTCACCACCTCCTGCAGCGAGCACGCTTCCCTCGTCCTGAGCCCTGCCGATGGAGATTCACGTTCCGGGATCGTGCCGATCATCGTGAGGCCGGAAATCGATCACCCTTGCACCATGGGTAGGGTGCAAATCAGCCGCGCGTCCGACCGTGATTCGGTCGTTTACGATCACGAAAGCACCCGGAGACCCTTCCTGTTTCCGGCGTGGGACACCGGCGTCACGGGACCGGGAGAGTACCGCATCCATTGGGAGCTCGTGAGCGCGGAGGGCTGCAGCACCTACGAGACGACGGCCGTCACCGTCAAGCAGAGACCGGGAGGAGGCCTGGAAACGACCACACCCTCGGCCACTGCCGAGCTGGGGGACAGGAAACTCTCCTGGGACCTCGTCAATACGACGGGAGCCGACCTTGAGATTTCCCGGATCGATGTGACCTGGTTTTCGCTTGGCCTGCCGCCAGCGCTCACGGCCATTGAATTTCCTTCCGGGAGAGTGGCTTCGAGCGGGCCAAGAGGTGGGCCGCAGAGGGTGTCGGAAACCTTCGACGCGCATCCGCTGCGCGTTCCCCGTGAAGCCGACGGTCTGTGCGCAGACCCTTCGTGCAGGCTCAGCACCTCGCTGGTCTGGGACAGTCCCGTCTTCAGCAGCCGCACGGGCAATGCCGAACGCGTGACCGTCCGGTACTACGCCAGGGACAGCACAGGAAAGACGCGGACCGCCGCGATCGTCGTCTGGCCGGATCTGGGCATCCGCATGGACAGACCGGCGGCCTTCGGCGCGTCCGAATGAAGCGGACGCGAGGCCTCGAGGATCACTCGTACCGCAGCGCCTCGATCGGGTCGAGGCGCGAGGCGCGCTGCGCGGGATAGAGCCCGAAGACGACACCGACCAGACCGCTGAACACCAGGGCGAGGACGACGACCCCGGGGCGCACGAGCATGGGCCAGCCGAAGCGGGCGGCGAGCCGCGAGGCGACCAGGAGACCCAGCACGGCGCCGGTAATCCCGCCCATGACCGACAGGGAAAGGGCCTCCGTCAGGAACTGCGCCAGAATGTGCCGGGGCTTCGCCCCGACCGCCATGCGCACGCCGATCTCGCGGGTCCTCTCGGTGACGCTCACCAGCATGATGTTCATGATCCCGATGCCGCCCACGATCAGCGACACCGCGGCGATGCTCGCCAGAAGCGTGGTGAGCGTGCGCGTCCCCTCCTGCTGCGCGGTGGCGATCTCGGTGAGGTTGCGAACCTGGAAGTCGTCGTCCACGTCCGGCGCGAGGTGGTGACGATCGCGCAAGAGGCTCCGAACCTCGCGCTCGGCCCGGGCGGTGGTCTCCGGGGAGGACGCGCCGACGAAAATTGACCCGGCGATGAAGTTGCTCAGGCCGCCCTGGATCTTGGACCGGTAGGTGCTGACCGGGATGAAGACCGCGTCGTCGTAGTCCTGTCCCATGGGCGACTGTCCCTTCTTGGCCATCACGCCGATGACCTGGAAGGGCATCCCCTTGATTCGCAGGGTCTGGCCGATCGGGTCGGCGCCGGGGCCGTAGAGCCGGTCGACGACGGTCCGTCCGAGCAGGACGACCTTGGTGGCGGCGTCGATGTCCGACAGGGTGAAGGAGACTCCCGAAGTCACCGGCCAGTTGCGGATCTCGAAATACTCCGGGGTGACGCCGGTCACCGAGGTGGTCCAGTTCTGCTCCTCGCTGACGACCGACGCCGTGCTCCGGAGCTGCGGAGCGGCATGCCGGACGGAGGGCACCTCGGTCTGGATCGCCTTCAGGTCGTCCCAGGTCAAGGTCGGCAGCGAGCCAAAGCCGCCGAAGACTCCCCGCTGCGAGCTGGACCCGGGCAGGACGATCAGGAGGTTGGTGCCCATCGACGAGAAGGCCTCCTCGACGCGCGCCTTCGCCCCCTCGCCGATCACGACCATGGCGATGAAGGCGCCGACGCCGATGATGATCCCGAGCGCCGTCAGGAACGACCGCATGGTGTTTCGTCCCAGGGCCAGGAAGGCCAGGCGCAGGACGGCCCACGGGGTCATGGAGCCACCTCGACCGGGCGCGCAGGCGCAGGCTCACCCGACGAGACCCGGGCCCGTCTCTCATCGGAAACGATGAGACCGTCCTTGAGCAGAAGGACGCGGGAGGTCCAGGCGGCGATGTCCGGGGCGTGCGTCACGAGCACGATCGTGAGACCCTCCTCGCTCAGTCCCCGGAGCAGGGCCATGACTTCGCCGCTGGTGCGTGAGTCGAGGTTGCCGGTCGGCTCGTCCGCCAGGAGGAGCCGGGGCGCCCCGACCAGGGCGCGCGCGATCGCCACTCGCTGCTGCTGCCCGCCCGACATCTGGCTCGGGTGGTGCTCGAGCCGGTCGCCCAGCCCGACCTGGCGAAGCGCCTCCGCCGCCCGGCGCCGGCGCTCCGCGGCCGGCACGCCGGCGTAGATCAGAGGCAGCTCGACGTTTTCCGCGGCGCTGGTCCGCGCCAGGAGGTTGAAGCTCTGGAAGACGAACCCCATGGTGCGGTTGCGCACTTCGGCCAGGGCGTTGCGGTTCAGGCCCGAGACCTCCCGTCCCTCGAGCAGATAACGCCCCGAGGTCGGGCGGTCGAGGCAGCCGATCAGATGCATCAGGGTCGACTTGCCGGATCCGGACGCCCCCATGACGGCGACGAACTCTCCGGCCTCGACGACCAGTGAGATCCCGGCGAGCGCTCTGACCTCGACTTCGCCCGCGTGATAGACCTTGGTGACGTTCTCGAACCGGATGAGCGGTGCGCTCGGCATGGCAGGCCCGCTACAGCGGCCGCCGGAACGCGGGCGGGACGTTGCTTCCGGGAATTCCCACGGCCTCGGTGACGAGCGCGTCGCCTTCGCGCAGGTCCCCTTCTGCCGCCTCGGTCACGCTGCCGTCGGAGAGACCCGTCCGGATGATGACCGGCTTCGGCTTCCCGTCGCGCAGAACCCAGACGATGCGGCGGTCACGCTCGGGGCGCGGTGCCGCGGCGGCGATCTCGGCCGGCGGCCGGAAGCGCAGGGCGGCGTTCGGAAACCTGAGCGCGTCGTCCTTCTGGGCGTACGTGAAGGTGACGTTGGCGGTCATTCCGGGGCGCAGACGCATGTCGGAATTGTCCACGTCGATGACGGCGTCGTAGGTCACCACGTTCTGCACCGACTGGGGCGCGTTGCGAATCTGGCGAATCACCCCCTTGAAGGTCTCACCCGGGAAGGCGTCCACATTAAAGCTGGTCGGCATGCCCGCGCTCAGCTTGCCGACGTCCGCCTCGGAGACGTTGGTGTCGACCTGCATCTTCTTCAAGTCCTGGGCGATGGTGAAGAGCGTCGGCGCCTGCAGAGAAGCGGCCACCGTCTGGCCCACGTCCACGTTGCGCGAGATCACGGTGCCGTCGATGGACGACGTGATGGTGGTGTACCCCAGATTGACATCCGCCTGGTACAGGGAGGCCCGCGCCTGGGCAACCTCCCCCTGCATCGCCTGGATCTGTGCATCCGCCGACTGCGCGTTGGCGTCGGCGGTGTCCAGGTCGGACTGTGCGACGAGTTGTCCCTGCTCGGCCAGGGTCTTCGCCCGCTGGTACTGCCGGTGGGCGTCGACGGCCTGGGCCCTGGCCTTGGCGAGGTTCCCCTCGGCGGCCGCCAGGTTCGCCTTCGCCTGCTCGACTGCCGCCTTGAAGAACTGCGGGTCGATCTTCGCCAGGATCTGGCCTCGGCGCACCGGGCTGTTGAAGTCGACGTAGAGGTCCTGGATCCGACCCGAGACCTGGGTGCCGACCTGCACCGTCACGAGAGCGGACAGTGTGCCTGAGGCGGTGACGCGCGCGATGATTCGACCGCGCTCGACCTTGACGGTCTCATACTTGGCCTGGCCCGTGGAGCGCCGCGCGCCTCCCAGGGTCAGGGCGGCGACGACACCGGCCAGAACGACGATGCCCGCGATCCAGGCCGCGCGACGTTTCATGTCAGTACGATACTCCCGACTCCCCCTTGTCATCAAACGCTTGTGAAGGCCGGCCGGTGACATGTCGCGTCTCATCCACGACTATAATCCCTGCCCGGGAGACGATCGTGAACACCAGCGAGCTGAAGAAGATTCTCGAGCGCGTCCGCGCCGGGAAGGTGACCGCCGACGAGGCGCTGCGGCGGCTGAAGACTCTTCCCTACGAGGACCTCGGCTTCGCCAAGATCGACAACCACCGGCAGCTCCGCCGCGGCTTCCCCGAAGTGATCTTCGGCGAAGGGAAAAGCGTCCCCCAGATCGTCGCCATCATGGGGCGAGTGGCCTCCAAGCGCCAGCCCGTCCTGGTGACGCGGGTCACCTCCGAAGTGTTCCGGAAGGTCAAAAGACGCCACGGGCGCGCGCGCTACCATCCGCAGGCCCGCGCCATCACACTGGAGGCGCCCGGCAGCCCGAAGGGGCGAGCGGGGGTCCTGGTCATTGCCGCGGGCACCTCCGACCTGCAGGTGGCCGAAGAGGCGGCGGTGACTGCCGAGGTTCTTGGCAACGAGGTGGTTCGGTTGTACGACGTCGGCATCGCCGGCCTCCACCGCCTTCTCGATCACAAGGACGAGCTCTTTCGCGCCAGGGTGATCATCGTCATTGCGGGGATGGAGGGGGCCCTGCCGAGTATCGTCGCCAGTCTGGTCGACGTTCCGGTCATAGGGGTGCCAACCAGTGTCGGCTATGGTACCGGGATCAAGGGAGTGGCTGCTCTGATGGGTATGCTGAACTCTTGCGCTGCAGGCCTACTGGTGGTCAACATTGATAATGGGTTCGGGGCAGGATATGCCGCTTCAACAATTAATTATAATATTTATAATCAATCGAAATAAATTCGGTTGGACCCTCAGTCGCTCCTTCTGATTTTGAGTCTACCCGATAAGACCATTCACGAATTTTTCGCGTTTCTCTATCCCCTTTCTTGACAACTCCCGGGTATGGTCCGTATATTAAGCATGCGTTGGTCTGTGGGCTTTGGTAATCCTTTGTCGGGCCAAGCACTTCCACGGTCCGACGCTTTAAGCACAGGGGTTACTCGGCGGGCGAAGCAGCCCGCAGCGGGCGCCGGAGTGGGTGTATCCGGCGTCCGGCGCGAGTCGTCTAAAAGACTGTCCCTACGATTCTTTGAAAGGAGGGAGTGACTGAATGCCCCTCGTGAGGGTGCGCGAGGACGAGTCCTTGGAGAACGCCCTCCGGCGCTTCAAGAGGAAGTGCGAGAAATCCGGTGTGCTGTCGGAGCTCAAGAAACGCCAGCATTACCTGAAGCCGAGCCAGAAGCGGAAGATCAAGGCTCTGGCGGCGAGGAAGAAGGCGCTGAAGAGGCTCGCCCAGGAGCGGCGCTTCAGCGACTGACCGCTGCTCGGATCGCGGCCGCGTGCACGCGGCGGAGCGGCGGCCGGAGGTGGCACACAGTGGGAGGAAGAGAGAGGACGGATGTCGTCGAGGTCGTGAGGTCGCAGGCCGACCTCCGGGCGATCGTATCCGACTACCTCCCCCTCAAGAAGAGCAGCGGCTCGAAGTACCGGGCGCTGTGTCCGTTCCACGCGGAAAAGACCCCGTCCTTCTACGTGGACGCGGACAAGCAGTTGTTCTATTGCTTCGGCTGCGGTACGGGCGGGGACGTTTTCAAGTTCCTGATGCTCTATGAAAAATTGGAGTTCCCCGAAGCGCTGAAATCGCTCGCCACGCGCTACGGCATCCCGATGCCGGAGCGGAGCGCCCCCGAGTCCGGCGAGCGTCATCGAGTGCTGTCGGTCAACCGGCGGGCCCTTTCGTACTTTCGTGATCAGCTCCAGCGCCCGGCGGGCGACAGGGCGCTCCGGTACCTGGAGGGCCGGGGAATCACGAGGGAAACGATCTCCCGGTTCCAGATCGGCTGCGCGCTGGACGGATGGAGCGGTCTCAAGGAAAGCCTGGCCTCCGCGGGCGTGGCCGAGGACCAGGCGGTCCTGGCCGGACTTTTGGCCCGGAAAGAAGAAACGGGCCGGACGTACGACCGCTTTCGCGACCGGGTCATCTTCCCGATCGTGAACCTGACCGACGAGCCGATCGGCTTCGGCGGCCGGGTGATCGGAAGCGGGGAGCCGAAGTACCTGAACTCCCCGGAGACGCCGGCGTTCAGCAAGGGCGAGAACCTCTACGGGATCGGGTTCGCCCGGGAGGCCATTCGGAAAGAGGGGTACGCGGTCCTGGTCGAGGGTTACATGGACGTGATCGCCCTCCATCAGGCGGGTGTGGCGCACGCCGTGGCGACGCTCGGCACCGGCTTCACGACCGGGCACGTCCGCCTTCTGAAGAGATTCACGGACCGGGTGGTTGTGAACTTCGATCCGGATGCGGCCGGCCGGGCGGCGACGCGCAGGTCTCTCGAGGTCCTTCTGGAGAACGGCTTCGAGGTGAACGTCGTGGCGCTCCCGGCGGGGAAGGACCCGGACCTGTTCGTCCGGGAGGAAGGGGCGGAGACGTACCGGCGGCGACTGCAGTCTGGCCTGCCGTACATCGAGTTCCTGACGCGGGACACGGCGGGGCGGCATGACCTGTCGGGCACCCGCGGCAAGGTCGCCGCCCTGAATGAGATCCTGCCGTTCCTGGCGCGGCTGGACAACCCGGTGCGCCGGGCCGGGTACGTGGAGATGATCGCCACGATCCTCGGGATCGAGGATCGGCTGGTCCTCCAGGAGCTGAAAGACGCGGTGCACGACAGGCGCAAGGGCCTCAAGCCGGCGACCCTGTCCGCGGCGCGCGGCGCCTCCGTCGTGAGCGAGGCGGAATCGCGCTTGTTGCGTTCCATGATGGACTCGGAGGACGTCCGCCGGGCCGTCCTGGACGAGATGGAAGACGGAGATCTGGAGGCGTGCCGGATCGCGGACGTCCTGAGGGTCGTCCGGGATCTGGTGGTCAAAGGAGAAGAGGTGACTTATCCTCGGGTGGCGTCAATGATCGGCGACGACGCCCGGGACATCATCACCCGGGTCGCGGCGTTGCCTCATCCACCCGCGACCCTGGAGGAGGGGCGCGCGTGTCTCATGGCCCTGCGCGCCGCGCGGCTCCAGCGGCAGATGGGAGACATCCAGAAACGGCTGGAGTCCGTGGGAAAGGCGGAGGAGACGGACGATCTCCTGCGCCTGAAAATCGAACTCAAGAGACGCATCGAGGCGCTCCCCAAGGCCTCGCAGCTGTCATAGATAGAAGGAGAACGACCTTGGGCATCGAAGAAAAGTACGAAGAGGTACGGCAACTGATCAACCTCGGCCGGGAGAGGGGGTACCTGCTCTACGACGAGGTCAACGACGTCCTGCCCGAGGAGGTGCATTCTCCGGAAGATCTCGACGACATGTTCCTCCTGTTCGACTCTCTGGGCATCGAGATGGTCGACTCGGAGGAGAAGTACAAGGCCAAGCTCGAGGAGAAGGCGGCCGCCGCCGAGAAGGAGGAGATCGAGGAAGCCAAGATCGATCTCTCGCCCGGCGCGCTCGAGAAGACGAACGACCCGGTTCGGATGTACCTGCGCGAGATGGGGACCGTCCCGCTGCTGACGCGCGAGGGCGAGGTCGAGATCGCGCGGCGCATCGAGCGGGGCGAGAAGAACGTCGTCAAGGCCCTGTCACGCAGCAAGTACGTCTTCAAGCAGCTCCTGGACTACGGCCGGAGGATTCGCGACAAGGAGATCCGCGTCGAGGACCTGATCATCGTCACCGACGACGATGAGGAAGGCGCTGCCGACCGCAAGCGCCGCCAGCTGCTCGACGCCATGGCGCGCATCCAGCGCCTGAGCCGCAAGCTCGAAGAGCACGAGAAGCACCTGGCGCGCCTGACCGAGGGCTCCCACCGCCACCGCGAGATCCTGCACCACCTCGGGCGCGCGCGCGTGCAGATCGGCCTGGTCATCCGCGACATGGGGATGACGACCGGCAAGGTCAAGGACCTCTCGAAGAAGATCAAGGACACCTCGGGTCGCCTGAAGGACCTTGAGGACGACATCCGCTCGTACCACAGGCGCCTGAAGCTCACCCGCGATCCCAAGGCCCGTCGCGACCTCCGGGACAAAGTGCGCGCGGCCGAGGAAGAGATCGCCCGCATCGCCCGGGAGATGGAGACCACTCCCGAGGAGATCAAGCTGACCGCCGACGGGATCAGGGCCGGCGAGGCGATGGCCGCGAAGGCCAAGACCGAGCTGGTGGAGGCGAACCTCCGTCTGGTCGTGTCGATCGCCAAGAAGTACACCAACCGCGGCCTTCAGTTCCTCGATCTGATCCAGGAGGGCAACATCGGGCTGATGAAGGCGGTGGACAAGTTCGAGTACAAGCGCGGCTACAAGTTCTCGACCTACGCCACCTGGTGGATCCGCCAGGCGATCACCCGGGCCATCGCCGACCAGGCGCGCACCATCCGCATCCCCGTGCACATGATCGAGACGATCAACAAGCTCGTGCGGACGTCGCGCGCCCTGGTGCAGGAGATCGGTCGCGAGCCGACGCCCGAGGAGATCGCCAAGAAGATGGGCATCCCCGTGGCGAAGGTCCGCAAGGTCCTGAAGATTGCCCAGGAGCCGATCTCCCTCGAGACCCCGATCGGCGAGGAAGAGGACTCTCACCTCGGGGATTTCATCGAGGACCGCGCGGTGACGTCGCCGGTCGACGCGGTCATCCAGCTCAATCTGAAGGAGCAAACGCAGAAGGTCCTGAAGACCCTGTCTCCCCGCGAAGAGATGGTCCTCAAGATGCGCTTCGGCGTAGGCGACGGTAGCGAGCACACCCTGGAAGAGGTCGGCCAGTCCTTCGCCGTGACTCGCGAGCGCATCCGCCAGATCGAAAGCAAGGCGCTCCGGAAGCTCCGCCACCCCTCACGCAGCCAGCGCCTGCGCGCTTTCCTGGAGAGCACCGGGGGCTAGGGGCGGCCGTCGAGGCTGGATTCAGCGGGCGGGACGTGAGTCCCGCCCTTTTTATTGGATCGTCTCCGTCCCCGTAGGGTGTCGGCCTCCGGGAAGGTGGCGAGGTAGTACAATGTCGGTCGCAACCACCTTGCCGGATTGACGATAAGACCGGGTCGCCCATCGAGGGGCGCCCGGTCGAAGTGGATGGAGGCTTGTTTCGATGGCGAAGCGGATGGTCATCATGTTGCTCGCGGTGGCCGGGTTCATCGGGATCGTGGGCTTCGTGAAGTACCGGGGCATCAAGGCTTCGATGGGGCAGGGGGGATACCGCCCTCCGCCCGAGGCGGTCACCACGGTGATCGTGAAGCAGGAGCAATGGCAGGGGACCCTCGGCGCCATCGGCAATGTGGCGGCCGTGAACGGCGTCATGGTCAGCGCCGATCTGCCGGGCGTCGTGCAGAAGGTCGCCTTCGGCTCGGGGGATCGCGTCGAGGCCGGCGCGCTGCTCGTGCAGCTCGACACACGCCAGGAGCAGGCGCAGCTGGCGGCCGCGGAGGCGAAGCTCGAGTTGACGCACATGAACCTCGACCGGATCCGCGGCCTGAGGGAGCAGGGGATCAACTCCCAGACCGAGTTCGACACCGCCGTGGCGGAACAGAAACAGGCGGAGGGAGTGGTCGGCGAGGTTCGCGCCACCATCGAGCGCAAGACGATCAGAGCACCGTTCTCGGGGATTCTCGGGATCCGCCAGGTCAACCTCGGGCAATACCTGAAAAGCGGCGATCCGATCGTGCAGCTCCAGTCGCACGATCCGATCTACGTGAACTTCGACGTCCCCCAGCAGGAGCTGGTGCGGGTGCGGGTGGGCGGTACTGTGAGCGTGACGGCCGAGGGGCCCCCGTCGATCGAGCTCACGGGACGGATCACGGCGATCGACTCGGTGGTCGACGAATCCACTCGCAACGTCCGGATCCAGGCCACGTTCGATAATCCCAAAGGTAGATTGAGGCCCGGCATGTTCGTCACGGCGCGCGCCCTGCTCGAGGCCAAGGACTCCGTGGTCGCCCTTCCCGCCTCGGCGATCAGCTACGCGCCGTACGGCGACTCGGTCTTCATCGTCGAAGACGTGAAGGGACCGGACGGCGGGAGTTACCGCGGCGTGCGCCAGCAGTTCGTCAAGATCGGCGGCGCGCGCGGGGATCAGGTCGCGGTCCTGTCCGGGATAGCACCCGGCGCCGAGGTCGTGACCTCGGGTGTTTTCAAGCTGCGCAACGGCGCGGCCGTCGCTGTGAACAACGATACCCAGCCGGGCAACAATCCGCATCCCTCGCCCGAGGACAACTGATGAAGCTTACGGATCTCTTCATCAAGCGGCCCGTCCTCGCGGTCGTGGTCAACCTGGTCATCCTGATCGCGGGCCTGCAATCGATCCGCACGCTCGCCGTGCGGCAGTATCCGCGCAGCGACATCGCGGTGATCAACGTCACGACCGCCTACGTGGGCGCCAGCGCCAATCTCGTGCGCGGGTTCATCACAACACCTCTCGAGCGGGTAATCGCGAGCGCCGACGGCATCGACTTTCTTGAATCCACAAGCGCCCAGGGCGTCAGCACAATCACCGTACATTTGAAGTTGAACTACGACACGAACGCCGCCCTGACGCAGATCCAGTCCAAGGTCGCGCAGGTCCGCAACACGCTGCCCCCCGAGGCCGAGGCCCCGATCATTGATCTTCAAACTGCGGACGCCCAGTTCGCCGCCATGTACATCGGCTTCGCGTCCGACGTCCTCGATCAGAACCAGATCACCGACTACCTCACGCGGGTCGTGCAGCCGAAGCTCAGCGCCATCAGCGGCGTGCAGCGAGCCGACATCCTCGGCGACCGCACCTTCGCCATGCGGGTCTGGCTCAAGCCCGAGAAGATGGCCGCGCTCCGGATCTCCGCCTCCGATGTTCGCGACGTCCTGGCGCGCAACAACTACCTGTCCGCCCTCGGCCGGACCAAGGGCTCCATGGTGTCGGTCAACCTGATCGCCAATACAGACTTGAAATCCGCCGAGGAGTTCCGTCAGATCGTGGTCAAGGAGGAGAACGGGGTCATCGTGAGGCTCGGCGAGATCGCCGACGTGGTGCTCGGGGCGGAGAACTACGACACGGACGTGCGCTTCAGCGGCCAGACGGCCACCTTCATGGGGCTCTGGGTCCTCCCGACCGCGAATTCACTCGAGATCGTAAGGCGTGTGCGCGAGGCGCTGCCCGACATCCAGGCGCAGATGCCCGCGGGGATCAGGGCCGCGGTCGCCTACGATTCCACGGTCTACATCGAGAACGCCATCGAGGAGGTGCTCAAGACCCTGGGCGAGACCCTGCTCATCGTCATCGTAGTCATCTATCTCTTCCTCGGATCGGTGCGCGCCGTGATGATTCCGGTGGTCGCCATCCCAATCTCCCTCGTCGGCGCCGTCTTCCTCATGCTCGTGGCCGGCTTCTCCCTCAACCTGCTCACGCTTCTCGCTATCGTGCTGTCGGTCGGCCTGGTGGTCGACGACGCGATCGTCATGGTCGAGAACGTCGAACGACACCTGAGCCTGGGCCAGCGGCCGATCGAGGCCGCTCTGGCCGCCGCCCGCGAGCTCGTCGGTCCGATCATCGCCATGACCATCACGCTCGCGACGGTCTACACGCCGGTGGCCATCCAGGATCCTTACGCAGCCTCTACACGCGGGCCTTGTCGCGGACCCTGGCATTCCGCTCGGTGGTCCTGGTCCTGTGGGTGATCGTCGTGGCGCTGATGGCCCCATTCTATATCTTCTCCAATCATGAGCTGGCGCCCACCGAGGACCAGGGATTCGTGTTCGCCATCATCCAGTCCGCCCCCAACGCCACGCTCGAACAGACGATGCTTTTCGCGACCAAGGTGAGCGAAGTGTTCGGGTCGTTCCCGGAGAGCGACATCACGTTTCAGATCACATCGCCCGGCGGTGGATTCGGTGGCATGGTTCTCAAGCCCTGGAGCCAGAGGAAAAAGACCGCCGAGCAGCTTAAGATGGAGGCCGCCGCGGCGCTCTCGAAGCTTCCGGGAGTGCGCATGATTCCCCTGTCGCCTCCGCCGCTGCCGGGCAGCGAGGGCTTTCCGGTCGAGTTCGTCATCGGCTCCACGGGCGAGCCGGCGCAGATCGCCGAGCTGGCCGGCCAGCTGGTCGGGAAGGCGTACGCGAGCGGCCTCTTCATGTACGCGGACACCGACGTCAAGTTCGATCAGCCGCAGACGGAGGTCGTCTTCGACCGCGACAAGGTGCGTTCGCTGGGTGTCGACATGAGCCAGGCCGGGGCGGACCTGTCCACGCTCCTCGGCGGCAACTATGTCAATCGCTTCAGCATCCAGGGGCGCAGCTACAAGGTCATCCCTCAGGTGAAGCGCTCGGAACGTCTCACGGCCGATCAGCTCAAGGACATCTACGTCACGGGTCCCGAGGGCCGGCCGGTCCCGCTGTCGACCTTCGCGACGCTCCGGACGAGCACCGAGCCCCGTGAGCTCAAGCGGTTCCAGCAGCTCAATGCTGTGCGCATCCAGGGCGCCATACCGCCTAACGTGTCGCTCGATCAGGCGCTCCGTTTCCTCGAGAAGGCTGCTCTTCTCGTTCCTCGGCCTGACGACGCTGAACATCTACAGCCAGGTCGGCCTCATCACCCTGGTCGGACTCGTCTCGAAGAACGGCATCCTGATTGTCGAGTTCGCCAACAAGCTGCAGGAGCAGGGGAAGCTCCCCCTGAACGCCATCACCGAGGCGGCCGGCACGCGCCTGCGCCCGGTCCTGATGACGACCGCGGCCACCGTCGTCGGCCACCTGACCCTGGTGTTCGCCACAGGTCCCGGCGCCGGGGCGCGCAACAGCATCGGCATCATGCTCGTCACCGGCATGATCATCGGCACAGGCTTCACCCTGTTCGTCGTCCCGTCGATCTACATGCTCGTGGCGCGCCGACACGCGCTCGCACCCTCGCTGCGATCGGGAGAGGCGGAATCCGCCGAGCAGCTCGAGGCGGCCGCGGTCTAGTAGCGCCGGGAATGGATGGGCCGGGGACGGCTACGGCGCGGGTCGGTCCCTGACGGTCGCGGCGAACCCGGTCTCGGAGACCGCCGCCGCGATCGCTTCGGGCGTGATCTCGGCGGGGTCGTACAAAACACGGGCCTCTCCACCCGAAAGACTCACCGTGAATCCCACGACACCCGGGACCCGGTCGAGCCGCTCCTGGACCTTCACCACGCAGCCGCCGCAGGTCATTCCCTTGATCGTCACGGTCGTGGTCAGAGCGGCGCTCGCACTCCGGGACGCCCCGCCGGCGGTCGCCCCGGCGCGCCGGCTCCCGAGCGGCAGGGTGCGCAATCCGGAAATGGGGGACGAAACGGACACGAGGACGACGACCAGGGTCGCGAGCCAGAGGAGCATCTTCCCAACTCGCCCGGACGACGTGGTCAGGCGCGGCCCGTCCGCGCGGCAGGCGGTGCCTTGCTTGCGATACGCGAAGTAGAACCCGAGCCCCAGAAGGACGAAGGAGAGTCCCAGGAGGTACGACCGGTAAGGGGCCAGGATGAAGGCGGACGCCGCGCCCCCGAGACCGGCGATCGCCAGGACGGCCGGGCCGATGCAGCAGGCCGCAGCCAGGAGGGCCGCGACCACCGCTCCCACGGCACTCAGGCCCGCCTTGGGTCCGCTCATGCGGACAGGATACAGGATCCCGCCTTGCCAAGAATCTAGGCGCGCATCCAGTCGATGCAGCGCTCGAGCTCCTTGCGCATCACCGCGGCCGACGGGGCGTGCCAGCGCCAGCCGTGGCCCGGGAGGATCCACTCGAAGGAGTAGTCGAGGAGACGCGCCATCGAACGCGTCTGCTCGGTCCAGGAGTACCAACATGCATCGCGGAAGGCGTAGAGGCGCCGGCGCTCCGGCGACCAGGCCAGGTGGTCGCCGGTGAACAGGAACCGGTCGCGAAAGAGGAGGACGCTGTGACCGCGTGTGTGGCCGGGAGCCGGGATCGCCAGCAGGTCGTCGGCCAGCCGCACCGGGTCGCCTCCCTCCAGGCGGCGCTCGACGCCGCGCGTTCCGGCCACGACGTCGTCGGCGTGCAGGATCCGCTCGCAGCCGAGGCGGCGGTGGAAGATCTCGTGGTCCGCGACATCGTCGCGGTGCGTCAGGAACATGAAACGCGCGCCGCCCATCGCCTCGATGCGCTTCATGAGCGGCGCTATGGCGCGCGGGGAATCGATGATCACGTTCCCTCCGGGCCGGCGGACGAAGTAGCTCCAGGCACCGAACGAGTCCTCCGAGGTGAAGCCCAGGAAGAAGACCTCGTCGGCGATCGGCTCGGGAAACGCGGCGACGGCCGGTCCCGCGTCGACCCGCGACACGGTGCCGATCGAAGCGGTCGGGCAGGAGACCAGCGCCATCATGGCGCGCAGCCGCTCGGGCCCGCCCGCGGGCTGGCGGGCGACGAAGGAGTGATCGTCCGCGGTGGCGAAGACGCCGGGGGCGATGCGCGTGCAGGTGTCGCAGTCGATGCAGGAACGATCGACGTAGAAGTCGCCCTCCGCGTTGTCCGGCAGTCTCTCCGAGAGTCTCGCCATCCTGGGACCTCGCCATCCGTAAGGCGCGAGGCGCGCCGCCGACGTCTCTAAGGCCGCGGCGCCTCCCCTGGAATGATCGCAAGATCGAGCTTCGCGGCGCCCCGCAGGACGGTGAGCGTGGACCGCGCGCCGACGCGCGCGTCGGTCAGGATCCGGTGCAGATCGTCGATGCCTCCGACCGGCTGCCCGTCGTAGGCGACAATCAGGTCCCCTTCAAGGAGACCGGCGCGCTGCGCGGGACCCTTGTCCTCCACTGCGGCGACCAGGATGGCGCTGTCGTTCGGCAGGCCGTGGTAGCGCACCAGGCGCCGGTGCAGCGGCACGTTCTGCCCAGCCACGCCGATGAAGGCGCTCTTGATCGTTCCGTCCTTGATCAGCCGGCCGGCGACGAACTTTACCGTGTCGATGGCGATGGCGAAGCAGATCCCCTGGGCCGGCAGGATGACCGCGGTGTTGACGCCGATGACTTCCCCCGCCGAGTTGACGAGCGGCCCGCCGGAGCTGCCCGGGTTCAGCGCCGCGTCGGTCTGGATGACGTTGTCGATGAGCCGGCCGGAGCCGGCGCGCAGCGACCGCCCGAGGGCGCTCACGACACCCGTGGTCACGGTGCACTGGAAGCCGTACGGGTTGCCGATGGCGATCACCACCTGCCCCGGACGGACGGAGCGCGACTCGCCGAGCCGGGCCGCCTGAAATCCCGCACCAATAATGCGGACGACCGCCAGGTCGGTGTTCGGGTCGAGCCCCACGACCTGGGCGGCCAGACGCCGCCCGTCGTTGAGCGTGACGTCCGCGCGGGCGGCGCCGCTTACCACGTGGCTGTTCGTCAGGATGAACCCGTCGGGCGTGAAGATGAACCCCGACCCGGTGCCGGCCCGCACCTCCCGCTCGTCCCCGGTAGCACCGCGCGCCGGCGTCCCTTCGGCCGCCGCGCGACGGGGCCGCACCCTCTTGTAGACGTCGATGTTCACGACCGAAGGGCTGACCATCTCGACCGCCCGGACGACCGTCCGCGAGTAATCGTCGAGCAGAGCGTCGTCGTCCGGGCGGGACGACGGCGGAGAAGGCCGAGAGGACGTGCCGTCGGCCGCCTCTGCAGCCAGATCGTCCACCGGCCGGGTGGCGGCGTCCTTCGTGCCGCCGCGCGGCGCCGTCGCGGCCGATTCGTCCGATACCATCGAAATCTTGCGACGCATTCCTTCCGGTCTCCTTCGCCCTTCCGCAGAATGTCGTGACAGGTTACGATATAGCACGTAAAGAGGCCGGCGGGAAGTACGCACGCCGGAGTGCTCTACTCACCAAATGGTAACCAAAGGGGGGACGGATGAAGACGCGCCCGACGAAATGCCCGGCCGAGATCACCCTGAGTGTTGTCGGCGGCCGGTGGAAGACGCTGATCCTGTGGCAGCTGTTTCAGGGCACCCGGCGCTTCTCCGAGCTGTACCGCGCCATGGACGGCATCACGCAGAAAATGCTCACCCAGCAGCTGCGCGAGATGGAGAAGGACGGTATCGTGAACCGCCGCGTCTACGCCGAGGTCCCGCCGCGCGTCGAGTACTCCCTCATGCCGATGGGCCAGAGCCTCAAGCCGGTCGTCGACGCCATGTGCAAGTGGGGCGCGAAGCAGATGACCGCCATGGGGGAGAGGTCCGGAATGGCGGTGTGAGGCACGCCCTCAGGGGTTCGGCCTCCGGCTGGCAAAGCCGGTTTCCTGAAGGGGCGCGGCAAGCACCGACATCCTTTCCCGAGCGCATCAGAGACTCACGCCCTCGGGACCGAAAAACGTCTCTCGGCCGACGCGACCGCCTGCCTGTGCACCGACCCACCGCAGGATCCCAAAGGGGCGGGCAGACGTGATACAGTCTTTGGGCCGGGACCGCGCGAAAGGCCTCCATCCATTGCGGGCCCCGCGAAGCATCTTGATTTGAAGCGCTGATCCGTCGTCCCCGGCGGTCCTCGCTCCGGCCGGCAACGGCCCGGTGACGGAAGCCTCAGCGCGAGATTCCCCTGAGTGCAAGAGTGGATCCGTCAGCATGAACATTCTGCTGGCCTACAGAGATCCTGGCGCGAGAGAGCGGCTGAGGCATCTCCTCCGGCGCCTACCGGACATCCGGGTGGTCGGCCAGACGTCCACCGGCACGGGCGCCATCCGCCTGGCCGGGAAGAGGCGGCCTGCCGTGGCGCTGATTGGGTCGACTCTCCGGGGACCCGGCTGCCTGGAAACAGTCCGGAGCATCAAGACGATTCGCCCGCGAACCCAATTCATCGTTCTCACCGTGCGCCACACCAAGGCCTATGTCCGGGCGGCACGCCGGAGCGGGGCGAATTACTGTCTCCCGGTCCGCACCCTGGATGTCCGCCTGCCGTCTCTAGTCGTGCTGGCCTACCGGGACTACCTGGCCGTCGCGCCCAGGAGCGTCCCGAGATCCCGCCGGGGAAGAAGAGAGCCACGCTCGCCCGGACACTGAGCAATCCCATCGCGTTCGGCACCTCACCGCCGTCCTGCATCCGCCCGCTTCGCCGGGATCTCGCGATCAGGAATCCGATCCGTGCCGGCCTCCGCGTGATGCGCCTCTCAGGGATTCTCTCCCGTCGATTTGAAGGATCCGCCCGATGGCCCTCATGGGGTTCCTGGCCTATATGTGGGACACGACAGGAGACGCCTGTGGACATGATCCGCAACCATCGGGAGACACCGGACTGGCGGCCCGTCCGGCCGCGGGCGGTCCGTTCACTCTCCCACTACCGGCTGTCGCCATCGGGCCCGTTCCATCGCGCGGGCACCGACGGGCGCGACATCGGCGCGGACGTCGACGCCCTGTCCGCCGCGCTGCAGGCCGCACAGGGACGGGACCCGGGGCCGATCGCGAACCCCGGGCGGGGCGAGGGCTCCCCCGGGAAGGCCCGTCCATGAAACGTGAAGTCGTCCGGATTCTTGCGTGCCCCGAATGCAAGGCCGACCTCACGCCCGGTGTGGAGCGTGCGGAGGGGAACGAAATCATGCAGGGCAGCCTGTCCTGCGTCGCCTGTCCGGCCACGTATCCGATTCGGGACGGCGTCCCGCGCTTCGTGGCGGATGACTCCTATGCCTCGAGCTTCGGCCGTCAGTGGAACTGGTTTCGGACGGTCCAGCTCGACTCCTTGAACGGGACGAAGGAATCAGAGAACACGCTCGGCGACACGACGGGCTGGCAGGACGCCGATTATCAGGGTCGCCTTGTGCTCGATGCCGGTGCCGGTGCCGGGCGGTTCGCGGAGATCGTCGCGAACAAGGGTGGCGAGGTCGTGGGGGTCGATCTCTCACGGGCCATCGACGCGGCCTTCGTCAATATCGGCCGCAGGGACCGTGTCCATCTGGTCCAGGCCGACCTGTTTCACATGCCCTTTCGCGAAGGGGCGTTCGATCTCGCTTACTCGATCGGCGTCCTGCACCACACGCCCGATCCGCGCGCGGCGTTCGACCGGGTGGCGGCCGTGGTCAAGAAGGAAGGAGGCCTGGCGGTCTATCTCTATGCGGGATACGGGCCGCGCCTGCCCCGCGCCTGCTCCGAGCTCGTTCGCGGCGTGACGACTCGGCTCCCCCTCCCGCTGATGTTCTGGCTCAGCTCGCTCTCGGTCCCTGCGCATTACGTCTATCGGCTGCCGATCGTGGGCAAGGTGCTCCGGGTCTTTCTTTCGATCTCTCAGCATCCCAATTGGAGATGGCGCTGGCTCGACACGTTCGACTGGTACACGCCGAAGCATCAATGGAAATTCCTGTATCCGGAAGTGGTTCGCTGGTTTCGAGCCTGTGGCTTCACGGACATCACCGTATTCGACGACCCGATCCGCGTGCGGGGCGTCCGCCCGGCGCGGGACGCCACGCTTCCCGAGGTCTCGAGCCTTCCTGGTGGACCCGTTCCGGCGGTTTCGCCACGCGCCGGGCAGGGCAGGGACCAGGTCTTTCGGCGGGGTGGGCATGGACGGTTGCCAGACCACTCGGCTGCTGAAAAATCTCCACCGTCTTCCTGAGATCGTCGGCGCGTACCGTCACGCGGGCGACTGGCTCGATCTGTCGCTACGCTATCTCGGAATGGCCTCGCCGTCGTTTCCGTACGACGTCAGGCTGCGCGACGGCGTTCGCTTCCGCTTCGAGAGCACCGAGGAGATCAGAGCACGAGACCCTCCTCGCGACCCCTCTCCCGGTGCTGCGGCGCATCAGGAAGATCAACCTCGAATACCATGAGGTCCCCGCGCACCTGGGCCACTCGAGAGAGCGGTTGTTCGCCCATCTGGCAGCGGCCGGACACGCACCCGTTCGAGTGATCGAGGATGAATTCAGGACGGGCGTCGCGCTCTTCACACGCGCGGGCCGCTGAACCGCGCGCCGACGACGCGGACCCGGTAGAACCCGGACGGAGCGCTAGCGCGCCGCCCCGGAGTACAGGCCGGCGACCTCGTCGGCGCTGAGGGCGCGGGCGTAGAGGCGGACGTCGTCGATCGTGCCCGGAAGAAACGGCGTGGCCACGCCCGGGTAGAGCCCGAATCGGAGGTTGGTCGTGGTCGTCGCGGCGCCGGGCGTCCCCATCCACTCGTGGCTTGCCTGCAGTTCACCGTCGACGTACAGCTGGCCGCCCGAGTCGTCCACGACGAGAGCCACGTGGTGCCAGAGGGCGTCCGTCACACCGGGCGTCATGAGGGTGCAGCCGGTGCCGTCCCAGACGTAGTCGGAGGCGTCCCTGAAGTACCAGGCGCAAAGGTTGCCCGAGTTGATGAAGATCTGGTAACCGTTCAGGGAGCCTGGGAGGTACTTGTTGACGAGGCCGTGCAGGCCGGTGGCCCCGGTTCTGACCCAGAGAACGATCGACAGGGGGTAAGGATCGAGGCTCGCGTCGTGCGGGACCTCGACGTAATCATCGAGGCCGTCCAGCTCCAGGCCGCCGCCGAGGACACCGGTGGACCAGGCAGGGCCGTTGACGAGTGCGCCGGTGAAGCCGTTTCCGGAGTCGTCCGAAGCGCTCGTGCCGGAGGCATCGTTCAGCTTCCAGTAGCTGAGGGGACGACCGTGCTTGCGTTTGCCGGGGGGCGCCGGGCTGGCCGCCAGGGTCGTGAAGGAAAAGTCCCCCGAGACGGCGAGGCTGCCGGCGGCGTCGCGTGACTTCACCCGGTAGTGCTGAACGGTGCCGGATGCCAGCCCGCTCAATGGCTGAGAGTGCCCTGTGAGGAGCGTGGCGCTCAGCGGCGTCGAGACCCCGTAGGCCGTCGTCGGACCGAACTCGACCTGGGTGTCAGCGGTCTCGCTCGTCGTCCAGGCGATGGTCGCCCCGGAGGACGTAAGATTTGTGGCCGAGACCGCCGAGATGATCGGAGCGGTGGTGTCGATGATGGCCAGGCCCGCGACCTCGCTCGCGCTCAAGGCGCGGTTGTACAGACGCACCTCGTCAAGAGCGCCCGGGAAGTAGGGCGCTGCGCTCCCTGGGTAGCGCGCGAGGCTGAGGCCGGCGGTCGTCGAGGTGGCGCCGGCGGTGCCGGTCCAGGCGCGTGCGGCCTTCTGCACGCCATCCACGTACAATCTGCCGCCCGCGGCGTCCACGACGAAGGCGACGTGGTGCCACGCGCCATCGGTGAACCCCGGGGTGGCCAGGGTGCAGCCGGTGCCGTCCCAGACGTAGTTGGAGGCATCCCTGAAATACCACGCACAGAGGCTGCCGCCGTTGATGAAGACCTGGTAGCCGTTGAGGGAGGCGGGGAGGTACTTGTTGACGACACCGTGCAGGCCGGTGTCAGTGGTTTTGACCCAGGCCGCGAGCGTGAGCGGGAAGGTGTCGAGAGCCGGAGCGCTCGGGACGTCGACGTAGTCATCGACGCCGTCGAAGGAGAGGCCCTGGCCGATCCTGCCGGCGACCCAGGCGGGACCGTTGACGAGGGTGCCGTTGAAGCCGTTGCCGGAAGAGTCGGCGGCCAGGGTGCCGCTCCCGTCGTCGAGCTTCCAATAGGCGATGGGGCCCGTGGCGGGCGGGGGCGGCGTCGGCTGCAGTGTAGTGAAGGTGAAGTCACCGGAGGTCGCCAGGTTGCCGGCGGCGTCTCTGGACTTCACGCGATAGTGGCAGAGAGTGGCCGGCGAGAGGCCCGCCAGGCTCAGGCCGTGCGACGTGGTCATCGCCGTGCCCAGGGGCGTACTGGTCCCGTAGCCGGTGGTCTGGCCATACTCGACCTGCGAGTCGGAGGACTCGTTGGTCGTCCAGGTGACGGTGGCTCCGGTGGAGGAGACGGCGGACGCCTGGGCGGCGGAGATCAGCGGAGGGGTGACGTCGCCGTTCGCGACGGTGACGGGGGTCGCAACCGCTGTCGTCGAGTTGCCCGCGGCGTCGCGGGCCACGGCGGTCAGGGTGTGGGAGCCGTTGGCGGCGCCCGTCGTGGTCCAGGAGACGGCGTAGGGCGACGCGGTGTCCTCGGCGCCGAGGGTCACCCCGTCCAGGCGAAACTGGACACCGGCCACGCCGACGTTGTCAGACGCGCTCGCCGAGACCGTGATCGATCCGCCGACGGTCGAACCGGTGGTCGGGGCGGTGATCGAAATCGACGGTGCCGTCGTGTCGGAGGCCCCGCCCATGAGCACCTGCGAGGGCACCTTGACGATGAAGGCGTCGAGGCGGCTGCCGCCCATGTTGCTGGCCCAGATGAAGTACTGTCCGGTGACGTCGAGGTTGCCCTTGGGGAACTTGGTGTAGTCGTCGCCGCCGCCCGGGGCGTTCAGGTCGGTCATGACGGGAGCGACTACCAGGACCCGCAGGGATCCGTCGAGCGGAAAGCAGATGATCTCGTTGGCCCAGGGGGCGTCGACGCGCGAAGCGCCGCTGCCGCAGGCATACTGCTGGGCGGCGGGGACGCCCGGCCGGGCATTGCCGTGCGCGATGTGGTTGGGCGCGGCGGCCGACCAGTCCAGGGTGTGCCAGACCATGCGGCCCGAGAGCGGGTCCTTGGTGAAGTCCCAGAGCAGCTCGGCATTGGGCAGAGGGTTCCAGTTGTCGGCCCCGACGAGGTAGCCGTACCCCGTGTCCAGGTGGGCAGCCGCTCCATCCTGATCCCAGACCATCCGCTCGGTGTTGGTGGTCAGATCGATGATGCGCATCTCCACGTCATACAGCCGGTCCACGTTGTCCAGGATCACCAGCCAGCGGCCGCTCTTGTCGACGTGGCACTCGTCGAAATCTCCCAGCTTCGGGAAGTAGGAGAACTGCCGGGTGTCTTCCTTGTAGACGACGCACCCGAGCATCTCATAGGTCGGATTGGTCCTGAGCGTGGCGGAGTGGACCCGGTCGTCGTCGCTCGAGTGCATCTGCCAGATGTACTTGTCGGATCCGTACTGCGGGGCGACGTCGAAGACCGTCTCGAGCTGGTGCGTGAGGACGTCGTAGCGCAGCATGCGCGAGTCGCTGTTGAGGTAAATCTTGGTCGGCTGGGTGCCGCTGAAGTACCAGCCCTCGCCGCTGTGAAAGCTCAGAGGGCTGGCGGGGTCGAACAGAGGGCCGGCGTTGGTGACCTGGTCGGTGAGCTTGTTGTAGCGGAACAGGGTCGGGCCGCCGCCGCCCCGGGAGCGGTCGAGCCCCAGGAAGATGAGCATCTCGTCGCTGCCGACGTGGTTGTTGATGTTGCGGTAGTAGGAGTAACCGACGGAGTACACGCAGTCGGAGCCGCCGCAGTCGGTGGGGTTGGTGAGGCGGATGGCGCTGGTGTTGTAAGGTGCGGGAAAGGTGAACAGGCCGCGCGAGGGCAAAAGCGCCTGCAGCACCGACTGCGCCAGCCGCGGCCGCACCACGCCGGTCGTCGCGGTCTCGAGGAAACCCCCCGGGA
Organism: Acidobacteriota bacterium; assembly: GCA_003223135.1. GTDB lineage: Bacteria > Acidobacteriota > Polarisedimenticolia > Gp22-AA2 > Gp22-AA2 > Gp22-AA3. The sequence continues at coordinate 3,089 of QHXX01000018.1, read as the reverse complement.
AGACCAGCGGGTCGCTGGCCGGGGTCGATTGGGCCGATGCCCGCCCGAGGACGAGCAGCAGACCGGCGACGGTCAGAACGACGAGCCGGGTACGGAGAACGGACGATCCAAGACCCGTGTACACGGGGCATCCACCTCACGCGGAGGACCCCCATGCCCGGGGTAATCCTTGGATGTATCCTTTTCTTCGGCGGCCCGGCTGTCAGAACCATTCCTGACCCGTGGCTTTGCGTCCCCGCCTCGCGACGGGTTTGCCCTTATCGGGAAAAGGGTCTCCGCTCCAGAATCTTGCAGTCGCTTCGGATTGCAAGAGGGATACCAGGGCGTCGGCCACGCCGGGAAAAACAGGGGAACTCGACCGGGCCACGGAGCTTAGAGGATCTTCCGGACTCTCTTCAGGGAGATTCCGGAGGCCATGTGGGACAAAGACCGGACACAGAATCTTGACGATCTGTCCCGAATCGTCATATCGATGGGACAGGGTTCTTCCTTCCAACCATTCAGGTGAATACCTGATGGCTGGTGTCTGATACTCGGGGTATTTCATTGCGGTGAAAACCACGAAACGTGCCCGCCCGAAAGGGCTTCCGAAGGGGCCACTTGGCGGGAGAAGGCGGCCTGAATCGCCGATCGACAAGCGCCGGAGCAGAAATGGTAAGATGAAGGCCCCTATTCACTGCGAGTCTTGATGTCCCAAGGCCCCGGGCACGTGCGTGCCTGGCGGGAGGAGGTCGTGCGATGAAGGGGGAACGCAGTCAGGTGGATTTGAAGCAGGTGCCGTCCGAATCGACCGCGATGCTCTTACGCGAGCTCGTGACGCACCTGCGGCAGCAGCGGACCCAGCTCCGCGAGGAGTGGGCGCAACGCATCACCGAGGCCCGGCTGCTGACGGCGATGACCAAGGAGGAGATATTCGCCGAGGCGACCTCGGTCTACGATAACTACGTCGAGGCCCTCGAAACCGGCACCTTCGAGGCCCTGCAGGCTTACGCCCGCAACCTCTCCGAGCGCATCATCCCGCGAGGTGTCCAGACCGACGAAGTCGTGGGGATCGTGCTGCTGCTGCGCGACGTTCTGGCGCGGTCGCTGTTTGCCCGGTACCACGCCGACTTCGACAAGCTCAACCGCATTTTGGACGCGTACGAGCCGGCCGCCAACCGCATCGCCATCACCGTGGCCGTCGGGTTCGTGCAAGAGCGCGAGCGCACCATCCGCGAGCAGCAGGAGGCGATTCGCGAGCTGTCCACCCCGGTCCTGCAGGTGCGCGAGCGGCTCCTGATCCTGCCGATCATCGGCGTGATCGACCCGCAACGCGCCCGCCAGCTCACCGAGCAGCTTTTACGCGGCATCCGCACCAACCGGGCCCGGGTGGTGGTCATCGACATCACCGGCGTCGCGGCGATGGACTCGAACGTGGCGAACCACCTCGTCCTCACGGTGGAGGCCTCGCGGCTTCTCGGCGCGACGGTCATCGTCACGGGACTGTCCCCCGAGATCGCGCAGACGCTGGTGAACATCGGCGTGGATCTGACCAAGATGAACACCGTCGGCGACCTGCAGGGCGGCATCGAGGAGGCCGAGCGGCTCCTGGGCTACAAGGTCGAGCCGGTCGAGAAGCAGGAACAAACCAACTGAAAGGGGGCGCCCCGTGGCCGTCCCGATTCTCAAGCAAGGTGCCTATCTCATCGCCAGCGTGCAATCAGCGCTGTCCGACGCAGACCTTTTGGAGCTGCGGAACGAGCTCGTCGAGAAAGTCGGCAGGTTCCGATCGCGCGGGGTCATCGTGGACGTCACGGCGATGGACGTGATGGACTCGTTCGCCTCGCGGACCCTGCGCGACATCGCCCACATGATCCGGCTGCGCGGAGCGGAGACCGTGATCGTCGGGGTCCAGCCCGAGGTCGCCTTCACGATGGTCCAGCTCGGTCTGACGCTCGAGGGAGTGGCCACGGCGCTCGACCTGGAAGAGGGCCTGGCGTTCCTGGATCGGGGAGCGAAGAAGAAGATCAGAACGGATCTGGGCGCCTCAGGCTGATGAACGGGGGGACGCATGGATCCGCGGCCGCGGCGGACCGGCTCTCCGTGCGAGGGTAGGCTCATTGAAGGAAGAGACGCGTGTTCCGATCGACTCGGACGTCGACATCGTGACGGCCCGCCAGCGTGGGCGCGCGCTCGCCCAGCAGATGGGCTTCTCGAATAGTCACCTCACCCTCATCGCCACGGCGATCTCCGAGCTGGCGCGCAACATCCTGCTGTATGCGAAGAAGGGCGAGCTGACGCTGGGCATCGCCAACGATGGTGGAAGAGAAGGCCTCGTCCTGGTGGCGCGCGACCAGGGGCCGGGCATTCCCGACATCGCCCGCGCCCTGGAGGTCGGCTATTCGACCTCCGGCAGCCTGGGACTCGGCCTGCCCGGGGTGAAGCGGCTCATGGACGAATTCGAGATCGTCTCCGCGGTGGGCCGGGGAACGACGGTGACGGCGAGGAAATGGAAGCGGTGAAGGACGGGCTTGTCGAATGGGCCGTCGCCGAGCGGGCCCGGGCGGGCGAAACCGAGTCGGGAGATCGGTGCGTGGTCAAAACGCTGCCGGACGGCGCGCTCCTGGCGGCGATGGACGGGCTCGGCCACGGCGCCGAGGCGGCCCTGGCGGCCGACCTGGCGGTCCGGACGGTGGAGCACCACGCCGACCAGCCCCTGATCGAGATCGTGGAGCGCTGTCACCAGAGACTGGTCCGGACACGCGGCGTGGCGCTGAGCCTGTCGCGCTGGGACGCCAGGAGGAGGTCTCTGACCTGGGTCGGAGTCGGCAACGTGGAGGGGCTTCTCATCCAGGCAGGCGCCGGGACTCGTCCCGCCCCCGAGCGGCTTCTGCTGCGCGGCGGGGCCGTCGGCGTCCGGCTGCCGGCGCTCCGGGTGTCGAGGATCGGGGTTCCCGGTTCGGGACTCCTGGTCTTCGCGACCGATGGCATCACGAGCGGCTTCGACCAGGGACTGGATGCCGGGGGCCCGACGCAGTCCCTGGCCGATCAGATCATGGCGCGTCACTGCAGGGGAACCGACGACGCGCTCGTCCTGGTGGCGCGCTTGG
>QHXX01000072.1 GCA_003223135.1 Acidobacteriota bacterium | reverse complement strand
GATCGCCGATCGCGACGGAACGTCGACGAGGACGTACTTCGACTCGAAGGGAAGCTCCACGAGATAGATGCCGGGCGCATCGGTCGCCAGAAGCCTCGCGTCCGTCTGCGCATCCCCGTTCACTTCGATCCGGGCCTGTTCGTCTGCGTGAAACTTCCAGTTGGCCGCCGCGGCCGGAGACGCAGGGAGCGCGGCGCAGACGAGGATCACGAGGACGGGCCAGGGGTGGAGAAGGCGCCGATCGACCATCATGGAGTTCCCTCACACCAACGTTGGAATCATGATAGCAGGTGCGGCCGCTCCTGGCATCTATCGGGCCGCCGAGAGCGCGGCGGAAAAGCCGGCGCATAGGAGGTTCAAGCTGCGCTCCCGGGCTTGGCGCGCCTGGCATTCCCGTCGAGGCTGGAGTTGAATAGACCTGAAGGGTGCAGACCCACCGTGGGACCAGACGGGAACTTCCACTCTTCGACGATCTCAGGGTCTGCCTCACCGGCAACGCGGCGGCGGGCAACGCCTACAACGTCGCCGCCTCCTCGCATTTCTACGACTTCAACAGCCGGCGGTGCGCGGTCAGGCGCTCGCCGGCGTGGCCTGCAGGCGGCGCCAGAAGAAGTACGAGAGCCCCCAGAGCACGCCGGTGGCCGCCGCCCAGCCCCACGCCTCCGGGCCATCGCCCACCGAGAGGTGGGCGATGAGCGCAGAGCCGAGGTCGATGGCGAAGCCGGCATAGGCCCACTCCTTGAGCCGCGCCGGCACCGGCGCAAGCAGCAGCACCACGCCGAGGAGCTTGGCCCACGAGAGCTCCACCCGGAAGTAGGCGGGGAAGCCGAGGTGGGTGAACGCCTCCGCCACCTGCGGCAGGCGCAGTTGCGCGTAGGCGGTGAAGCTCATCTGCAGGCAGAAGAGCGCGGTGACGATCCAATAGACGATGGTCCTGGCTTTGGGGGTGGTCTTGGCGGCGACGAGGGCCGGCTTCTGCGGGGTCGATTCCATGGGGTTTTTCCTCCGATAAGGGAGCCGCCCCGATGCCGGCGGGATCAGCGCGGGGCGGAGGGGCCGGCGCCGACGTCAAGTCCGTCCGGCTCGGACGCGATGCGGATCGTGCGGAGGGCGGCGAAGTCGGCGGGCATCGCGGGGGCACGAGCTCGATCCTGCGACGGGCCGCCGGACGAGCCCACCTTCACTCTCCGTTCCCCGGCAGCGGGCCGAACACGTAGGGGATGAAGTGGTAGTTGAACAGCGCCGAGAGCACGATCAGCACCCGGAGCGCACCGGGCAGACGATCGCCCGCGGCGCGGCACAGGATGAGGAACAGGAACGGGTAGAAATCAAGCGCGTAGCGGTAGCCGTACTGCCGGACGCCGATCCCGTAATAGCCCAGAACGATCGCAAGCATGACCGCGGAGGTCGCGGCGGCGAGCCGGACCGACCGATCGTGCCACGGGGCCTTCACGATGCCCAGGAAGATCGGAGACGTGAACAGGATGCTCATCCCCCAGATGCTGGGACGCAGGTACGGGAACTGGAGCACCTTGCTCCCCGGGATGAAGATCCCCTCGGGCCCCTTGAAGAACAGGTAGTAGAGATTGGCCGGGACGTGCTCGAGCGACCACACGCCGTGGGCCCGGTTGACGGCCGGCTCGTGAGCCAGGATCTGCCAGGAGTACCCGAACTCGGCGATCGCCCCGAATCTTAGATGGTTGTAAGCGAGAAGCCCGGCGAGGCCGACGACCACCGGGGCCGTCAGTCGGGCGAGCCATCGGATCCTCGCGCTTCGCTCCGCGCCGTCGAACAGGAGAGACAGACCGAAGAAGAGACCGGCGAGGACCGCGGTCACGCGCGTCGTCATGCCCAGCGCGAGAGCTGCGCCGATCACCCACCACCGGCGTTGTCCCAGGAACTCGCACAAAGCCCATAACGTGAAGGTGGTGGCCATGGCCTGCGCGAAGTACCAGGACCAGGCGACGAGACCGACATAGAGGTAGTTGGTCGCGAAAACGTAGGCGAAGGCGAGCCAGAGAGCGGTCTCGTCGTTGCCGGTGATCCTCTTGGCGATCCGGAGCAGCAGGTAGATGTTGATCGCGTTGAACGCGAAGAGGAGCGGGCCCTGCTGAACGGAGGCACCGCCGATCCAGACGAACGGCATCAGCAGGATGGCGGGCAGAGGGCCCAGCGGCCAGTAGTACCGGCCCTCGTACGGGCTCGTGTCGGCCCAGGTCCCCGGCGCCTCGGTGAAGTACAGCCTGCCTTCGAGGAAGGACCTCGCCAGGAAGACGAAGTGCTGCTCCGCCCGCGGGGCAAAGTCGGCCTTCAGGAGCGCGACCAGGCCGAGGACGAGAAGGGCGGCCGGCAGGACGGTCCTCGTCGGGAAGCGCTTGTCGGCCACGAACACTCCCGGACGCACGGGTGTGCGGGGTGCTCAGAACCTGGAGCACAGGTGAAACAGGACGCATGGTACGCCCGAGACGGGGCATTTCGTCAACCTCGGGTCGACCCTGCATGGGGCGAACCGACGCCCCGACCTGGGAACCTGGCTTTGGGCGAGTCGCGGTGCCGATAGATCACCACCGAGGCGTTCGCGAATACCTGATTCGCATCCGCGAGAATGACCTGCCACGCCTGCAGATTCTGCTGGATCCAGGAATTGAGTCGTGTGTCGGCAAAGATGTAGTCGATCCGCGTTCCCCAGAACTCGCGGGCCCGCTTCTCATCGCTCCAATCCGAGCCCTGCTTGAAGAGATCCGCGAACCATGCGTCCCGCTCCTTCCGATCGACCGACATGGCCCAATGTCCCCACACGACCGTGTTCCCGGAAAACGCAGGGATCAGGTGGCTTGTCGAGGGGGTGGCGAACACGACACTGGACGGGTCGCTATTTTCCCTGAGAAACCTCAGGCCTTCCATCATCTCTTCGCTGATGAAATAGGCGCCGTTCGCATTGGCTTGCGCTTCTCTGAATTCACTGACCAGAAGGTAGACGGGTGTCACGGCGATCGATGGGAGGAGGATGGCCAGGGCAGCGCCCCGGATCCAGCGGCGCGTTTCGAGGCGGGGGAGCCGGGCCAGGATCAGGTCCGGGGCCATTCCGGCCATGATGCACAAGGGGCCGTGCGCCCCGAAGATGAGTTTTCTCTGAAACCAGAACGGAACGTAGGCCAAGGCCAGGGACAGGACGAACCACAGTGGGACGGCCGGACGGTCCACCACCATCCGGCGCCATCCCGCGGCCAGGCCCGCGACGCTCAGGAGCAGCGGCAATCCGAACCCGAGGAGGTAGGCCGACAGGGCGGGGCTGACCATCGCTCCCGAACTGCTGTGTCTCGACAGGAGCGGATGGAGGATCGCGACCGAATCGACGTACAGGGCAAATGGAAGCACGGCGAGCGCATACCGGCAGAGATACCCGGCCGCCTCCGCTCTTCTCCTCAGGACAATAAGGACAAGCGTCAAGGCGAAGAGGAGCGGCTGGGAGTAGGGATGAATCAAGATCTGGAGACCCGTCGCCAGGCCGCTGCGCCATAAGTCCGAGGGGCGACCGTCCCGCGTCCCCCTGTCCAACCAGTGGATTGCGAGCAGCATCAGGGCCAGCGAGTACGGGAACAGGGGATTCCACAAGAGAGACCAATAGGTGTTCGAGTCCACGACCCACAGGTCCGCCGAGATCGCCGCTGGGCGGTCGGACAGGAAAAGTGCGATGAACCCGCCCAGACCCGAGGAGACGCCCGCGAGGACAGACGCGAGCATCGATTGAAATCCGCTCAACTGAAGGAAGTCGGTATAACCGTAGAAGGCGGCAAGAAAGAGCACGACCCCCACGGCCTTCACGACCAGATGAACGATACCGATGTCGCAATGGAACACGGCGCTGATCCAGCCACAGATCAGGAACAGGGGTTGGAACAGAAACGCCGCGTGCGGCAGCGCCGTGTACTTCAGCTGGAACAATAGGCTGCCGTGGGCGGCCTGCTGCGACCAGGCCCTGTAGGCGAGAGAATCCTCGGGATAAGGCGGCACGATCCAGGTGTAGTGCGAGCCGCTGGGCGCGACCATTAGGTTCAGCCCGTAGGGGACGGTGGTCGCGAGAACGACGAAGACCGTCCATCCCGCCCGGAAGACGCGGAGACCGGTGGCGCAGGCGGCGCGGTCGCTCATGGCCGGCCCAGGGAGGCCTGCAGTCCTTCGACGGCGCGCCCCCAGCCCGGTGCCATCTCGAGCGCCTGCCGGTAGCGATCCGCCGCGGCCTGCCGGTCGCCCAGCGCGAGGCGCATGTCGCCCAGGAAAACGTAGATGTAGGGCAGGGCCGGCCTCCCCGCGAGGACCTGGGCCTCTTCACGGAGCGCGTCCTCGCGGCGGCCCACGGCCAGGAGAGCGTCCATCTTCATGACACGAGAGATGAAGGCCTCTCGGCTGGCGCTCACCGCCCTTTCCGCCTCGAGCACGGCGAGGTCGGCCTGATCGGCGCGAAACGCGCCCGGCGCGTAGCGTGCAGGATCGAGAAGCGTGTAGCCGTCGCGTGCGACCAGGTCCGGCCGCGAACCGTCGGCGCGCATGTAGACGATCGCCGCGTCGTCGAACGCGACGGGGACCCAGGGTCCCACCTGTCGGAGAAGACGCGCGGTCGCCAGGTTCCGTCCCCCGACCCAGCCCAGGACCACCACCGATGCCTGGAGGCGCTGGAGAAGCGAACCGAGGGCCGCGGAGTCGCGCAAGGCCCGTTTGTACTCGCCGTACAGCGCCTCCCCATAGACGTCATTGCGCGAGTCCATGGCCACCCGGATCCTGGGGTAGAGGCGGTAGATCAGGTAGGGCCCCGTCTCGTAGGAGTTGAAAATGTTGCCCCGCACGTCGTTTCTCTCGAGGTAATCTGCGGCCAGAACCGGCGTATTGTCGGTGATCCCGAAGCCGAACGGTCTGACGTCGCCGGGACGGAACGGATAGCCGTTTTGGCCGAACCAGAAGGCAAGCCCGGCCAGCGCCAGCGCGGTCACGAAAAGGGCGGACTCGCGAAAGACGCGGCGGGGCGTGCCGCCCGCGATGCAGGTGAGCGTCGAGGCGAGCCAGGGACATGTCGCGAGGGCGAAGTCGGTGACGACACGGTTCATCCTGAGTGACAGCGCCAGGAAGAAGACGAAGAGAAGCAGGCCGAAGACTCCGGCGGACGGAGCCGTTCGGCGGCGCCGCGCGACGAGCACGCCGCCCAGGATCGCGCCCGCGCCGAGGACGATCCAGGCGACGTAGTAACGCGCCATGTAGCTTGCGGCGTACGTGCTGCCGAACGGCGGGCGCCATTCGTAAATCTCCTTCATGAAGTCGCTTCCCATGAGCTGGAACGGGAAGAGCAGCAGCCGCACGCCGTAGGGGTTCACCAGAGAAACCGCCACTTGCGCCAGGGCCAGAAGCGCCAGACGCCGCGCCTCCTGTCCGGGAGGCGCGGCGCCCCGACGGCCGAGGCGGGACTCGACCGCTTCGCCGATCGCCGCAAGGCCGACGATCGCGGGACCGAGGAGGAATCCTCCATGCAGGTTGGCCCAGACGATCTGGAGCGGCAGGAAGGACCACAGCGGGATCCGGCGCCCGGCCCGCCGTCCCGCCAGCAGCAACAGGACGACGGCGATCATGAGATAGGAAAAGATATGCGGTGCTATGTGCAGGCGGGCCCCCGCGAGCACCATCGCGAGGGCGAGCATCGGCACGGCGATCACGGGCGACGCCCCGAGAAGACGGGCCGCGCCGTAGAGCGAGGCGGCGATCAGGAGGGCGACGACGGACGTGAGGCAGATGAGGGCCGGGAAGCCTTTCGTCCCGAAACCGCGCTCGATCACCCGGAACAGCACCTCCGAGAGCCACTCGTGGGCCACGAATGGGCGCCCGCGCGCCAACGCCGAATAATCATCGGTCAGCGGGACGTGGCCGGTCTCCAGGATGACACTCCCGGTCTTCAAGTGGAGAAACACGTCGTAATTGGTGATCGGGGAGACGCTCAGCGTCACGACGAGGAGGCCCAGCGCGGCGAGGGCGGCGACCTCTCCGAAGCGGGGAGACGGGAGGGTCGGATTCATGGGAAATTCATGCGGCGCACGAGGTCCTGGAAGCGTGGATCGGAGCGGAGCGAATCGAGACGCGCACGACGCTCGCGCGGCCACAGCTCCATGAACTCGAGCCGCGCCCGGAGAACGTTGACGTTCCACTGTTCGGCATCGCCCACGCCGCAGCGAACGTTCGCCCGCCGATGCCGGCCGGCGGCCATCACGGCTGTGGACGTCGTGGCGGGGCACCACCTTCCTCGCAATCGCGCACCAGCTGCACGCGTTCCTCGTCGCTCAGGTCTGGGCTGAAATGAAGCAAGGGATCCAGGATGTCGCCGGTCTCGAAATAGTTCATGTGACATGCGAGGTGCACGAACCCTGCGGGATTGAAGCGGCCTTCCTCGTAGAAAACGAGGCGGATACGCCAGGCCCCGCGGGCGATCGGCTCGTGGCAGCTGCGGCATTTGGCCTGACTGGTCGGAGCGCGTTCGGCGCCGTCGATCCGGGGCAGGCGCCGGTGGGCCGAGGCGCTGCGTGCGGCGCGCTCGAGCGCCTCCGGCTCGGGCACGCTGCCGGGTGCCTGCGCGAGAGTCTCGAGCACCGGCTCGGGCCGCTTGTAGGCCGCGCACAGCGGATGGAACCAGAGCGTCGTCTCACCCTCCGCGAAGGGGTTGGGGATGCGCTCGCCGAAACGCAGTTCCCCCTGCTGGATGCGCCGCCCGCAACCGCGGCACTTGGCGCGACCGGTCGGGGCGGGCTCGAAAACGTGGGGCATTAGCGGCGGAGCTCCTCGATCGGCAGCTCCTGCGCCAGCTCGAGGTAGCGGCAGCAGGCGTTCGCGAGTTGCATTTGCCTCGGGGTCTGACACTCGGGCTCGAACAACCGGGGGCTTCCGACGATTACGCAGGCGCAGCGCGCGCGCGACGTGGCGACGTTGAAGCGGTTGAGGCTGTAAAGGAACTCCATGCCGCGAGGGGCGTCGGCGGGGGTCGACGTCGTCATCGAATAGATCACCACCGGCGCCTCCTGCCCCTGAAATCGGTCGACGGTGCCGATCCGTGCCTCTCGCGGTAGGCGGGCGCTCAGGTCGGCGACCTGCGCGTTGTAAGGGGCGATGATCAGGATGTCCTCGAGGCGCAGGGGGAGCTCGCTCCCATCATGCTTCCGCCAGCGCACTCTGCCTTGGGTCAGACGTTCGACCAGCGCCGCGACGGCCAGGACCTCCTCCGGGCTGGAGCTCTGGTTTCCATCGTGCACGACGGGCAGGAACCAGAGTCCTGCGCCGGCGATCGGCGCCGGGCCCAGGATGGACTGACGTTCGAGGCCCGCAACCGGTCTCAGGCGGCCGTCGTAGAACAATTCGGACGTAAGACCGCAGATCGCGGGATGCAGCCGCCAGGTCTCTTCGAGGAACAGGCCGCGATCCTCGGCGATCGTCTTGCGGCCCTGGAGCAGGTGCTCGAGGGCGGAGACCTCGGTGCCTTCCGGATGGCTGCCCTGGAGCGGTTGGTCCAACTGGCGGGGATCGCCAAGGAGGACCACGGCGCCGGCGCACTGGGCGATCGCCAGGACGTTGGCGAGGGACATCTGGCCGGCCTCATCTACGAACAGCACGTCCACGGCCTCGAAGAACTCCTCGCGCGACCAGAGCCACGCGGTCCCTCCGAGCACCCGGGCGGCGCCCATTCTGAGGGCGCGAAGCGCCCCGGCGTTGTCGGTCACCTCCGCGACGTCGCCTGCGGTGCCCTTCCAATCGTCCGGGACCTTGTGGAAGCAGCGCGGCGAGACCCCTGCTTCTTTCGCGGCCCGGACGATCTCATCGAGGAGGTTGCGGATCACTTTGTGACTGGTGGCGCACACGCCGACCTTCTTTCCGGCCCGCACCAGATCGCAGATCATGCGGGCCCCCGTGTAGGTCTTGCCGGTGCCGGGAGGTCCCTGAATCGCGAGCGTGCCCCGCTCGAGCGTCATGACGAGGCGGCGCGCCGCGCCGACACCGTTCTCGTCCACGCCGCGGAGGGGGCCGCCGGCATGGCCGGTGATGCGCGGCGGCAGTCCCAGCAGCAGATCGCGGGCCGCGCGGTAAGCGCCCGGGGCGTCGACGCCGTTCTCGACGATCCACCGGCCGAGGCGGAGAAGGGACGCGGCGAGCTCATCCGTGCGCACGTAGTTGTGGGCGAAGACGCTGGTCGGGTGCATTTGAGCGGAGGCGCCGCTCTTCTTGACGTCGAGGGTGCGCGCCGCCAGATCGATCGCGACGACGTTTCCGAAGTCCCGATCCAGAGGAAGCGGGATCTTCAGCCGGTCGCCGGCGCGGATGCTGGTCTCCTGGGCCGGGAACCGGTATCGATCCGCGGCGCCGCCATCGGCAACGACGCGCCCGACGTACTGCAGCCCCGCGATCGCCGCCTTCTCGTCGAGCAGGTCCTCGTCGGACAGCTCGCGGAGGCGGTAGAACTCCCACCAGGCCGCCTTCCCCTCGCGCCGATGCCACTCGAGCATGTAGGCCAAGAGCCACCGAGCCTGCTGCTCGCCGGTGCGCTCATGGCGTTCCAAGGGGACGCTGTCGAGCAGCGCGCGCATGATCTCGCGCACCTCACGGTCACGCTCGGCGATGGCCTCGCTCGGCAGGCCTTCTCCGATCGGCGGCCGCGCGATGGACGTCCCTTTCGAAACCAGCCCGGCACGCACCCCCTCGAGCCAGCGGTACAGCCGCAGGGCGGACACGCAGTCGTCGCGGTTGTAGGTCGCGACGACCTGACGGACCTCGGCGTCGATGGCGTCCGGCTCTTCCAGCTCGAGCGCGCGCTGCACGACGCGCAGGCTCACGCCGGCGTCGTCGAGATCGGCCGCCCGCTTGAAATCGTAGAGCGCCTCGAGCTTCTTGATCGAGTACTCCTCGACGCTCGCCCGCAGCGCCTGCTTGACGACCGCATGGAGATCGACGAACAGCCCGGCGCGCAGCATGCGGTCGATCTCGTTCTCGCGCGTCGCGTAGCGCCCCATCAGACGCTTCATCGCCGCCGGCTCGTAGGGCGCGAAGTGATAGATGTGGAGATCCGGATGCCGTGCCCAGCGCTCCATGACGAGATCGACAAAGGCCTCGAAGGCCGACCGCTCCGCGGCGGGATCGAGCGCCCAGAGACATTCATAGTGCGGGCTTCCGCCGGAGTCCTTGACGACCCAGCCGAACAGGTACTCGCGCCCCGACGGCCCTACGAAGGGATCGCCCTCGAGATCGAAGAACAGGTCGCCCGGAGAGGGGGCGGGGAGTCGCTCGAGCCCCAGTCCGGGCTGCAGCGGCAGGAGCTCGTACAGCGCCCGGCCAGCCTTTCGCCCGTCCCGCTGCACGCGGGCCTGCTCCCGCACGCGCGCATAGGCTTCGACCGATCCCCGGGCCGGCTTCCAGGTGAGCGGAAGCGGCTCCGAAGCCAGCGCCTCGAGTGTTGTCACCTGGCGCGCCTGCAGCTCGCGAGTCTGCAGCCTGCTGATCCCCGCCACGAAGCTCAGGTGGTCGTCCCCGCGGCGCTGCCCGTCGCAGACGGGCCACCAGTTACAGATGTCACAGTGAGGCACCGGCTCGGGATAGGTGGGGAGGGCGCCGTCCGAGGAAGGGGCAGCGCGCATCGCCTCCTCGAGCCGTCGCCGCACCAGACGGTAATAGGCGAGGAAGTCATCGACGCGATAGACGTCGGGCTTGAAATCATCCCGCGGCGGCACGATGTACATGTGCTCCGGCCGCGCCCCCTGGATCGTCTCGAGCAGGTCGGAATAGAGGCAGATCTGCAGGACCGAGCCGGCCTTGGTCTCGCGGGCGAGCTTCGTGTCCCAGACCTCGTAAGACCAGTCCCCGAGACGGCTCGGGAGCGGCACGCGCCGCAGAACGTCCGCCCGGCCCAGCCAGCGCCCGTCGAGGAGCGTCGCCTGCACGATCACGTCGGCCCCTTCGCGCATGGCGGCGAGCGTGCGCTCGAAACCGACCTTCTCGTCGGGCCCGTCCCCCGGCTGCGCCAGGATCAGACCCTGCCCTTCCAGGTGGCTCAGGAACGCGAGCTCGTGCTCATTGCCGCGCTCGCGGAGGATCGCCACGTCGGGAGCGAAGAAATCCGGCGGGCGGCGCAGCCCGCGGGCAACGGCCAGGTTGAGATAGCTCAGATGGTGACAGGCGAGATGATTGGCGAGATCGGTGGCGCTGAGCCGCAGAGCATCCGCCGTCTGCCTCATCGCGACCACATCTCCGCGAGCTGCCGGGCGAACCGCGGGGCCAGGGCCTCGTCCTCGTGCTTGAAATAGACGTAGGCGCGCTCCAAGGGCTGCGCCGCGATCCGATCGGCCCAGGCCTTCAGATCGCCCTCGCTGTATTGCGTCCGTCTCAGGCGCAGGTACGCGTCATTGGACGTGCTGACGAACGGAGTGTCCCCCTCGTCGGTGTCGGCGACGCACAAAGCCGCGCCGCGCGCGCGCAGCGTCTCGTACACCTCGTCGTCCCGCCAGGAGTCGTGACGAAACTCCACGGCGACCCGCCGCCCGGGGGGCAGCGCGCCGAGAAAATCGCGCAATCGGGGAAGATCCTTCCGCAGAGACGGCGGCAGCTGGAAGAGGAACATGCCGAGCTTGTCCCCCAGGACGGCCGCGCGCCGCATGAATTCGGCCACGTCGACCTCGACGTTCTTCAGACGCTTGATGTGCGTGATGCGCTGCGGCGCCTTGAGCGTGAAGGCGAACGCCGCGGGCACCTCCTGCGCCCAGCGCTCGAGCAGCGATGTGTCCGGCATCCGGTAGAACGTGTTGTTGATCTCGACCGTCGGGAAGCGCTCCGCGTAGTAGCGCAGCATGGCGGACGCCGGCGTCTTCTCCGGATAGAAAGGGCCCACCCACTCCTTGTAGGAATAGCCGCTCGTTCCCGTCAGCATCTGCATGTGAAGCGACCCTCGCGCTGTTGGGGAGATCATACCCCCCGGGCCGATAAAGGGCGTCCGTCGCTTGGGGTCCGCCGTGAGGATGGGATATGATACGGCTCAAAATCACAGGGGGAGCGGGGTTCAAGTGAGGTGCGGGTGGGCGCGATCGAGATACCTGCGCGCGGTCCGGCCGTTCGTCCTGGTCGGAGCGTTCGTCATCCTGGCCGCCGCCACCTGGCCGCCCGATTTCGATGTCGAGACGGTCGTCGGCGGCCTCGACCGGCCCACCGCCTTCGCCTACGCTCCCGACGGCCGCCTGTTCATCGCCGAGAAGACGGGGAGAGTCCGCGTGGTCGGCGCCGACGGCGTCTTGCGCCCGACCCCGTTCGCGATCGTCTCCGTCAACACCGCCAATGACCGGGGTCTGATCGGCATCACGCTCGATCCGAACTTCCTGGTGAACCATTTCGTCTACCTGGCCTACACGACCGACATCGTGCCGCCGAACCCGATCAACAACTACTCCCGCATCCACCGGATCACCCGCATGACGGCCAACGGCGACGTCGCGCTGCCGGGGAGCGAAGTCGTGATCGTCGACAACATACCCTCCGACATCGATTCGCACACGGGCGGCGGGCTCCGCTTCGGCCCCGACGGGAAGCTCTATGCCTCGATCGGGGATGGATCGTCTTATTTCAACGCGAATGCCCTGGCGCTGCGGGCGCAGGACCTCGATCAGCTGGTGGGGAAGATCCTGCGGGTGAACCCCGACGGCTCGGCGCCCGCGGACAACCCGTTCTACGCCGGCCCCGGCGCGAACCGATCGAAGGTCTGGCAGTACGGTCTGCGCAATCCGTTCCGCGCGGTGTTCCGGCCCGGGACCTCCGACCTCTACATCAACGACGTGGGGTGGAACCAATGGGAGGAGATCGATCAGTCTCCGCCGGGAGCCGATTTCGGCTGGCCGTGTTATGAGGGCCCCAACCCGCAGCCGGATTATCAATCGATCTTCAGCGGCTCTTGCGCTTCGGTCGTGCAGACCCCGCCGATCGCCTCCTATTCACATTCATCCGGCGAGGGCGGAGCGATCACCGGTGGCGCCTTCATTCAGGGGACCAACTATCCCCAGGCGTACCAGGGAGCCTACTTCTTCGCCGATTACGTCCGGGGCTCGATCCAGTACCTGCCTCTCCAAGGCGGTGGCTCGCTCGGGCCGATCACCGATTTCGCCTCGTCGGCAGATGTGTTCACGCCTGTGGATCTGACCCAGGGCCCCGACGGCAATCTCGACATCCTGATCATCGCCACCGATTTCACCATCCCCACCGGCAGCGTCGTGCGGTTGATTTACGTCGGCTCTGGGAACCACGCGCCCCTCCCGGTCGCCACCGCGACGCCGAGCTCCGGCTACGCGCCGCTCGAAGTCGGCCTGTCCTCGGCCGGCACGAGCGATCCGGACGGAGATCCCTTGACCTGCCGCTGGAATTTCGGGGACGGCGTCCAGGCGAGCGGATGCGATCTCCGGCAAACCTACGCCCAGAACGGGTCGTATGCCGCGACGTTGTTCGTCAGCGACGGCCAGGTCGAGAGGCAGGCCACCGCCGTGGTGACGGTCGGCTCGCTGCCTCCAGTGGCGACGATCCTGATGCCGGCGGCGACCGCGACCTACCAGACCGGCGAGACGATCAGCTTTTCCGGACGGGCCGACGATCCCGACGAGGGGCAGCTCGGAGCGCAGGCGCTTCGCTGGACGATCATCCAGCACCACAACGAGCACCAGCACGACTACCTCGACACGACCGGAACGGGAGGGACGTTCGTCGCCGCGGCGCACGGCGGTGTGATCGGCACTGTCTCGTACGAGATCGTGCTCACCGCCACCGACAGCTCGGGGCTCTCAGCGACCCGGAGCGTGACGCTGCACGAGAATCAGCCTCCGTTCGTAGGCCTCGGCAACCCCTGGGTGGCCGCCTGCGCTCCGGCGGGGTGGCGCGTCGTTCTCGACGGGTCCGCCAGCGGCGATCCCGACTCCCAGCCTCTCACCTACACGTGGAGCGAGATCAGCGGAGTGCCGGTGAGTCTGACGGGAAACGGCACGCCGTTCGCCTCGTTCGCTCCGCCCGTCCTGGCCGGGGGGGCGGTGCTCACCTTTCACCTGTCCGTCAGTGACGGACACGTGTCGAGAGGAGACGACATCACGGTCACCTTTCCCGATCTGCGCGACCAGGATGGCGACGGCGACCCGTTCTGCTCCGACTGCAACGATCTCGATCCGTCCCAGTCGTCCCCGGCGCAGGTCGCGGGGCTCGTGGTCGATGCGGATCTCCGGACGATCCGCTGGTCCGCCGATCCTCATGTCGCTACCTTCGATCTCTACCGCGGCACGATCGCGGGCCCATTCGCGTACGATCACTCCTGTCTCGCGACCGGGATCGGTCTGCCGAACTTCGCCGACGACGGCGTGCCTCCCGCGGGCCAGGCCTACTATTACGTGGTGCGGGCGGACAACGCGTGCGGCCAGGGATCGCTCGGGCTGGCGACCCGTGGATCGAGCATCCCGGCTCCCGCGTGCCCGACCGGAGCGCCCTAGGCAACTCCGCGCCCCCGGCACCTACTTGCCGAGGCCGATCTGTTTCATGAACTCCAGCTCGTACCTGTTAGCATCTGCACGTGAAGAGATCCTCCGCAGGCGGGCCCACGCCTCTCGACGAGTACGCCGCCAAGCGGGCCTTCGACGCCACGCCGGAGCCGCCGCCCGCACTGGCCGAGCGGAGCGGCCCGCTGCTCTTCGTGATCCAGAAGCATGCGGCCCGGGCCTTGCATTATGACGTGCGGCTCGAGTGCGACGGCGTCCTGAAGTCCTGGGCCGTCCCCAAGGGGCCGTCGCTCAATCCCAGCGAAAAACGCCTCGCCGTCCACGTGGAAGATCATCCCTACGACTATGCCTCGTTCGAGGGGATCATACCGCCCGGCCAGTACGGGGCGGGCGAAGTGATCGTCTGGGACTGCGGCGTCTATTCGCCGGACGAAGGCGGGACCTGGTTCCACGCCCGCGCGGAGGCGGAAGAGCGGACGAGGGAGGGACTCGCGAAAGGGAAGCTGAGCTTCCTCCTGCGCGGGGAGAAGGTGAAGGGCTCGTTCGCCCTGGTGCGCACCAAGGACGCGAAGAACTGGCTGCTGATCAAGCACAAGGACAGGTTCGCCTCGACCGACGAGGTCACCGCACGGGATCGCTCGGTGCTTTCCGGCGCCTCGGTCGATGAGATGAAGGTCGTGCCCGCGCGCCGCATTCCGGCGTCGCGACTCGTTCCCACGGGCGATCTCGGGTCGATGCCGGCCAGGCTTTCGCCGATGCTCGCCGAGATCGGCGAAGTTGCGTTCAACCATCGCGACTGGATGTGGGAGCCGAAGCTCGACGGCTACCGGGTGCTCGCCTTCGTCGACGGAAAGGAAGTGAAGCTGCGCTCGCGGCGTGGCCTCGATCTGGCGTCGTCGTTTCCGCGGCTGGCCGAAGAGCTGGGCCAGCAGGCGGCCGGCGGGATGATCCTGGACGGCGAGATCGTGGCATTCGACCTGTCCGGCAGGCCCTCCTTCAACGCGCTGCAGAATCGCGTGCAGCTGAAGACCGCGGCGGAGCTGAAGGAGGCGGAGCAGAACGTGCCAGTCGTGTACTACTGCTTCGACCTGCCGTATTTCGCCGGCGTCGATCTGCGCAAGTCGCCGTACCGCGACCGGCGGCGCTATCTCTCGCAATGCCTCCTGACCACACCCAGAGTGCAGCTGGTGCACGCGTCGGAGGACGGCATCGCCCTGCACGAGGCGGCGCTTCAGAGCGGCTTCGAGGGCGTCGTCGGCAAGCGCAAGGACAGCCGCTACGAGTCGGGCCGGCGCTCGGCGCTGTGGCTGAAGATCAAGCCGACCCGAAGCGCGGACTTCGTCGTCGGCGGCTACACGCGGGGAAAGGGATCGCGCGCGGCGCTGGGCGCTGTTCTCGTCGGTTACTGGGACAAGGGGAAGCTCGTCTTCGCGTCGCACGTCGGGTCGGGCTTCGACGAGCGCGCCCTGAAGCAGCTGAAGGCGAAGCTGGAGCCGCTCAAACGAGACGACTGCCCGTTCGCCGAGAAGCCCGAGCTGCCGAACCCGACCACCTGGGTGGAGCCGAAGGTCGTGGTCGAGGTCAAGTTCCACAGCTGGACCGAAGACGGTCATCTTCGAGCGCCGGTGTTCCTGCGCCTGCGCGACGATGTGAAGGCGCAGGACGTGCGGCGGCCCCGGGTGTCGGAGGCGGCGCCCACGGCCCCTCCGGGGGCGCGCGACGCCTCGGGCGCGACGGGCGAGATCGCGCGCATCCTGACGCAGCTCGAGATCGGCAAGAAAGATTTCCCGCTCGCCGTCGGGTCCCACCGCATCCGCCTCACGCATCTCGATCGCGTGTACTGGCCCGCCGACGCGGCGCTGCAGCAGCCGGCGCTGACCAAGCGCGACCTGCTGCGTTATCTGGCGCAGGTGTCGCCCTTCATCCTGCCGCATCTCGCGGACCGTCCGCTCACCATGATTCGCATGCCGGAGGGAATCCAGGGGCACCGCTTCTTCCAGAAGCACTGGGAGCAGGAACGGTCGGAGTTCGTCGAAACCATCACCGTTTTCTCCGAGCACAAGGACGAGAAGCACGATTATCTCCTCTGCAACAACCTGGCGACGCTCCTGTGGCTGGCGCAGCTGGGGACGCTCGAGTTCCACGTCTGGCATTCGCGCGCCAAGCCGGGCCCGGATGCCCCGGGCCGGGGCACCGACTACGCCTCCTCGCTGGCCGCCTTGGAAAGCTCGGTGCTCGACTGTCCCGACTACCTTGTTTTCGACCTCGACCCTTACATATATTCAGGTCAGGAAGCGCCCGGCGAGGAGCCCGAGCTGAACACGGTGGCCTTCGAGAAGGGGAAGGAAGTGGCGTTCCGCCTGCGCGAGCTGCTTCAGAGCATGTCGCTCGAGTCGATCGTCAAGACCTCGGGCAAGACCGGGCTGCACGTCTTCGTGCCGATCCGCCGCACGCTCGGCTTCGACGCGGCCCGCGAGGTCTGCGAGCTCGTCGGGCGGCACCTCATGCGCCGGCACCCGAAGGACATCACGATGGAGTGGAGCGTGCCGAAGCGCACCGGCAAGATCTTCCTGGACTACAATATGAACGTCCGGGGCAAGACGCTGAACGTGGCCTATTCGCCACGAGGCGCCGCGGGCGCCCCGGTCTCGATGCCGTTGACGTGGGAGGAGCTCTCGAGTGCGCACCCGCTCGACTTCAGGATCGCCAACGCTGCCGAACGCCTGGCGGCAACCGGCGATCGATGGCAGGATGCACTGAACCGCAAGCAGGACCTGGAGCGTCTGCTCAACCGCTCGACTTGACGGAATCCGGAGGAAAGCATGGCACCACGTGCTATCGCGTCGCTGACCGTCTCCTTTGGGCTCGTTTCGATTCCGGTGAAGCTCTTTTCCGCCACCGAGGCGAGCCACGCGATCTCGTTCAACCTCTTGCACAAGACATGCGGGTCGCGGCTCAAGCAGCAGTACCTTTGCGCCAAGGAGGAGGTGGTGGTCCCGCGCGAAGACATGGCGAAGGGGTATGAATTCGCGAAAGATCAGTATGTGATGTTTTCTCCCGACGAGCTCAAGGCGCTGGAAGAGGCGGGAACGCACAGCGCGGAGATCTCCGAATTCCTTCCGATAGCCTCCATCGACCCGGTGTACTTCGACAAGGCCTATTACCTCGCCCCCGACAAGGGCGGCGCCAAGCCTTACGCGCTGCTTGCCAGGGCGCTGCGCGAGTCCAAGCGTTGCGCGATCGGACGCTGGGGCGCGCGCGGCAAGCAGTACATCGTGATGGTCCGGCCGGTGGCGGACGGTCTGGTCATGCAGCAGCTTCTCTACGCCGGCGAGGTGAGGTCGATCCAGGAGATCGACATTCCCAAGGGCGAGGTCAAGGACGCCGAGCTCAAGCTCGCGCAGCAGCTGATCGAGCAGCAGTCTTCCGACGCCTTCGATCCCGCTCCCTACGTCGACGACGTGCGCGCGCGCATCGAGGCGGCGGTGCAGAAGAAAGTCGAGGGGCAGGAAATCACGATGGCCGAGGCGCCCGAGGGCGGCGCGCAGGTCATCGATCTCATGGAGGCCCTGCGCGCAAGCCTTGAAAGGAAGGCTCCCGCCAAGGCGCGCGCGTCAGAGGCCGAAGCACGCAAGCCGCCCAAGCGCGCCGAGGAGACCGAGAGCTTCGCGAAGAAGACGGCCAAGAAGTAGAGGAGGAGCCGGCTCGCCATGCACCCCTACAGCGCGCGCGACGTCGAGAGGCTCGTTCACCTCCCGCGCAGCAGGATCCGATCGCTCGTCGAGGCCGGGTTCGTGTCACCCGCGCGCGGGCCCCGAAACGCCTGGCGGTTCTCGTTCCAGGATCTGATCGTCCTGCGCACTGCTCGGCTTCGAGGGCGACGCCGCCGAAGGCTCCCTGAGCGTCCTCGAGCGACAGGGCGTGGAGCCGCCGGCGAGCGCGGAAGACTGGTTCGATCGGGGAGTCGCCCTGGAGACGCAGGACCGGGAGGCCGCGCTCGAGGCGTACGAGCGGGCCATTGCCGCGGACCCCGGGCTCCTCAAGGCCCATATCAATCTGGGGTGTCTGCTCCACGAAACGGGGCATCCCGACAAAGCCGAGGCCGTCTATCGCGAGGCCATGCGCGTGAACGGCAACGACCCGCTGCTGCTCTACGACCTGGGCGTCCTTCTCGATGACATTGGCCGGAAGAATGAAGCGATGGAAGCGTATGGGGCGGCGCTGCGCGAAGATCCCCGCTTTGCGGACTGCCATTTCAACCTCGCCCTGTTGTGCGAACGCCTCGGCAAACCCAAGGACGCCATCCAGCACCTGGCGGCGTATCGCAGGCTGACCGCGACGACCAAGTCGGAGTAGTTTTCACCTGGGATGCCCGTGCCACCCGGGGCGATCAGGGCCCCGCCGACGATCGGAATCGGCCAAATCTAAAAGCTCCTCGTGTACCAGCTGCCTCCGCCGGACAGAATGCCGGTTCGCCGAATGCGTCCACGGCAAGGCCGAAGTAATCGTGCGGCGTCGAGGCACGGTAGAATTAGTTGCGATCGTGAGCCGACCCATCATGCCTGGCCTACCCGGCTTCGCGCTACGGCGATCAGTCCCACGTCGATGGTCGGTCTATGTCGTGCGGCGTCGAGATGGCGCTCTCTACACTGGCATTGCGACCGACGTGCGTCGTCGGATCGCGGAACACGCGCGGAAGACGGGCAAAGGCGCGAAATCTCTTCGAGGCAGGGGGCCGCTCCATCTTGTGTTTCAGAGGGTCATCGGCTCCCGGGGCCTTGCTCTGAGAGTCGAAGGCGCAATCAAGAGGCTCCCGAAGGCGCGAAAGGAAGAGCTGGTCGTCCAGGAGACCATACTCGACAGGTTGATCCACCTCGCCCGGAGAACGGGCCGGGCTCCATGATGACCCGCCGGCCTGCGTCAGCCTGCTCCCAGACGCTCCACGACAGAGCGCCCCTCCTCCGGCTTCTCAATCTGCTGTCCTGATTCCGCGACCGCTGCGCCTTGGATGCCGCGCCATCTCGTCCTGGCGGGAACTCCGAACGGCACTCTGTGTCCAATCACCGTAGATTGAATGCGGGGGCCCCGTGAACTCGTCGGAGGTGCCGTCATGAAACAGACTGTCGGTCAAGCGTGTCTCGTCCTCGCCCTTCTCTTCGTGGCCTCCCTGCCGGCGCGCGCCGCTCAGCCCGCCCCCACCGGTGGCGAGCTGCGCGTCCTGACGACGGGCGGACCGGTCGAGCAGTGCCCGCTGAAGCACACGGACGTCGTCGCCGAGATCACCGGCAACGTGGCGCAGGTCGAGGTGATCCAGACCTTCCAGAATCCCTACGACAGGAAGATCGAGGCGGTCTATGTCTTCCCGCTGCCGGACCGTGCCGCGGTCAACGACATGGAGATCCAGGTCGGCGACCGGACGATCAAGGGCCTGATCAAGAGGAGGGAGGAGGCCCGCGCCGTGTACCAGGCGGCCCGCCAGGCCGGCCACATCGCCGCCCTGCTGGACCAGGAGCGACCGAATATCTTCACCCAGTCGGTGGCGAACATCCTGCCCGGCAGCGAGGTGGCGGTCACGATCCGCTATTTCGAGACGGTCCCCTACGCCTCGGGCGACTACGAGTTCTCGTTCCCGATGGTGGTCGGGCCGCGCTTCATCCCCGGCGAGCCCACGACGAACGGGGAACGGGGCTGCTCGCCCGATACGACCGAGGTGCCCGACGCGTCGCGCATCACGCCTCCGGGGCTCCGGCCCGGGACGCGCACCGGGCACGACATCTCCCTCGAGGTGCGGCTGGACGCCGGCGCCACGGTGCGCGAGCTGGTCTCCCCCTCGCATCGGGTCCGCGTCGAGAGCAACGGCCGCGGTGGCGACATCATCCGGCTGAAAGAGGAGGATTCGATCCCGAACCGGGACTTCGTCCTGCGCTACCGCGTCGATGGTGACGCCCCGAACCTGATCGTGCTGCCCCACCGCGGGGAGGGCGACGGCTACTTCCTGATGCTCGTCCAACCCGAGGCGAAACCGGCGACCGCGGACATCACCCCGAAGGAGATGATCTTCGTCGTCGACTGCTCCGGCTCGATGAGCGGCGATCCGATCGAGAAGGTCAAGGAGGCGATGGGATACGCCCTGCACGGCCTGGATCCGCGCGACACGTTCCAGATCGTGCGCTTCTCGAACCGGGCCGAGACCTTCGAGCCCGGCCCCGTCCTGGCGACACCCGGCAACATCGAGCGCGCGCTGCGGTACGTCGCCCGCCTGTCGGGCGACGGCGGCACGATCATGCTGGAGGGGGTGAGGACCGCCCTGGAGTACAAGGAAGATG
This sequence comes from Acidobacteriota bacterium, assembly GCA_003223135.1. Taxonomy (GTDB): domain Bacteria; phylum Acidobacteriota; class Polarisedimenticolia; order Gp22-AA2; family Gp22-AA2; genus Gp22-AA3. The sequence continues at coordinate 1,159 of QHXX01000072.1, read as the reverse complement.
AGCAGCGCCTGCGCATCGTCTCCTTCATGACCGATGGGTACATCGGCAACGAGGAAGCGATCCTGGCCTACATGGCGAAGCACCTGGGCGGCGCGCGGCTTTTCTCCTTCGGCGTCGGCACCTCAGTCAACCGATACTTGCTCGACAAGATGGCGGATTTCGGCCGGGGAGCGGTGGAATATGTCCTGCCGGGCGACGACTCCGGCAAGGCGATCCGGCGCTTCTACGACCGGATCCGCAGCCCGTACCTCACCAACATCCAGATCGACTGGGGAGGGCTCGGCGTGACCGACATGTACCCGCGCGAGATCTCGGACCTGTTCCTCGGCCAGCCCGTCGCCGTGTATGGCCGCTACGGGCAGCCGGGGAAGGCCGAGGTGACCCTGCGCGCTCGGCTGGGCGGCAAGCCCTACGAGCAGCGCTACACCGTCCAGCTCCCCGCCCGGCAGGACGAAGGGGAGGCGATCGGCACACTGTGGGCGCGTGCCCACATCGAGGACCTCTCCGACCGGCTCATCGTCAGCCCGCAACCGGTGCTGGTCGAGGAGATTACCCGCGTCGCCCTCGCCCATCGCCTGGTCTCGAAGTACACCTCATTCGTTGCCGTCGAGGAGCAGGTCGACACCGGGCCAGGGAAGCCGGCGCTGGTCGAGGTGCCGGTCTGCACGCCGCCGGGCGTCAGCTACGAAATGACCTACGGCGCACCGGCAGGAATCGAAATGATGGAGCGCGTTTCGGTCGCGCCATCGCAAGCCACGACGACAATGACGACGTTCAACTCCGAATTCATCGACGGGTTGCCGATCTTCGGCCGGGACTACCAGGACGTTCTGACCATGGCGCCCGGTGCCGGCGACGTCGACGGGAATCCGACAATCCACGGCTCCCGCGACACGGACGTCGTCACGCTCGTGGACGGGGTATCGACGCCCGACCCGCCGGCGGGGAAACGCGGCGCGAAGCTCAACATCGAGTCGGCCACGCCGATCCCTGGTGTCACGATCCGCATCGCGGCGCGGCGCTCCGCTTATCGGGCCGGGGACGTCATCGAGCTCTCGGTCACCATCGAGAACCAGTCCGGCAAGGCGGTCCAAGTGCCGGCCGGGCTCTCGGTCGCCGAGGGGAATGCGCGTTTCCGCGTGCTCGACCTGCGGGGAAT
>QHXX01000156.1 GCA_003223135.1 Acidobacteriota bacterium | reverse complement strand
CACCCCGGGAGCCTCGCGCCCCGCCTGCTCTTCATGGCCGCGGCGGCGATCGGGCTGAAGGGGGTCGTCTTCCCGTGGCTCCTCTTCCGCGCGCTGCGGGGGGCCCGGGTGCGGCGGGAAGTGGAGCCGTTCGTCGGCTACACCAGCTCGCTTCTGGTCGGGTTGCTGGCGCTCATCGCCGCGCTCTGGGCGGCACGGCACCTGCGCGTGCCGGGTCGTCCGATCTCCCCGCTGCTCGTCCCCGTGGCGCTGTCCACGATGCTCGTCGGCCTTTTCCTGATCATCAGCCGGAAGAAGGCGCTCAGCCAGGTCCTCGGCTACCTCGTCTTCGAGAACGGTATCTACGCCTTCGGCGTCGGTGTGGCGTACGAAGCGCCGCTCCTCGTCGAGCTGGGCGTGCTCCTCGACGTCTTCGTGGCGGTGTTCGTCATGGGAATCGCGATCTTCCACATCCGCCGCGAGTTCGACTCGATCGACACGACGCGGCTCGAGACGCTGCGGTACTGAGGGCGCATGATCCTCGCTCTCCTTCTGGTCCCGGTGGTCGCGGCTGTGCTCGCCTTCCTGCCGGGTGCCGCGCCCCTGCGCCGCGGACTCCTGGTTCTGGCTGCGGCGATTCATGCGGGCCTCTCCCTCGCGACCTGGGCCGCGCCCGCCTCGCCCCAGTGGCACGGCATGCTGGCGCTCGACGCGGCGGGACGCCTGGTCCTCACCGTGACGAGCGCGCTCTTCTTCTTCGTCGCCCTCTACGTCGCCGGGTACCTTGGCCGCGAGGTGAAGGACGAGCGGCCGGATTTCGAGGAAGGGTTTCTGTTCACGAACGCGCCGGAGGCCGTCTTCGTGGCGTGCCTGCTGCTCTTCCTGGCCTCCATGACCCTCGTTTCGGTGAGCCAGCACTTCGGGATGACCTGGGTCGGGATCGAGGCCACGACCCTTGTGAGCGCGCCCCTGATCTACTTTCATCGCCACCACCGATCGCTCGAGGCGACGTGGAAATACCTGATGATCTGCTCGGTCGGCATCGGCCTGGCGCTCCTCGGGAATTTCTTCCTCGCCATCGCGGCGACCCGGCCCCTCGGGAGCACGACGCCCCTCCTCTTGCAGACACTCGTCGCGGACGCGGGCGCCTTGCAGACCGACTGGCTGCGATCGGCCTTCATCCTGCTGCTGGTCGGGTACGGGACGAAGATGGGCCTGGCGCCGCTGCATACCTGGCTCCCCGACGCCCACAGCGAATCGCCCTCCGCCGTGTCGGCGCTCCTTTCCGGTGCGCTCCTCAACTGCGCGTTTCTGGGGATCCTTCGTGGCGTGCAAGTGTGCCAGGCGGCCGGGCTGGGCGATTTCGCGCGGTCGCTTCTCGTCGTCTTCGGGCTCCTCTCGATGGGCGTTGCGGCCGTGTTCCTGACCGCGCAGACCGACTACAAGAGGATGCTGGCCTACTCGAGCGTCGAGCACATGGGCATCCTGACGTTCGGGATCGGCATCGGCGGCGGAGGGACCTTCGGGGCCATGTTCCACATGGTCAACCACTCCATCACGAAGGCGATGCTGTTCCTCCTGGCCGGGAACATCCTGAATGCCTACGGCACGAAGTCGGTGGACGAAGTGCAGGGGATCGTCCGCCGGTTGCCGGCGTCCGGCTGCCTCTGGGTGACGGGGCTCTTCGCCATCACGGGAACGCCGCCCTTCTCGCTCTTCCTGAGCGAGTTTCTGATCGCCCGTGCGGCGATCGAGGCCGGCCGCCTGGCGCTCGCCGCCGCGTTCCTCGTGCTCCTGGCGTGGATCTTCGCCGCCATGTCCCGGAGCATGCTGCGCATGGCCCAGGGCTCGCCTCCGGCGCGCGTTGCGGCCGCTCCCGCCGAGCCCTTCCTCGCCGTCGCCCCGCCGGCGGCGCTCGCGGTCGCGGCCCTGGCGCTCGGACTCATCGTTCCCGGCCCGCTGCTGTCGCTTCTGCGGCAGGCCGCCGCCGCGCTGGGAGGGCCGTGATGGGGGGCGGCTCTCCCCTCGTCGTCGGCAACGCCGCCGCCGTCCCCCTCCGGGACGTGCCGGAGGTGGGCGTCGTAGAGTTCCGCGCGACCCTGCTGGACGAGATCGCGCAGGGCGGGAGAGTCTCCGCGTTCTTCGGGACGCCGTGCGACACCGGCTCGCTGGAGATCGTCGCGGTGGTCGCGCGGCCGGCGCAGCAGCGGCTCGGCCTCCTGTCCACTGTCGTCGCGGACCGCTATCCGTCGCTCACTCCGGACTGCCCGCAGCTGGTGAACTTCGAGCGCGAGATCGCCGAGCAGTGGGGTGTCCTGCCCGAGGGGCATCCGTGGCTGAAGCCTCTCCGGCGCCACGGGAGCTTTCGCAATGGCACCACCGCGCCGTGGCCGCCGTCGGCCGTACCGTTTTTCGCCGTCGAGGGGGAGGAAGTCCACGAGGTCGCCGTGGGCCCCGTCCACGCGGGGATCATCGAGCCAGGCCACTTTCGGTTCCAGTGTCACGGCGAGACGGTGCTGCACCTCGAGATCTCCCTCGGCTACCAGCATCGCGGCGTGGAGACGGCTCTCGTCGGGGGCCCCGACAAGAGGACGATTCACTACATGGAGACGGTGGCAGGCGACACGACCGTGGGGCACGCGCTGGCGTACGCCCGGGCGGTGGAGGCCCTCGCGGGACGCGAGCCCCCCGCAGGGGCCGAGGGGCTGCGCTGCCTCGCGCTCGAGCTCGAGCGGCTGGCCAACCACGCCGGCGACCTCGGCGCTCTGGCGGGGGACGTCGGATACCTGCCCACGGCCTCGTTCTGCGGCCGGCTCCGCGGCGAGTTCCTGAACCTTACCGCCCTGGTCTGTGGCAGCCGCCTCGGGCGCGGCTGGATCCGGCCGGGTGGAGTCGCCTTCGACGTTGGCGGCCGCGCGGGCGAGATGCGGACCCGTCTCGCGGCGGCCATGGAGGATCTCCGGCGCTCCGCCGGACTTCTTTGGAACACCTCGACCGTCCGCGCACGGTTCGAGGAGACGGGAACGCCGCCCGCGCCCAGGTGAGGTGGCTCGAAGCGCAGGAGTCGGCGCGGCTCGTCGACACGCAGCTTGCCGGCATCGCGGAAGGGCCCGTTTACGAGGACCCCGGCACGCTCCGGCCGGCCTCGATGGCCGTCTCGCTTGTCGAGGGATGGCGGGGCGAGATCTGCCACGTCGCGAGGACCGATGAGCGCGGACACTTCACGCGCTACAAGATCGTCGATCCGTCCTTCCACAACTGGCCGGGTCTCGCGTTCGCGATGCGGCAGCAGTCGATCTCCGACTTCCCGCTCTGCAACAAGAGCTTCAATCTCTCCTACTGCGGGCACGACCTGTGAGGCGGATGCGATGGTGAAGGCGTTCCTCGAGCGGTTGCGGCAGGGCCATCGGACGCTCCCCTACCCGGAGAGCATGCCGCCGATGCCGGAGAGGTTCCGCGGCCTGCCCGTCCTCGACCCGACGAAGTGCCCGGACGGATGCCGCTCCTGCGTCGAGGCCTGCCCGACGGGCGCTCTGCGTCTCGACGGCGGGCGGCTCGCGCTCGACCTCGGGCGGTGTCTCTTCTGCGGAGAGTGTGAGAAAGCCTGTCCCGCGGGAGCCGTCCGCTTCTCGGCCGACCACCGGATGGCGGCCCGGACCAAAGAGGACCTCGTGATCGACGGCGAGACCGTGCGGCTGGCGCGGGCCCTCGACCGGCAGGCGCTGCGCCTGTTCGGCCGCTCGCTGAAGCTCCGCCAGGTCAGCGCCGGAGGGTGCAACGGCTGCGAGGTCGAGGTGAACGTCCTGAACACGGTCATCTTCGACCTCTCCCGCTTCGGCATCCAGTTCGTGGCCTCGCCGCGCCACGCCGATGGACTGCTCATCACGGGTCCTGTCACCGCCAACATGCAGGAGGCTCTGAGGAAGACTTACGAGGCGGTCCCATCCCCGCGCCTGGTGATCGCCGTCGGCGCCTGCGCCATCGCAGGCGGGCCCTACATCGATCACCCTCAGGTCGTGAACGGGGCCGACGCCGTCGTCCCGGTGGACCTTTACGTCCCCGGCTGCCCTCCGCACCCCCTGACAACACTCGACGCCCTTCTCCGCCTGCTGGGGAAGATCCCCGAAAGCGATCATCGTTCGCCCTCTCCTCGCCGCCATGAGGGACACGCATAAGGAGTCAGGTCACTGGTCTTCCTTTACACGCGCAACCACGTTCCCTGGCCTGGACAAGTGTCCGTCTGGTTGTCCATAACTCCGCCCCTTGCGCGGTCGCGGCGGGGTGGAGTAGAAAGGTCCCCATCGAGGAACGACGCGCCGCCTTCTGCGGCGGCCGTACTTCACGCCATCCAAACCAAGGAGGAGCCCGATGGGGGGTCGGTTCTGGATCTCGGGAGTCGTGATGTCCGTTCTGTTCCTGATGAGCGGATTCGTGGTGCACGGAGTCCTTCTGCACAACGACTACGCCCAGCTGCCCAACCTCCTCCGGCCTGAGGCGGAGGCGCAGGGCTACTTCATGTGGATGCTGCTCGCCGATGCGCTGATGGGGTTCGGGTTTACGTGGATCTACCTCAAGGGGCGCGAGTCGGGGAAGCCCGCGGTGGGCCAGGGGCTGCGCTTCGGGATCGCGATCGCGGTGCTGATGACGATTCCGATGTATCTCATCTATTACGCGGTGCAGCCCTGGCCGGGTGCCGTGGTCGTGAAGCAGATCATCTACGACGTCATCAGTGTGCTGGTGATG
>QHXX01000155.1:3233-6704 GCA_003223135.1 Acidobacteriota bacterium | reverse complement strand
TAACGCGGAGAAGGTGCATCTGACCGGGCGGAAGCCGGAGAAGAAGTTCTACCGCTGGCACACCGGTTATCCCGGCGGGCTCAAGCAGGTCGCCGCGGGACGGATGCTGAAGGAGAAGCCGACGCGCGTCGTCGAATGGTCGGTGAAGGGGATGCTCCCGAAGGGGAGCCTCGGGCGCCGGCTCGGGATGAAGCTGAAGGTCTACGCCGGACCCAACCATCCGCACCAGGCCCAGAGGCCGGAGCCGATCCAGATCCCGGCTTGAAACCAAGACGGAGACCACCCGCATGTCGGTGATGCAGTACTACGCGACGGGCAGGAGGAAGACGGCCACCGCCCGCGTGTATTTGAGAGCCGGTTCGGGCGGCATGCAGGTCAACCGCAGGCCGATGAACGCGTACTTCCACACCGACGCGCTGCAGCGCGTGGTGCGCGAGCCTCTGGTCCTGACCGAGACGCACGACAAGTTCGACGTCCTGGTCAACGTCGCAGGCGGCGGCGAGGCCGGGCAGGCGGGCGCCGTGCGACACGGGATCGCCCGGGCGCTGGTGCAGTTCGAGCCGACCTTGCGCGCCCGCCTGAAGGAGGCGGGGTTCTTGACCCGCGATTCGCGCGTGAAGGAGAGAAAGAAGTACGGGCAGCGCGGCGCGCGCGCCCGCTTCCAGTACTCGAAGCGTTAACGGCCCGGGGCAAGGACAGGAGGGACGATTTGACGGCGGTCACGATGAAAGAGCTTCTGGAGGCCGGTGTCCACTTCGGACACCAGACCAAGAGGTGGAATCCGAAGATGCGGGAGTACATCTTCGGGCAGCGCAACGGTATCTACATCATCAATCTCCAGAAGACCCTCATCAAGTTCCGCGAGGCTCTCGAATTCGTCGGGGAGTCGGCCCAGGGGGGCACCATCCTGTTCGTCGGCACCAAGCGCCAGGCCCAGGAACCGATCGCGGAGGAGGCCACCCGGGTCGGCATGCCGTTCGTCAACGTGCGCTGGCTCGGCGGCACGCTCACCAATTACCGCACCATCAAGAAGCGCATCGAACGGCTGCGCTGGCTGGAGAACTTCCTGGAGAACCCGGTCGAGGGCCGGTACACCAAGAAGGAGCTCCTGCAGCTCGAGAAGGAGCGTGTGAAGCTCGCGAAGGTCCTGTCGGGCATCAAGACCCTCGATCGCCTGCCGGACGCGCTCTTCATCATCGATCCCAAGAAAGAGCACATCGCGGTCCAGGAGGCTCGCAAGCTCGACATCCCGGTGGTCGCGGTGGTGGACACCAACTGCGACCCGGAAGACATCGACTACCCGATTCCGGGAAACGACGACGCGATTCGCGCCATCAAGCTGTTCGCGTCGCGTATCGCCGACGCGATCGTGGAGGGGCGCAGCATCTACGAAAAGCAGGCCGGGGAGCAGGAGTCCGAGGGGGCGATGGCGGCGGCGGGCGGCGGCGGGGTCGTGGTGGCCGGGATGCCGGCGCTGGGCGAGGATTCCCCGGGCCGGCACGCACGCCGCGCCCCGGTGGGAGACGGCCGCCGCGCGGCGCCTCGACGCAAGCCGGCCGCTCCCCGCAGCGAGCCGCCGGCCGCAGAGGCCGGCCCCAAAGGCGACACCGAACCGGAGAGCGAAGCGGTGAAGGTCGAGGGGACCGCGGAGCGCACGACGGTCATCCCGGGCGGTCGCGTGGTAACGGACTGAAGCCAAAAACCCCGCACCGCACCCGACGTACCCCCGTCCAGTCGTAGAAAGAAACGGACCCGGACCTTCCGGCGCGCGGCGCCCCGGGCGCGGGTGGTGCGGCGAGCGAAGAGAGCAGGCAGGAGGAGTGGATGGAGATTACCGCGTCGATGGTGAAGGAACTCCGCGACAAGAGCGGGGCGCCCATGATGGACTGCAAGTCCGCCCTGGTCGAGGCCGCTGGCGACCTGGAGCGGGCCCACAAGATCCTGCGCCAGAAAGGCCACGCGACGGCGGTGAAGCGTTCGACGAAGGCGACGAGCGAAGGCGCCGTCGGTGCCTATATTCACGCCGGCGGACGGATCGGCGTTCTGGTCGAGGTGAACTGCGAGACCGACTTCGTGGCCCGCACCGCGGATTTCCAGGGGTTGGTCAAGGACCTGGCGATGCACATCGCCGCCTGCGAGCCGCGGGTGGTCGATCGCGATGAGGTGACCAAGGAAGTCCTCGAAGAGGAACGGGAGATCTACCGGCAGCAGGCGGCATCCTCGGGCAAGCCGCCGGCGGTGGTCGACAAGATCGTCGCCGGACGCATGGAGAAGTTCTACCAGGAGTTCTGCCTCATGGAGCAGCCCTTCGTGCGCGATCCCAACGTGACCGTGAAGGACGTCCTCCACAACGTCATCGCGAAGACCGGCGAGAACATCCGGGTCAGACGGTTCGCGCGTTTCGTCCTCGGCCAGGACGGCAAGCAGCAGGGTTCGGGTCACACGTCGCGCTAGAGGGATCTCCCGAAGGCTCCCAACGTGGCCAGACAGCCTAAGTTCCGCAGAATCCTCCTCAAGCTCTCCGGCGAAGCCCTCATGGGATCGAAGCCGTTCGGCCTCGAGTTCGAGGTCATCCGCCTCCTCGCCGAGCAGATCAAGGACGTGCACGCCCTCGGCGTAGAGGTCGCCCTGGTGATCGGGGGAGGCAATATTTACCGTGGCCTGGCCGGCTCGACCCATGGCATCGACCGGGTCACCGGCGACTACATGGGCATGCTGGCGACGGTGATCAACTCGCTGGCGGTCCAGGACGCGCTCGAGAGGCTCGAGGTGCACACGCGGGTCCTCTCGGCCATCGAGATCCGGCAGGTGGCCGAACCCTACATTCGCCGCCGGGCCATGCGGCATCTCGAGAAGGGTCGCGTCGTGATCATCGCCGCGGGCACCGGCAACCCCTACTTCACGACCGACAGCGCCGCCGCCCTGCGCGCCATGGAGGTCAAGGCCGAGGTGATCCTGAAGGCCACCCAGGTGGACGGGATCTACTCGGCCGACCCGAAGAAGGATCCGAAGGCGAGAAAGTTCGACTCGATCAGCTACCTCGAGGTCCTGGAGAAGGGTCTCAAGGTGATGGATGCGACGGCCATCTCCCTGTGCATGGACAACCACCTGCCGATCATCGTCTTCGATCTTGGCGTTCGGGGCAATATCATGCGCGCGGTGATGGGAGAGAAGATCGGTTCCATCGTGAAGGAGTGAGCCATGAAGGTCAACGAGATCAACCAGCGTGCCCAGCAGAAAATGAATGAGACGGTGGAGCACACGCGCAAGGAGCTGGCGACCCTGCGCACCGGCCGCGCCTCGCTCGCCATGCTGGACGGGATCGCCGTGGAGTACTACGGGACGCCGACGCCCCTGAACCAGGTGGCCACGCTGACCATCCCGGACCCGACCCTGATCGTGGCGCAGCCGTGGGACGTGTCGCTGATCGCGAAGATCGAGAAGGCGATCCGCTCCTCGGACCTGGGCCTC
>QHXX01000155.1:0-3207 GCA_003223135.1 Acidobacteriota bacterium | reverse complement strand
CACATCCACCAGATCGACGAGCTGGCGAAGCACAAGGAAGAAGAGATCCTCAAGATCTGAGGGCCCGGGCCGCGACGGCGCCGCGCGGCCCGATGCCCCCGCACGGTGCCGGGCGGGATCCTGCCGGGTCCCCCGGGGCGCGCGTCACGCATGACTGTCCTCGCCATCATCGTCGCCGCGGGAAGGGGCGTCCGCATGGGGGCCGACCGGCCCAAGGCCTTCCTGCGCCTGCGCGGCCTCACCCTCCTGGAGCGCTCCATCGGCGTCTTCGTGTCCCACCCTGGCGTGGAGCGGGTCGTCGCGGCGGTGCCGGACCCCGGCGAAGCGGCGCGCGTCCTCGGGCCGCCTCACGGGAAGGTGGTGCTCGTCCCCGGCGGCGCGACGCGGCAGGACTCGGTGGGCGCCGGCCTCCAGGCGCTGACGCCGGGGACGGACGAGATCATCCTCGTGCACGACGCGGCGCGGCCGCTGGTGTCCCGGCAGGTCATCGACACGGTGATCGCGGCGGCCGCCGGGTACGGGGCCGCGGTCCCCGTCATCCCGCCGACCGACACGATCAAACAGGTCGCGCCGGACGGCGTCATCGAGGCGACGCTGCCGCGCGGCCGCCTGTGGCTGGCGCAGACGCCGCAGGGATTCAGGGGCCCGGTGCTGCGCGGGGCGTACGCGCGGGCGACACGCGACGGTTTTCTCGGGACGGACGACGCGGCGCTCGTCGAGAGGACGGGGCATCGGGTCCATATGGTCGAGGGGTCGCCGCGCAACCTCAAGATCACGTCGCCGCTCGACTTGGCGCTGGCGGAGGCGATCCTGGCGCAGGACACGGACGGAGGGGAGCGTGCCTAAATCGAGACAGCGTTCGGCCCCCGGGCGCGCGGCGCGTGCGAACGACGCCACCCCCGCCGCCCGGCTTACAGAGACGCACGTGAAACGGCCGCTCCTGCGCGTCGGCTGCGGCGTCGACGCGCACCCGCTGCGGCCCGGTCGGCGGCTGGTCCTGGGCGGCGTCGAAATCCCGCATCCGCGCGGCCTGGCCGGCCATTCGGACGCCGACGTCCTGTCGCACGCCGTGTGCGACGCCCTTTTGGGCGCCCTCGGTCTCGAGGACATGGGCGCGCGCTTCCCGGACAGCGACGAGACGCTGCGCGGCCGCCCCAGCCTGTGGTTCCTCGAGGAGGTCATGCGGGAGGCCCGAACGCGCGGCTTCGAGATCGTCAACGTGGACACGGTGATTCTGGCGGAGGCGCCGCGCCTGCAGCCGCACATCGCGGCGATGCGGAAAATGCTCGCCGCGGCGCTCGGTGTTTCCGTCGACAGCGTGACCGTGAAGGCGAAGAGACTGGAGGGCATGGGCGCCGTCGGCCGGCAGGAGGGCATCATGGCTCAGGCCATCGCACTGCTCGCGGGACCGACATGATGAATGCGCCCCGCGTCCGCTTTGCGCCTTCGCCGACGGGGGAGCTGCACGTCGGTAACGCCCGCACGGCCCTGTTCAACTGGCTGTACGCCCGGAGACACCGGGGCGTCTTTCTCCTGCGCATCGAGGACACCGACGTCGCGCGCTCCAGCCCGGACCACGAGACGCGGCTGATGGAGGACCTGCGCTGGCTCGGCCTGGGATGGGACGAAGGGGTCGGAGAAGGGGGCGGGGACGGGCCGTACCGTCAGTCGGAGCGGCTGGCGCTGTACCGTGCGCGCGCCGAGGAGCTCCTCCAGGGCGGTCTGGCCTACCCGTGCTTCTGCTCGCCGCAGGTCCTGGAGGAGGAGCGCGCGGCGCAGCGGGATGCCGGGAGGGCCTCCCTCTATACCGGGCGCTGCCGGGTCATTCCGAGGGAAGAGGCGATGCTCCGGCGCCGGCGCGGCGAGGAGTTCGCGGTGCGGTTCAACGTTGCCGCCGCCGCGGGCCACGAGCCATCGATCGAATGTCCGGATATGGTGCACGGCGACGTGCGCTTCCCCGTGTCGCAGATCGGCGATTTCGTCATCCTGCGCCGCGACGGCTGGCCGTCCTACAACTTCGCGGTGGTGGTGGACGATGCGCTGATGCGCGTCACCCACGTGATTCGCGGCGACGACCACCTCTCCAACACGCCGCGCCAGATCCTGGTGTACCGCGCGCTCGGAACGAAGACCCTGCCGCGCTTCGCCCACCTGCCGCTGATTCTCGGGCGCGACGGCGCACCCCTCAGCAAGCGCGAGGGGGCGGCGTCTGTCGTCTGGTTCCGCGAGCAGGGTTATCCGCCCGAGGCGCTCTTGAACTACCTGGCCCTGCTCGGCTGGTCGCCGCCCAGCGGGCAGGATCTGCTGACACGGGAGGAGCTCGTGGCGCAGTTCGACTTCGATCGCGTGTCGCGCGCCCCGGCGATCTTCGATCGCCCGAAGCTCGACGCGCTGGCGGCCCGGCACATGGCGCGCCTGCCGGTGGCCCGCCTGGCGGAGATGGCCGCGGAGCAGATGATCGAGACCGGTCTTCTGGACCGGGACGTCTCTCCCGAGATCCAGCAGTGGCTGGGTCGCCTGGCGCTTCTGTACGCCGACAGGCTTCCGAGAATGAGGCAGCTTCCGGAGGCCAGCGCGTTTCTCTTCGAGTTCGAGGCCAGGAAGAGTCTCGACGATCCCGAGGTCCGGAAGACGCTGGTGGACCCGAAGTCGCGGGCGGTGATCGAGGTGCTGGTGCGGCGTCTGGGCCCGGAGTCGCTGACCGCGCCGCGCTTCCAGGCCGTGGCCGACGAGGTGCGCCGCGAGACCGGTACTAAGGGGCGCGATCTGTACCATCCGATCCGTATCGCCCTGACCGGAGCTTCCTCGGGGCCCGAGATGGTGAAGCTGCTGCCGGTCATCGAAGAGGGCAGCCGGCTGCCCCTCAGGAAGCGGATCGCCTCATGCGCCGAGAGGGCCAGGGCGCTTTTGTCCGCCACGCAGGGAATGTCCGCGTGAGCGAGAAGGTCTTCGGCATCCATGCGGTTCTCGAGGCTCTGCAGGCGCGCAAGCGCAGCGTGATGCGCGTCCTGGTCGCCGCGTCCCGCGGCGACGGCCGGGTGAGGCGCCTGCTCGAGGCGGCTCACCAGGCCGGCGTGCCGGTCCTGCGCCAGCCCGTCGAGGCGCTCGATCGGCTCGCGGACGGCGAAGCGCACCAGGGTGTGGTGGCCTTCATCTCCGCGGCAGCCTACGCCGACCCGGAACACCTCCTGAAGACGAGCGGTCCGT